>DASSEP010000078.1:0-14765 GCA_035695205.1 Jatrophihabitans sp. | reverse complement strand
CAGCCGGTTGGCGATACGCGGCGTGCCGCGCGACCGGCGCGCGATCTCGACAGCGCCCTCGGGGCGGAGCTCCACCGACAGCAGCGCGGCCGAGCGGTGCAGCACCCGCTCCAGCTCGGCCGGTTCGTAGAAGTCCATGTGCGCGGTGAAGCCGAACCGGTCGCGCAACGGCCCGGTCAGCAACCCGGCACGCGTCGTCGCGCCCACCAGGGTGAACGCGGCCAGATCGAGCGGGATCGCGGTGGCACCCGGCCCCTTGCCCACCACGACGTCGACCCGGAAATCCTCCATCGCCATGTAGAGCAGCTCCTCGGCGGGCCGGGCGATGCGATGGATCTCGTCGATGAACAGCACCTCGCCGTCGGTGAGGCTGGTGAGCAGCGCGGCGAGGTCGCCCGCGCGTTCGATCGCCGGGCCACTCGTCACCCGGATCGCGCTGCCCAGCTCGGCAGCCATGATCATCGCCAGACTGGTCTTGCCGAGCCCGGGCGGCCCGGACAGCAGGACGTGGTCGGGCGGGCGGTTGCGGCGCAACGCCGACTCGAGCACCAGCTGCAGCTGCTCACGCACCTTCGCCTGCCCGACGAACTCCTCGAGCCGCTTCGGGCGCAGCGACGCCTCGATGTCTGACTCATCCGGCGAAAGCGGATCCGGTCTTGCCCACTCGCTGCGCTCGGGGCCGTCCTGCGATCGGGACGCAAGCTCGATTCGTTCGGCGCGAGCTCTCAGCTCGTCGTCCTCGGTCATCGGGCTCGGCCGAGGAGCTGGATGCTCTTTCGGAGCAGGGCGGAGACGTCCGGCTGACTGCCCTCGGGGATCTCGACGGCGACGATCTCGATGGCGTCGCCGGCCTCCTTGGCCGAGAAACCGAGACCGGCGAGCGCGTGGGCGAGCTGATCGCGCCACGGCGCCACCGCGACCACGCCGGCGCCTGCCTCGATGCCGGCGCCGAGACCGTCACCGCCGTCGATCGCGCCGACGCGGTCGCGCAACTCGAGCACGATGCGCTCGGCGCCCTTGCGGCCGATGCCGGGCACCTTCGTCAGCGACGCGAGGTCGCTGGTGGCGATCGCGCGCCGCAGCTCGCGGGGCGGGTGCACGGCGAGCATGGTCTGCGCGAGCTTGGGCCCGACGCCGTTGGCGGTCTGCAGCAGCTCGAACAGCGCCCGCTCGTCGTCGTCGGCGAAGCCGTACAGGGTGAGCGAGTCCTCGCGCACCACGAGGCTGGTCGCCAGCCGGGCGGTCTCGCCGACCCGCAGCCGGGCGAGCGTGCCGGGCGAGCAGGCGACGGCGAGACCGACTCCCCCGACCTCGACCACAGCACCGTCGGGGGCGACGGCGGCGACGGTCCCGCGCACGCTGGCGATCATTCCCGCTTCCCTTCGTCGGCCGGGCCGTCCTGGAGCCGCTGCCGGGCCGCGGACAGGCACACCCGCGAGGGCTCCAACTCCTCGTCCGGCAGCTCCAGATCGGCGCGAAGCCGCAGCGCCCGCTCGAAATGCGCGACGGCGTCGGCCCAATGCCCCTGCTCGAAGTCGTTCTCACCCGCGTGCTGATGCGTGAACGCCTCGATGACGGGCCCGAACTGCCCGGCCGCGGCGAGCAATTCGGTGTACTCGACGTTCGACTCCGCGAACTCGCCCCGCCACTGGTGGACGTGGGCGAGCCGGACCCGGGCGGTGTGCTGCTGTGGGCCGGTACCGGCGATCTCCGCACGGTCGGCGGCCGCCCGCGCCTCGTGCAGGGCGTTGTCGAGATCGCCGAGAACGCGCAGGACGTCGACGAGCTCGGCGCGGGCGATCAGCTCGGCAACCTCGTCGGGCGCCTCGCGGATCTCCCGGCGAAGCGCCTCGGCCCGGTCGCGCGCCGCCTGCGGGTCGGCGTATCGCTCGCGAAGCGTCCGCGGATCGCGGATAGCGGTCAGCGGCTCGGTCACCGCGCATTCACCTCCGGTCGGCAGGCTCTCCCGGCGGCGGACGCGGCCGCCAGCCGGGCCTGCGCACCTCCGCGCCACACATGGCAGATCGCCAGGGCCAACGCGTCGGCGGCATCGGCGGGTTTCGGGACGTCGGACAGTCGCAGCAGTCGGGTCACCATCGCGCCGACCTGCGACTTGCCCGCGGACCCGGAGCCGGTGACCGCCGCCTTGACCTCGCTCGGCGTGTGCAGCGCCACGGGTATGCCGGCCCGGGTGGCCGCGACGACGGCCAGCCCGGCGACCTGGGCGGTGCCCATGACGGTGCGCACGTTGTGCTGGCTGAAGACCCGCTCGACTGCGACGACGTCCGGGCCGAACTCGGCGATCACCGCCCCGATCGCGTCGGCCTGCGCCACGAGCCGCGCGCCGAACTGGGCGTCGGCGGGGGTTCGCACCACCGTCACGTGCACCAACGAGAGCGGGCGGCCCGGCGCGCCGTCGACCACCCCGATGCCACAGCGGGTCAGCCCCGGATCCACGCCGAGCACCCGCACCTGCGCACCCCATTCTCGAACGGCCGTTCGATGCCAACCCTAGGCGGCGCAGCGCGCGACCGGCCGGACAACACGCCGCCGTCCAGTAGCGTCGAGCCATGTCGTTGTACGAGCTGGGGAAGCGGCGTCGCGCCGTCCGGCCCAGCCCGCTGTTCCTCGTCGTGCTCGCGATCACGGCGCTCGGCGCCGTCATCGCCTGGACCCAGCAGGGGGTGAGCTCCCGGTTCGGCGACTTCGGGGTGCTGCTGCTCGTGCTGGGCGGTTGGGTCGTGACCGTGTGTTTCCACGAGTTCGCCCACGCCTACGCGGCGTACCGGGCCGGGGACCGCAGCGTCGAGGCGCAGGGCTACCTCACCCTGAACCCGTTCAAGTACGCCCATCCGGTGCTGTCGATCCTGCTGCCCCTCGTCGCGATCATCGGCGGTGGGTTCGCGCTGCCCGGCGGGGCGGTCTACCTGCACACCTCGTCGTTCCGCAGCAAGCACATGCGCGCTCTCGCCGCCGCGGCCGGGCCGCTCACGAACATCGTCTTCGCCGTCGCGCTCGTCCTGATCTCGGCGAACCAGACGTCGGGGTCGCACGTCCGGTTCTGGGCGGGGCTGGCGTTCCTCGGCTTCCTGCAGATCACCGCGGCGATCCTCAACCTCGTCCCGATCCCCGGCCTGGACGGGTATGCGATCGCCGAGCCCTACCTCGACGCCGAGACCCGGCGCATCGGCGACAAGGTCAAGCCCTGGGGCCTGCTGGTCGTCCTGGTGCTGCTCTTCTACGCCACACCGCTGCGTAACGCCTTCTTCGACCTCGTCGACGCCATCTACCGCGGCATGGGCGGCACGGAGCTGCTGCAGTTCCTCGGCTCGCAGTTCTTCAAGTTCTGGAGCAACGCGCCGCTCGGCGCACGCTGATTTCACAGCATCTGCCCACCAGGCTGCGCGCATGATCACCCGCCGGGCAGCGTTGCTCGCCAGAGGGTCAGCGTGGTCGTCGCGGAAAGCCCGGCGGTCTGGCACCACGGCTGGCAGAGCGCGGCGGGCGCCTTCGACGACGCGCAGGACTTCCGGCGCCACCGGATCTGGGGTCATCAGCAGCGGCTGCGCGGCGTGGCCGTCCGGCCGCGCTGCGGTTCGTCGGCCGGCACCTACCCCGTCAGCACTGAGGTGCCCCGGGGCACGGCCGTCACTCGGCGCCGACGGCCTCGAGCACCTCGTCGCTGACGTCGAAGTTCGCGTACACGTTCTGCACGTCGTCGAGATCCTCGAGCGCTTCCACCAACCGCAGCACCTTGCGCGCGCCGTCCTCGTCGAGGGGCACCTGCACGCTGGGCACGAACTGCGTCTCGGCCGAGTCGTATTCGATCTCGGCATCCTGGAGCGCGGTGCGCACAGGTACCAGGTCAGTGGCCTCGCTGATCACCTCGTAGGAGTCGCCGAGGTTGTTGACCTCCTCGGCGCCGGCGTCGAGCACGGCCATCAGGACGTCGTCCTCGTTCAACCCGGTGTCGGGGACGATGACAACGCCCTTGCGGTTGAACAGGTACGACACCGAGCCGGGGTCGGCCATCGAACCGCCGTTGCGGGTCATGGCCGTGCGGACCTCCATCGCGGCACGGTTGCGGTTGTCGGTGAGGCACTCAATCAGCACGGCGACGCCGTTCGGCGCGTAGCCCTCGTACATGATCGTCTGCCAGTCGGAGCCGCCCGCCTCGGCGCCGGAGCCGCGCTTGACGGCCCTATCGATGTTGTCGACCGGCACCGAATTCTTGCGCGCCTTCTGTATGGCGTCGTACAGCGTGGGGTTGCCGTCCGGGTCACCGCCCCCGGTGCGCGCAGCAACCTCGATGTTCTTGATCAGCTTCGCGAACAGTTTGCCGCGCTTGGCGTCGATGACGGCCTTCTTGTGCTTGGTCGTCGCCCATTTGGAGTGGCCGCTCACTGCGCTCCGCGCTCCGTCCTCGTCGGTGTGTCGTCGGGTCCATCCTACCGACGACGCCTGCTGCGGCCGTCCGCTCAGCCCGTGCCCGGCTAGCTCCAGGAACTCCAGGACTCCTGTGCGCTCCACGTGCCGGCCAGGGCGTCGCGTGCCTGGGCGGCGCCGGCCCGCAGACGATCCCGATCGAACGTGTGCTCGAGCCCGCAGTCGCCGGCACGCTCGAGGCGCTCGATCTGCTCCTCGACGGCGTCGCGCTGCTCGCGGGTGCGCACCACCCAGCCGAGATCGCGGAGCACCTCGGCGACCCGGCTCACGACGACGACATCGGACTTGCCGTAGGTGCGCACCGGGCCGAGCGCCACTTCGAGCAGCGTCCGGTAGTCGGGAACCGGGACGCGGACCCGCTCGAGTCCGTCCGGGTCGGCCAGGCGGCGCGGCGCCAGATCCTTCTCGGCCAGCCCGGCGAGCACCGCCCCGAGGTGGCTGATGGACGACACCGCCGTGGTCGGGTCGTTGATGGCCGGCGACAGCGCACGGACATAAATGTCGACGAGCTGCTGGATGCCGTAGCCGAGATCCTGTGTCGCGGTGCGCTCGTAGCCGATCACCACCGCGCAGCGGACGCTCTCGGCCACCGTCTCGGCGTCGATCTCCGCGTCCGAGCTCTGCGGAAGGGGACGCCACTCGATCAGCGGGGTCCCGCGCGTGATCGCGGCACCGACGACCCGCAACACCCGGATGTGGATGCCGTAGCGCACCGCGGCAGCCACCAGCCGTTGCTCGTCGACCGCCACGAGGAAGCCCGAGGTCCGCGCGGGCACCAGGTGCGGCGGCGTCTCGTCCATATCGACCGGCGCCCCGTTCGCGACGCCGCCGGCCATCCCGTCGAGCAGGCTCGCCTCGATGTGGTTCTGCTCGGCATGCACTCGCTTCATCATGGTTTCGACCCGCAGCTCCCGGACCAGGTGGCCGAGGAAGGCGACGAGCAGTATCGCGGCCGCAACGGTGAGCACGAACGCGCCGGTGACGGCGATGCGCGGCACCGCGTCGGATCGCACGTTGCGCAGCACCGCCAGCGCGTAGCAGAAGGACCCGACCAGCACACCCAGCGTGATTCGCACCTGCGTGTCGCGCGGAAACACTCGCAGCAGCCGCGGCGAGTACTGGCTGGACGCCAACTGGAACACGACCACGGTCAGCGAGAAGACCAGTGACACCGTCGTGATGAGTCCGGTGGCGATCGCCGAGAGCAGTTGCCGTGCCTCGTCGGCCTCGCCGCCGAACAGCACTGACCGGACCGCCGACGGCAGCTGCGCATCCACGGCGCCGTCGAGCGTCGGCAGCATCAGCCCGGCAACGACGGCGACCGCGGCGATCGCAATGGGTACGGGCCACAGCGCCGCGGCGACGGCCTCGCGCGTCTGAGCGAGGCGCCCCCGACGCGCTCGCAACGATTCAGCCGGCATTGCCGAGCGCGTCGCGCACGATCCGGCAGAACAACGCGTGCACTCGGCCGTCCCCGGTGAGTTCCGGATGGAAGGAGGTCGCGAGCAGATTGCCCTGCCGGACGGCGACGACCTTGCCCGCATGCGCGCCGGTGGCGACGTGCCCGATCGCGGTCGCCGACGGCCCGACCTGCTGCACCCACGGCGCGCGGATGAACACCGCGCGCATCGGCTCGCCGTCGAGGCCGTCGATCGCGAGGTCCTCTTCGAATGAGTCGACCTGCCGGCCGAACGCGTTGCGGCGCACGGTGATGTCGATGCCACCCACTGTGGTCTCGAGCGGCGAGCCGGCGTTGTCGACCCGGTCGGCGAGCAGGATCATGCCGGCGCACGAGCCGTACACCGGCAGGCCGTCGGCGATGCGCTCGCGCAGCGGGTCGAGCAGCTCGAAGGTACGGGCCAGCTTGACCATCGTGGTGGATTCGCCGCCGGGCAGGACCAGGCCGTCCACCTTGGCGAGTTCCTCGGGACGGCGCACGAGCACCGCCTCGGCGCCGCAGTCGGTCAGCGCGCGCAGGTGCTCTCGTACGTCGCCCTGCAGGGCGAACACTCCGATGGTCGGCAAGGTCGTCGTCCTAGGCGGTCGCGAATCGGGTCAGGGTGCGCTCGGCGTCGATGCCCGGCAGCCAGCGGCGCCACTCGCGGTAGTAGGCGAGCTCCTCCTTCGTGCGCAGCGGCGGGTTCACCGCGTCGCGCTCGGACGCGAAGTCGGTGTCGGTGACGGCCCGCTCGACGGTGTCCGACAGCGCGTCGCGGGCGCCGGAGCCGTCACCGAACTGCGCCTTGACCCGCCACAACACCTCGTCGGGCAGCCAGCCGGCGAACGCCTCGCGCAACAGCTGCTTCTCCATCTTCCCCTCGCCCGGCACCTTCAGCTGCGGCGGCAGCCGCAGCGACCAGTCGATCACTTCCCGGTCGAGGAACGGCACGCGGGCCTCGAGCGAGTGGGCCATGGTGACCCGGTCGGCGCGCTGCAGGTTGAGGTTGTGCAGGCCCGCGACGGCCCGTTCGAGCTCGTCGTGCAGTTCCTGCGGGTCGTCGAGCGCCCGCATGTACCGGTACCCGGCGAACAGCTCGTCAGCACCCTCGCCGGTGAGGACGACCTTCACGGTGCGCACCGTCTCGCGGGCCAGCAGGTAGTTCGGAACGGCGCTGCGCACCAGGGCGGGGTCGAAGGACTCGATGGTGCGCACCACGCCCGGCAGCGCCTCCAGGGCCTGCTCGGCGTCGTAGACGACCTCGTGGTGGAGGCTCCCGACGTGCTCGGCCACCAGGCGCGCGGCGGCGAGGTCCGGACTGTCGGCGGTGCCGACGGCGAAGGTGCGCAGGCGCTCGCCGCGGTCACGCAGCTCGGCGGCGGCGATGGCCGCGATCAGCGACGAGTCGAGCCCGCCGGAAAGGAACACGCCGACGGGCACGTCGCCCATCAACTGCCGGCGCACCGCGTCGACGAGGACGTCCCGGGTACCGCTGCGCACGTCCGCGGGCGGCGGCGCCGCCGGGTCGAAGACGGTGTCCGGTACGGCATGCGCGAAACGCACCACGCCGGCTTCCGGCGTCCAGAAACAGCCCGGCGGGAACGGCTCGACGAACGGCTGCCATGACGGCTCGAAGGCGTGCATCTCGGATGCGAACCGCAGCCGGCCGTCGCGCTCGGCCCAGTACAGCGGCTTGATGCCCACCGGGTCGCGCGCCGCGACGAACCGGCCGTCGGCACCGGCGAACACCAGCGCGAACATGCCGTTGAGCTCGGCCAGTGCGCGCGGGCCGTCGCGGTCGATCAGGTGCAGCGCCACCTCGTTGTCCGAGCGGGTCAGCAGCTGCCGGCCGCGCAGCGTGTCACGCAGACGGTCATGGTTGTAGATCTCGCCGTTGCCGACCATGAGCGCCGAACCGTCGGCCAGCCGCAGCGGCTGGTGGCCGCCCGCGACGTCGACGATGGACAGCCGCCGGTGCCCGATCCAGTGGCCGCCGACCACCTCGGTGCCCGAGTCGTCGGGCCCGCGGTGCAGGAGCCGGTCCAGCATCGCGCCGAGTTCGGCGGCCTCGGCCGGATCGTCGTCGGGGTCCGGTGGATCGTCTGCGCCGTCCGCAGAAGTCGCGGGCCGGGCGTACCCGCACTCCGCGACGATTCCGCACATCGGAAGCGACGTTACCGGCCGGCGGTCACCAGCCGCGGTCGGCGAGGCGGTGCGGCTGCGGGAGGTCCTCGACGTTGATGCCGACCATCGCCTCACCCAGGCCGCGCGAGACCTTGGCGATGACGTCGGGGTCGTCGTGGAAGGTCGTCGCCTTCACGATGGCCTCGGCCCGCTGCGCAGGGTTGCCGGACTTGAAGATGCCCGAGCCGACGAACACGCCTTCGGCGCCCAGCTGCATCATCATCGCGGCGTCGGCCGGGGTGGCGATGCCGCCCGCGGTGAACAGCACTACGGGCAGCTTGCCGAGCGTGGCGACCTCGCGCACCAGCTCGTACGGCGCCTGGAGTTCCTTGGCCGCGACGAACAGCTCGTCCTCGGGCAGGTTCTGCAGGCGGCGGATCTCGGCCCGGATCTTGCGCATGTGGGTCGTGGCGTTCGACACGTCACCGGTGCCCGCCTCGCCCTTGGAGCGGATCATCGCCGCTCCCTCGGTGATGCGCCGCAGGGCCTCGCCCAGGTTGGTGGCCCCGCACACGAACGGGACGGTGAACGCCCACTTGTCGATGTGGTTCGCGTAGTCGGCCGGGGTCAGCACCTCGGACTCGTCGATGTAGTCGACGCCGAGCGACTGCAGCACCTGCGCCTCGACGAAGTGGCCGATGCGTGCCTTGGCCATCACCGGGATGGAGACGGCGGAGATGATCCCCTCGACCATGTCCGGATCGCTCATCCGGGCCACCCCGCCCTGCGCGCGGATGTCGGCCGGCACCCGCTCCAGCGCCATGACCGCGACCGCTCCGGCGTCCTCGGCGATCTTGGCCTGCTCGGGCGTGACGACGTCCATGATGACGCCGCCCTTGAGCATCTCGGCCATGCCGCGCTTGACGCGGGCGGTGCCGACGGCGGGTTCGGTGTTCGGTGTGTCGGTGCGGTGCTCGGACATACCCGCGATTCTACGGGCCTGCGGGGCGGGCGTCGGCCGCGCTCGGCAGGCCGCCGACCAGGTCGTGGACTGCTCCCGGCTCAGCTCGTTGTGGGGATGCCGTGGCGCACCAGGACGACCCAGGTGTTGCCGGGCGCGAGCGGCAGCGGGTGGCCCTTCGCAGTGCGGAACACGGTGCCCGCGGACAGCTTGGGCCGGCTCCACGTACCGTCGATGCGCCGGCCGTTGCGGAACACGAGCACCTTGCCCTTGCCGACGGTGTAGGTGAACTGCGACGGGTTCCCGGCGATGTCGGTGTCCTGCGGGTGCGACTTGACCGTGCAGTACTGGACGACGACGTTCGTCGCCGCGATCGGTTTGTGGTCGGCGGCGTACTGGCGGCGGCCGTCGATGTAACGCACGTACTTGTGCAGCTTGGCGTCGTAGCGGAAGTCCACCGCCGTACCGTGCGTGTACGAGCCGGTGACGGTGGTGTGGATGTGCAGCGCCCGGCTGCTCTTGCCCACGCCGGCGAGGGACTTGCTGAACGTCCAGCCGATGCTGTGCGGGCGCGGGGTCTTGACGTGCGCGGCGACCTTGCGCACGTTCAGCACCACGTTGACGTAGCCGTGATCGCCCGGGTGCGGCGCCCGGTGGTAGTAGGGCTTGCCGGAGTCCTGGCTCCACGCGTTGATGCCCGAACGGCGCAGCCGCGGCAGCGAGTCGTGCGCACCGCCGCTGAACGCCTCGGTGATCTTGCCGTACTGCAGCAGCATGTCCGGATCGCTGGGCCGGGTGCTGCGGACGTAGCCGACAGCCTTGGGCTTGTGGGTGCCGAAGATGGCGGCCAACCGGGTCAGCCCGCCCTCGACCGCCTCGACGTAGACGATGTCGGCCTGGTCGATGCCGATCTGCGGGCGTCCCGCCTCGGTGTCGTCGATCTTCACCGCGATGGTCGGCGTCTTCGGCACCGGCCCGATCCCGGTGTAGGGGTTGTGCGGCTGCGGCCGCTGGGGCGGCTTCTTCGGCGCCGCCGAACTGGAGTGGCTGGTGGACGGCGGCGGTGGGGGCGGGGAACTGGAAGCGGCGCTGCCTCCGGTGCAGGCGGCGGTGGCCAGGGTGGCACCGACGCTCAAGATGGCGAGCAGTCGGCCGGCAGTCCTGCGGTGGGTCATGTCATTCCTCTTCGATCGCGATTCCGGAGGGCAGTGTTCCCGCGGCGGCTTGTTGTTCACGCCCGTCCGACGCCGATCCGGGAGCGGGCGGGGGGACGGTGTCGTCGATGTCGAAGAACTCCGGCATTGCCCGGTGGCCTGCCATGTGGAAGACCCGGGGCAGCCGCCGGGCCCGCAGCGCGCGGGTGTCGCGCACCGCGTCGTTGTAGAACCGCCGGGCGATGCGGACGCGCGCCGCCGCCTCGCGCAACTCCTCGGCCGAGGCCGGATGCAGGCAGTGAGTGGCGAGTTCGGCCACCGCGCGGCCCACCGCGTTCTCGATCGCCTCCCGGCCGGCCGCCGCGTCGCCGGAGCCGAGCGCCCGCGACGCGATGGCGTCGAGATCCGACCGCCGGTCGGTCGGCGCGCCGCTGTCCGGGGACTCGGCGACGTGCTGCAGCGCGGCCGCGCGGCGGACGAGCTGGGCGTCCAGCGCGGCCTGCGCGGCGTCCACGCGCGCGTGCAGGCGGTCGAGCCGGGTCAGCGTGAACGTCACCCACGTCGTGAGCGCGACCGCGACGGCCACGGCGACGACCAGCCAGGCAACGGGCAGCACGAGCGCTGACTCTAAACGAGCGCGGCTGGCGGCCGACCCAGCCGTGTGCGCGCCGGTCCGCTCGGCAATCGTGCGCGGGCGAGCTCAGCCCGAGACGCCGGCGCCCGCGATCGCCAGCTCGTACACGCGCAGCACGTCGGCCACGATGACCGACCAGTCGTACGGCGCAACTGCCTTGTCCCCGGCAGTCACCAGGCGCTGACGCAGTCCGGAGTCGTCGAGCACGTCGTCCAGCGCTGCTGCGAGCGCGGCCGGATCCCCGGTCGGGAACAGCCGGCCGGCCTGCCCGCCGCCGAGCACTCGGCGGAAGGCCTCGAGATCGCTTGCCACTACTGGGGTGCGTGCGGCCATCGCCTCGAGCAGGATCACCCCGAAGCTCTCGCCGCCGGTGTTCGGCGCGCAGTACACGTCGACGCTGCGCAGCATGCGGGCCTTGTCGGCGTCGCTGACCTGGCCGAGCAGCTGCACGTGCGCGCGTAGCGGGCGGGGCAGCTGGTCGGCGAAGTCCTCCGCATCGCCGCGCCCGGCCACGAGCAGCCGCAGACCCGGCCGCCGGGGCACGAGCCGCTCGAGAGCGGCGATGAGCACGTCCATGCCCTTGCGCGGCTCGTCGTAGCGGCCGATGAATCCGACCGTGGCCGCACCCGGCTCCGGCCGCGGGTAGCCGGGCAGCGGCGCGGCGTCGGCGAAGCGGGCGACCGCCACGCCGTTGGGTATGACCACTGCGTCACCGCCGAGGTGCTCGACGATGACCTTGCGGGCCGCCGGCGAGACCGCGATCTTGCCGGTGATCTTCTCCAGGAAGGGCTGCAGGACCGTGTCGAACGCCGACAGGAACCGGGAGCGGACCACCGAGGAGTGGAATGTGGCGACGATCGGGCCGTCGTGGATCATGCAGGTCAGCAGCGACAGGCTCGGCGGCGCCGGCTCGTGCACGTGGACGACGTCGAACTCCCCGTCGCGCAGCCAGCGGCGCACCCGCGCTGCGGCGACGAGCCCGAACTGCAGGCGCGCCACCGAGCCGTTGTACGGGATGCGCACCGCCGCCTTGCCCGCGGCGACGACGTACGGCGGCAGCCCCGGGGTGTCCTCGTCCCCTGGGGCGAGCACCGACACGTAGTGGCCGAGCTCCAGCAGCTTCTCGGCCAGGTCGCGCACGTGCGCCTGCACCCCGCCGGGGATGTCCCACGAGTACGGGCAGACGAGTCCGATTCGCATCGACGACCCGCTAGTTCGCGCCGGCCGCGGCCGGGGCGGATGGCTGCGGACGCGCCTGGAGGTCGGCCACCCACAGCCGCTGCAGCATGTGCCAGTCGGCGGGATGCTCGGCGATGCTCGCCGCGAAGTGGTCGGCGAGCGCCTGGGTTCCCGCGGCCACCTGCTCGCGCAACCGCTCCCCCGGCAGCGTGAGCGGCGGCGACACCGACTGCCCCCACTGCTGCTCGCCCTCGAACCAGCAGTGGACGGCGTGCAGCGACGCGCCGGTCCGGGCCGCCAGCAGCGCCGGGCCCGCGGGCATGCGCGCCGCTTCGCCGAAGAACTGCACCTCGATGCCGTGACGCGACAGGTCGCGGTCGGCAAGCAGGCAGACGACCTTGTTCTGCCGCAGCCGCTCGGCGAGAACGTCGAACGGCGGCCGCTCTCCCCCGGTCAGCGCTACCACCTCCATGCCGAGGCTCTCCCGGTAGGCCACGAACCGGTCGAACAGCGAATCCGGCTTGAGCCGCTCAGCCACCGTTGTGAACGGACCATTCTTGTCGACCAACCAGACACCGGCCACGTCCCAGTTGCCCGAGTGGGGCAGCGCCAGGACGGCCCCGTTGCCGCGCTCCAGGGCCTGCCAGATGTGTTCCCCGCCGAAGGTGCACGCGTCCGCGCCGGCCGCGACGGCGTCCAGATCCATCGCGGGCAGCCGGAAGGTCTCCAGCCAGTAACGGGCGTACGAGCGCAGCGCCGCTCCGACGAGCGCGTCCATCCGCAGCTCCGACATCGCCGGGCCGACGACGCGGCGCAGGTTCTTGCGCAATTGCTGCGCGCCGCCGCCGTTGCGCACCGCGGCCGCGTCGGCAACCGCACGGAACGCCCGCTCGGACATGCCGCGCGGCATTCCCCTGACGACGCCCCAGCCCGCCGCGTAACCGAAGTCGACCGCGCGGTGCCGCGCATTTTCGAGCATCACGCCTCCGCGGGACGAGTCGGCCGCGACTGCGCCCGCACGGTCGCCAGGCGCTGGACGACGGTGATCGTCGAGGCAGCCACGAGCAGCCACAGCGCTACGGCCAGCACGTAGGGGACGTGCACCCCGGGCAGCCCGGTCAGACCGGTGCCCACGAGAACGATGATGAGCCGCTCGGCGCGCTCGGCGACGCCGACCGTGGCGGTGAGCCCAGCAGCCTCGGCGCGGGCCCGGATGTAGGAGGTCAGCGAGCCCAGGACGAGACACAGCAGCGCGGCCAGCAGCATCCATCGCTGGCCGTGCGTGCCGAAATACCAGGCGATCGCGCCGAACACCGCAGCGTCGGCGATGCGGTCGCAGGAGGAGTCGAGCACGGCGCCGAACACCGTCCCCGTTCCCCGGGCGCGGGCGACCGCGCCGTCGACGATGTCGAGCAGCACGAAGAAGGTGATCACCCAGGTGCCGATGAACCACCAGCCGCGGGCGAGGAACACGACCGAGCCGGCTACCGCGCCCGCCGTGCCCACGACCGTGATCGCGTTCGGCGTCACACCGGCTCTGGCCAGGGCACTGCCGAGCGGGACCAGCGCCCGGGAGACGGCGGCACGCGCATGGATGTTCAGCACGCTGCAGAGATGTCCGTTCGAGAGTCGAGGCAGCGGCGCCGGCGGCTGCCGACGGCACCGGCCGCGGGGACCGTGATCGGCCCCACGATAGCGAGCCGGCGCCCGGCACCCGGCAGTGATCTGCCGCCAGCGCTTGTCCCAGACTGCAGATGGGTGTCGAATTCGCAGGATCGGCAAGGATGGGCGGAGCGGCCCGCGTCCTCACCCGAGGGCGCCAACCGGAAGCTCGCTGGAGGCGCGATGTCGAACAAGAAGGCCGCCGTCAAGCAGACGGGAAAGACGGCGACGGCTCCCTTCGAAACCGCGGACCGGCCGGAGAAGATCCGCAACGTCGCGCTCGTCGGCCACTCCGGAGCGGGCAAGACGACCCTTGTCGAGGCGCTGCTCGAAATCACCGGCGTCATCCCACGGGCCGGGACGGTGCCGGAGGGCACCACGGTCAGCGACCACGACCCGGTGGAGGTCGCGCAGCAGCGCTCGGTCGCGCTCTCGGTCTGCCCGATGCGCTGGGACAACGTCGTCATCAACCTGCTGGACACCCCCGGCTACCCGGACTTCACCGGCGAGCTGCGCGCCGGACTACGCGCCGCCGACGCGGCGCTGTTCGTGGTCTCGTCCGCCGACGAGATCGACCCCATCACCGTCTCGCTGTGGGAGGAGTGCGCGGCGCTCGGCACGCCGCGCGCGGTCGTCATCACCAAGCTCGACGCGCCCCGCGCCAACTACCCCGCCACCGTGGAGGCCTGCCAGCGGGTCTTCGGCGGCGACGACGGGCAGGCGGTGCTCCCGCTGTACGTCCGCGACGGGGAGAGCGCGCTCATCGGCCTGCTGAGCGGGGTGCGCTACGACTACGCCAACGGGTTCCCGCCCGCGGAGTCGCCGGCCGCCGAGGCCGACATCGACGAGGCCCGCGGCGCGCTGATCGAGGCGATCATCAACAACAGCGAGGACGAGACGCTGCTCGATCGCTACCTCTCGGGCGAGGACATCGGCATCGAAGTGCTCGTCGACGACCTCGAGACCGCGGTGTCGCGGGGGCACTTCCACCCGGTGCTGCCGGTGTGCGCACAGACCGGGCTCGGACTCGCCGAGCTGCTCGAGGTGCTCTCCGGCGGCTTCCCGTCGCCGGTCGAGTTGGATCCGCCCGCGGCCGAGCCGCTGGACGGCGCGGACACCAAGGCGCTGGAATGCAGCGCGGACGGCCCCCTGCTGGCCGAGGTCGTG
>DASSEP010000077.1:0-8364 GCA_035695205.1 Jatrophihabitans sp. | reverse complement strand
GGCCCGGACCGCCGAGCTTGCCGCGACGATCGACGCCGACTACGCCGACCGCGAGCCGCTGCTGGTGGGCGTGCTCAAGGGCGCGGTGATGTTCATGTCCGACCTCGCCCGCGCGCTCGACCGCCCGTCGACGCTGGAATTCATGGCGGTGAGCTCGTACGGCAGCTCGACGACGAGCTCGGGCGTGGTGCGCATCCTCAAGGACCTCGACCGCGACATCGCCGGTGAGCACGTGCTCATCGTCGAGGACATCATCGACTCGGGCCTGACGCTGTCGTGGCTGCTGAAGAACCTCGCCGCGCGCCAGCCCGCCTCGATCGAGGTGGTGACCCTGCTGCGCAAGCCCGACGCCAGCAAGGTGCACGTGCCGGTGCGCTACGTCGGCTTCGACATCGCGAACGAGTTCGTCGTCGGCTACGGCCTGGACTACGCCGAGCGCTACCGCGATCTGCCCTACATCGGCCGCCTGAAGCCCGCGGTCTACGGCAGCTGACGTGTACCGTCGATCCTCAGGGATTCGACGGAGCGGGAGGAACGCGGACGGCGTGCCGTTCGTCTACAGGAGACTATGAACCGCAAACGCCTTCTCCGGTCATGGTGGCTGTGGGCCGCCGTGATCGTGCTCGCCTTCGTGGTGCTGCCCAACCTGCTCGCGGGCAACAGCAGCTACAAGGGCGTCAGCGTCACCGACGCGTTCAGCCAGATCTCGTCGCACAACGTGACGAAAGCGGTCCAGCAGGACAAGGAACAGACCTTACAGCTGGATCTGGCCAAGCCGTTCGACGGCACGACCCACATCAGCACCCAGTACCCCGCCGACGCCGGCAACACCGTCTTCCAGACGCTGAACAAGGCGACGGGGCCGCAGGGCAAGGCGATCGACTTCACCGTCTCGGTGACGCACGAGAACGCCTGGCTGTCGCTGCTGGTGAGCCTGCTGCCGATCCTGCTGATCGTCGGCGTGCTGTTCTTCGTCATGAGCCAGGTGCAGGGCGGCGGCAACCGGGTGATGAGCTTCGGCCGGTCGAAGGCCAAGCTCGTCAGCAAGGACACCCCGAAGACCACCTTCGCCGACGTCGCCGGCGCCGACGAGGCGATCGAGGAACTGCAGGAGATCCGCGAGTTCCTCGCCAGCCCCGCCAAGTTCCAGGCCATCGGCGCGAAGATCCCCAAGGGCGTGCTGCTGTACGGCCCGCCCGGTACCGGTAAGACGCTGCTCGCCCGCGCCGTCGCCGGCGAGGCAGGCGTGCCGTTCTACTCGATCTCCGGCTCGGACTTCGTCGAGATGTTCGTCGGCGTCGGCGCCTCCCGGGTGCGCGACCTGTTCGAGCAGGCCAAATCCAACGCGCCGGCGATCATCTTCGTCGACGAGATCGACGCCGTCGGTCGGCACCGCGGCGCCGGCCTGGGCGGCGGGCACGACGAGCGGGAGCAGACGCTGAACCAGCTGCTCGTCGAGATGGACGGCTTCGACGTCAAGGGCGGCGTCATCCTGATCGCCGCGACCAACCGGCCGGACATCCTCGACCCCGCACTGCTGCGCCCGGGCCGCTTCGACCGGCAGATCGCCGTCGGCCCGCCGGACGTCATCGGCCGCGAGGCCGTGCTCAAGGTGCACGCCAAGGGCAAGCCGTTCGCCGCCGACGTCGACCTCGGCGTCATCGCCCGGCGCACCCCGGGCTTCACCGGCGCCGACCTCGCCAACGTCATCAACGAGGCGGCGCTGCTCACCGCCCGCAACAACGGCCGCCTGATCACCACGCAGGCGCTCGAGGAATCCATCGACCGCGTCATCGCCGGGCCCGAACGCAAGACCCGCGCGATGAGCGACAAGGAGAAGCGGGTCACCGCCTACCACGAGGCCGGGCACGCGCTCACCGCGTGGGCCATGCCCAACCTCGACCCGGTGCACAAGGTGACGATCCTGCCGCGCGGCCGTTCGCTGGGGCACACCCTCGTGCTGCCGCTCGAGGACCGCTACACCCAGACCCGCGCCGAGATCCTCGACCAGCTGGTGTACGCCCTGGGCGGACGCGCGGCCGAGGAACTCGTGTTCCACGAGCCCACCACCGGCGCCTCCAACGACATCGAGAAGGCCACCAAGCTGGCCCGGGCGATGGTCACCGAGTACGGCATGAGCACCAAGCTGGGCGCGGTCAAGTACGGCACCGGCGACGCCGAGCCGTTCATGGGCCGCGACTACGGCCACACCCGCGACTACTCCGAGGACATCGCCGCCGACATCGACGCCGAGGTCCGCGACCTGATCGAGGGCGCTCACGACGAGGCGTGGGAGATCCTCGTCCAGTACCGCGACGCGCTCGACCAGATGGTGCTCGAGCTCGTCGAGAAGGAGACCCTCGCCAAGGACGACCTCGAGCGCATCCTCGCGCCGGTGCGCAAGCGGCCGCCGCACAACACGTTCACCGCGTTCGGCAAGCGCACCCCGAGCGACCGGCCGCCCGTGGACATCCCCACCTCGCTGCGCAAGGCGTCGGCGAACGGGTCGTCCAACGGCCATGGCGAGGACTCGGACAAGCAGCTGCCCGGCGTGACCCCGGAACCCGCCGCTCCGCAGCCGCCGAGCGGCCAGGGCGGCTATTTCGGACCGCCGGTCGGCGGCGGGACGGGGCAGCCCTACGGCGGCTCCGGCCAGGGGCAGCAGTACGGCAGCTACGAAACACCGCCGCCTCCCGAGGGACCGCCGCAGCGTTGACCGACCTCAGCGTCGCGCCGTCGCCGCTCGACGGCGGGACCGGTGCCAAGATCGACGTGGCCCGCGCCGAGGCCGCGGTTCGCGAGCTGCTCATCGCCGTCGGCGAGGATCCCGACCGCGACGGGCTGCTCGCCACCCCGGCCCGGGTGGCGCGGCACTACGCCGAGGTGTTCGGCGGCCTGCACGTCGACCCGGAGGCCGTCCTCGAGACGACGTTCGACGAGAACCACGACGAGCTCGTCCTGGTCAAGGACATCCCTCTCTACTCCACCTGCGAGCACCACCTCGTGCCCTGGCACGGCACCGCCGCCGTCGGCTACATCCCCGGCACCGACGGGCGGATCACGGGGCTCTCCAAGTTGGCCCGGGTCGTCGACCTGTACGCGCGTCGCCCGCAGGTTCAGGAGCGGCTGACCAGCCAGGTGGCCGACGCCATCATGCGACGCCTCCAGCCGCAGGGCGTGATCGTCGTCATCCAGGCCGAGCACCTGTGCATGGCGATGCGGGGCATCCGCAAACCGGGCTCGCAGACCATGACCTCCGCCGTGCGCGGGCTGTTCAAGAGCGATCCGCGCACACGCGCCGAGGCACTGAGCCTGATCCTGGGCCGTTGATGGCGCCCAGCGCGCCGTCGTCGGCTTCCCGGTCGTCGAGCGCCTCGGCGCCGTCGGCCGCCCTGCCCCGACCGGTCGGGCGCATCGCGGTCGTGGGCGTGCTCAACGTGACCCCCGACTCGTTCTCCGACGGCGGCCGCTACGACTCGCTCGACGCGGCGATCGCCCACGGGATGCAGATGCGCGACGAAGGCGCCGACCTGATCGACGTCGGTGGCGAGTCCACCCGGCCCGGCGCCCGGCGCGTTGCCGCCGAGGAGGAGAAGCGCCGCATCCTGCCCGTGATCGAGGCGCTCGCCGCCGAGGGCGTCGCGCTGAGCGTAGACACCTACCGCGCCGCGGTCGCCGACGCCGCGCTGGCCGCCGGCGCCACCGTGGTCAACGACGTCTCCGGCGGGCTCGGCGACCCGGACATGGCCGCGGTCGTGCGCGCCGCCGGCTGCCCGTGGATCCTCATGCACTGGCGCGGCCACAGCGAGCACATGAACGAGCTGGCCCGCTACGACGACGTCGTGCGCGACGTGCACGACGAGCTGAGTGCGCGGGTGGACGCCGCGCTCGCGACCGGCGTCGAGCCGGAAAAGATCGTCATCGATCCCGGCCTGGGCTTCGCCAAGACCGGCGCCCACAACTGGGCGCTGCTTGCCGCGCTCGACTCCTTCGTCGCCACCGGATGGCCGGTGCTCGTGGCCGCCTCGCGCAAGTCGTTCCTCGGCCGGCTGCTGGCCGGCGCCGATGGGGAGCCTCGCCCGGTGGGCGACCGGGAGGACGCCACGACCGCGATCACCGCGCACTGCGCCGCGCACGGCGCTTGGGGGGTGCGGGTGCACGAGGTCCGGCGGTCGATGGACGCCGCACGGGCCGTGGCCGCGATCCAGGCCGCCGCGCGATGACCGACCGCATCACGCTGACCGGGCTGCGGGTGCGCGGCAAGCACGGCGTGTTCGACTTCGAGCGGCGCGACGGCCAGGACTTCGTCATCGACGCCACGCTGGAGGTCTCCACCGCCGCGGCAGCCGCCTCGGACGAGCTGACCGACACCGTCCACTACGGCGAACTCGCCGAGAAGCTGGCCGCGGTCGTGGCGGGCGAGCCGGTCAACCTGCTGGAGACCCTCGCCGCCCGGCTCGTCGAGGTGTGCCTCGCGGATCCCCGGGTAGCCGCGGCAACTGTGACGGTGCACAAGCCGCAGGCACCGATCCCGCTCACCTTCTCCGACGTGGCGGTGACGATCCGACGCGAGGGCGGGGCCACCCGGTGAGCAAGGCCGTCCTGTCGATCGGCGCGAACTTGGGGGACCGGCTCGCCGCGCTGCAGGCCGCCATGGAGCGGTTCCGGCCGTGGCTGCGCGCGGTGTCCCCGGTCTACGAGACCGCGCCGTGGGGGCCCGTCCCGCAGGAGGACTACCTCAACGCCGTGCTGGTGGTCGCCGACGAGACGGCGGCACCGCACACCTGGCTGGAGCGGGCGCAGGCGGCGGAGCAGGCCGCCGGCAGGACGCGCGAACTCCGCTGGGGTCCACGCACGCTCGACGTCGACATCGTCGACGTCGACGGAGTCAGCAGCCTCGAGCCGGCGCTGATCCTGCCGCATCCGCGCGCAGCCGAACGGGCGTTCGTGCTCGTGCCATGGCTCGCCGCCGACCCCGCTGCCCGGCTGGGCGGCGTCCCGGTGGCCGAGCTCGTCGCCGCGCTGCCGGCCGCCGAGCGCGACGGTGTGCGACTGACGGGGTGGTCGCTGCGGTGAGTGAGAAACACCACGGCATGCGGCGGACCCGTTGGAGCGATCTCGTGCTGATCGCCGTCGTGGTCGGCGCGCTCGCCTACCTGCTCGTCCGGCTCGCCTACGACGCCCTGCCGCCGCTCAACTACTCGCTGCCGGTGCCGCTCGCCGCGCTGGCGCTCGTGGAGTTCGTCACGGCGCGGCGGGTGCGCGCGGCGGTGCGCCACGACCCGCACGCCAAGCCGATGACCGCGATCGCGATCGCGCGCTGTGTCGCCCTGGGCAAGGCGTCGTCGGCGGTCGGGGCGGGTGTGGTCGGGGCCGCGCTGGGCCTGCTGGCCCGTCTGCTGCCGGACGTCGCGGACGTGCGCGCGGTGGCCCACGACGCCCGGATCGGGCTGCTGGTGCTCGGCGCAGGGCTGCTGTTGATCGCTTCCGGACTGCTGCTCGAGCGGGCCGGCATCGATCCCGGGCAGCGTTCCTGAGGGGTGCCGCGGCGGTCCTGATCGAGGGATGCGAGAAGGTTCTCGCTGCCGGCTGCGGATGGCTGCGGATTGACTAAACTGTCCCAGTGCCGACCCCCGCCCCCCAACCTCGATCGCGAAGCGCGATCGCGCGCAGCATCGGGTTCGGCGCCGCAGTCGTGTTGGGCGCCGTGGGCGTCTGGCTGATCGTCACGGGTACCACCAGTCCCCGCCGCATCGAGATCGGTGTGCTGGTCGGGCTCTGGGGCCTGCTGCTGGGTGCGTTCTGCACCTTCGGTGGCCGCCGGGTTTCCGGGCGTGACGACCAGCACGCCGACGCCGATGCGCGGGCTGCGGAATCCGACACCGGTGCTGCAGCATCCGACGAGCGCTTCGAACTCGCCGTCCGCAAGTCACGCGAACTCGAGCGTGCCGAACAGGCCGCACAGCTGCGCGCGTTCGAAGCGCACCTGCAGGACCTGCTGCGCACCGAGATCGGCGCCGCGGTCGGTTCCGAGGTCGCGGCGCTGCGCGCCGAGGTCGCCGAGCTGCGCTCGGAGCTGCTCGAGAAGGTCGGCGGGCAGCTCCGTCTCGAACGGATCGAAACGACCCGCCTGATCGGATCCGACCTCGAGGCGATGCGCGCCGAGGTGCGCCGGCTGAAGGCCATCGCCGGCGAGCACGACGGGCTGGCCGAGCTGCCCGCGCCGGTGCCCGCCGACGTGACCGCGACCGTCCCGCTGAAGTCGACGATCGCCTCGCTGCGGCGCATCGTCGAGCAGGAGGAGCAGGCGGCCGCGGCGGCGACCATGCCGCCGTCGCCGCCGGCACCCCCGCAGCCGCCGACCCCCGAACCGCCCCCGCGGATCGCGTCGGCCACCTCGGAAGCCGCAACCCGCCCGGCCGCCGCCGCATCCGCGGCCGCCGGTGCCAAAGACCCGTTCGCGGATCTGCCGCGCCTCACGCCGTTCACCGACTTCCCCCTGGATCCGGTCGAGCCGCCGCAGCAGGACGCCGACCGGGGCTACGCGGGCCGCCGCCGGCGCCGCGACGAACAGGACGCCGGGGGCGCGGAGACAGCGGAGGAACGCGACGCCGCGGGGCCAGGCCGCCGACACCGGCGTGCCGAGGAAGGGTCCGAGGACGTCCTCGCCCGCTTGTTGGCCCGCGAGGGTGCTCGCCGCTGACGCGGCGGGGCCTCAGCAGCCCAGCACCGCGTCCAGCGTGTGCGCCCACTGCCGGGCGATCCCGGCGCGGCGCGCGCTGTCGTCGGTGAGCAGGTTCGCCAGGCCGAGTCCGCGGGCGAGATCCAGCGTCGCCTGCACCGTCTCGCGCACGCCGGGCACCTGCTCGTCGACGCCGAGAAGGCCGACCACGACCCGGTGCACCTCCCTGCCGATGCGGGCCTCGAGCGGGATCACCTGCTCGCGCAACTGCGGCTCGCTGGCCGCAGCGACCCACAGCATGAGCGCCGCGCGGAAGAACGTCCCGGTGAACAGGTCGAAGACCAGCTCGACGACCGCCTGGGTGTCCATCTCGGCGCGCCGGCCGGCCACCTCGCGGCGCATCTGCTCACCGCGCTCGCGGGTGACGTGCTCGAGCGCAGCGGTGAACAAGGCCTCCCGGGTCGGAAAGTGATGCTGCGCGGCGCCGCGGGACACGCCGGCGTGCTCGGCGACGACGGCCACCGTGCTCGCCGTCCAGCCCTGCTCGGCGAGGCAGACGATAGCCGACTCCAGCAGCCGGGCGCGGGTCGCCCGCGAACGGTCCTGCTGCGGCTCGCGCGCCTCGACCGTGGTCACTCGCCCGACTCCTGCACGAGCGCCCACCGCGGCGGGCGCTTCTGCAGGAAGGCCAGCATCCCCTCACGCGCCTCCTCCGACCCGAAGAGCCGAGCCGATTGCGCCTGCACCTCGTCGGCGTATTCGGCGAACGCCTTGCGCACCGCGTGCGAGGTCAGCGGCTTCGTCTCGGCGAGCCCCTGCGGCGAACAGGTCCGCAGCGCGTCGGTGATGCGGGCGAGCTCGGCGTCCAGGTCGTCCACGGCCGCCGTGATCAGCCCGCCCGCGGCGGCCGCGGCCGCGTCGAACTTCTCGCCGGTCAGGTAGTAGCGGCCCGCCGCGCGCTCGTTCATCCGGCTGAGCGTCGTGAGCGAGATGATCGCCGGCGCCAGGCCGAGACGCACCTCGGTGAACGCGAACGACGCCGCCGGACTCGCGAACGCCATGTCGCAGGCGCCGATGATGCCGAGCCCTCCGGCACGGGCGGCGCCGTCGATGCGGGCGATGACCGGCTTGTGCAGCTCGGTGATCATCCGCAACAGGCCGAGCATCCGCAGCGTGCCGAGCTCGGGACCGCCCTCGGCCGACGATTCGCGCAGGTCCGCGCCGGCGCAGAACGTCGTCCCGGTGTGGGTGAGCACGACCGCGCGCACCGCGGCGTCCTCGCCGGCCGCGCGCAGCTTCTCGGTCGTCTCGCCGACCAGCTGCGCCGACAATGCGTTCCGGTTGCCCGGCGAGTCGAAGGTGATCGTCGCGATGGCCCGGTCGACGTCGTAGTGCACGAGCTCGCTCATGTGGTCTCTCCTGTCGATCTTCCTGCATCGCGTGCGTGAGGTGATCTTCCTGCGCCTGGGGCGTCACGGCGCACGTGGCGCAGGAACATTGTCTCGGTCGGGTGATCTTCCTGCGTCTGGGCGGTCACAGCGCGCATCGTGCCGGAAGATCAGCATTGGCTAGTAGGACTTCGGCAGGCCGAGGCTGAACTGCGCGACGAAGTTCAGGATCATCTCGCGGCTCACCGGGGCGATGCGCGCCACCCGGGCGCCGATCAGCAGGTTGCCGAGCCC
>DASSEP010000076.1:0-3317 GCA_035695205.1 Jatrophihabitans sp. | reverse complement strand
CACATGGACTTCTACGAACCGGCCGAGCTGGAGCGGGTGCTGCACCGCTCGGCCGCGCTGCTGTCGGTGGAGCTCCGCCCCGAGGGCGCTGTCGAGATCGCGCGCCGGTCGCGCGGCACGCCGCGTATCGCCAACCGGCTGCTGCGCCGGGTGCGCGACTACGCCGAGGTCCGCGCCGACGGCGTGGTCACTGCCGAGATCGCCGCGGCCGCACTGGCCGTCTATGACGTCGACGAGCTCGGCCTGGACCGTCTCGACCGCGCCGTGCTCGACGCCCTGGTTCGCCGGTTCGGCGGCGGCCCGGTCGGCGTGGGCACGCTCGCCGTCGCGGTGGGCGAGGAGGTCGAGACGGTCGAGGAGGTCGCCGAGCCGTTCCTCGTCCGGGCGGGGCTGCTGGCCCGCACCCCGCGCGGCCGGGTGGCGACGCCGAGCGCCTGGGAGCACCTGGGTGCGGTGCCGCCGTCGCCCGCTCCGGGCGCCGCCACACTGTTCGACGCGTAGGCTCGGCGGCGAACGACCGTTCGACCGACCTGGCAAGGACTCGAGCTGTGACCTACCTCCCATTCCTGATCATCGTCGTGTTGATGATTGCCATGCTCGCCTTCTCGGCCCGCGCCCGGCGGCGGCAGGCGGCCGCAGAGACCGAACGTGCCGAGCGCATCGCCGTCGGAACCGACGTCATGACGACCTCCGGGCTGCACGGCACCGTCGTCGCCAAGCACGACGACGGAACGGTGTCGCTGTCCATCGCACCTGGCGTCGAGGTGCGTTGGGAACTTGCGGCGCTGCGTGACCTCAAAGACCTGCCGCCGCAGTTCCGCCGGGCCGGCGTCGGCACGCCCGACCTCTCGACCGAGACGGCCTCCGACACGGTTATCGGCGGTTCCGATGTCACCGGGACGCAGCCCGGTACGGTCGACCTCGGCAAGGCGGAGCACCGGGCCGACCCGGGCCGCTGATCGTGCCCGGCAACGGGCGCTGAAGGTGCTTCGGTCATACTGTCTCGCGGCCCGCACCCGGGCATCGCGTCCGTATGCGGTCGTTGTGACCGGATGCCGACCGTTCCGCGCAGTTTCGCATTCTTAGGACGTCGAGGAGATACTTCCCCGTGGCACCACCCCCCGGAACGCTGCGCGTCGGGCGCTATCTCACCGCCCTGGTCGTGCTGCTCGGCGTTCTCTACGCGATCGTCTTCCTTCCTGGGCAGCGGCACACGCCCAAGCTCGGCATCGACCTCGTCGGCGGCATCCGGGTGATCTTCACTGCCCGCGGCACGCCGACGACGACGCAGATGGAGCAGGCCCGCCAGATCATGGAGGACCGGGTCAACGGCAGCGGCGTCACGCAGTCGACGGTCGTGATCCAGGGCAGCGACCAGATCGTCATCTCGATCCCGAACGGCACCAACCAGGACGTCGCGGCGCTCGGCCAGCCGGCCAAGCTGAACTTCCGCGGCGTGGTCGCGCCCGCGGTTCCGGTCACCTGCGGGCCCTATGCGCCGAAGGGGGCGCGCAACCAGCCCGCCGCGTCGAGTTCGGCCCCGGCACCTTCGCCGTCGCCGACCACCTCTTCCGGGGCTCAACGCACGGCCAGGCCCTCCACCAGCCCCGCGGCGGAGGCACCCAAGGCGGTCTCCGAGCGCAGGCTCGGCACCGCGGCGGCAGCCAAGCCGCGGCCGTCGGCGACCCGCGCGGGTTCTCCGACCGCCACGCAGGCGAAGAACTCGAGCCCGGCCGCTCCGGCGTCCAGCTCTGCCGCAGGATCGGGCTCGGCGGCGCCGACGGGTCCGCACAAGTGCACCGTGCACTCGGTCGCCGACATCAACAAAGCAGTCAAGCTGCCCGACCCGTCGACCGTGTACGCGTCGGGCGGGATCGACTCCACGGCGGCCCAGGGCGTGGCCGCGCAGCTGACCAACTTCGATTGCCGCAAGGGGCAGACCGAGCCCGACCTGAACGACCAGTACTACGTGGCCTGCGGCACCGACATCAGTCCGGGCGCACCGAATCAGGAGTTCGCGTTCCTGCTCGGCCCCGTGGTCGTCGAGGGCACGCAGATCAGCAGCGCGAGCGCCCAGGCGCCGAACGTGTCGCAGGGCCAATCCGAGTGGACTGTCCAGCTGAAGCTGAAGGACAGCGGCGACGCCAAGTGGTCGGCCTACACCGGCGCGCACAATATCGGCGGCTCGGCGCAGAGCGCGCCGCCGGTCTACAGCTGTGGCACCAGCACACCGTGCGCCGACTTCGTGGCGTTCACCCTGAACGGCGCGGTCATCTCGGCGCCGGTCAACGAGACGCAGATCTCTGGCCTGCCGACTCAGATCAGTGGCAACTTCACGCAGAGTTCCGCCACTGAACTGGCCAATCAGCTCCAGTACGGCGCACTGCCGCTGACCTTCCGCCTCGACGACAACGAGCACGTCTCGGCGACGTTGGGCAGCTCGCAGCTCAAGGCGGCGCTGCTGGCCGGCGGCATCGGCCTCATCCTGGTGGTGCTGTACTCGCTGCTCTACTACCGCGGGCTCGGGCTCGTCACCATCGCGTCGCTGCTGGTCTCGGGTGCGCTGACCTACGCGATGCTGGTCATCCTGGGCACCCAGATCGGCTTCACCCTGGATCTGTCCGGCGTCGCCGGCTTCATCGTGGCGTTGGGCATCACCGCCGACTCGTTCGTGGTGTTCTTCGAACGGATCAAGGACGAGGTGCACGAGGGCCGCTCGATGCGCGTCGCGGTGCCGCGGGCATGGGTGCGCGCGCGGCGCACGATCCTCTCCGCGGACACCGTGTCGTTCCTCGCCGCGGCGATCTTGTACTACTTCGCCTCGGCCGACGTGAAGGGCTTCGCGTTCACGCTGGGACTGTCGACGATCCTCGACCTCGTCGTCGTGTTCCTGTTCACCCACCCGATGATCTCGCTGCTCTCGCGCAGCCGAGCCTTCGGCTCCAAGCGCTTCACCGGCCTCGACGCCGTTCGGGTCGGCGGCGTCGCCCCGGCGGAGGCCCCGGTGGGTGGGGCCAGAGGGAGTACCAGTTCGGTGCGCAGCGCGTCTCGCGCTACCGGCGCCACCGCCACGGCCACGGCACCCCCCGAGCAGCAGACCGACACCGGCGGTCCCGATCCCGCGGCCCCCGCCGAGGGGGAGGCCAGGCGGCGCACCACCCCGGAACCGGGGACGGCGGCCGAGCGGGCCGCGGCCCGCCGGGCCCGCATGCGCGACCAGGGCGACGGCACCACCGACGGGAAGGGCACGCGCTGATGTCGGTCTTCACACGGCTCTACCGCGGTGAGACTCAGCTGGACTTCATCGGGACGCGGCG
>DASSEP010000075.1:0-5997 GCA_035695205.1 Jatrophihabitans sp. | reverse complement strand
ACGGCGAGCAGGGCACCGGCCAGCGGGCCGGCGACGTACACCCAGTAGGACGAGAAGTCGCCGAGGACGAGATCCGGGCCGAACGAGCGGGCGGGGTTCATCGACGCGCCGCTCACCGGGCTGGACCACAGCCCGGCGAGGGCGATGTAGCCGGCGACGGCGAGGGCCGACAGCGCGCCGACGTTCTGCGCGCGCGAGGCGGTGCCGAGGATCGTGCTGACCAGTCCGGCCGTCAGTATCAGCTCCATGAACATCGCCTGGACGTCGGTGAAGCCGGCGCCGGGCTCGGTGGCGCCTAGCGACCCGATCTTGCCGAACATCGCCCACAGGACCAGGCAGGCGAGCGTCGCGCCGATCAGCTGCACAACGATGTAGCCGGGCACCCGCCGCCACGGGAAGTCGCCGCGCACGGCGAAGGCCAGGCTGACGGCGGGGTTCAGGTGCGCGCCGGACACCGTGCCCATGAACAGGATGATTGCCATGACCATCAGCGCGGGGGCGGTGACGGCCGCGGCCCGCTGGATCGCGCCATTGCTGGCCGCGTCGACAACTCCGCCGCCGGCGCCGACGAGCACGAGCAGGAAGGTGCCGAGCAGCTCGGAGAACAGTCGGCGCCACTCCTGGCGGGGGTCGTCGAAGTCCGGGCCCCAGGGAATCTCGAACTCGAACAGCCGGCGCTCGGCGGCGAGGCTGCGGCGGGCGGCCGGTGGGCTGATCGGGGCTCGGGCGCTCACCCTACGACGATGACCGGCCGGCGTACGGCCCGGCGTCACCCGCCGCGGACGAACCCGGGCCGCGGCCGCGCCGAGGGGCCGGCTACCGCCAGGGGCCGAGTTCCGGCGTCTCGCCGAGCGCGTCGCGGGCCGCGCTGCCGCGGCCGACGAGCCAGGCGAGCACCGCCCAGTCCGGCCCGCGCACGACGGTGGGGTCGCCGTCGCCCTCGCCGGCGGTCCAGGACTTGCCGACGCAGTCTGGGGCCAGCGAGCCCTGTTCGGTCACCTCGACGCGAAGAGGTTCCGACGTCCGCTTGCCCAGCGTGTCGGCCGCGTCGGGCAGCAGCCGGGTGACCATCAGCGGCGGCCAGCGGTCGGGCGTGTAGCCGTGGTCGAGGTCGACTCGGTGGATCTCGACCTCGCGCAGCCGGGCGAACACCCAGTGCTCGGCGTCCTTGTCCTCAGCGGTGGGCAGCTGCCAGCCGTCGGCCTCGGTGACCGCGCCGAAGACGCGGTCGAGCCGTTCCGCGGAGTCGCGCAGGTCGGCGACCTGGACGTTGAGCGGACGTCCGGCGCCGGCGTCGATGTCGGCGTTGCGGGCGTCCCAGCCGTCCGGGTAACGGGGGACGATCTCGCCGCGCAGCGCGCCGGCGACGGTGGCGGTGATGCCGTCGGCGTTGCGGGCGAGGTGGGTGAGCACGTGCCCGCGCGTCCAGCCGGGGCACAGCGAGGCTTCGGTGAGGTCGGCGTCGGACCACTGGACGCCCTGCAAGGCGTTGAGCAGGTCGGCGGTCGAGGCCCGCAGCGCGTGGAGAGCGGCAGTCGGCTCCGGCATCGAAAGATCGTCGCATGCGCGCGGGCCGGGTTGCGCACCGGCTCCGGCGGCGCCGGGCCCGGGCGGGGACGTGGGACGCCTGCTCGTGCGCCGCCACAGCCCGGCGGCGACGAGGATGCCGGCCACGGCGACCAGATCCGCCAGCGTCACGCTGTTGTTCTTGGTGAGTTTGATCAGGATGGGCCCCTCGAAGTCGCTGTCGAGGGTGAGCCAGACGAGCGAGAGCAGCACCAGCGCGACGGTGGCCGCGCGCTGGCGCCGCCCGAGGGTGGCGCAGATGCCCATGGCGGCGAGCATCGCGAGCGCGGTCGCGACGACCCGCAGGGTGTGCATCGGCCGATTATTGACGCGTCCTTGCGATCACCGGGGCGCATCGAGGTTGATCTCTCAGCGGCACCGGCGACGGGACGCGGCGCGATGCGCGCCCCCGGCGCCGGTCCGGTTCGGTGCGGGCCGCGCACGATGAGCGCTGTTTCGCCCCAACTGCCGGAGGCGAATGCCCCTTGCTCCGCAAGCGTGCCGAGGACATTCTTCGGCGTACGAGGTGGTCATCGCACCACGGGAGCCCGCTATGCCGGCAGCAGACGATTCGACCAAGCAGGAGTCATCCAACCCCCGGGATTTCCTGAGCTCCCTGGGCGGTTTCGTCGGGCAGGTGGCCAAGACGCCGTTCGCCGCGCTGGTGGCCGTGGGCCTGCTTCTCGTCATCGCCGGCCTCGTCAAGAACTTCGGCGGCGTGCAGTTCCAGACCCAGGGATCGCAGTACCTCGCCTTCGGCACCGGCCTCGGCCTGATCGTGCTGGGGCTCGTCGGTCCCACCCTCGCCGGACGGCGGATGCGCAAGCGGCTGGAGGAGGTGACCGATCAGTCGCTGCCCGCGATCGCGGCGGATCCGAAGTTCCTGCTCAAGATCCTCATCGAGGCAATGCCGCCGGCGTTCGTGAAGGAGCTGGACGAGTCGGAGCCGCCGCCGGACATCATCAAGTCGAACGCGCTGCTCGGCGCCCAGCAGTCCGCCGATCAGGTTCCGCGCGACGAGGTGCTGCGCCGCATCCGGCTGGATCACCTGGCCGGCGACAAGCAGACCGCGCGAAACGGGGCATCGATCCAGCTGGAGTTCCCGGCGGCGAAGATCCGCGGCAAGCTGCGCCCGATCCTCACCTTCAAGACCCTGATCACGTACGGGGGCAAGAAGTACGTCGCCGGCTGGTTCGTCCCGGTCGAGCGTGAGGATCTCTCGGCGGACGACCGGACGCTGTATCTGCGCCAGGACACCCCGAGCCAGGTTCTGTTCCGGCTGTCGCGGACCACGCCCGACGACGGCACGGAGGTCGCGGTGGGCAAGGCCGTGCTGGCGTCGCTGAAGGGAAAGCCGCTGGCCGAACCGGAGCAGCCCGCAGCGGTACAAGACCCTGTGACGGCCACGCCGCCGCGCACCGGTCCCTGATTGGCGGCGAGAATGCCTGAGCTGGATCAGCAACGCCATCGCTACGCTATAGCGACGCTGCTGTTCCGTTCGCCGGCGGGCAGCACCGCGTCGGAACCGCCGTGGGGCGCCGCCCTGATCGACGAGATCTTCAACCGCGACGAGTTCGGTGCTGCGCAGTTCTGGAGCAGGTGCACCCGCGCGCTGATGGACTTGAGTTTCGAGATCGTCACGCCGGGCTGGATCCCGTTCGACACCTTCACCTGGGCGGACGCGCAGCAGACCGGGCGCGGCGGTGTTGTGCAGGCAGCGAAGCAGGATCTGGCTTCGGACGGAATCGACCTGTCGGGTTTCGATCACCTGGTCGTCCTGGTGCCGAACGGGCCCTCCGACGCCGGAGCGACGGGACAGCTCGGCGATATCGCGCTGGACGAATTGGGCGGCCTGTCCTTTTTCCAGCACGAGGTGGGGCACACGCTCGGGTTCCAGCATGCGTTCGGCGGCGCGTGGGTGCCCGGCGGCGGCAACGTGTATCAGGACGCCTTCGACGTCATGGGTTTCACCAACCTGCAGCGCGACCCGAACGGCGTCGACCACGCGGTGCCCGTCCCCGACGTCGACGCCGGGCAGACGACCCCGAACTTCTGGCGCAGCGATCGCCGACTGTCCGCGGCGTCGCTGTATCGAGGGTCCGAGCGATTCGCTCTGGGCGGCGGGGTCAGTCAGATCCTGGGCACACAGGGAGTCGCCGAGATCCAGGGCCTGTGTGTCGACGGCACGGGATCGGTGCTGGCGACGATCGACATTCCGGGCCACGACGACGGCGTGCTCGCGGTGGAGTACCGGCCCGCAGTCGGTGACGACGTAAGCGTCGGCTCGACTGTCGTGGTGCATTCGATCGGCGTCAACCAGGTCAACAACCCTCCATTGGGCGAGATCCGCCCGGTGTGGCTCGAGGGGACGCTCGCGCCGCAGGTCAACGAGGTGCTCGAGGTCCCCAGCTGCGGGAAGACGGTGACCGTGACCGGTGTGTCTGCCGAGAATCCGCCGGAGTCGGTCACGGTGGAGATCCGGCTGATGCTGGGACACAAGTTCGAACCCGGACTCGTCCACTGAACGCCGGCGCGACGAACCGGCGGGCGAGCTGATCGCCGGTGACTCGCGGCGCGGAGGTGGCCCACATGCCCGTGGCGGCGAGCAGCGCTAGCGCGGCCGCGGCCACCCGCGGGTGTGCATCGCGGGATTGGCGACGCGTCCTTGCGATCAACGGGTACTCGGGCCCTGCCCGGTGTTGGGTCTGGCTCGTAGCCTCCGGGGCGCGCGCACGCTTGCCGCGCCGTGAGCCGCGACCCGGGAGGTTTGCGATGGCCAGTCGGCGGGAGAGGATCGCGGCGCGCCTGGGCATGTGCCTGGTCGCCGCAATGGCGATCGCCGGCGTCGGCGTGGTCGCACGCGTGCCGGCCGATGCAGGCAGCCCGAGCGCACTTCGTGCGGCCGTGACCTACGTGGCGCGCGATCTCGGCACCCTTGGCGGCATCCAGGCCATCGGCAAGGCGATCAACGATCGCGGGCAGGTGGCGGGTTCGTCGCGGACTGATGCCCACACGCGACACGCGTTCCGGTGGACTGCCCGGGGCGGGATGCGGGATCTGGGCACCCTCGGCGGTGACGACAGTGACGCGGCGGCGATCAACGAGCGGGGTCAGGTCACCGGCGTCGCCGACACGGCCGGCGGGCAGGCCCACGCGTTTCTGTGGGGGCCGAGGCGGGGCATGCGCGACCTGGGCACGCTGGGCGGCAGCAGCAGCGCCGGCGCGGCGGTGAACGATCTCGGGCAGGTTGTCGGCACCGCCAACACGGCGGCCGGAGAGTCCCACGCGTTCCTCTGGACCCCCGGGCGGGGCATGTGGGATCTCGGCACGCTGGGCGGCGACACCAGCGCGGCGGTGGCGGTGAACGACGTCGGGCAGGTCGCCGGCTGGGCGACGACGGCGTCCGGGCTCGCCCATGCGTTCCGCTGGACTCCGGAGCACGGCATGCGCGATCTCGGCACCCTGCAGGGCGGCAAGGAGAGCTGGGCGGTCGCGATCAACAGCCGCGGGCAGGTCGCGGGGGAGTCGCTGATCAGGAAGAAGCGCCCCGCTGACCGTGCCGGTCGAGCGTTTCGGTGGACGCCGGCAGGCGGCATGCAGAACGTCGGCATTGGTTTCGGCTACAGCAGGGCGATCGCGCTGAATGACCGAGGCCAGGTTGCGGGAGTGGTGGCCACGCCGGGCTGCTGTCACGCGTTTCGATGGACGCCGGGGCGGGGGCTGCGGGTGCTCGGACACCGCGGGATCGACAGTTACGTGAACGCGATGAACAGCCGTGGGTACGTGGTTGGGGCGGATGACTCGGTGACGCGGGAGGGCGCGTTCGTGTGGACGTCGCGTGGGGGCATGCAAGAGCTCGGCACCCTGGGCGGACAAACCAGCGAAGCTTTCGCGATCAACGACGAAGGCCAGGTCACCGGCGTCGCCGCGACCAAACACGCCGGGTGGCACGCCATCGAGTGGGTTCCCAGACGGTGAGTCGGCGGCACGGCGGCTCCGCGTGCGGGGCTCGGCGCTGGGGGTGGTGTTTCCCGGCGCGTCGCCACTGACCCCTAAGCGGCGGCGCGCGCCGTCTACCGGACGAAGTCGGAGTCCGGCGGGTGGTGGGCGGTGTTACGCCGGGGCTGTTGGTCCGGGTCGAGCCAGGGCGGCGCGATCCATTCGGGGTGACCGTCGCGCACGGCGACCCGCCACCCGCGCCGTTCGAACTCGCGGTGGTGGAACCGGCAGACGAGGCAGAGGTTGGCAAGATCGGTGCGGCCGCCGAGCCGCCAGGGGATGACGTGGTGAGCCTCGCACCAAGCGGCAGGCCGGGTGCACCCGGGGAACGAGCACCCGCCGTCGCGGGCGGCGAGGGCGAGGCGTTGTTTGTGGGTGGCCAGCCGCCGGGTGCGGCCGAGGGCGAGCACGGCGCCGGTGTCGTTGGTGACG
>DASSEP010000074.1:0-11292 GCA_035695205.1 Jatrophihabitans sp. | reverse complement strand
ACTGCCGTAGCCACCGCCACCGCCCTGCGACGGCGAAGAGCCCGCAGCCGCGGTGCCGGACGGTGTCGCGGCGAGCCAGGTGAACTGGACGCCGTTGAAGCTGTCGGTGAAGTTGTTGCCGTTCGCCTGCCCGGCGGAGTGGTCCTGGGTGAAGGTGTACAGCAGCTTGCCGCGGTAGGTCACCTGGCGGCCGGCAGATGTCTGCCGCACGCCCAGGGCACCGGTCACCGCGCCACTGGCGGTCGGCATGCCGTGGCCCGAGACGGTCAGCGGCTGCCAGAACACCTGGCACGCGGCGGTGCAGGCCTGGTGCGTCGCCGTGTCGCGGTTGTTGACGTACAACGTCGCGCCCGACGAGTCGACCAGCACCCGGCCGACGCTGCCGGCCTTGGCGACCGAGACGGTCATGGCCGATCCGCCCGACCCGCCCGCGCCGCCGCCGCCGGTGGCGGCGTGCGTTGCGCTGCTGCACGCGGTGGCCCCGAGCAGCAGGACACCGATGCCGACGGCGGCATTGCGCCAGCGCCGAGGACTGCCCGATGCGATGTTCGTTTCGATGTTCATGGTCCCTCCTCGAGGGCTCCAGTTGGTTGGACACCCTCTACTACGGACAGGGGACTCGAACGGCTCAACGACCGCGCCGACCGGCACAGTGCGTGACGCGACGCCGCACGTCAGGCCCTCGAGCGGTCACATGTTGCACAGAAGTTGCCGAGAGCCCCTCGCGCATCACGGAAGTCTGCTGTTAACCTGTCCGGTGCGGGTTGCGGGGCCCTCGAGGAGTCGATTCGTTGCTGTCCGCCGCTTCGCGCCGCCGGTGGTCGTTCCCGGCGTGCCGCACCGCACTGCTGACTGCGCTCGCCTTCGCCGTGCTCGCCTCATTCGCCGCACCCGCGAGCGCGGCAAGCCCCTCCTGGCGGGCGAGCCGCGACTCCGGCGCGCCCTGGGGACGGCTTGGGCCGGCCACCTCGGGCTTCGGACTCGCGTACCTCCGCGGGGTTGCCATCGATCCCGACACCACGGCGCCGATCCCGGTGCGCGTCCTGCTGGACGGCCGGCTGGCCACCACGGTCACCGCGGACGTTCCCCGGCCCGCGGTCGGCACCCGGCATCCGCATTACGGCCCTGACCACGGCTACCGGGCGAGCGTTGCGGTGCCCGACAGCACGCACCGGCTGTGCGTCGTCGCGGTCAACGTCGGCGGCGGGCACGACACGTCGCTCGGCTGCCTGACTCTGACCGGCCTCAACGACCCGGTCGGTGCGCTCACCGCGACCAGCCATTCGACCACCGGCATCACCGTGTCGGGCTGGGCCCTCGATCCGGACGTCACCGACCCCATCCAGGTCAGCTTCACCGTCGACGGCACCACCACCGGCCCGCCCGTGACCGCCGACGCCACCGCCAACCTGCCGGCGCAATGGTCCGCGTACGGCACCGCGCACGGATTCACCGCGACGCTGCCGGCCACGACGTCCGCGCACACCCTCTGCGCCACCGGCACCAACCTCGGCTCCGGCATCGACGCGTCGCTCGGCTGCGCGAACGTCCCAGCCTGGGTGCCGTCACCGCCCTCGGCGCCGCAGCTCGGGACGGCGAGCGCGACCGCGCACCGCATCACGGTGACCTGGCTCGCTTCCGCCGACGACGGCGGCGCGCCGGTCACCGGCTATCAGGTCACCGGCAACGGCGCCACGCAACAGCTCCCGGCCACGGCGACCACCGCCACCCTGACGGGTCTCGCTCCCGCGACGACGTATCAGGTCTCGGTCGCCGCAGTGAACTCCGTCGGGGCCGGAACCGCCGCCACGGTCAAGGTCACCACGAAGCAGGCGCCGATCCCGCCGCAGACCACGCCCGCGCCGGTGTCGACCAGCCATTACCTGCGCAACCTGACCGGCGCCTCCGCGCACGACGTGCCGCTCATGCGCGCGATGGGCGCCAAGGACGCCGGCTACAACCCGTCCGGGCACCGCTACCTGGTCCTGCAGGACATCGGGGCGCAGAGCGGCAACGGTGTGCTGCTCTCGGCGACCATCAAGTGGATCTCCTACGCGGCGCTGGTCAGGGCGCTGAACGCGTACGTCGACGGCTACGCCAGCACCCAGAAGTCGAACGCGCCGATGCTGCTGGCCATCGGCACGAACAACGACGGCGCGGTGTCGTCGGCAGAAGGGACCACGTGGGCCGACAAGGTCGTCGATCCCGTCGCCGCCCATGCCGCGCAGTACCCGAACATCGTCGTGGCCGGCGCCGACGACATGGAACCCGGCTTCTCGGCGACCGTCGGCGCCACTCGCGCATGGCTGTCCGGGTTCCTCGGCGCGACGAAACAACAGTTCGTGTTCAACGGCTCGGCCGACGGCTGCCCCACCGGCACCGGTACCAGATGCAACAACGGGTGGACGACCGGCGACCTGCACTGGCTGTCGGCCGCGGCAGGTCTCGGCCGCATCATCGCCCTGCCGCAGATCTACAACACCGCTATGCCGCACCAGTGGCACACGATCTCGGCCGACGGCGCGCACCCCGTCTACTTCGGCGGGCCGCTGACCGAGTGGACGGCCTGCGACCAGACGAAGTCGTGCTACTCGATGACGAACGTGACGGCATGGTCGGCGCTGTTCTCGGCGCTCGGCAAGGATCCGCGCACGAAGATGGCCGCCATGCCGTACGGCACAGACCTGCGTGTCAACTGACCACCTCGCACAACTTCGGCGGCAACTACGTAGCGTGAAGCGGTGCCCAACTCGGGAATCCGTCGCCGGTTCGCCCCCGCAGCGGCCTCGCTCGCCCTTGCCGTGACAGCTGCCGCGGGGCTCGCCGCCTGTACGTCGAACTCCGCGCCCGCCCCGCCGACGCGGGCGTCTACAGCGACGCTGCCGACGACCCCGGCCCCGCCGACGACGCACACCCACTCCCGCACGCCGACCACCCCGCCGGCCAGCAGCAGCGCGCCCAGCTCGCCGAAAACGACCACGCCCCGACCGTCCCGGTCGAGCTCCGCCGCCCCGACGTCCAACCCCGCCCCGCCGTCGCGTACCCGGACGGTCGTCGCCGGGCCGTCGGCCTGCCCGGACGGCACCGTTAACGTGACCGCGCGGCCCGAGGGCGCGCTGCCCGGGCAGGAACTCGCTCAACTGCGGTTCACGAACGTCAGCAACAGCCCGTGCACGCTCACCGGCTTCCCGGGCGTCGAGCTGTTCCACAACGGCCACGTGCTCGGCAAGCCGGCGATCCGGTCCAACGAACAGCCCCGGACCTATGTGCTCGCACCCGGAGGCCGGCCGCTCGTCGCCGTGCTCGTCGACCACTCGCAGTGCGACGCCCCGCTGTCGGACACCGTCGGCGTCTACGTCCCGAACCAGACCGTGCAACATCGCGCACCGTTGCAGCTCCGTGGCTGCACGCTGACCATCAATCCGGTCCGGCCGCTGCGCTGACAGCAGGGCGTATGCCTACCGCGCCGATCGCGCCGGCGCATACGCTCGACCAAAGCGACGAAGGAGCCGCACATGGCGCACCTCCACTATGCGTCCGAGGTCACGATCACTCTCGACGAGCCGTCGACGAAGCGGGCCATCGAGTCGATCGCCGCCCACGCGACGCGTGGGGGATGGGTCACGCTTTGCGACACGGATGACCGTGAATGGACGTTTCTCGTCTCGGCCGGGATCCCGATCTGGATCACGCCTGACGAGTGACCGGCCGGCCCCGGCTGCTCGCCGAGCGCTCGACCCGTTAAACGAAGCCGCCGCGACGCAGTCCGCAGATGCGGACGGCGTCGCGGCGGGAACGCGCCTTCAGAGAGGGCGGACGTTCTCTGCCTGCGGGCCCTTCTGACCGGCAACCGTGTCGAACTCGACACGCTGGTTGTCGTCGAGGCTCTTGTAGCCGGCGCCGGCGATGCTCGAGTAGTGGACGAACACGTCCTTGCTGCCGTCGTCGGGGGCGATGAAGCCGAAGCCCTTTTCGCCGTTGAACCACTTCACAGTTCCCTGCGCCATGGCGGGATCCTTTCGGGAGTTGGGTCCGATCCGGACGCGGTGTCCGGATCGGGGTCGTGACGTGTGACGACGAAACTCAACCGAAAGGCGAGGTTCACGTCGCGCGCTGCAAGATCCTGCGCGCCGAGACGTGAAGGAAAAATGCCGAACCGGCAGCAAGCTTAGCAGCGTCGCCGGCTGCGCGCGTCGCGCGCGCCCACCGTTAGGACCTATGGGGCTGCCGGAGGGGGCGCCGGCCCCTGTCCCGACCTGCCCACCCGAGCAAGCGTGAGGTGAGGTGCCGCGTCGGCGCCGGGCGAGGAATCCGGGGGGAGCAGATGAGCGAGCAATACGAAGGTGCAGCGCAGGGATTCGACCTCGACGAGGACTCCGTCCCCGAGGCTGTCGCCGTGGACACCGACGCCGACAGCGAGGCCGACATCGTCGAGTTCGACCTCGACGAGGATTCCGTCGCCGACGTCGCGTTCTTCGTCGACCCGTCCCAGGCCACGCCCGGAGCCGAGTCCTACCAGACGCCGGCCGACGACAGCGGGCTGGAGGACGACTCGCTCACGAACCCGCCGGACGAGCCGACCGACGAGGACGTCGACCAGGCCGAGTCGGACCTGGAACACACCCAGTTGATGAACGACTACATGAACTCGACCGGCGTCATCGACACCTACTGATCGCGAAGGGCGTGGTGTGCCGTGACCGAGACACCCACCGAGACACCCACCGAGACACCGACCCAGACGCCCACCACAGCGCCGACACTCACCGAGATCGCCCGCGCCGCGCAGGCCCGCGAAGCAGCCCGGCACGTCATCTACCTGGTCGGCACCGACCGGGTCGGGGTGCTGCCGCGGGAGCAGGCCGAACTCGTGGTGACCCTCGCCGAGGATCTGCGCGCGCAGCGGGACAAGATGACCCGGCAGGCCGATCGGCTCGAGGCGCTGCTGACCTTCACCGACCGGCTGCGCGAGGCCATGGCCGCCGCCGCCGGGTCGGCCGTGCGACTCGACGTGTCACCGGTCGAGGAGCAGATCGCGAGCTTCCTGCTCACCCAGGCCCGCGCCCGCGCCGCGCTCGTCGACCGTACCCGCTACCGGCATTCCTGCCGGATCTGCGGCATGACGACGCTGTCCAACCCCGATTACGAGAAGACGGCCGAGCACCGGCGCAAGGTCAGCGCGGCCACCCGCGGGCTGGGTCTCGCCTTCTTGTCCGGCGGGATGGTCTCGCCGATCGTGATGACGAACTCCCTGTTCGCGTTCCGCACCCGCAAGTCCGACTACCACTGCCCGCGCTGCCAGGCGGAGGACACCGACCAGTCGGTGGTCGTCTTCTGCCCGACCTGCAAGGCGCAGTACGACGGCGCGCTGCTCAAGCGCTGCCCGAAGTGCGGCTACGACTTCACCTCCGTCGTCGACCTCAGCGACGTGTGGCAGCCGGCCGGTTCGGTGTCGGTCCCGGCGCCGGCCGGCGACCGCGTCGGCGAACTCCGCCTCGACGACGTCCCCAGCCGGCTCGCGTTCTTCCCCGACGGGCATCACCTGCTCTCGGCCAGCTGGGCACGCCAGGTACAGGTGTGGGACATCGACGGCGCACAGACCCCGCCGCACGCGGAATGGAGCTTCGCCGCCGGCGGCATGGTCAAGGTCACCCAGCCCATCGTGGCCCTCAGCCCGGACGGCCAGTGGGTCGCGACCGGCAAGCCGCAGACGCCGCGGATCCGCTTGCTGCGCGCCACTGACGGCACCGAGGTCGGCGGCATGGTGTGGGCCCTCGCCGACGCCGGCACGCCGAGTCACGTGGCCTTCGCGCCGGACAGCTCGGCGCTGGTCATCTCGAACTCCTATGTCGAGATCTGGGACCTGTCCGGCACCCGCAGGGGCCGGATGAAGGTCGGCGCGCTGGTCGCCCCGGGAGCGGTGGCCTGCAGCCCGGACGGCGCCTACCTCGTCGCAGCTGCGGGGACGTGGTCGAACAACAAGCTGTTCGTCTGGCGGCCGTCGGACTGCGCGCAATTGGCCCGCCTCAACCTGCCCGGCGCGATCAACGACCTCGCGTGGACGCCCTACCGGGGCATGCTGGCGCTCGCCGTCGGCAAGGAAGCCTGGGTGATCGAGGTACCCAGCGGCCGGCAGATCAGCCGGTTCCCGCTCGACGCGCCGGTGACGGGAGTCGCGGTCAGCCGCGACGGGCGCTATCTCGCGGCGGCCTCGCAGGACCACTCCGCGCGGGTGTTCGACCTGACCACGCGGGCCGAGATCGTGCGCATCAGCCGCCCTGGTGCGGTTACGGCGGTGGCGTTCGGGCCGGACGGCCGGCTGGCCGTGGGCGACGATACGAACACCGTGCAGTTCTGGTCAGCGACGCCGGCGACCTGACGGCCGGCACCAGCCCCAACCGCCGGCCGGGGCTGCGGTCAGCCTCGCGCGGCGGACGAACGCACCCGGCCGGACTCGAAGAAGGCGACGGCCTCCTCCACCGAGTGCACCTCGTCGGCAGCGCGCGCCGCACCGAAGTCGGCGTTCCAGAACTCGTCACCGGCGGGCGGGCCGCCGTGCGGGCCCACGTACAGGTACGGCCGGGGCATCGCCGCGTCGCCTGGCGACCCGCCGTAGTTGACCTCGTCGACGGTGATGCCGACGTCGAAGTGCTCCGGCCACAGGACGGGATCGGCCGGTTGACCCAGGGCGTCGGCGAACGCGCGCAGCGCGGTGTCCGCGAACGACCAGAAGCCGGCGAGTGCGAGCGCGCTCTCGGGGTCGATCTCCAGCGGCGCGTCCGGATCCAGCGGCGTGGCCGGGCGATAGGCCTGCGGCGCGAGGCCGGGAGCGGTACCGGTGAACTCGGCCGCGGCGCGCACGGTGGTGAGCGCGGCGACTCGCTCGCCGGTGTCGTCGGCGACCACCAGCCGGCCGTCGATCACGCGCAGGCGTTCGCCGCCGCGGATGAGCTCCCAAGTCTCGAACCCGCCGGGGACCGGGCGCAGCCGGATGCGCCCGGTGTCGGCGACCTGCGCCGCGGCGAGCACGTGCTCGGCCACGCAATGCAGCGATTCGCGGGTCGCGACCAGGCGTGCCGTGTCGGATGCGGGAGCGGGACGAGTGGTCATGGTGTCGCAGTCTCTCGCGGATCCGGCTCGTTACGCGTCCTCTCCGTCTCGGCAGCGCCGGGCGCCGTGAAACGTCTCGGCGCCTGGCGGGACAGCCCGTCCGTAGTCATCAACGACCGGGAGGGCGAGGAGGAGACATGAAAGGTCTGCAGGGCAAGGTCGCCGTCGTCACCGGCGGGAGCTCCGGGATCGGGCAGGCGATCGCGATCCGGCTCGGTCACGAGGGCGTCGACGTGGCCATCAACTACGTCGGGCGTCCGGAGGGCGCCGAGGAGACCCGACAGGCGATCGAGCACGGCGTGGACATCTGCATGAAGCAGCTGGCCGAGGCCGGCACCCGGCCGATCCTCGTCGACGCCGACGTGTCCGACGCCGAGCAGGTAGCGACGATGTTCGACCGGGTGCGCAGCGAGTACGGCCGCATCGACTTTCTCATCAACAACGCCGGCATCCAGATCGCCGAGGACACCGACAGACTCGACGTCGCCGACTTCGACAAGGTGCTCGCGGTGAACCTGCGCGGCGCGTTCCTGTGCGCGCAGCAGGCGGTGCGGCACTTCCTCGACACCGGCGCGGGCGGCGCCATCGTCAACGTCTCGAGCGTCCACCAGGTGATCCCGAAGCCCCGCTTCGTCGGGTACTCGGTGTCCAAGGGCGGCATGCAGAACCTGACGCACACCCTCGCGCTCGAGTACGCCGCGCGGGGGATCCGGGTGAACAGCATCGGCCCCGGCGCGACCGTGACGCCGATCAACCGCTCGTGGATCGACGACCCGGTCAAGCGCAAGGCGGTGGAGAGCCACATCCCGATGCGCCGGGCCGGCGACGCCGAGGAGATGGCGGCAGTGACCGCGTTCCTGTGCTCCGACGAGGCGGCCTACATCACCGGCCAGACGATCTTCGTCGACGGCGGGTTGACGCTCTACCCGTCATTCGAGACCACGTGGTCGTCCGAATGAGCGTCGCCACCGTCGAGGTTGCGACGTGGTGGCCGTCGAAGTACGGGCCCGACGACCAGGCCGGGGCGCTGAACGAGATCACCCCGGCGAAGGTGCTCGAAGCGCTCCGGCTGGTGCGCCGCGGCCTGGTCTTCGACCTGGCGCATGTACTGGACGAGCACGTCCCCGCGTTCCCCGGACGGACGTTTCGCCAGTACCTGACGACCAACTACCACCAGATCAACCGCCGCCGGCCGGACGCCGGGCCCGAAGGACGCGGCCGGAACAACGTCAACTGGATCGTCGAACAGATCACGGCCACCCAGCAGATGGGCACGCACATGGACGCGTTGAACCACTTGCAGGACGGCGAGCGCACCTACAACGGGCACCGTCTCGCCGACATCGTCGAGGACCACGGCACCAACCGTCTCGGCGTCGACACGCTGCCGCAGATCGTCACCAGGGGCGTCCTGGTCGACGTCGCCAAAGTGCGCGCCGTCGACCGGCTCGAACCCGGCGAGGTGATCACGGTCGGGGACGTCGAGGCGGCCGGCGTTGCGATCCGGGCCGGCGACGCGGTCCTGTTCCACACCGGCTGGGGCTCGCTGTGGGGGATCGACAACGACCGCTACTCCGCGGTCGAACCGGGGCCCGGCACGGCGTTGGCCGAGTGGTTGGTCCAACACCGCGTCGCCCTGACCGGATGTGACACCTGGAGCTACGGCCCGTTCCCCGCCGAGGACCCGGCCGAACCGTTCGTCGTGCCGCAGACGCTCAACACCCGGCACGGGGTGGTAGTCGTCGAGAACCTGCGCCTGTCCGAGGCTGCGCGCGCCGGGCTCACCGAATTCCTGCTCGTCATCTCCCACGCCAAGCTGCGTGGCGCCACCGGCGCGTGGGTGGCGCCGCTGGCCCTGATCTAGAAGGGCACACACCATGACCGATCACTACGACGTCATCGTCGTCGGCTCCGGTGCCGGCGGCGGCACGTTGACCCATGCACTCGCCCCGACCGGCGCGCGGGTGCTGTTGCTCGAACGCGGCGGCTGGCTGCCCCGCGAGGCGGAGAACTGGAGCCCGGCGGCGGTGTGGGCCGAAGGTCGGTACCACAACAGCGGCACCTGGACCGACCAGGACGGCCGGGCGTTCAAGCCGAAACAGCACTACTACGTCGGCGGCAATACCAAGATGTACGGTGCCATCTTGTTCCGGTTCCGCGAACGCGACTTCGGCGAGATCCGGCACGTGGACGGCATATCGCCGGCCTGGCCGATCGACTACGCCGACTTCGCCCCGTGGTACGCGCGCGCCGAGCGGCTGTACCAGGTGCACGGCTCGCGCGGCACCGATCCCACCGAACCACCGGCCGACGAGCCGTACCCGTTCCCGCCGATCTCCGACGAGCCGCGGATCGCGCAGCTGCACAGCGACCTCTCCGCCGCGGGACTGCACCCATTCCCGCTGCCCAACGGCATCCTCATCGACGAGAGGTCACCGCAATTCTCCGCCTGCGTGCGCTGCGCGACCTGCGACGGCTACCCGTGCCTCGTCAACGGCAAGGCCGACGCGCAGGTGGTCTGCGTCGAGCCCGCGCTGCGCTACCCGAACGTCACGCTGCTCACCGGCGCGTACGTCAGCCGGCTGGAGACCGATGCGAGCGGCCGGCGGGTTCAGCGAGTCGTGGTCGAACGCGACGGGACGACCGAGACCTATTCCGCCGACATCGTGGTCGTCGCCGGCGGGGCGGTCAATTCCGCAGCCCTGCTGCTCCGGTCGGCGAACGACCGGCATCCCGACGGGCTCGGCAACTCCTCGGGAGTAGTGGGCCGGCATCTGATGCTGCACAGCAACTCCTCGCTCATCGCCTTCTCCAGAACTCCGAACCCGACGAAATTCCAGAAGACGATCGGGGTCAACGACTTCTACTTCGGCGACGGCGACTGGCCCTACCCGCTCGGCGCGATGCAGATGCTCGGCAAGAGCGACGCCGTCCTCATCGGGTTCGACGTTCCGGACGCCGAGGATCCGGCGGAACTGGCCCGGCACTCCATCGACTTCTGGCTGACCACCGAGGATCTGCCGCGCCCGGAGAACCGCGTGCTGCTCGACGGGGACGGCAACATCCGGCTCCACTACACGCCGAGCAATCTCGAGGCACACCAGCGACTGCGCGCGAAGTTCACCGGGCTGCTCGACACCATGCGCTGCCGCGAGGACGTCTACGAGAACCGGCAGTACGTCGGCGGCCGGCTCGGCATCAGCGGAGTTGCGCACCAGAACGGCACGATCCGGTTCGGCACCGACCCGAACTCGTCGGCGCTGAACCTGGACTGCCGGCTGCACGAGGTCGACAACGTCTACGTCGCCGACTCCAGCTTCTTCTGCTCCAGCACCGCGGTGAACCCGACACTGACGATCATCGCGAACGCGCTTCGCGTCGCCGAGACGGTGGCCCAGCGCCTCGGCCGCACGACCTTCCCCGCGACCGCGGTGCCGAGCCTGAACGCCACCCGGGTTTGACTGGTGAGCTCCGATTTCACCTGCCGGGGAGCCGGAGTGGCGAACCGCCCGGAGATGCCGAGACGAGTGCACGCAGGATGTTCTCCGTGACCACGGCGTCAGCACCAGCGTTGCCACCGTTCAGCTGAACGTCCAGACTTGCCGCTCATGGATTCCGTGCTGGAACTGTTCCGCCGGGCTATCGACACCGACGACGCAGCGGCGATGCGCGCCGCGCTGGAGATGCTGTTCTCGGGAGCGCACGGAGTGTCTGCTGCCGACGAGTACCACCTGCGCCACGACGACTACGTGATGGAGATGCCGCAGTCGGGCGAGCGCATCACCGGCCGCGATCGGATGCGCGCGATGCAGGAGTCGTTTCCCGGCCCACCCCCGACGATCACGATCAACCGGGTTTCCGGCGCGAACCGCTCCTGGCTGATCGAGGGGGTGAACGACTACGAAGACGAAAACCTGTGGCACGTCGTCATCCTCATGGAGTTCTCGCCGGACGCACGCATGCTCCGGGACACGCGTTACTACGCCAAGGACTTCGAGCCGCCCCCTTGGCGCGGCCAATTCACCGACCCTGCCTGATGAACCCGTCAGAAGGACACCCGCGCCGACCCGATCTGGCCACCGGGCGTGGCGATCGACAGCGTCATCGTTCCGGGAGCCGGAACCCGCACGGCCGCGACGTACACGACCGACGGCCCGAACATCATGCGCACCACGTCGACGT
>DASSEP010000073.1:0-6640 GCA_035695205.1 Jatrophihabitans sp. | reverse complement strand
CAACCGCCGGGCGCTGCTGACCGCGACGGGCATGCAGCAGGCCGGCCCTGACCGGCATAGTGCCTGCACGCCGCGGCGTGAACCCGCTCCCCTCGGCTACTGGTAATCGGCCACCGGCGGGCACGAGCACATCAGATTCCGATCCCCGTACGCGCCGTCGATGCGCCGTGCCGGTGGCCAGTACTTCGCCGCCGGGTCCACGCCCGCCGGGTAGGCCGCCTCGGCCCGGCTGTACGGATGCGTCCAGTCCGCCGCCAGTGAGTGCGCGGTGTGCGGGGCGTTGCGCAGCGGATTGTCGTCCGCCGGCCAGTCGCCGGCCGCCACCCGATCGATCTCGGCCCGGATGGCGATCATCGCCTCGATGAACCGGTCGAGCTCGGCGAGGTCCTCGGATTCGGTGGGCTCGACCATCAACGTTCCGGCCACCGGGAACGACATCGTCGGGGCGTGGAAGCCGTAGTCGATGAGCCGCTTGGCGACGTCGTCGACGGTCACGCCGGTGTCGCGGGTGATGCCGCGCAGGTCGAGGATGCACTCGTGCGCCACCAGCCCGTGCGCGCCGGAGTAGAGCACCGGGTAGTGGTCGCGCAGCCGCGCAGCGACGTAGTTGGCGGCCAGGATTGCGGCTCCGGTCGCCGCGGTCAGCCCGTCGGCGCCCATCAGCCGAATGTAGGCCCAGGTGATCGGCAGGATGGACGCCGATCCCCACGGCGCGGCGGCGATCGCGCCGCAGCCGGTCTCGGGGCCGGCTGCCGGTTGCAGCGGGTGGTTCGGCAGGTACGGCGCCAGGTGGGCGCGGACGCCGACCGGGCCCACCCCGGGTCCGCCGCCGCCGTGCGGGATGCAGAAGGTCTTGTGCAGGTTCAGATGCGAGACGTCCGCGCCGAACTTGCCGGGCCGGGCCAGCCCGACCATCGCATTGAGGTTGGCGCCGTCGACGTAGACCTGCCCGCCCGCGTCGTGGACCAGCGCGCACACCTCGCCGATGTGGTCCTCGAAGACGCCGTGCGTGGACGGGTAGGTGACCATGATCGCGGCGAGCGACTCGGCGTGCTGCTCGATCTTGGCGCGCAGGTCGTCCAGATCGATCTCGCCCTGGTCGCCGGCGGTCTTGACGACCACCACGCGCATGCCCGCCATGACCGCCGACGCTGCGTTGGTGCCGTGCGCGGAGGCGGGGATCAAGCACACGTTGCGGTGGGCCTGGCCGTTGGCCTGGTGGTACTTGGCGATGGCGAGCAGGCCGGTGAACTCACCCTGCGAGCCGGCGTTGGGCTGCAACGACATCGCGTCGTAGCCGGTGATCGCGCACAGCCAGGTCGCCAGGTTGGTGAACAGCTGCCGGTACCCGTCGAACTGGCCGTCCGGCGCGAAGGGGTGCAGCTCGGCGAAGCCGGGGTTCGTGACCGGCTCCATCTCGGTGGTCGCGTTGAGCTTCATCGTGCACGAGCCGAGCGGGATCATGCCGCGGTCGAGCGCGTAGTCGCGGTCGGCGAGCCGGCGCAGGTAGCGCAGCATCGAGGTCTCGGAGTGGTGCGCGGAGAAGACAGGATGGGTCAGGAACTCGCTCGAGCGCCGGAGCCCGGTCGGCAGCACCGTCTCGGGGTAGGACACGCCGAGCTCGCGGGTCTCGCCCGTGTGGAAGGCGCCGGCGACGGCGCCGACATGCTCGGCGGTGGTCGTCTCGTCGCAGCTGATCCCGACGTGGTCGGCGTCGACGAGCCGCAGGTTGACGCCACGTTCGGCTCCCGCGCGGACGACGTCCGCCGCGCGGCCGGGGACGCGGGCCAGGACGGTGTCGAAGAAGACGTCGTGGACCACCTCGACGTCGAGCGCGCGCAGCAGCGCGGCCACCTCGACGGCGTGCTTGTGCACCCGGCGGGCGATGGCGGCCAGCCCGTCCGGCCCGTGGTAGACGGCGTACATGGAGGCCATCACCGCGAGCAGCACCTGCGCGGTGCAGATGTTCGACGTCGCCTTCTCGCGGCGGATGTGCTGCTCGCGGGTCTGCAGCGCGAGGCGGTACGCCGGCGCGCCGTCGGCGTCGACGGAGACGCCGACCAGCCGGCCCGGCAGCTGCCGCTCCAGCCCGGACCGCACCGCGAGATAGCCGGCGTGCGGCCCGCCGAAGCCCGGCGGGACCCCGAACCGCTGGGTGGTGCCGACGGCGATGTCGGCGCCCGCCTCGCCCGGCGGGGTGATCAGGGTCAGGGCCAGCAGGTCCGCCGCGGCGATCAGCAGCGCGCCCCGCTCGTGCGCGGTCGCAGCGAGCGGGCCCAGGTCGCGGATCTTGCCGGACGCGCCGGGGTACTGGACCAGCACGGCGAACAGGTCCTCGTCGGGCAGCGGCTGCTCGAGCGGTTGGACGCTAACGGTCAGCCCGAGCGGCACCGCGCGGGTACGGACAACATCGAGCGTCTGCGGCAGCACGTCGTCGTCGACGACGATGGTGGCGCCCTTGCGTACTGAACGGTGCGCCAGCGCCATCGCCTCGGCGGCTGCCGTGGCCTCGTCGAGCACCGAGGCGCCGGCGACCGGCAGGCCGGTGAGATCCTCGATCATCGTCTGGAAGTTGAGCAGCGCCTCCAGCCGGCCCTGGCTGATCTCCGGCTGGTAGGGCGTGTACGCGGTGTACCAGGCGGGGTTCTCGAGCACGTTGCGGCGAACAACTGGCGGCGTGATGGTGCCGTAGTAGCCGAGCCCGATCATCGAGGTGAGCACCCGGTTGCGGGCGGCGAGATCGCGCAGCTCGGCGGCGACCTGGGCTTCACTGCCCGCGGCCGGCAACGTCAGTGCCAGCTTCTCGCGGATGGCCGCCGGGACCGCGTCGGCGACCAGGTCGTCGAGCGAGGCGTAGCCGAGCGCGGCCAGCATGCGGTGCTGGTCATCGAGGGTGCCGATGTGCCGGGCGGCGAACGGCACGCTGTGCTCGAGATCGGCGAGGGGCTCGGAGATCGACGGATGCGTCGTCATCGCAAACACTCCACGGTCGGGCCGGCGCCGTCACCGAGCATCGGTGACCGCGTCCCCCTCTGTCGGAAGTGCCCTCCAGAGTGGCCTCAACCGCGCGGTCCGGGTGCCTGAGAGGTTCCGGGGAGGTTGCCCCTTCGGCGCCGGCGCATTGCTGCGCCGGCTCTCCCGCGCGGCGTCGTCAGCCGTGATCGAGGCTACCAGCCGCCGGCCGGTCAGGCGGTCGCGGAGCGCCGCTGCCGGCGGCGGGACAGCTCGTCCTGCGCTCCGGCGTGCGCGGTCTCGTCGGCGCTCGCCACATCGGCGCGCTCGCCGGGCAGGTGCGCCAGCGAGCCGCGCAACTCGCGCAGCGCCCCGCTCACCGCGATGCCGAACACTCCCTGGCCACCGCGCAGCAGGTCGACGACCTCCTCCGACGAGGTGCACTCGTACACGGAGGTGCCGTCGGACAGCAGCGTGACCTGGGCGAGATCGTCGACGCCCCGGGCGCGCAGCGCCTCGACGGCGATGCGGATGTTGTGCAGCGAGACCCCGGCGTCGAGCAGCCGCTTCACGACCTTCAGGACAAGGATGTCCTTGAACGAGTACAGCCGCTGGCTGCCCGACCCGCTGGCGCTGCGGATGGTGGGCACCACCAGCCCGGTGCGTGCCCAGTAGTCGAGCTGGCGGTAGGTGATCCCCGCCGCCGAGCAGGCGGTGGGCCCCCGGTAGCCGATGAGCGCGCCGTCGCCCGCATCGTCCGAAGGCGCCGTGGGGTCGGCGAACAGGGTTCCCTGTTCCGGAAGCTCGTCCATGCTGCCCACCTGTCACACTCGCGGCGCGAATTCCACCGACGTCATTTCGCTCGCCTGACCGTAGGTCCGGGCGGCGGCCCCGGTCAATGCGACGCGCCGAATCCAGTAACCCTCGAGTCGAGGTTCATACTGTGCGGACGGGTCACGCGCCCGAGGCGAAGTCCTCCGGCGAGATGGAGTCCAGGAATTCCCGGAACCGCTCGACCTCGTCCTCCTGCTCGTCCGGGATCTCGATGCCGGCGGCGTCGAGCACCGCGTCGGAACCGAGGATCTCGACGTCCGCGCGCAGCGCGAGAGCGATGGCGTCGGACGGCCGCGCGCTCACCGTCACCCCGCCGGCGAACCGGAGTTCGGCATAGAAGATGTCGTCGCGCATTTCGGTGATGTGCACTGCCTCGAGGCGCACACCCAGCGCCTTGATCACGTCGCGCAGCAGATCATGGGTCAGCGGGCGGACGGTCTGCACGCCCTGCTGCTGGAAGGCGATGGCCGACGCCTCGACCGCGCCGATCCAGATCGGCAGGTAGCGGATGCCGTCCTCTTCGCGCAGGAGGACGACGGGCTGGTTCGCCGGAAGCTCGACCCGAACCCCGACCACTCGCATCGGATGCACGCCCCGACCTCCTTCACGCAAGCGGGGTGTTTCGCGACGCCTTCGACGCTACACGCTTCCGACAAGCGCCTCGATCGTCCTTGGACCCGATGCGCGGCCGGCACGGGTCGGTGTGTCAGTTGCCGCCGATGACCTCGCGCAGCCCGATCTGCACCAGCGCCGCGTGCAGTCGAACCGAGAGCGCGGCGAGCTCGCGCACCGTCTCCTCGGCGCGGGCACGGCCCTCTGCACCGCGGTGGTGTCCCATCGGCCCGACGACCTGCGAGAACAGCCCGACCTCGCGGTCGGCCGCGGTGCGGAAGGCCCGCAGGTGGCGTCCCTCCAGGCCGTAGCGGCCCAGTTCGGCGACGATCTTCGCCACCGCCAGGGCGTCGTCGTCGTAATGCCCGCCCGGCTTTGCGGTGATCAGGCCGAACTGCTCGAGCTCGCTCAACTGCTGCGCGCGCAACCCGGCCGCGTTGAGCAGTTCCTCCTTGGACAACCGCATCGCGGCCGGCGCCGGACGGAAGTGCTCGGCCGTGGGCGCGTTGCCGTCGATCGAGGCGACCGCAATGTGCGCGGCACGCGGGCTCTCGGGCGACGTGCCCGGCGGCACGAGGCCGCGGTCGATCGCGTCGAGCTGCTCCTTGATCACGCGCAGCGGCAGGTAGTGGTCGCGCTGCTGCGCCAGCACGTAGCGCAGCCGCGCCACGTCGCCGGCGGCGAACTTGCGGTAGCCCGACGGGGTGCGCTGCGGACGGACGAGTCCCTCGGTCTCCAGGAAACGGATCTTGCTGATCGTGAGATCGGGGAACTCCGGTTTGAGGTGCGCGAGAACGTCGCCGATGGTGAGCGTGGCGCGGGATTCGCCCGCGTGCGCAGCGCTGGTCACGCTGCCGCTCCGACGGTTCGCGCGTTGCCCGTCATGCCTGTGCCCCGACGCCGGAGCGCACAGCGGCGGTCAGGTAGACCAGACGGAACTTGCCGATCTGCACCTCGTCGCCGCCGGAGAGCGGCGCGGCGTCGATGCGTTCGCGGTTGACGTAGGTGCCGTTGAGCGAGCCCACGTCGTGGACGGTGTAGCCGCTGCCTTCGCGGCGAAATTCTGCGTGACGGCGAGACACGGTGACATCGTCTAAGAAGATGTCGCTGTCCGGGTGGCGACCCGCCGAAGTGACGTCCTGATCGAGCAGAAACCTGCTGCCGGCATTCGGTCCGCGCTTGACCACCAGCAGCGCCGAGCCGGGGGTCAGTGCGTCGACGGCGCCCTGGTGCGCCTCGGCCGAGAACTCGGTGTCGCTGTCCGAAGGCGCGCCCGCGGTGCTCATGGTGCTGGTGACGTCCGGTCCGGACGCGCTTGCGGGCAGGGCCGCACCGCAGTTGGCGCAGTAGTGGCTGCCAGGCAGGTTCTCGGTACCACAGGCGGTGCAGAACACGAGCGTCACCCTTCGGGTCGGTTACGGTCGATCACCGGGAACGCCGCCGCAACAGGTGCTGGATCGGTGGTGGGCCGAGCCTAGGACGGGCCTGCTGCGAGGGTCAATCGAGGTCGTGCATCGACGTTTTGGTTCGGTTGGCCGGGTCAGTCGATCAAGGTGGAACCAGCATGCGGCGGCCCGGAACCGCATGCCCGCCAACGGCGTTTCAGCCCGCGAGCGTGCCGTACGTACCCGGGTCGAGCAGCTCCTCACCCTCGGCCTGCTCGGTCATCTCGATCTCGAGGATCCAGCCCTCGCCGTAGGGGTCAGAGTTGATCAGTTCGGGCTGCTCGTCCAACGCATCGTTGCGCGCGGTGACCGTGCCGGTCACCGGCGCGTAGATGTCCGACACGCTCTTCGTGGACTCGACCTCGCCCACGGCGTCGCCCTTGCTGATCTGCGCACCGACGTCCGGCAGTGAGACGTAGACGACGTCGCCGAGCGCGCTTTGCGCGTAGTCGGTGATGCCGACCCGCACCGTCGCGGAGCCCGCGGTGGGCCGGACCCACTCGTGCTCGGCGGTGTACTTGAGGTCGTCGGGTACGTCTGACATGCGCGGAGGGCCTCCCTCATCGGCTCCGAGGACGAACCAGACACTACCGACCCCGCGCGGTGTCGGCAGCGCGGGTCGGGGACGGAGTGAACCGCTATCGCGTCGGCGTCGCGTAGTGGTCTTCGGGCAGCGCTCTGGTCGCGCTGATCCGGACGTGCGCGCGTTCGGTGACGGTCAGCTCTCCCCCGGCGGCCCGCACGGTCGCCGCTACCCCGCCCGGGATGTTGAGTGCGGTGTCGAGCGTCTTGGGGTC
>DASSEP010000072.1:0-43760 GCA_035695205.1 Jatrophihabitans sp. | reverse complement strand
TGGTCGGGTGTGTCGACGGTGCTGGTGTCGAGGAGTCGTAGGCGGGCTTTGGCGAGGACGTCGAGGCCGATGTAGCGGCGCATCTCGGTCCATTCGTCGTGTTGTTCGGCGAGCACCGCGCCGACGAGGCGGATGAGTGCTTGCCGGTCGGGGAAGATGCCGACGACGTCGGTGCGGCGGCGGATCTCGCGGTTGAGTCGTTCCTGGGGGTTGTTCGACCAGATCTGGCGCCAGATGGCCTTGGGGAAGGCGGTGAAGGCCAGGATGTCGGCCCGGGCGGCGTCGAGGTGCTCGGCGACGGCGGGCAGCTTGTCGGCCAGGGTGTCCAGGACGCGGTCGAACTGGGCGTGCACCGCGTCGGCGTCGGGCTGGTCATAGACCGAGTGCAGCAGCGCCTTGACCCAGCCCCAGGCGCTCTTCGGGGTCGCGGCCATGAGGTTGGCGGCGTAGTGGGTGCGGCAGCGTTGCCAGGCCGCGCCGGGCAGGGTGGCGCCGATGGCCTCCACGAGGCCGCGGTGCGCATCGGACGTGACCAGCGCGACTCCGGTGAGTCCTCTCGCGACGAGGTCGCGGAAGAAGGCCAGCCAGCCGGCGCCGTCCTCGGCGCTGGACACGTGCAGGCCGAGGATCTCCCGGTAGCCCTCGGCGTTCACCCCGGTGGCCAGCAGCGCGTGCACGTTGACCGTGCGCCCGCCCTCGCGGACTTTGAGCACGAGGGCGTCGGCGGCCAGGAACGTGTAGGGGCCGGCGTCCAGCGGGCGGGTGCGAAACGCCTCGACCTGCGCGTCGAGGTCCTTGGCCATCGCCGAGACCTGCGACTTCGACAGCCGGGTGATGCCCAGGGTCTCGACCAGCTTCTCCATCCGCCGCGTGGACACGCCCAGCAGGTAGCTGGTGGCCACCACGCTGACCAGCGCGGCTTCGGCGCGTCGGCGCCGCTCGATCAACCAGTCCGGGAAATACGAGCCGCTGCGCAGCTTCGGGATCGCCAGCTCGATCGTGCCGGCCCGGGTGTCCCAGTCCCGGCGCCGGTAGCCGTTGCGGGTGTTCGTGCGTTCGGCGGACCGGGCGCCGTACTCGGCGCCGCAGACCGCATCGGCCTCGGCGCCCATCAGCGCATGCACGAACGTGATCAGCATCTGCCGCAGCAGATCGGGACTCGCCTGGGCGAGCTGTTCAGACAGCCAGCCGGACAGGTCAATACTCGGTGTTGCGGTCATCGCGGTGCTCCTCGTCTCGAGAACCTTGGTCGGTCTCGTTGAGGATCACGCGGTGGCCGTCTCACATCTGGACGCCACGCCTTGTCGGGCGAAGATCAAACACCACGTCTATGGACGCAACTCGGTACACAGGCCCCTGCCCGTCTGCCGGGCCTGCGCAGGAGCGTCGCGGATGGCATGACGGGCCGTTCCCGAGGAGGTTGCAGCCCTGCTCACTGTGGACAGAAGGGGGCGCGATGGCCACCTCGTACAGCGTGCACATAGAGGCGCCGGTGGAGAAGGTCTTTGACTTCTGGAAGGACCCCCGCAATTGGCCGCGGATGGCCGAGAAGTCGCCCGTTGAGGTGACCCAGGCGTATGTGCCCCCGGAGGGCGTGGGCACCTTCCACGTCGCCATCTTCACGCTGCTGCCTGGCATCAGGATGGAGTACTTCGGCGTGTTCACCGAGTTCGTCCCGAACGAGCGCATCGTCGACAAGGTGTCCCTGGCCTTCGAGGGAACCTGGACGTACACGTTCGCCGCCGAGGGCTCCGGAACGCGGCTGACCATGCACGGCGAGCCGCGGTCGTTCTGGCGCCTGTGGCCGTTCGACACGTTGATCGATCGCGTCGAGAGACTCGGGTACGAGCGGTACATGCCGAGGCTCAGGGAGCTGCTGGAGGAGAGCGGCGCTCCCGCGAAGGTGGCGAGCTGACTCTCCGGGCCGGAGGGCCGGCCACTCACCGGACGGCGGGCAGGCAACGGGAGGTCGGCGAACGCAGTTGCGCTTCCGCAGGGAGGCGCGGGGGCCGCTGGTGGACAACTCCCACATTCCCGATTGGGCACCGCTACGCGGCGTGAGCGTGCGGTTCACTGGGACTCGGATCGGCTCCGCCGTGCGTCGACTGCCCGTGATCAGCTCGCGGAGCGCGCTTCAACTCGCAGGATGCGGAGGACCGGCTCCGCTCCCAGCCGTTTGAAGAGGGCAGGTGCAGCAGGCGGTTCCGGGCCGGAGCGCATTGCATCGAGGGCGGCCTGATCACGCCACAGCGACTGGATTCGCCACTCGTCGTCACTACCGCGTAACAGCTCGGTCCGCAGCAACCCGTCCGGAAGCGGTGCCGTCAACAGCCGCCCGAACTCAGCGGCAACATTCCCAGATGCGTCCGGCACGTGCGCGGACACCTCGGTCAGGATCTCCTCGGCCATGCGCTGAACCCTGTTCCCATCGACTCCGGCAGTCAAGCACGAGCGCGGACAGGCACGGCCACGTCTCCCGCTCCCCGCTGCCCGGCTAGATTCCGGCACGGCTATCGGGCGTAGAGCGGCATGTGCGGTCACGCGGAATCCGAAGTTCGCTTCCGAGTCGATGGCCTACGCCGCGGTTGGGGTGTCGGCGGGGGCAGCTCGGACAGCTCTGCGACGCGAGTCCTGAGATATGTGCACGCGGATACCAGGGTCTCGAGTTGGCTGGGCGGAAGATCGCCGAGCAGTTGTGTCGCTGCGGTGTGGACGGTCGGCAGCATCTGGTCGACGAGTTCGCGACCGGTGTTCGTAATGGTGACGAGGATCTTGCGCCGGTCGTTCGGGTGCGGGTGCCGTTCGATGTAGCCGCGCCGGGCGAGGGTGTCGAGCAGCGAGGTGATGCTCGCGGTCGTGACGAGCAGGTGGCTGGCGATGTCGGTGCCGGTGAGCGGCTCGCCGGCGCCATCGAGCACCGCTAGCACTTCGAAGCCGCTCGCGGAAAGGTCGGCCAGGGCGCGCCGGCGGCGGTCGAGCTCGCCGAGGGCCTCGTTCGCTGCACGGACGAGATTGGCAAGTGCCTCCGCCGCGGCTGGGTCGCACCCGGGGAACTCGCGACGGAACCCGCGCCCGACCCGGATCGGCTCTGCCACAATTCCTCCTCGCTATATCGCTAGAATGCTAGCTACTTGACTTCTAGTGACTATCGCAACACTATCAGCAGGTCCGTCCTCGACGAAGGAGCGCGCCATGTACGACATCCCACCGTCCGTCCAGATGGTCCAGATGCTCGCCGGCTTCCAGGTGGCACAGGGTCTCTACGCCTGCGCCAAGCTGGGCATCCCCGACCAGCTGACCGACGGCCCTCGCACGAGCGCCGAGCTGGCCACGGCCGTCCAGGCCGATCCGGCCTCGACCGCGCGCCTGGTGCGCACGCTCGCCTCGCTCGGCGTCTTCGCCGACGCCGGCCAGGGCAGCTACGCCTTGACCCCGCTCGGCCGCACGCTCGTGTCTGAAGCGCCTGGGTCGATGCGCGACCTGGCCCTGATGTGGATGGAGACGCACTACGCCGCATTCGGTCACCTCGTCGAAGGCATCCGCACCGGCCGCCCGGCCGCCGAACTGCACTACGGCGCGCCGTTCTTCCACTGGATCTCCAGCGAGCCCGAGCAGGTCAACCGTTTCACCCGGGCGATGGCCAACCTCACCGACGGCATCAAGAACGCCGCCGCCGCAACGATCGATCTCGCCGGAGCCGGCACAGTCGTCGACGTCGGCGGCGCGGACGGAGCCGTGCTAGCCCAACTACTCCAGCGTGACGAAACCCTGAACGGGATCGTGCTCGACCTGCCGCACGTCGTGCAGGACGCCGAGGCCGCCATAAAAGCCTTCGGCCTGGGACCCCGCCTTCAGACCCTGGGCGGCGACTTCTTCCAGGGTGTACCCGAGGCCGATGCCTACCTGCTCTCGATGATCCTTCATGACTGGGACGACCAATCCGCACGACGCATCCTCGCCAACATCGCACGCGACGGCCGGCCAGGCAGCCGCGTCGTGTCCCTCGAACTCGTGATCGCCGCCGATGACCAGCCACACATGGCCAAGATGATCGACCTCACCATGCTCGGCATGCTCACCGGCCGCGAACGCACGGCGGAGGAACTGCAATCGCTCGTGACTTCGGCCGGCCTGCGCTTCGACGGCATCACCACGACGCCGTCACCGATGTCTGTCCTCCACGCCACCGTGGAATAGATCGCTGTGCGCCGCGACCGTGCGCAGCCGCGGCAGAACCGGTCGAACCGCTGCGTTGCAGCCAGAAGCGCGCCGTACCCCTGGCGGAGTGAGGTTCCGGCACCATCTGCAGCCTGTTGCGCGCAGCGATTCCTACTCGCCGAGCACGACTCTTCCGGCGGACGCGTTGCGGACCTGCCGCACGAGGTGTGCCAGCGACCGGAGGTAGACCGCCTTGCAGGGCGGGCAGCGGAACTCGTGCATCACTTCCCCCGACTCGGCCCTCAGGTACTCGATCGCCCGCTCCGAGGCGGCAAACCCTCGGTGTTGGTCCAAGGCTTTGGGATCGCCGGCTGCCTCGGCGCGCCTGGCTTCGGCGAGCCGTGTGCGGGCAACATCCATGGCAGTGTTGCCGCTGAGCGGGGTGACGGCCTCGCCGTGCACATCACGGATCGACATCAAGCGCCATAGCCCGAGCGTGACCCAGGCGATGACCCCCCGGCATCGCTGGCAGACCAACTCCCGCTGCCGGTGCGAGCTGCGGTGATTAGCACCAGCCGGTTGTCGCGGACCGCGTTCTCGGCGGCATGTGTGTGCGTGTTAGGTCGAACCGTTGGCGTCGCTGTAGGGCTCCAGGATGCCGGGCGGCATCTGGTCTGCCGACGGGACGATGACGGGCTCACGACGCCGCGCGACCATGCGGCGCTGGATGTCCGCCGCGGCCGGGTCGAGGTCATCGTCACCGCGATTACCGTCCATGCCGACCAGCCAGACCAGCCCGCGACCGTGGCCGGGCATGGACTGTTCGGTCGCGCGGTCGTCGTACACGAGCGCGATGGAGTACACGAACACTTGACCGGCTTGACGCTGCGCCCAGTCGATCACCTGGACGATGTCCGCACCTGTGATGTCGTAGGTGGCGGTCCAGCCACCGACCCATGAGCCTTGGGTCCGCTGGAAGTAGACCCGGAAACGGGGGTGCTCGTTCTCCCAGCCGCTGTCCCGCTCGTCGACTGGGACGATCTGCAGGTTGTCCACGCAGTGATTCTGCTTCCACCGACGCGGACGCAACCTCGATTTCTGGTGACTTTCTCCGAGGCCACCATGTGGCGGATATAGCTGGGTTCGCTGCTGGTCGGTGATGAAGTCGAACACTCTTCGACCGCGGCGGATCAGCACCTCGCCCTCGATGTGTGCCCAGCGGTCGTTGCTCGTACGTCGCGCGACGTCATGATGCGCGTCTTGTTCACGAACCCGCGGCCGCACCGGCAGCGGTGGTTGGCTCTAAGACGACCACAGCGGTCTCGTTGGGCCGTCGAGCTGCGTACTCGTCGAGGTGCTTGTCGATCGCGCGCCAGCGGTCCCGCAGTCGCTCGCGTTCGGCTCCGGTGGCGCGACGCGCGCGCACCTGCCGGACGCCGTCGCGGGTTCGAATGGTCGCGTCCGGGTGGGCCTGCAGGTTCATCCACCAGGCGGGCTCCGGGGCGCCCCAGCCGTTCATCGACATCGTGACGAAGTGGTCGCCGTCCTCGAAGTAGCCGACAAGGACCTGGCGTGAGAGTCCACTGCGCCGGCCGGTCGTGGTGAGCCACAACGCGCCCCAGCGGTCCGCCTTCGGTCACCAGAGCCCGAGCCGCCCGTGCGTCATTCGCACGAGCCTGCGGTGGGCATGCCAAAACGCCACCACAAACCACCGAGGCGGCAGGAACGGGGCTCGACCGTCGTGCGTATCCAAGAGACGTGTGCTGGTGGACGGCATGGACGCGCTCCTTCGCTGCCCCGTGCCCACGGGGCACACCGAACGGGCTCCGCAGCCACTGACGGACGACGGGACCGCTCCTGGTCTCGGCCTACCTGTCGCAGCGGGAACACGACCAGTGGCCTTTGGCCTGACCGGCCCGGTCCGCCGGGTGGCCCTGGAGTCGGCTGGCCCAGTCGGTGGCATGACCGAAACATTGAGCTTCGGGTATGACGGCGACCACGGCGTTGGCGGCCGGCTGCTCTCAGCGGCGCTGCGCGGGGTCAAGACCGCGACGTGCTCGCTGGCTGTGGAGTACCTCTCCGGGGACCCTCTGCCTCGGGTTGGTGAGAGGGTGACGCTGGTTGATCACGATGGTAAGGCGCACGGGATGGCGCCGGGGCCGGTAGACATCAGGGCGTCGGCGGTCAGGATGGTTTACACGAGATGACCCTGAGGAGGGCGGCGGTGTGCCACCGTCCGCTACGCCTCGCCAGCGCGCCGATCACAGGATTCTTGTGATCGTCCATGTGCCGGAGTAGCTAGTTATGTACGAGACCGATGGCGGCACCTTGACCCGGAAGTAGTGCGTTCCCCGGGACGGGACGGGCAGGCGGAACCGATACCGACTCGTCGCCGACGTGGCCTGTCGGGCGTAGGTCTTCCAGGCACACGAGCGGCACTTCTTCCGCATCAGCGCGACGGACTTTTTCGCATACGACGGTGTCACCCTGCCTGACAGGAAGAACACGTTCGGACGGGGCTCCTTACCTGTCGCGGACACCTTGCGGGCCACCTTGATGACCACCGAGCTTGACGACGGGCCGTAAGTCGCGTTGCCGGCGTAGCTCACCTTGTACTGGGCGTTGCGGGTCGCCGCCACCGTGAAGTTGAAGGCTGGCAAGAAGCCGCTCATCTGATCTGTCCCGAGCGTGCGCCATGTGGTCGTTCCAAGGTATCTGCGCTTGAGCACGACCGTTCCCTCGACCGCGTGCTGGCTGCCGTCATCGGCGACGTACACGACTTGCCCGTCGATCGACACCGACGTCTTGTAGATGACGGGCCCCGAGGGGAAGGCGTCCATGTCGACACGCGTCGAGTGCGTTGCGGCGGCCACCGCCGGTGATGCGACGACCATCGACGCACCCACCAACGCCACAGCGAGGGCCCAGGCCAAAGCAGCGGAGCGTCGCATGACCACACCTCCTCGGATGGGGTTCGCCGCGAACGCTAGATCACAAAGCCCGGCACACAGAGGTGGCGTTGTGCCCCGCGCTAGCGGGCCTTGGGACATGCCCTGTAGGTCGCGGAGTTCGGCCGAAGCACGCCATACATGTCACAACGGTGCACGATCGCTCATCGGCAGGTCCGGTCCAGCCGACCCGCGCCCGCAGCGGCATGTGAGTGCACTCGTCGTGCCATGCTCTCCGCCGTGGCTGGGTCTTTTGCGGGATACGAGTGGCTAGCGGTCGACGCGGACCATCCAGATTGGATCATTCAGGAGGCGTGCCTGTTCACCTTCATCCGTGGCCTCGCCGCTCGTAAAAATCGCCGCCGTCCCTCGGGCTCGATGTCGAAGGATTGGACGGCTCCGCAGCGAACGATGACCTGCTCCTTGACCTCATGGGCGGAGGGAAGGCCATTCTCGACTCTGAGGACGGATGGTCGGTGCTCTATGAAGACAACGGCCAGCCCAGCGACACCTCAGAGCGGCTGGCTCTCGACTCACGAGCCAGCGCGGCGGTGGTGGTCTTCACCAACGTCAACAGCGTCGTTCGGTTCAGCCACTGGCGCGACCAGCGACTTCTCACCTCATTCGAGTTCCCCGACGAGCGATGGGCGAACGCCCCGACGAGCTGCTACCCGACATGATCGAGACCACGGGTACCACCAGCGAGGACTACAGCGCGGCGATGGTTGACGGCACGTACCTGGCGAGAATGATGAAGCTCGCGCAGCGGCTGACGGGCATCTACCTCGGGCGTCAATTTCTTCAGCGCCCGACCGTACTTGTCGCCCCCGCCTGAGGCGTCATGAGCGGTCTAGGCTCCACGACCGCGCGATCAACGCGGCATGGTCGCGCGTCGTCGACCTGCCGATCAAGATCGGATAGTTTCCGCTCATGAGTCGACTCCGCGCGTCTGCTCACGTCATCGTGCTCGCCGTCGCCGCTCTCGTCGTCCTGTCCGGTTGCGGTTCGTCCAGTCCTCAGCCGGTTGGCAAACCTGACCCAGGACATCGACTCATGCAGCAGATCGCGCCTGTGCTTGGTGCTGCACCCTCAGCAGCACACGTCACCTTTCGCCAGAAGACCGAGCCGGTCTGGGACAGCTGCGACGGCGAACCGGGAACCTTTGGCTGGGACAACGTCACCGTCCTGGCAGAGTTCCGGGGAGGTGGCAGCCCAACTGCAATCGTGCACCGAGTCCGAGACGCGATGCGGCATCTCGGCTGGATCTACCGCGCCCGATTTTCTGGCCGCGGCATTTGGTATTGGTATCGATCTTTATCAAACGGCAAACTCGCACGCGCCGAACTCGACGGCCCGAGTCAAGGCACGGACAAGTGGGATCTGCTGGCCCGGGCGCAACCATCCGCGCGGCGGGTGCGCGGTTGCTGAATCCCGTCCGGGTCTGCTCAGCCAGGTTACGCACATCGGCAGTTTCGGTCAGCCGACCCGCCGCAGCGGCGTGACCGGACGGATGGGGCTCCCGGGCCTTGATAAAGGGAGGCAGGTCGGGCGGAAAATCGCTGGCCTGGAACCACAAGATCGACGCCGCGATCCAACGCGGTCATGATCGCGTCGGCCAGCCCGTGCCGTCGCGTGAATGACGGCTCGCCCTCGCGACGAGCACGCGAGCCCGCCCCCGCCGCGCCATGGTCGGGCACTTCGCGACAGCGACGTGGCATTCAGCGCGCGGTCGCGAGCTGCTCGCGCAGGAATGCGAGGACGCGGTCGAGGGCCTTCCGGGTTGGGTGTTGCGGATCATCGACGAGATCGACTGTCAGCACTGAGTGGGCGTTCGGCGCGAGACCGAAGCGGTTGCCAGGCCTGGAGTCGATCTCGATGCTTTCGAACGCAGCACCGAAATCTCTTCGCAGCGAGTCGAATCGTTCGGCGGGCACCGTTTGTCGTTCGTGACGCGCAGCCCGAGCAAGCGGAGACCCTGCTGGGTGCGCTGCTGCAGACGGCGACGGTCCGCTTCGTCAAGGCCGAGCGCAGCGCGGCCGCGATGCCCGATCGGCGCCGGGAGAGCTGGCTGGCTGATCACGGTCGCCAGTACCGAAGGTTCGACGGCTGTCGCCAGCGCGAACCCACCTGTGAAGCACATTCCGACGACACCGGCGCCTGGGCCACCGCACTCGGCGAACGCTTCGGCGGTCAGCGCGCGCAGCCAGGTCGCAACCCGGCTGGTCCGATCGAGCAACATCGTGAACTCTCGGGAGACGCACACGCGCGCGCCGGTACGACGCAAGGCTGCGTTTGTGAATGGTTCACCCGGCCGCCCGAATAGGGACGGGAGGTAGGTAGTGAACCCGGCGTCGATGAGGCGTCGAGCGAACTCGACCACGCCAGGATGCAATCCGGGCATCTCGTGGATGACGACGACGGCAGGTCCGTTGCCGGCGCGATACACGTCGTGCGACCGACCATCGTGCTCGAAGGTGAACCGCTCAAAGTCAGTGAGCCCAGTGACCTCACTCATCCTTGGCCTCCCGTCGGCACCATGCCTCTGGAGTATGTGCCTCGCACTGGGAGGTCGTCCGCCTTGCGATATGCCGGCCGTCCGTCGTTGACGACGCCGCTGCCGGCCAGCAGCACGGCGCGGACCTATGCCCCTGGACTCCCGGCGTGGGCACCGCGACGGTCGAGGTATGGGGGTGCCGAGGGCACGGCGCGTCGCCGTCGAGCGGTTTCCGTCCAGCCGCCGGCTGGTGATCGCCGGGTTCCGCGCCGGACGGCGGCGGGTGCCGATGTACGGGCTGCTCGACCTCGACGTGACGACGGCGAAGCGGCTGCTGGAATCCGCGGACCCGCCGCTGTCGATGACCGCCTTCGTCATCGCCAGCGTGGCGCGAGCCGCCGCAGCGCACCCCACCGTGCACGCCTACCGGAACTGGCGCGGCAAGCAGGTCACCCACCACTTCGTCGACGTCGCCACGATGGTCGAGGTGCCGACCCGGCAGGGACCCTTCGCGCTCCCCTACACCTTGCGCGATGCGGACACCCGCACAGTCGCAGACCTTTCCGCCGAACTGCATCGGGACAAGCACTCGCCGACCAGCACCCGGACCGGCCGGTTCTGGATCGAAGGCCTCGGCCCGCCCCTGACCCGGCTCCCCGGCGCCGTCCCGGCGCTGTACGCGATCATGTCCAGGTCCATCGCCATCCGCCGGCGCGTCGGCACCGTCGGAGTCACGGCGGTCGGCATGTTCGCCAGCGGCTCCGGATTCGGCCTCACACCGCTGACTTTGATGTCGTGCGAGGTCATCGTCGGCGGCATGAGCCAGCGCCCCCGCGTCGTCGATGGAAAAGCTCAGACCCGCGACGTGCTCGACCTCACCCTGGTCATTGACCACACCATTGTCGACGGCGCCCCCGCCGCGCGCTTCGGCGCGGACCTTCGCGAACTGATCGAAACCGCAGCCGCGCTCACGGAGGCTACGTGAGGCCCACGTCGCCAGGCTCGCGAATGACTTAGCCCGACGTTCGGCATCCTGGGCTCCATATCGGTGGCGTACTGCTCGGTGCGGACGGCCCGATCATCGATCCCCGACCCGCGACATCCGCCTCTAACGAAGCCGAAGACCGTTGCCGAGTATGGGTAGCGACTGCCGATGGGAGAAGGTCATGCGCAAGATCCTTTTTGTCGCTACCGCCGCGGCCATGGCACTTGCCATGTTCAGCGGGACCGCCCAAGCCGCCGGTCACCAGTTCCGCGGTCATATCGCTACCACCGCCGTACCCGGGCCGACGATCACGATCGACGGACGCGGCCATGTCAGCGGCTTGGGCGACACGACGATGACCGGAGTTCAGACCGCCGATCCGACGACTGGGGCGCTGACCGGCAGCGGAACGTTCACAGCCGCGAACGGTGCCGACATCACCTTTGCCTGGAGCGACATCCCGGTCGGCGGCACGCCACCGGTGATCACCTTCGCGGGCAGCATGCGCGTCATCGGCGGCACCGGCCGCCTGGCCGATCGTTGCGGAACCGTCGGCTTCACGGGCGGCTTCGACTTCCGCACGAACACCGGGTATTTCGACGTCTCGGGCGCGCTTGAGACCTGTTGATGCGCGCTGTGCACGCCGGCGCAACGGTCGATGGCGCTCAGCAGGCCGCCCGCGGATCGTCGGCGCTCCTGTAGGAGCAGCGGTCGACAACCTGGCCGGCACCATTTCGCAGCGTGGCGGTATCGCCGGAGTTGTTCCACACGTAGCTGCTCTGCCCCCAGTAGACGTCGTGCGCGCCACCCCGGCCGCTGCCCGTATGGATCTTCACGCTCGCGCCGGCGGGGAGGGTGAATCCGCCGAAGCGGTAGGCGTGGCTGGACGCATCGCTGAGCGTCCACCCGGTGAGCGTCTTCGGCTTCCTGGTGGTGTTGCGCAACTGCACCCATTCGGCGTTCAGACTGGCGTTGCTGCCGTCATCCGAGCCTGGTGAGTCGAAGTAGATCGCGGTGATCTTGGCACCGGACGTCGCCGAATGACGGCGGTGATGATGCCCTCCGGTGCCGATCACGGGCCGCGACGGCCGGGTCACAGACGGCCAGCCGCAGCGGCGCAGATGACGGTGCAGCCAGGTCTTCTCGGCACGATCGACCGACAGGCGCCAGCGCCACTTCACCGCGACCCACCACGCCTCGTAGGTGCAGTCGAATCGGCGCCGCGGCGGCAGGTAGTCCGACGGTTCGCTGTCGCCCTTGGACCGGTTGGCGTGCGCGGTGACCGCGACCAGGTCCGGACCGTAGCCCAGGTCGTTGGCGTAACGCTGCCGAGTTGCGGTCGTCCACCGCCAGGCGCCCGACTGCCATGCCTCCGCCAACGGGACGAGGTGGTCGATGTCGAAGGTCGACGGGTTGCGGGTGGTCACCCCGTCGTACGGGGAGCGCCATTTGCCGCCGCTCAACGTGCAACCCGAGCCGACTCGCGGTTTGATCACCGCCTCGGCGATGAGGACCTCGTCGCGCGTGTCGCAGCCGTCGTGATCGGCGTCGATCCACAGCGGGAACTTGCCCCGGTCGTACCCGCGGGCGTGCTCGCCGGCGACCGGCAACTGACGCAGCAGCAGCCGGGTCGAGACCCGCCGGGCCGCCGCCCCAGACGGCGTCGCAGCAGCGGTGAGCACTGACATCAACGTGGCGATCACCGCGAGGGCAGCAAGAATCCGGGTCCGCATCATGTTCCTTCAAACCGGCCTCTCACCGTCGAGAACGACCGCGAGCTGAACCTAACGCAAGCTGTACTTGGGCCGCCCCGGTGGGCGCATCGGCCACGTGCGTTGCGGTGGCGCCGGTGGCGTTCCCGATCAACCGCATGACGTGATAGGCGACGATCACCGCGACGGAGCCGACCGCGATCCCGTTGAACGACAGGTTCCCTGCGGTGACCGTGTAGTTGGCCGCGCCCATCACCAGTCCAATCGCCGCCGGGAACAGGTTGACCGGGTTGTGGAAGTCCACCTTGGCCTCCAGCCAGATCCGCGCGCCCAGCACGGCGATCAGCCCGTACAGCACGGTCGTCGCACCGCCGAGCACGCCCGTGGGCATGGTGAGGATCAGGGCGCCGAACTTCGGGCACAGCCCGAGCAGGATCGCCACCAGCCCAGCGACCGCGTACGCCGCAGTGGAATACACGCGGGTCGCCGCCATCACGCCGATGTTCTCCGAGTACGTCGTCGTGCCCGATCCGCCGCCGACGCCCGCCAGGATTGTCGCCACCCCGTCGGAGAGGTAGGCGCGGCCCATCGAGGCGTCGAGGTTGCGGCCGGTCATGGTCGCCACCGCCTTCACGTGCCCGGTGTTCTCCGCGACGAGGACGATGACGACCGGGACGATCAGTGCGATCGCATGCCAGCTGAACGCCGGCGTGGTGAACGTCGGCAGGCCGATCCACGCGGACGACGACAGGGTGTGCTGCGCCGCCGGGCTGATGTCACCCATCCCCGCGGCGACAACCCAGCCGACGACAACGCCTAGCAAGATCGACAGCCGTCCGAGGAAGCCGCGAAACGCCACGGTGCTGATCAGAATCGCCGCCAGGGTAATCACCGCGACAGTCGGCTGGCCCGAGACGCCGCCGCCGGAACCGGCGTTGTTCCACGCGACCGGTGCGAGGTTCAACCCGATCAGCGCCACGATGGCGCCGGTGACCGCGGGCGGCATCAACCGGTCGATCCACCGAGCTCCCACCTTCGCCACGAGCAGCCCGATGAAGGCGAACACGACGCCCGCGGCGACTATGCCGCCCAGCGCCGGTGCGATGTTGCCGCCCACCTTCGCGGCGAGCACCGGCGAGATGAACGCGAACGACGACCCCAGATACGACGGCACCCGGTTGCCGGTGATGATCAGGAACAGCAGCGTGCCGATCCCGGAGAAGAACAGGGTCGTCGCGGGCGGGAAGCCGGTGATGAGCGGAACGGTGAACGTGGCGCCGAACATCGCGATGACGTGCTGCGCGCCGATACCGATCGTGCGGCTCCACGTCAGCCGCTCCCCCGGCCCCACGACGCTGCCGGGCGTGATCGTCCTGCCGTTGCCGTGCACCGTCCACGGCAGGCGGAGCCGATCCATCGACGTCCTGCTCATCGGTTCGCCACACCCTTCCGGTCGTGCCGCCTCGCGAGGTCGTCCATCGGCGGACGTTCGCGACCGCCGGGTCAGCCCAGCCGGCGGTCGCAGAGTTCGCGGGTCAGCGCCGCGAACCGCTCCCCCAGCGCCAGCAGCGCGTCGCGGTCTCGACGCAGCTCGGCGCGGCGCTCGTCGGCCCAGTTGTCCGGATGCCTGGGGTCGTCGGACGGCAGGTTCGCGTTGCCGTAGTCGTTGACGAACCGGGCCGTCAGCTCGCCGTGCGCCCGGCCGGCCTCCACCAGCTCGGCCACCAGCGACTCGTCGTCGAGATCCTGCACCGCGCCCACGCGGTCCAGCCTCTCACGCAGTGGAACCGGCGACGGGAGCGACGCCGTCGGCTCCCGCATACGGCACACGCCCAGCATCCCGTCCGCGGCATCGGACGCCCACAGACCCCCGCGCTCAGCGCACGGCAAACCCGCCGTGCACGCCGCCCACCGAGCTGTCGCCGACCCACACGTCGAACCGCCCCGGCTCGACCACGAACCGGCCCGCGTTGTCGTAGAAGCCCAATTGGGGCCGGCGCAGGTGGAAGGTCACCGTCCGGGTTTTCCCGGGGGCGAGATTCACCCGGTGGAACCCGTCGAGCCGGCGCACCGGCTGCAGGATGCTCGCCACCTTGTCACGGATGTAGAGCTGCGCGACGTCGGCTCCGGCTCGCGAGCCGGTGTTGGTGATGTCCGCGCGGACGGTGACCACGCCGTGCGGGCTGACGGGCGACGGCGAGACGCGCAGGTTGGAGAACTTGAAGCTGGTGTAGGACAGGCCGTAGCCGAACGGGTACTGCGGCGTGTTCGGGACGTCGAGGTACTTCGACGTGTACTTGTTGTTCGGGTCAGCGGGGCGCCCGGTCGGCAGCTGGTCGTAGTAGATAGGAATCTGGCCGACGTCGCGCGGGAAGCTCATCGGCAGCTTGCCGCTGGGGTTCACCGAACCGAACAGCACGTCGGCCACAGCGTTGCCGCCCTCCGTGCCCGGGTACCACGCCTCGAGCAGGCCGGGCGCGTGCGTGGCCAGCCAGTCGATGGTGAGCGGCCTCCCATTCATCAGGACGACGACGTAGGGCAGGCCGGTCGCGGCGATCTTCTTGACCAGCTCCAGCTGCTTGCCCGGCAGCCCGAGCCGGCTGCGCGACGACGCCTCGCCGGAGTAGGACGCCGGTTCCCCGACCACTACGACGGTTCGTTGGGCTGCGTTCGCCGCTGCGACCGCGGCGGGGAAGCCCGCGTCCGACGTGCACGTCGCGTCGCAGCCCTGCGCGTAGGTGACGGTCGCGTTCGGGACGGCGTTCTTGATGCCGTGCAGCACGGTGACAGTGTGGTTTTCCGCGATCGTGTTCTGCCCGATCGGGACGTCCGGTCCGAGCTGATCGGCGGCGTCGTCGGCAAGCGGGCCGACAACGGCGATCGAGCTGGTCGACTGCGGCAACGGCAGCGCGTTGTCGTTGCGCAGCAGCACGCTCGACTCGTCCGCCATCGCGCGTGCCGCGGCGAGGTTCGCCTTCGTCAGCTCGGCATGCTGGACACGAGTCGGGTCGACGTAGGGGTGGGCGAACATGCCGGCGAGGTACTTCAGTCGCAGCACGTGCCGCACGTCCGAGTTGACCTCCGCGATGCTGATCTTGCCGGAGCGCACGAGCTGCGGGCCGAAGTTGAGGTAGGTCGAGTTGACGCTCGGCACCTGCACGGCCATCTCGATGTCGACCCCGGCCGTCAGCGCGAGCCGCGCGGCGGCCTTCTCGTTGGCGGCGTACCCGAACTCCACGAGCTCCTGGATCGCCTGGTAGTCGCTGACCACGGCGCCCTTGAAGTCCCACATCTGGCGCAGGATGTGCTGGAGCAGATAGGGATTGCCGCTCGCCGGAACGCCGTTCAACGAGTTGAACGAACTCATGACGGTGGCGACGCCCGCCCCGACGGCGGCGCGGTACGGCGGCAGGTAGTCGTTGAGCAGCTGCTGCGTCGACATGTCGACCGTGTTGTACTCACGGCCTGCGACCGGGGCGCCGTACGCGGCGAAGTGCTTGACCGTCGCGGCCATCCTGTTCGGACGCCCGAAGTCGCGGCCCTGGTAGCCGCGCACCTTGGCGGCCGCCACCGCCGAGCCGAGGTACGGGTCCTCCCCCGCACCTTCGACGACCCGACCCCACCGCGGGTCGCGAGAGATGTCGACCATCGGGTTGAACGTCCACTTGATGCCGTCCGCGGTGGCCTCGCGCGCCGAAACCGCCTCGTCGCGCGTGATCGCCGGAAGATCCCAGCTGCTCGCTTCCATCAGCGGCACCGGGAAGATCGTCCGGTAGCCGTGGATGACGTCCAGCGAGAAGATCAACGGAATGTGCAGGCGGGACTGCATGGCCGCGTGCTGCGCCCGGTTGATGTTCTTCACGCCGACGAGGTCCAGGACGGAGCCGACCAGCCCCGCCTTGGCGTCGTGCAGCAGTTGCGGCCCCGGCGCACCGTTCGCGCCATCGGGCCCGGCCTGCTCGAGCTGGCCGAACTTCTCGCGGAGGGTCATCTTCGCCAGCAGTCGGTTCACCTTCCGGTCGATCACGCTCTGGCGGTTGTGCGGCGCCCCCGCCGACCGGGCCACCGTGACCGTGGCGGCGGTGACGCCGACGACGAGCAGCACGGCGCCGACAGGCGCCAGCCAGCGAGGCACGGAGTGCTGACGGATCGATGACATGGCGCCGCGCCTTTCCGTCCGCCGGCGAGGGGCGGCGCCGAGACGCCGCGGCGCTGTCGCCGAGGAAGTTGTTTCGGGGGGTTCGTCCTGTTTCTGAGCTTTGACCTGGTCGCAGCGCGTGTCAAGGCGGCCGAGCAGGGGCGTCGTGAATGCGGATCATCCGCCCGGGATGACGCGAGCTCGTCCGGTTGCCCGGCACGCTCGACCCGAACTGCAGTTCACAGGAGTAGGAGGGAAATCCCCATGCGAACACGCTTCAAGGCGTTCCTGGCGGTCGGTCTGGCCGCCGTGCTGTCGCTCGGGCTGATCGCGCCGAACAGCGCCGGTGCCCAGGCAGCGGCCAAGGTGAAGATCACCGGCGGCACGACGACCCTGACGGTCCCGACAGCGACGGTCAACAAACTGCTCGGCGCGCAGATCGTCGCGCTGGTCACGGCACCCGGGACCCAGAGTCTGAACGGGAACGGCTCGCTGACCGCGAGGTACCCGGTGAGCGGCGGCGCCATCACTGCAAAGCCGCCGGGCGGGACCTTCACGCACCGTGGCGGGCTGTACACGGCGAACCTCGGCACTGGTCAGCACGCCGCGGTGGACAACTTCACCGTCGATCTCGCGAAGAAGGTCCTCACCGCGCGCATCGTCGGCACGTCGAGCCGCCTCATCGTCTTCAACCTCGTCCTGAAGAACGCGGTGATCAAGGCCACGCGGCACCTGATCACGATCTCGCGGGTCGGGCTGCGGCTCGAGAAGAACGCGGCAGGGATACTGAACGGCGCGCTGGGCACGACCGTGTTCACGCCTGGGATGAACTTCGGCACCGCGGTGGCGAAGCTGCGTCACTGAACACCGGCAGCTGACAACCGCGCCGCCCGCCTCCCGCGGGCGGCGCGGTTGCGTTGTCCCTCCAACCGAGGCCGCCGAGACGTCCTGCTACTGCGGCAATGTCGGCAATGTTCGATTTGACGAACCCGGCGCTTGCGGGGGACCGTTGCACACGCTCGCACTGCGCGCCGGGCGGCGGCGACGACCGCGGGGAGGTCCCTCATGGGCGGCGAGGCGCTCGACTCGTTCGGGCCGTACGTGCTCGAGTCGGTGCTCGGCCGGGGCGGCATGGGCGTCGTCTACCAGGCCCGCGACACCCGGCGTGGGCGGACGGTCGCCCTCAAACTGCTGGCCCCCGAACTCGCCGGGGACGCGTCGTTCCAAGCCCGCTTCCGGCGCGAGTCGCAGATCGCCGCCCGGCTCAACGATCCGCACGTCGTGCCGATCCACGACTTCGGCGAGATCGACGGGCGGCTGTTCATCGACATGCGCCTGGTCGAAGGGCGCAGCCTCGCCGAGCGGCTGGAATCCGGCCGGCTTCCGCCGGCTACGGCCGTCGGGATCGTGGCCCAGGTCGCCGGCGCGCTCGACGCCGCGCATGCCCAGGGCCTGGTACATCGCGACGTCAAGCCGGCGAACATCCTGCTGGTGGGGCCCGAGCGTCCCGGTCGCCCGCCGTTCGCCTACCTCGTCGACTTCGGCATCGCCCGGGTGCTGCCTACGGGGACGCAGACGGCGCAGACCACGACTGCGACGGTCGGCACGGTCTCCTACATGGCACCGGAGCGCATCCTCGGGCAGCCCGGCGACCACCGGGTGGACGTCTACTCGCTCGGCTGCGTGCTGTTCGAGTGCCTCACCGGACGCCGCCCTTTCGACGGCGAACCCGCCGCCGTCATGTTCGCGCAGGTGCACAACCTGCCGCCGGACCCCGCCGGGATGGCGCCCGGTGTGACGCCCGGGCTGCGCGACGCGATCGCCACCGCCCTGGCCAAGGATCCGGCGCAGCGCTTCGCGTCGGCGGGCGCGCTGGCCGACGCCGCGGCCGCCGGACTCGAGCCGGGTGCCGACCTCACCGTCCGCGTGGCCGCCCCCGGCCCGCCACAGGGTCCACCACAGGGCCCACTAGGCGGCCCACCACGAGTCCCAGCGCCCGGTCCACCGCCCGGCCCGCAGCCGCCGACGGTTCGACAGCCCCGCCCGCGGGAACGCCGTCCGCTGGTGGTCGCGACAATCGCCGCAGCAGTGCTCGCGGTGCTCGGCGGCGTCCTGGCGGCAGTCCTGCTGTCCCAGCAAGGCGGGGCCGGTCCCCCGCACCCGGTGGCTGACCCGATCTCCGGGAGTCCGCACGGGCATTCCCGCGGCGCGTCGACGCCGCCGCTCTCGGGCGGGCCGTCCTCGGGTCGACAGCACTCGTCCGGACCGACCCAGCCGCGGAGTTCGGCACCGGAGCGGGTGCCGGAACCGTTCACATCGGCGGCTCTGTACGACTACGCCCGTCCGTATTTCCGGCCGGGCCAATGCGTGGCCAACCCGTCCTCGTCGCAGGCGCCGTTGAAGGACCAGCTGCGCTATCGGGAGCTGCTCAAGTGCTACGGGCCGGCGTTCACCGCCACGTTCTGGCGCACCGGCACCGTCGCCCAGTTGTTGCACGACCGGCGGGTGTTCCTGTCCGACGCGCTGCCCGGCTCCTTCCGCACGCTGCTCGGCGCGCCGGCCGGCAGCCCCCACCCAGCCGGGTTCCAGATCGCCTACCGGCACATGCCGGTAGGCGGGAAGACGCCGGGACGCGCCTTCTGGGATTCGCCGCAGTCGCTGTGCGGCGGCGAGATCCAGGCGGGCCCGGCGGAGTCGCTGCAGTCGACGATCGCCTTCTGGCGCACCGGCCGCAGCTGACCCGCCTCCCGCGCTAGGCCGGACGGTGCGGTGCGCGACGGACGTCGCCGATCTCGAGCACGCCGCGGCGCACCTCGGCCAGCCACTCGTCCACCATCGACTCGTCCCAGCCGACGTCGCCCACATCGTCCGGGTAATGGGCCTGCGCCCACTCCTCCCACAGGTCCACCGCTCGGGCGAGAAGCCGCTGGTCGAGATCCCGCTGCATGGTGCCGACCTCCTCGGTGCGCATGCCGTTCCCGCTGGGTGGCGGCATCCTCACTGTCTCCTGCTCGGACGCCGCTGCGCAGGGCGCAACGACCCGTCGGATCAAGGACCGGACCGCCCGCAGGGGCGGTCCGGCGCCGCGTCAGTGGGTGACTGTCAACTCCTCCAGCATCGGATGCGGGGCGCTCTTGCGTGCCTTGGTGATCCGCAGTTCCACGTAGCGGGCGCGTACCGGCGCGAACGTCAACCGGTCCGTCGTCCGCTTGCTCGTCGTGTGCATCCGCGCGATCACTCGCCAGCGGTGCCCGTTCGTGCTGGCCAGCAGTTGGTAGGCGGCCGGGCGCAGCGTGCGTACCGGCTTCGGCGGCGGCGGGACGTTCGGCTTCGGGGCCGGCGGCCAGGCACGCCCCCACAGCACGGTCGCGTGCGAGATCGTGTGCGGACGGTTCAGCGGGACCCGCAGACGGGCGGGCACCGAACTCGGCTGCCAGTCGGTTGCCGGGCTGCCGTCGACGGCGGCCAGCGCGATGGCGCCGCGCTGCGCGCTCGACGCACGGGCCGGCGCGCAGCGCACCACGTCGCGGGTCGGCGTAGTGTCCGGCCGCCGGGTACGGATGATCAGCGGGCCGGCCTGCGTGAGCACTCGCCGGTGGCCGCGGACGTCCACGGGCATCGCGGGTCCGCTGTCGAGCGAGACGCGGGTGCGGGAATCGCCGATCGCGATGGTGAATTGCCGGCCGCGCCATTGCAGCCGGTGCAGCACGACGCCGCGCAGTTGCCGGTTCATGGACGGGTCGACGGCGACGGAATGCGCGTTGATGCGCAGGCCCGAGTAGCCGTACAGGAACTCCTGCAGGAACCCGCCGATGCCTGTCATGAAGGTGAACGCGCCGCCGGTGCGGGTCTCGGAGAACTGGTCGAACACGTCACGCATGAACGGCAGGATGCTGCGCTCGGTGTACACGTAGCTGGCGCATCCCGGTGATCCCAGTGAGGCGGTGTCGATCATGTTGATGGCGTCGCTCATCGAGGGCCCGCCCGGGTCGCTGCGCGGCACGTAGTAGTTGAGGTCGTGTTGCGCGACCGTGGCCGGCATCTTCCGCTGCCACGGATACTGCAGCATGGTCACGTCGGCCTGCTTCACCATCTGCCCGCGGTAGCCGCGGAACTCCGGATGGATGTGCTTGGCGGGGTCGTACAGCAGCACGAGGCCGGCGGCGATCTTCGCCCAGGACGCAGGCGCCCGCCGGCCCAGTAGCCGCGCGGCGGCGGTCGCGATGCGCAGGGTGCGGGCGGCGGCGACGTTGGTGTACGCCTCGTCGTTGACGTCCGGGTTCTCCTCGTCGGGACCGGTCACGTGGTTGATGTGGTAGCTGCCGTTCTTGCCGCGCACGGCCTTGCTTGCCCAGAAGCGGGCGGCTCCGGCCAGCACCGGCCACCCCCGCCGGCGCAGCCACTGGCGGTCGCCGCTGGCCAGGTAGTACTGCCACTGCGCCAGCGCGATGTCGGCGGTGATGTGCATTTCGTAGAGGCCTTCGCTGTTCACCGACACCGGCGGCGGGATCTGCTCGGTGCCGTCGAGCGCGCTCTCCCACGGGAAGCGGGCACCGCGGTAGCCGGTGGCGCGGGCGTGCCGCCGCGCGGCGCCGAGCCGCTGGTAGCGGTAGGCGTCCATCGCCGCGGCCAGCTCCGGGTGTTGCGCGAGCAGCGACGGGTGCATCCACGTCTCGGCGTCCCAGAAGATGTGGCCGTCGTAGCCGTTGGACGACAGTCCCGCCGGCGAGATGCTCCAGTCGACGCCCGCACGGGTGCTCGACCAGAGGTAGAACTCGCTCGCGTTCACCTGGGTGGCGAGTTCCGGGTTGCCGAGGACATCGATGTGCCCGGCCCACAACCGGCCCCACGCGGCCCGGTCCTCGCGGTGCAGCCCGGCGAAGCCGATGTGCTCGGCGTCGGCCGACTGACGGCGGGCGAAGCGCACCGGGTGCGTCGACTCGTTGGACGTCGCGATCCCGACGTACTTGGTCACCCGGTAGGTGTGGCCGGCCTGCACGCGCAGCCCGAGTCGCTGGCCGATGCTCTGCTTGTCGGACGGGACGACCCGGTGCGTCCGCACTGGCGAGGCAGCGCCGGCCAGGCTCAGTCGGCTGGACAGCCCCGCCACGATGCGAGTGCCCTCGGTGCGCACGCTCTCCCAGATCTCGTGCTGCCGCGTGCTCCAGCCCCTGCTGTGGGGCCGGGTGAGGGTCGCCGGCCGTCCGTCGATGCGGTCGGTCACCGCGGCGTTGCCCGTCCAGTGCGGGGTGAAGGTGAGCCGCACGGTGGCGATGTGCGCGCGGCTGCGGTCGGTGAAGACCTGGTAGGCGAGATCGGTCACCCGGCCGTTCGGCGCGCGCCACCGCAGCGTCGTCGTGATGACGCCGTCGTGCAGGTCGAGTTGCTGGCGCCGCCCGGTGATCTTGCCGCGGTGCAGCGAGTAGGCGTCCCGGCCCGCCCGGAAGCCGAGCGTCGACCAGGTGGGCAGGTTGGCGCGCTGCTGGACGTCCTTCGGGGGCTTGGCGTAGAAGCCGGCGATCTCCGACTGCGCTGGCACGGTGCCGCCTGCGTAGCCCTGCCCGGCCGGCGGGACACGTACACCGAGGTAGCCGTTGCCGGTGAACGTCGGGGCGTAACGCTTGCCCCGGTGGGTGGCGGTGAGGACGTACGCACCCGTGGCTCGCGTCGGCGCATCGCCGCGCGCGGCGGAGGCCACCGGCGCCCGAGCCGGAACCCGGGCTCCGGCCGGCGCGGCGCCACCGGTCGCGACGAGCAGGGAGGCGAGGAGTACCCCCGCCGCTGAAACGATCACAGGGACGCGGGTACGCCGCATAGCCGACCTCCTCGGGGTGACGCTGATCGCTTGCTACCCCACGCTTGATCCGGTCAAACGAATCGAACCGGACCTTTTTCGCGGTCGGTTTCCTGCGCCGGATCGCCTCGCTGGTGCGCTCCGGTTCCCGGCCGGACGTCTGCGGGTCAGCAGCGGCCGGCGGCCATGTCGAACAGCCGGCGCAGCACGTGCTCGGACGCGTTGATCCCGTCGTGCTCGTGCTCGTTCGTCACCCACGCGCGGGCTGCGCCGACCTCGGCGACGGTGCGCAACTGCAGATCCGCATCGACGTAGATGTCGTCGTGGTAGACCGCGGCGAGCAGCGGCACCTCGTTGCGGGCGAGCACCTCGGCGTCGTACAACGCGGGCCAGTCGTCGACCTCGGCGAGGATCTCGGCGGCGTCGGCGAACGGGCGCAACACGCGGATCTCGCGGAACATCCAGGGGAACATCATCTCGGCGGTGAGCAACAGCGGCGTGGCCGACTCGGCAAATTCCGGACGCGACTCGTACTCTCGCTGCGCCGCCCACCGCGTCGCGGCCCCTTGCCCGTAGATGTACTCCTGCAGCGCGAACAGCGGCCCGTCGACGAAGCCGGTCTCGAGCATCACGTCGTAGCGGAACCGATCGCTCAGCTCGGCCCCGGCCCAGGCCTGCTCGAGCAGCCAGTGCACCTTCTCGAAGCCGTCGCTCATGCCGAACGCGCCGCCGACTGTGCGCAGCCGTCGGGTGGTGAGCAGGTCCCCGTCGGGCAGCCGGACCTCGGTGCCGTCCAGGTGCTCGGCGAGCCGCTGCAGCGCCGCCTCGTCGTCCGGGTAGCGGCGGTAGAACTCCGCCGTGCGGGCGGCCATGCGCGGGAACGTGCGGCGATAGACCTCTTCGGCGGTGGCGGTGATGCCGGGCAGCCCGCCGGTCACGTAGCAGGTGCGCAGCGCCTCCGGTGCCCGGGACAGGTAGGTCAGGGTGAGAAACCCGCCGTAGCTCTGCCCGAGGGTGTCCCACCGGTCGACGCCGAGGGCTGCCCGCAGCCGCTCGGCGTCGGCGACGATCGCGTCGGCGCGGAAGTGGCGCAGGTGATCGGCGATCTGCGCAGCCGTGCGTCCCGCCACCGAGTGCCCGGTGACGGGCGTGCTGCGCCCGGTGCCGCGTTGGTCGAGCAGCAGGACGCGGTGCGTCTCGAGCGCGACTCCGAGCCAGCCCGTCGAGTCGGCCGGTCGCGGCGAGCGCCCGCCCGGACCGCCCTGCAGGTAGAGCAGCCACGGCAGCCGCTCGGCGCTGCCGTCGGCCGCCTTGTGCGCCGCCACGACCTCGCGGGCGAACACCTCGATGGTCGGCCCGTCGGGCCGCGCGTGATCGAGCGGCACCTGCACGGTGTGCTCGCGGCTGACATAGCCCGGCTGGCGGATCACCGCTGCAGGGTATTACTTCCCGCCTCGGCCACCGGGCCGTCCGGAGCAGCCGAATCGACGGCCGCGGCCGCCGCGACCGGCCCGTCAGCGGGCGTGCCGTCGGCGCCGACGCGGCCGTCCACCGCCGCGGTCGCGGCGGTCGCCGGCGCGCCGGGTCGCCGCAGCCGGCGGGGCAGCGTGAACCGGACCTTGAGCACGCGCTGGCTCTCCCGGGCCTCGCGCAGGTCGCGCAGCCGTCCCTCGAGCAGCATGGTCAGGCTGACCATGCCGATCAGGCGTGTGGATCGCGCCCGGTCGACCACAGGCATGCGGTCGACCTCGTTCGCGGCCATGGCATTGGCGACCTCGCGCAGCGTCTGGTCGGCGTGGGTGACGATCGGCCGCTCGATGCAGATCTCGCTCAGCGGGGTGTCGGCGCGGTTCTCGTGCATGGCGGTCTCCAGCTGGGTCTTCGTCACCACGCCGGTGAGCGCGTCGCGGTCGAGGACCGGGTACAGCATCTGCCGCCGAGCCTCCCGGTGTCCCGGTTCGATGCCGCTGATCATCGACCAGGCCTCGGCGACGGTCTGGTCCGCGGCGTAGGTGACCGGGTCGGACTGCATGACCTCGCCCACGAACAGGATTTCGAGAGGGTCGACGTCGTACTCCCGCGAAAGGTGGTAGCCACGCCGCGCGATCTTCTCGGTCAGCACCGACCGCTTCAGCACGAGCACCGACACCGCGAACGCGGCCGACGCGCCGATGATGAGCGGCAGCAGCGCGTCGAAACGGTGCGTCAGTTCGAGGGCGAAGACGACGCCGGTGAACGGCGAGCGCATGACGCCGCCCAGCACGCCGGCGAGCGCGACCAGCGCCCAGAATCCCGGTCCGACGGACGGGAAGATGTGGCTCTCGAGGGTGCCGAGCGCGCCGCCGATCATGAACATGGGCGCCAGCACGCCACCCGAGGTGCCCGAGCCCAGCGACAGCGACCAGATGAGTGTCTTGACGATCAGGATGCCGACGACGAGTTGCAGCCCGATGCTGCCGTTGAGCTCCTCGCCGATGACGTTGTAACCGACGCCGAGCGCCTGCGGCACGATCAGCCCGCCGATGCCGATGATCAGCCCGCCGATGGCCGGCCACCACATCCAGTGGATCGGCAGCTTGTTGAACGCGTCCTCGGCCTTGTACACCAGCACGGTCGCGATCAGGGCCAGGATTCCGGCGGTGATGCCCGAGACGAGGCACAACGCCTCGGCCAAGGGAGTGATGTGCAGATCGCCGTGGGTGGGGAACAGCACGCCGCTGCCGAGCATCGGGTGCCGGACGACGGTCGCCATGCTCACCGCCGCGGCGACCGGCACGAAGCTGCGCGGGCGCCACTCGAACAGCAGGAGCTCCACGGCGAGCATCAGCGCGGCGAGCGGGGTGTTGAAGGTGGCCGCCATGCCGCCGGCTGCCCCGGCGACGAGCAGCGTCTTGCGTTCGTCCGCGGTCAACCGCAGCAGTTGGGCAAACAGCGACCCGAAGGCGCCGCCGGTCATGATGATCGGTCCCTCGGCGCCGAACGGCCCACCGGTCCCGATCGCGATGGCCGCGGAGATCGGCTTCAGCGCCGCCACCCGCGGCTGGACCCGGCTACCACCGAGCAGGATGGCCTCGATCGCCTCCGGCATGCCGTGCCCGCGGATCTTCTCCGACCCGTAGCGGGCCATCAGCCCGATGACCAGGCCGCCGGCCACCGGCGCCAGCAGCACCACGAACGGGTTGTGGTGCACGGCGCCGGGAGCGACGAGCGAGGTGCCGAGCCGTTGGTAGAACACGGCGTTGGTGATGAAGCCGATGAGCCGGAGCAGCGCCCAGGCGACCACGGCACTCAGCGCGCCGATGGGCAGGGCGATAGCGGTGACGAGAAGCATCCGCCGTCCGGCGGTGAAGTCGCCGAGGTGATGGAGATCCCTCGGGGCGTCGTTGGGCGCGACCGGACCGCTCCCGCTCAACTGGCACCACCTTTCGATTTGAATCGTAGTACGACATATTATCGGGTGGAGCCCGCGGCACCGCTGAGAGAGGACCGCTGAGAGTGACCCAGGCCATCGGCGACGACGGCTATGCGCGATTGCTGGCCGTGCGGACCCGGTTGCGGCAGTTCGAGCACTGGAGCGCCCAGCAGGCTGCTGAGCACGGGCTGACCGCGAGCCAGCACCAGCTGCTGCTCGCGGTGCGCGGGCACCGCGACCCGGCCGGACCCACGATCAACGACATCGCCGACTATCTGTTCATCCGGCACAACACCGCCGTGGAGCTGATCAACCGCACGCAGGAACTCGGCGTGCTGGAGCGGGTGCGCGACGCCGACGACCAACGCGCGGTGCGGCTCCGGTTGACCCGGCAGGGGCGGCGCCTGCTCCGCGCCCTGGCCCGCAGCCATGTCGAGGAGCTCGCCCGCCTCGCGCCGTTGGTCGACGAGCTCGTCGAGAAACTCGTCGCCGGCTTCGGCGATCGGGAGCAGAACACGGCGTCGTCGGCGCACTGACCGCTCCGCCTCGGTCAGACGCAGACCCCGAGCAGGTTCACATGGCACGTCTTGCTGCCCGACGGTTTGGGTTTGGGCGTCTGCGTCGGCACCGGGAGCTTGGTCGGCAGCTTGGTCGGCAGCTTGGTCGGCAGCTTGGTGGGCAGCTTCGTCGGTAACTTCGTGGGCAGCTTGGTCGGCGTCTTCGTCGGTGTCTTGGTCGGCAGCGGAAGGTCCGACGACGAGGGAGCGGGGACGGGCGCAGAGGAAGACGGCCTGCCGCCGGACTTTCGGTGCTGGTGGTGGCTACCGGTGCCGGGGCCCGAGTGGCGCCGGTGGCGGCGCGGGTGGTGGGTACCGCTGTGCGAGTGCTTCTTGTGGCCGGACCGCGAGTGGTGGCGTGAGCTCACCCCGGCGGGCGGCGGAGCCGGGTTGACGGGCGGCAGCGGACCGGTCTGCACGACGGGCGGCAGCGGGCCGGTGGTCGGCCCGACCGGGACGCCGCTGACCGGGACGCCGGTGCGGTAGGCGTTGGCCAGCGCCAGCACCTGAGCGAGGTATTCGGTGGAATGGTTGTAGGCGAGGATCGCGGTCTGCTGCCCGGCGAGCGTCGTCAGGTCGCCGCCTGCGGCGCACAGATAGCGGGCCGCGGACAGGGCGGCGTCGTTGATGTTGAAGATGTCGGCTACGCCGTCGCCATTGCCGTCGACGCCGTAGCTCGCCCAGGTCTGCGGGATGAACTGCATCGGGCCCAGGGCGTGCGTGTACAGCGGGTCGCCGTCGAGGGCCACGCCGTCCGGTGGCGCGGGGATGTACTCGTTGCCGTTGCCGTTCAGTGGCGGGCCGATGATCTTCGGCGTGGACGTGCCGTCGGGGTGCAGGACGGCGCCGGCGAACTGCCCGTGGTCGGATTCCACCCGGCCAATCGCCGCGAGCAGCCACCACTGGATGCCGCAGGACGGGTCGGCGCTCGCCATGCGGGCAGCGGCCACGCGGTAGGCGTTCAGGGCCACGCGGGGGATGCCGTTCGCCGCCAGGCCGCTGATCACCTGTTGATTCGCCGGGGCCGGGCTGCCCATCTGCACGCGCGTGGGCAGCCGCGTCGACTTGTTCTGCGGCGCCGCGCCATGCGGGATGGGGCTGCTGCTGGCCCCGAGCGCCATGAGCGACAGCGCGTTGTGCCCGCCCTGCGGGAGCTCCTGCGCGGCGTCGAGCCCGACCCGGCCGGCCGGGTTACCGGCGGTGCCGGCGGCCGCCGCGGCGACCGCAGCGGCGGCGAACACCGCGAGCCCGCCGAAGAGAGCCACCTTGACGCCGCGCCGCATGCGTGGCGTCTGGCGGTGCGGCGTGGGCCGTCTGCCCGCCGCGGTCGCGCCGGAGTCGGCCGGCGAAGAAGGCGTCGAAGCGTCCGCCTGGTGGCTGCGATACGGACGCGGGCGCCGCTGCGGCTTCTCCTGATCGCTCATCGCACGACCTCGCTACGCTCGGTGCCCGGCTTCGCCCGCACTGAACCGCTGTTCGCTCCGCAAGCGTCGCTCATCGCACGACCTCGCTACGCTCGGTGCCCGGCTTCGCCCGCACTGCACCGCTGTTCGCTCCGCAAGCGTCGCTCATCGCTACTCCATCACCACGTCGATCCCGGCGTGAAACGGGCATGATCAGACATTCCCAAGTTGTGATCTGGCTAACCATCGGCGCTGACCGGTGGAGCACCGATATCCGAACAACGAGGGACGCGGGATCGGGATACGCGCGTTCCGGGTCGCGGCCCGGCCCGGGTCAGCTCGCCGGCGGCGGTGCAGCGTCCTGGATGCGCGGGAAGGGGCTCTCCGCCTCAAGCGCGAACGCCGTCTCGAGCAGGGTCCGTTCATCGCCGTATGCGGCCGACAGCTGCACGCCGATGGGCAGGCCCTCGTCGGTGAGCCCCATCGGCAGCGAGATCGCCGGCGTGCCGGCGATGTTGTTGAGGGGGGTGAACGCGACCCATCGCTCGAGGCGTTCGATGAGCTGGTCGAACGGGACGTTCGGGCTCAGGTGACCCAGCCGCGGTGTCGTGTGTGCCAACACCGGCGAGAGCACGAGTTCGTGGCGGGTGAACATCCGCGCGTAGGCCTGCGGGATGCGCCGCAGCCGGTGCAGCGCGCCGGGCACCTTCCACAGACTGTGCAGGTTGAGCTCGCGCAGCCCGAGGGTGAGCCCGTCCAACCGGGAGGTGTCGAAGGACCGGTCGAAGGCGAGCCGGCCCGTCGACGCGGCCAGCGTCGCCAACAGCCCCCAGTACTGCAGGAAGTCGTCCGCGAAGCGGGCGGTGACCGGCAGCGCGATGGGCTCGACGACGTGGCCTGCCTTCTCGAGCAGGCCCGCGACCTTCTCGACGGCCGCCCGGGTCGGCGCGTCGACCGTGGCGCCGTTGACCGACTCGACCACCAGGCCCACACGCAGCCGCCGGTCGGCCGGCCCGTGCACGAGCCCGACCGGAGCCAGCCGCGGATTGCGCCAGTAGTCCTCGGTGGCCGCAAGGAAGGCGGCGGTGTCGCGGACCGTCCGAGTCAGCACGCCCTCGGAAATCATGTTGATCGGGAGGTGGCGGGCCTGCTCACCGTCGACGTGCCGGTGCCTGCTGGGCTTGAGCCCGACCAGACCGGCCGCTGCCGCCGGGATGCGGATCGAGCCGCCGCCGTCGTTGGCGTGCGCGATCGGAACGGCTCCGGCCGCGACCAGCGCGGCTGAGCCGCCCGACGACGCACCCACCGAGTAGTCGGTGTGCCACGGGTTGCGCACCGGTTCCTGGCTGCGGAACTCGGTGCTCGCGCTGAAGCCGAACTCGGGCAGCCGAGTCTTGCCGAGCACCGTCAGCCCGGTGCTCAGGTACTGCTTGGTGTAGTCGCCGTCGCGCGTGGCCGCCCGGGCGATGAACGCCTCGGTGCCGTGATTGGTCGGCATCCCCCGGACGTCGGTGTTGTCCTTGACGAAGGTGGGGACGCCGCGCAGGGCTCCGCCGCTGCCGAACCGCGGCGCGTCGTAGGCGCCGAAGGCGACGGCGTGCAGTTCCGGATCGACGGCGTGCAGCCGGGCCACCGCCGCCTCGGCAAGCTCGCGCGCGCTGACCTCGCCGGCAGCGACCGACACGGCGAGCGCGACCGCGTCGTGGTCGCCGAGCGCGTCGGCGCCGAACGCGTGCACCCGGCTCATCGGCCTCCCGCCGTCTCGTAGGCGGACGGATCGAAGTGCGCGGTGCGCCGCCGGTACTCGGTCACCGTGCCCGGCCAGTTGGTGGTGATGCGTCCCTGCGCGTTGCGGTACCAGCTGCTGCACTTCGACCAGACGCCGTGGGCGAGCCGCTCCTGCGTCTCGGCGTCGTACGCCGCCTCGACCTCCGGGCGCACCGAAATGGGCGCACCCGCCGCCGCGACGTGTTCGAGCGCCTGCCGGATGTAGCGGGCCTGGCACTCGAGCATGAACACGATCGAGCCGGAGCCGAGATTCGTGTTCGGTCCGTACATCAGGAACAGGTTGGGGAATCGCGGCACGCTCACCCCGAGGTACGCGCGGGCTCCCCCGCCCCACTCCTCGCGCAGGTCACGCCCGTCGAGGCCGCGGATCTTCATCGGCGCGAGGAAGTCAGTGGCGGTGAAGCCGGTGCCGTAGATGATCGCGTCGACATCGTGCTGGGCGCCGTCGCCGGTGCGCACGCCGCTGGTGGTGATCTCCGTGATCGGCTCGGTGACGAGCGCGACGTTCGGCTGGGTGAGGGCGGGCAGGTAGTTGTTGGAGAACAGGATCCGCTTGCAGCCGATCGGGTAGGACGGCCACAGCTTCGCGAACAGCGCCGGGTCCTTCAGCTGGCGCTTCATGTGCGTGCGGCTGATAGCGGTGACCATTCGGGCGAGCGGCTTCGAGTACAGCAGCGCCAGGGCGAGCGTCTCGGTCAGCGTCCACCAGCCGCCGCGCTCGGCGAGTTGTGTGATCGGCAGCCGGGTGAACAGCTTGTGGTGCAGTTCGGAGAACTTCTTGTCCGGCTGCGGCGCGATGTAGGCCGGGGTGCGTTGGAAGATCCGCAGCTCGGCGACCTCGGGCTGGATCTTCGGCACGAACTGGATCGCGCTTGCTCCCGTCCCGATCACCGCGACCCGCTTGCCGGCGAGGTCCACCGAGTGGTCCCACTGCGCCGAGTGGAACGCCGGGCCGGCGAAGCTCTCGCGTCCCTTGATGGACGGCCACGAGGGGCGCGAGAGCTGCCCGACCGCCGAGATCAGCACGTCCACCTCGACCACGTCGCCGCTGCTGGTGTGCACCGTCCACGTCTTGGTCTGCGCGTCGAAGTCGGCGGCGGTGACCTCCGTGCCGAAACGGATGTGTCGCCGCAGGTCGTACTTGTCGGCGACGCGGCGCAGGTAGTCGAGGATGTCCGGCTGCGGCGAGTAGCGCCGCGGCCAGCGCGGGTTGGGCTCGTAGGAGAACGAGTAGTACGGCGACGGGACGTCGCACGCCGCGCCGGGATAGGTGTTCTCGCGCCACACGCCCCCCACGTCACCGGCACGCTCGAAGATCACCAGATCGTCGAAGCCGGCCCGTTTCAGCTCGATCGCCACTCCCAGGCCGCCGAAGCCGGAGCCGATGACTGCGATGCGCGGCGTGCTGCGCCCCTCGCTGTTGCGCGCGTCCGTCTGGCGAGCGGTCATCGCCAAAACCTAGCAACGGATCGCTGAGCGCGCCGGTCAATCGGCAGGCCAGCGCCCGTGCAGGCGCTCGCCGTCCGGTTTCGGCTCCAGCACGTTGCCGGGTGTCGGTTCGATCTTCGGCCCGGAGAGCGAGGCGATCCGGAACAGCGCCCCGACGATCCGGTCGTAGACGGACGGGAGGAACCGGAAACCGGCCAGGATGACGGGATTGACCGGACCGACGCGCACCGATACGTTCCGGCGCGGCCGCTCGAGCAGGCGCGCTACGGTCTCGGCCACCCGCTCGGGCTTGAGCACCGGGAACGGCGGGCGTGCCTGACGTTCGGTGTACGTGGCGGCTTGGTAGTAGATGGGCGTGTTGATACCGCCCGGGCTCACCATGCACACGTGCACGTCGGAAGCCTTACGCGTCTCCTGCTGCAGGGTGCGCACGAGTGCTCGCTGCGCCCACTTCGCGGTCGCGTACGCCCCCATGTCGGGAACCGTCGCTTCGCCGAGCAGCGAGTTGATCACCACCAGGGTGCCGCGTCGCTGCCGGCGGAACACCGGCAGCACCGCCTGAGCGAGGTGGAACGTGCCGAGCGTCGCGGTGTCGACCACGGCCCGGAAGACCTCGGCCGGCAGTTGCTCCACCTGGCCGTAGGCCATCACCATCGCCGACTGCACGACGGCGTCCAGGCGCCCGTACCGGTCGACGGTCGTGCGGACCGCCTGCTGCACGTCCGATTGCCGCGCGATGTTGCCGGGAACCTGGATGACGTCCCTCGCGCCGGCCTCGCGGCATTGGGCGACGGCCCGGGCCAGCGACTCCGGGTCACGCGCCATCAGCGCCAGTCGGTCCCCGCTGCCGGCGAACCGCAGCGCGGTGGCGAGGCCGATGCCGCTGGACGCGCCGCAAATCAGCACAACTCGGCTCGTCATGGGCGCACGCTCGGTCGAGTGATCACGGTGGGAGGTTCCCCATCGACGGCTTCGGGTATCCCGGTCACTGTGATGACTCGATGAGCGGCCCGTCAACGCCGGATGCCGTGGTCATCGGGGCAGGCCACAACGGGCTCGTCGCCGCGAACCTGCTCGCCGAGCGCGGTTGGGACGTCCTCGTGTGCGAGGAGCAGCCCCGGCCGGGCGGGGCCGTGGCCTCGGCCGACGTCACCGTGGAGGGCTTCCGCACCGACCTGTTCAGCGCGTTCTATCCCCTGACGGCGGCGTCGCCGGTCATCAGCGCGCTCGATCTCGGCTCCTACGGCGTCAGTTGGTCGCGGGCGCCCGCCGTGCTGACCCACGTGCTGCCCGACGGCAACGCAGCGACGCTGTGGCAGGACGCCAACCGTACGGCGGCGTCGCTGGAGTCGCTCGGCGCCGGCGACGGCGACGCGTGGCTGCGGCTGACCCGGCAGTGGGACCACATCGGCGACCGTGTCGTCGATGCGCTGCTGCAGCCGTTCCCGCCCGTGCTGCCGGCCGTCGGGCTGTTGCGGCGCCTCGGCCTGGCCGACGGCCTGCGTCTCGTCCGGATGGCCATCCAGCCGGTGCGCCGGTTCGGCGAGGAGAACTTCTCCGGCCCGGGCGGACCGATGTTGTTCGCCGGCAACGCGTTGCACGCAGACCTGCCGCCCGACGGCGCCGGCAGCGCCGTGTACGGATGGCTGCTGACCATGTTGGGGCACTCGGTGGGCTTCCCGGTCCCGGTTGGGGGCGCAAGCGCGCTGATCGACGGCCTGGTGCGCCGCGCGGAGTCCTACGGTGCCCAGCTGCGCACCTCCGCCCCGGTCCGGAAGGTGGTCGTGCGCGACGGTCGGGCGGTCGGAGTCGTCCTCGCCTCCGGCGAACGGATCGAGGCCCGCCGCGCGGTGCTGGCCGACGTCGCGGCGCCGGCGCTGTTCGGCGACCTCGTCGGCCCCGATCATCTGCCACCACGCTTCCTGCGCGACCTGGAGAACTTCCAGTGGGACGCCCCGACCCTGAAGGTCGACTGGGCCCTGGACCGCCCGGTGCCGTGGACCGATGCCGGCGCCGCGGCGTCGGGCACCGTGCACCTCGGCGTGGACATGGACGGGCTGACCGACTACGCCGCCGACCTGCAGACCCGACGCATCCCGCACCGGCCGTTCATCCTGCTCGGGCAGATGACCACCGCCGACCCGAGCCGCTCGCCGGCCGGCACCGAGTCGGCGTGGGCGTACACGCACCTGCCCCGGCACGTCGAGTTCACCGCCGATGACATCTCGCGCCAGGTCGAGCGGATCGAGGAAGCGGTGGAGCGGCATGCGCCCGGGTTTCGCGCCACGATCCTCGCCCGGCACGTCCAGGCCCCGGACGACCTGGAACGGCACGACTGCAACCTGGTCACCGGTGCGATCAACGGCGGCACCGCGCAGCTGCACCAGCAGCTGATCTTCCGTCCGGTGCCGGGGCTGGCCAGTGCGGCCACCCCGGTCGACCGGCTCTACCTCGCCGGTTCGTCGGCGCATCCGGGCGGCGGGGTGCACGGTGCGTGCGGCTCCAACGCCGCCCGCGCCGCCCTGGCCCGCGACTCCCTCGCCGGGCCGGTGCGGCGAGCCACGCAGACGACGCTCATGCACCGCATCTACCGAGACCCCCGGTCCTGACACCGGCGTATCCCCGTACAGGAGTCGCACTACATGGCAACCAACAAGCAGCGGATCAACGCGAGCCCGCACCGGGTCTTCGAGGTGCTCGCCGACGGCTGGTCGTACAGCAACTGGGTCGTCGGCACCTCGCACATGATGGCGGTCGAGCCGGAGTGGCCGCAGGCGCGCAGCCGGCTGTTCCACGCCACCGGCGTCTGGCCGCTGACGCTGCGCGACGAGACGGTCGTCGACGAGGTCGAACCCGACCGGCTGTTGGCGTTGACCGCCCGCGGTTGGCCGCTCGGCGAGGCCACCATCCGTCTCGAACTCGAGGACGACGGCGACGGCGGCTGCATCGTCACCATGCAGGAGGTGCCGACGGCCGGTTCCGCGCGATTGATGCACAACAAGCTGGTCGACGGCATGTTGCGCGTGCGCAACGTGGAGTCGCTGCGCCGCCTGGCCGGGCTGGCCGAGCGCCGAACGGCGCCCAAGCGCTGAACGCGGCCCGGCTCGGTCAGGCTTCGGCCTGCACGAGCACCAGGGGCAGCTCGTCGACGATCTCCCGGGCCAGGAAGCCGAGGCGCCCGACCCGGGAGGCCAGCCGGTCGCCCGCGGTCGCGTGCAGATAGGTCGCCCAGCACGCCGCCTGCGCCGGATCGGCGCCGCGCGCCAGCAGCCCGGCGACCGCGCCCGCGAGCACGTCGCCCGAGCCGGAGGTGCCCAGCCCCGGATGTCCGGCGTCCACCGTCCAGCACCGTCCGTCGGGCGCCGCGACCGACCCTTCCAGCGACACCACGACCCCGTACCGTGCCGCGATCCGCGCGGCCAGCTCGCCCAGATCGGCGTCCTCGACCTCGTCGGCGGACCGCTCCAGCAGCCGCGCGCCTTCCTTCGCGTTCGGCGTCAGCACTGTGCGGCCCGCGAGCGGCTCGAGACCGTCCATACCGGGTAGCACGCCGAGCGCGAACGCGTCGAGCACCACGGTCGCGTCCTCGTCGGCCGCGTCGACGACGGCGCGCACGAGCCGCTCGGCGTGGTCCGGGTCGTCGATTCCCGGGCCGACGAGCACCGTCGTCTGCCCCGGTAGGAGCTTGTCGAGGCGGGCGGCGTCGCCGTCGTCGGACGCGCCGTCGAGGAACGCGAGGCCGTGCACCGCCGCCTCCGGCAGCGCGATCGCCGTCCCCGTCGCGGCGGACTGCGCCGTCGCCAGGGCCAGCACACCGGCACCGACGCGCAGCGCGGCGAGCCCGGCCAGCATCGCCGCGCCGGGTGTGGACGGGCTGCCGCCGGCGACGAGGACGTGGCCCCTGCTGTGCTTCGAGCCGCGCGGCTGCGGCAGCCGCCAGTTGCGCAGCACGGCCGGGGTGACCAGCACGGTGGGCTCAGCGGGGGTGGGTGTCACGCTCTGCTCCGTGGTGGGTGGCGAGATCGCCCTCGCTGTCGAGATGCCCCTCCGCGCCGAAGGTGTGCACCCGCCAGGCGGCACCCGGCTCGCAGCGGTGCAGCCAGGTGATCGACGCGTTCCCGACCGACCGCTGCGCCCCGAGGTCGAGTACCTGGCGTTCGGTCAGGCCCTCCAGGACGTAGCGCAGCAACAGGATCACCGCGTCGTGGGTCACGACGAGCTCCGGCCCGCGGGAGACGCCGTGCGCCCGGCGTACCTCGCGATCGGCGAGGAACGAGCGCAGCCGCAACACCACGTCGGCCCACGACTCGCCACCCGGCGGCCGGTAGTAGAACTTGCCGAGATAGCGCCGGCGCTCGGCCTCGCCCGGATAGCGGCTGGCGATGCCGCGTTTGGTGAGCCGGTCGAGCATGCCCAGTTCGCGGTCGCGCAACCGCTCGTCGACGTGCAGCGGCAGGTCGAGCCCGGCCCGCTCGGTGGCGACCGCGGCCGTCGCAACCGTCCGGACGTACGGGGAGCACCACACGCTCGCCACCTGCGACTCCGCGGGCAGCTCGGAAAGCCACTGCCCGAACGCGGCCGCCTGTTTCTCGCCCAGCGGGGTGAGCGGCACGTCCGGGTCGCGCAGGTCGATGTCGATCAGCTCGGCGCCCGCGGATTCCGCAGCCTCACGGGCCACGTTGCCCTCGCTCTCGGCATGACGCACCAGGATCAGGTCGTCGTCCGCCTTGCCGCATCCGCAGTCCGGCTCGTCGCTCGCCATGCCGCATCCTTACCCACTTCGCGGTGAGCACGGCCGCCGATCCGGGCAGGCTCGCGAATGATGAACGAGAATCCCGCCGCCCGTACCGGCCCGCTCAGCTGGCTGCGCCGCCAGGCCGACGCCTACCGCAACGGCAACGACCGCCCGCTGAGCGGCTATCTCGCGCTGATGAGCGTTTACGGCACCGGAACGCTCGGGGCCGCCGGACTCGCCCGCCTGCTGGGCCGGCGCGCGCCGAAACAACTCTCGCCGTGGGACGTCGCGCAACTCGCCGTCGCGACGCAGCGGCTCAGCCGCCTGATCGCCAAAGATCCCGTCACCAGCCCGCTGCGCGCGCCGTTCACCCGCTACGAGGGCCTCAGCGCACCCGGCGAGCTCGCCGAAGAGGTGCGCGGGCACGGGCTGCAGCACTCCGTCGGCGAGCTGCTCAGCTGCCCGATGTGCCTGGCGCAGTGGGTGGCCACCGCGTTCTGCGCCGGTCTGGTGCTCGCGCCGGTGCCGACTCGGCTCGCGCTTGCCACGTTCACCGCCATCGGCGGGGCCGACGCGCTGCAGTACGTGTACGTCCGGCTGCAGCAGGCCACCGAGTAGTCGTCCGGGTCAGCGGACGTCGAGGCAGCGCTCCCCTGCCATGACGGTCTCGCCGATCACCGGAGCTCCCGGAACTTCACCGATTACGAGCAGGCCACCGCTGGTCTGCGCGTCGGCGAGGAGCAGGAGTTCGTCCTCGTCCACGCGCGCGGACAACTGCGGGCGCACCCACTCGAGATTGCGCCGGGTGCCGCCGCTGACGTACCCCTCGCGCAGCGCCTGGCGGGCGCCGTCGAGGTAGGGCACCGCGGCGGCATCAAGCACGGCCGAGACGCCGGAGGCGCGCATCATCTTGTACAGGTGACCGAGCAGCCCGAAGCCCGTCACGTCGGTCGCCGCGAGCGCGCCGGCGTCGAGTGCGGCGCGGGCGGCCTGCGCGTTGAGCGTGGTCATCGACTCGATCGCCTGCGGGAACACCTCACCGGTGGCCTTGTGCTTGTTGTTCAGGACGCCGACACCCAACGGCTTGGTCAGCGAGATCGGCAACCCGGGTTTCGCGGCGTCGTTGCGCAGGAGGCGTTCGGGATCGACGACGCCGGTCACCGCCATGCCGTACTTCGGCTCCGGGTCGTCGATGCTGTGCCCGCCGCCGACGTGGCAACCGGCCTGCCGGGCGACGTCCGCGCCTCCGCGAAGCACCTCACGCAGCAGTTCCGCGGGCAGCACATCGCGCGGCCAGCCGACGAGGTTGACCGCTACCACCGGCGTGCCGCCCATCGCGTAGACGTCCGACAGCGCGTTCGCGGCGGCGATCCGGCCCCAGTCGTAGGCGTCGTCGACAACCGGGGTGAAGAAGTCGGCGGTGGCGACCACGGCGGTGCCGTCGAGCACCCGCACCACGGCGGCGTCGTCGCCGGCGTCCAGCCCCACCAGCAGCTCGTCGTCCGGCGCGCCGGTGAGCCCGGCGACGAGTTCCTCCAGCTCGCCCGGCGGGATCTTGCAGGCGCAGCCGCCTCCGTGGGCGTACTGGGTGAGTCGGACGGCCGCTGCCTCGATGGTCACCTTCCGACCGTAACGCGCGCCTCGCTAAGTTGGTTGCGGAGGCGTATGGGTGCCTGGTGGCCCTCCCGGTCTTCAAAACCGGTGAAGCCGAGCAGCTCGGCTTGGCGGGTTCGATTCCCGTCCGTCTCCGCCACTTCCCGTCCCGCTCCGGCGGGGCGCTTCGCCGATCGGAAGACGACAGCCGCATGAGCACCTCGGATCCGCACCTCGCCGATCCGCGGCGCCGCGTCCCGCGCACCGACGCGGTGCTCGACGATCCGCGGCTGCGCGACGTGCAGGATCGGCTCGGCCGCCCGGTGGTGAAGCGGACGGTTGCCGACGTGCTGGAGGACGTCCGGGCCGGTGCGCTGGACCCCGATGCCGTCGTCGCCGAGGTCGTGGCACGTCTGCCCGATCGGGCGACGAGCCTGCGTCCGGTGCTCAACGCCACCGGTGTCGTCCTGCACACCAACCTCGGCCGCGCTCCCCTGTCCGACGCGGCCGAAGCGGCGATCGGGGCGGCGCGAGGCTACGTCGACGTCGAGTACGACCTCGCCGACGGCCGCCGGGCCCGCCGCGGGCGGGCGACGTCGGTGGCGTTGCAGCGCCGGGTGCCGGCCGCCGGTGACGTGCACGTCGTCAACAACGGGGCCGCGGCGTTGGTACTGGCCACCACGGCGCTGGCCGCCGGCGGTGAGGTTCTGGTCAGCCGGGGCGAGATGGTCGAGATCGGCGACGGTTTCCGGTTGCCGGAGCTCATCGGCTCCACCGGCGCCCGGCTGCGCGAGGTCGGAACGACCAATCGCACGAACCTCGACGACTACCGCGCGGCGATGAGCCCGGACGTCCGCTGCATCCTCAAGGTCCATCCGAGCAACTTCCGCGTCGAGGGGTTCACCTCGGCGGTGGCTGTCGCGGAGCTGGCCGGTCTCGGTGTGCCGGTGGTCGCCGACATCGGCAGTGGGTTGCTCGTGCCGGACCCACTGCTGCCCGACGAGCCGGACGCCGACTCCACGCTGCGGGCCGGCGCCGCCCTGGTGACGTGCAGCGGCGACAAGCTCCTCGGCGGGCCGCAGGCGGGTCTGCTGCTCGGCGCCGTCGAGCTCGTCGAGCGGCTGCGCCGGCATCCGCTGGCCCGGGCGATGCGCGTCGACAAGCTCACCCTCGCCGCGCTGGAAGCGACCCTCGACGGTCCTCCCCCGCCGACGCACCGCTACCTCCATGCCGACCCGGCGCAGCTACGCGAACGATGCGAGAAAGTCGCAGCCTCGCTGGACGGGGTGCTGCCTGTATCGGTCGTTGCTTCGGAAGGCATGGTCGGCGGGGGCGGCGCGCCCGGCCTCGTCCTGCCCGGCTGGGCGTTGGCGGTGCCGCAAGGTCTGGCCGCGCCGCTGCGTGCGGGACGCCATGCGGTGGTGGGTCGGGTCGAGCGCGGGCACTGCCTGCTCGACCTGCGCTGCGTGCCCGAGGCGGACGACAGTCGCCTCGCCGATGCGGTTCGGGCCGCTGCGGCGGCTGCCGGACCGGCGGTCGGCGACGGGGCGTTCGATCGGTGAGGACGGGCACTATGCACGTCATCGCGACGGCCGGGCATGTCGATCACGGCAAGTCGACCCTCGTCCGGGCGCTCACCGGCATGGAGCCGGACCGGTGGGCCGAGGAACGCAAGCGCGGGATGACGATCGATCTCGGGTATGCGTGGATGGCGACCGGCTCCGGTGCGCAGCTTGCCTTCGTCGACGTCCCTGGGCATCAGCGCTTCATCGGCAACATGCTCGCCGGGCTCGGTCCGGCGCCGGCCGTCCTGTTCGTCGTCGCTGCCGACGAGGGATGGTCGCGGCAGTCGCAGGAGCATCTGGCAGCGGTGCACGCGCTTCGGCTCCGTGCCGGGGTGCTGGCCGTCACCCGCAGCGACCTCGCTGACCCGGCTCCGGTGCTGGCGGATGCACGCGCCCGGATCGCGCGCACCAGCCTCGGCGAGCTGCCCGCGGTCGCGGTGTCCGGGGTGACGCAGTCGGGACTCGCCGAGTTGCGCGAGGCGCTCGAGCAGCTGGCCGCGCGGCTGCCGCAGCCGGATGCGGGCGCGCGTGTCCGGCTGTGGGTGGACCGCAGCTTCACGGTGCGCGGTAGCGGCACGGTGGTCACCGGCACGCTGGGCGCCGGTTCGGTGCGGGTCGGCGACGAGCTCGAGCTGCGCGGCCGGCGGGTGTCCGTCCGGGGTATCCAGAGCCTCGGGTCTGCCCGCGAGTTGGTGTCAGGCGTGGCCCGAGTCGCGCTGAACCTGCGCGGCATCGCAACCGACGAGGTCCGTCGCGGCGATGCGCTGCTCACCCCGGAGGCATGGCTGCACACCCGCACGTTGGACGTGCGGCTCGAGACCGACACCGAAGCGTCGCTCGACGACCTGCCGGCCGAGCTCGTCCTGCACGCCGGTACCGCGTCGGTGCCCGCTCGGCTTCGTCCGCTCGGCGGCTCGATCGCCCGGCTGCACGTACCCGGGCCGCTGCCGCTGCAGATCGGGGATCGGGCACTGCTGCGCGATCCGGGCCGGCAAGTGGTGGCTGCCGGGGTGCACGTCCTCGACCCTGATCCGCCCGAACTCCGCCGCCGTGGCGCGGCGGCGGCTCGCGCGGACCAGCTGCGCGACGCGGACGGAGTCCCGAACGCCGCGATCGAGACCTCGCGCCGCCGCGCAGTGCACCGGGACCACCTCCAAGCACTCGGTGTCCCGGCCGCTCAACTTTCGCACCTTGCGGCGCATGCTGCGGACGGCGGTGCTGGCCGCAGCACGGCCGGCGGTGCGGACAGCGGTGCGGTCGCGGTTGCGGGTTGGTTCGTGGCGGAGCCGACTTGGGCGGAGTGGACCTCCCGGCTGCCGGACGAGTTGAACCGGTGGAGTACGGCGCACCCGCTCGAGCCGGGCATGCCGGTGGCTGCCGTGCGCCGGGCGCTGGGGCTTCCCGACTCCGCGCTCGTCGCCGGTCTCGCCGCAGGCAGCGGTCTCGTCTGTGAGGACGGGCGGGTTCGCCGGCCAGGCATGCCCGTATCGCTGGGCGCGGCGGAGCCGTCCGTCGCTGAGCTCGAGAACCGGCTGACTGCCGAGCCATTCGCCGCGCCGTCCCGCGACGAGCTTGCCGCATTGCACCTCGGTCGCCGCGAACTGGCCGCGGCGGAAAAGGCCGGACGCCTGCTCCGCATCACCGACGACGTCGTGCTGCTGCCCAGCGCTCCCGAGCACGCGGTGGCACTCCTGCGCTCGCTGCCCGGCCCGTTCACCCTCAGCCAGGCTCGCCAGCTGCTCGGCACGAGCCGGCGCGTCGCGGTGCCGCTGATGGAGTACCTGGACGCGCAGCGCTTCACGGAGCGCTGCAACGACCAGTGCCGCCGTCTGCGCGACACCGCCGCCAAGCCCTGAGGCCGCGTACCCGCTCGATCGCGGGCCCAGCCGCCCCTGACATGCCGTGGGCTTTCTGGCTCGTTTCCGGGCCCAGCCGCCCGCGCCAGGAAGTGGGTCTCCCGGCTAGTTTGCTCTGCTCAGCCCACCCGAGCATGCGCTCAGCCACACTGCGCAAAGCAAATCAACCGCGACAGGTACATCTGGGAGCGCCAAAGTCGGCGCCGGTCACACACGCGCTGCAGCCCGGCACACGCTGCAGCCCACCACACGACCGAGCGAGCACCTCGGCACACCCGGCGGGGCCGTAGCTCGTCCGTCGCGGCCTTCGCCACGGGCTCGGCCGGTCAGTGCGAGCCCGAGTCGACCATTCCCGCGCGGCGCCGGTACTCCTCGACGAACGTCAGCAGGGCTGCTCCCCGCGGGCGTCGGCCAGGACGGATGTCGCACGAGGCGGCCTTGGACTCCTGGATGTGCACGTTCGGGTCGAGCACCGCCGAGATCAGTTCGTTGGCCGAGTCGCCGCGGCTGTAGCCATTCGGGCCCCAGTGATACGGCAAGCCGATCTGGTGCACGGTTCGTCCGGCGACGGTCAGCGGCACCACCCGGTCGGTCACGATCACCCTCGCCTCGATCGCAGTCCGGGACGTGACCAGGGTCGCCCACCCGAGGTGCTCCAGCCCGCGTTCGCGAGCGAGCTCCGGGCTCACCTCGCAGAACATCTCCGGTTGCAGCTCCGAGAGGTAGGGCACCCACCGACTCATTCCTCCCGCCGTGTGGTGCTCGGTGAGCCGGTAGGTGGTCAGCACGAACGGATACACCTCGGCGCCAGGCATGCTGCCGGACGGGTTGTACGGGTTGTCCTTGCGCGGGTACTCCTTGCGTCCGGGATTCGCCCGCTGGCCGTAGAGCAGGTTGTCGAACGGCGATTCCTGCGGCTCGTAGTGCGTGGGCATCGGACCGTCGCTCAGCCCGGACGGCGCGTACAGCCAGGCCCGGCCGTCGGACTGCATGATGAACGGCTCGTCGCCGGCGATGGCATCCTGCGCCCTCGCACCCTCCGGCGGGCGATAGTCCGGCCGCTTGTCGGCCTGGAAGTCGGGGACGTCGTGCCCCGTCCACTTCTGCTGCTCCTCGTCCCACCAGACGTAGGCCTTGCGCTCACTCCACGGCTTGCCGTCCGGGTCCGCCGAGGCACGGTTGTAGAGGATCCGCCGGTTGGCCGGCCACGCCCAGCCCCACTCGGGCGCCACCCAACTCTGCTCGCTACCCGGCTTGCGGCGCGCCGTCTGGTTCGTGTCCTCGGCGTAGGCGCCGCAATAGATCCAGCAGCCGCAGATCGTGCTCCCGTCGTCCTTCAAAGCGGTGTAGGACGACAGCTGGTTGCCGTCGCTGTCGCGGCCGCTGATCTCGGCAAGCACCGCTTCGGCGGACGGCTCGTCGATCGAACCCTCCGTCGGGTAGTCCCAGCACAGGTCGAGCAGCGGACGATCGAGCGGGTCCGTCGAGCCGGCCAGCTTCTGCTTGATGATGCGGCCCAGGTGGTAGTAGAACCACAGCTCGCTGCGGGCGTCGCCGGCCGGCTCCACTGCCTGGTGGTGCCACTGCAGCAGACGCTGCGTGTTGGTGAAACTGCCGTTCTTCTCCGTGTGCGCGGCCGCCGGCATGAAGAACACCTCGGTCGCGATGTCCTCGGTGCGCATCTCGCCCGTCTGGATCTCCGGGCCGTCCTTCCACCACGTCGCGCTCTCGATCATCGAGAAGTCGCGCACAACCAGCCAGTCGCAGTTGGCCATGCCCAGCCGCTGCATCTTCGAGTTCGTCGAACCGACCGCGGGATTCTCACCGACGATGAAGTAGCCACCGCCGTTACCGCCCGAGTCGATCTGGCGCATCACCGTGGTCGTCGTGGAATGGTCGCCGGTCAGCCGCGGCAGGTAGTCGAAGCAGTAGTCGTTCGCCTCGGTCGCCGCATCGCCCCACCAGGCCTTGAGCAGGCTGACGAAGTAGGAGCGCATGTTGCCCCAGTAGCCCTTCACGCCCGCGTCGCCGGCGACGAAGCTGTCGAGCGTCTCGTGCTCGTGAGCATGCGGCATCGGGATGTAGCCCGGCAGGATGTTGAACAACGTGGGGATGTCGGTCGAGCCCTGGATCGACGCGTGCCCGCGCAGCGCCATGATCCCGCCACCGGGGCGGCCGATGTTGCCCAGCAACGCCTGCAGGATCGCCGCCGTGCGGATGTACTGCACGCCGACCGTGTGCTGGGTCCAGCCCACCGCGTAGCAGAACGCGCTGGTGCGCTCCCGGCCGCTGTTGCTCACCAACGCCTCGGCGACCTGCCGGAACAGTTCCGGTGAGATGCCGCAGATCTGCTGCACCATCTCCGGCGTGTACCGCGCGTAGTGCCGTTTGAGCACCTGATACACGCAGCGCGGGTGCTGCAGCGTCTCGTCCCGCTCGGCCTCCCCGCCCAGCGACGCGCCGCCGCTGCCGAAACTCTGCCCACGCGCGGATTCCTTGCTGGCGTGCTTCGGGTCGCTGGACGCCGCTCCGTCCCCGCCTGACTCCTCCCCGGCGCGGTCCTCGTACTGCTGGTCGCGCTTGCCCGCGGCCGGAGCGACCTCCGAGCCCTCGTACATCCAGGTGCTCGGGTCGTACTGACCGCTGTCCGGGTCGAATCCCGAGAACAGCCCGTCGAGATCCTCGGTGTCCTGAAAGTCCTCCCGCAGGATCGCCGCCGCGTTGGTGTAGCGCACTACGTACTCGCGGAACTCGTGCCCACCCTGCAGGACGTAGTTCACCAGCGCGCCGAGGAACGCGATATCCGTTCCCGCCCGGATCGGCACGTGCAGATCAGCGACCGCCGAGGTGCGCGTGAACCGCGGGTCGACGTGGATGATCTTCGCCCCTCGGGCCTTCGCCTCCATCACCCACTGGAACCCGACCGGATGGCACTCGGCCATGTTCGAGCCCTCGATGACGATGCAGTCCGAGTTCTGCAGATCCTGCTGGAAGGAGGTCGCGCCGCCGCGGCCGAACGAGGTTCCCAGACCGGGAACGGTGGAGGAGTGTCAAATACGGGCCTGGTTCTCGATCTGTATCGCGCCCATCGCCGTGTACAGCTTCTTCATGAGGTAGTTCTCCTCGTTGTCGAGGGTCGCTCCTCCGAGGCTGGCGATGCCCATGGTGCGGTT
>DASSEP010000071.1:0-33392 GCA_035695205.1 Jatrophihabitans sp. | reverse complement strand
GATCGGCGGGCGCGGGGAGCACGACGAGCCGCGAACCGGGCTCGATCTCGGCCAGTGCGTCCGGACCGAGGCCCGCGAGCAGAGCCGGGTACGGGTCCGGCTCGGCGAGGTCGTAGTGGATGTCGAGCACCACGACCTGCTCGGGCACCGGCCAGTCGAGCCGGGCCGCGAGGTCCCGGATCAGCTCGAGCGAGCCCTCGGGCTGGTTGCAGATCATCCGGGCGAGACGGGCCCGGAGCCGGGCGCCGACCACCGAATCGCTGCCCTGGGCCGCGGCGTGGCCCTCGGCGGTGAGCCGGGCCAACCGGTCCGCGAAACCGAAGATCGATTCGGCGAGGGCACCCACCGTGTCGGCCGGCAACGGCTCCCGCTCGCAAACCGTGAGGACGCGCCGCCAGGCCGCCAGCGCACCGACGCGAAACGCCGTCTGGGCGACGTCGGCGCCCCGACCGGCCATGGCTTCGCGACGCCCGAGGTCCCGGAAGAACTGTTCGGTGTCCGAGCCGAGCGCGCCGGTGCGGAAGTACGGGCCGGAGAAGCCGAGCAGGGCCGCCTCGGTGCTCTCGCGGAGCGACTTGTGCCGCAAGCCATCTCGCACCACCCGGTACTCGGGGATCTCCTGGCCGATCCTGCGCATGATCTCGCGACGCAGCGCCGGCAGTTCCGCGGGCAGGACGAGCTCGGCCCAGCGGCGCGGCATCACCGCCGGCGAACGGCCCGCGCGGTCTGCGAGCGCGGCGGGCGCGGTGGACGCGGAGGCGACGCGCGAGCGACCGTGTGGCTTCGCGGGCACGTGCCGCGCGGCTTTCGGTGCACTCGTCGACGTCATCGCACACCCCGCATTCGCTCCACCGGCCGGAACCGTCGGACCGTACCGCACCAACATCACGTCCAGTCACGGCTTTCGTCCGAATAGCACCGTTGCCGGGCCGCGAAACTGGACGCCGGTACGAGCCGGCCCCGCCCGAATCGGCACGCGGACGAAACTCTGCGGCGGTGCTTGTCTCCGTCGAAGCGCTTGTCTACTGTCCGCTGCGGTGAGGCGGGCAGCAGCGGGCGACGAGCGTCGCGCGCGCGTATCCGCGCGCCGTCCCATGGAACAGCCGTGAGCCTCGACGACCTCCTCGAATCAGACCCGGGCGCCGGGCGACCGACCGCGACAGCACCCGTGCCGGTCGAGCCGGAAACCGGCTACCGGCGACCGTCGCGCACCGTCCGCGGGCTGACCCAGATCGGCCGGCTGTTCACCCTCGGGCTCGAGGTCCTGCGGTTGACCTTCAAGCGGCCGTTCCAGTTCCGCGAGTTCATCGAGCAGTTCTGGTTCGTGGTGAGCGTGTCGGTGCTGCCGGCAGCGCTCGTGGCCATCCCGTTCGGGGCGGTGATCGCGCTGCAACTGGGCTCGCTCACCATGCAGATCGGCGCGCAGTCGTTCACTGGCGCCGCGAGCGTGCTCGCCGTGATCCAACAGGCCAGCCCCATCGTCACCGCGCTGATGATCTCGGGCGCTGCCGGCACCGCCATCTGCGCCGATCTCGGCGCCCGCACGATCCGCGACGAGATCGACGCCATGGCCGTGCTGGGCATCTCGCCGATCCACCGGCTGGTGGTGCCGCGGGTGTGGGCGGCCGTCCTGGTCGCCGTGCTGCTCAACGGCATGGTGTCGGTGGTCGGCGTGCTCGGCGGCTACTTCTTCAACGTCGTCATGCAGGGCGGTACGCCGGGGGCCTATCTGTCCAGCTTCGCCGCGCTCGCCCAGCCGTCCGACCTCTGGGCGGGCGAGGTCAAGGCGGCGCTGTTCGGGTTCGTCGCCGCCGTGGTCGCCTCCTACCGCGGGCTGCATCCGGCGCCCGGCCCAAAGGGCGTCGGGGATGCGGTGAACCAGTCGGTGGTCATCACCTTCCTGCTCACGTTCTTCATCAACCTCGTCGTCACGAGCATCTACTTGCAACTGTTCCCCGCGAAGGGCGCGTGACGTGTCGCTGTCGCAGCGGGTGAGCCGCGCAGCCCTCGGCCCGGTCGAGCGCATCGCCGATCTCGGTCGGCAGCTGATCTTCCACGTGGACGCGCTGCGGATGACGCCGCGCGCCGTGCGCCGCTACCGCAAGGAGATCGTGCGGCTGCTGTCCGAGGTGAGTTTCGGCTCGGGAGCGCTGGCGGTCATCGGCGGAACCATCGGCGTGATGGTGGCGCTGTCGCTGTTCACTGGATCGGTCGTCGGGCTGCAGGGCTACTCGGCGCTCGATCAGCTGGGCACCTCGGCGTTCTCCGGGTTCATCTCGGCCTACTTCAACACCCGCGAGATCGCGCCGCTGGTGGCGAGCATCGCCCTGTCGGCAACCGTCGGGTCGGGCTTCACCGCGCAACTGGGCGCCATGCGCATCAGCGAGGAGATCGACGCGCTCGAGGTGATGGCAGTGCGCAGCATGCCCTACCTCGTCACCTGCCGGGTCGTCGCCGGGCTGACCGCGGTGATTCCGCTCTACGCGATCGGGCTGCTCACCTCCTACCTCGGCTCGCGGACGATCGTCGTCTACTTCTACGGGCAGTCGGCGGGCACCTACGATCACTACTTCGGGCTGTTCCTGCCCCCGGTGGACGTGCTGCTCAGCTTCCTGAAGGTGCTGCTGTTCTCGCTCGTGATCATCCTGATCCACTGCTACTACGGCTACACGGCATCCGGCGGCCCAGCCGGCGTCGGCCGCGCAGTCGGCCGGGCCGTGCGGCTCGCGATCGTCACCGTGAACGTCCTCGACTTCTTCCTCTCCCTCGCCATCTGGGGGACGACCACGACGGTGCGGATCGTGGGATGACCACCGCGATGAGAACGCACCTGCTCCGCGACTTCCTCGTCGGGCTCGGCTACATCGTCCTCATCGTCGCGCTGATCGCCGTGGCCGTGCTCGTCTACAACAAGGACTTCAGCGACACCGTGGACGTCACCCTCGCCACCGGCGACGTCGGCAGCTCCCTGCAGAAGGGCGCCGACGTCGAGGTGCGCGGCGTGGTCGTCGGTTCGGTCAGCTCGATCAGCACCAATGGCGTCACCGCGCACGTCGGCCTCGCGCTCAGCCCGGCGCAGGCCGGCCGGCTGCCCGCCAACGTCACGGCGCAACTGCTGCCGAAAACCCTGTTCGGGCAGCGCTACGTGAATCTGGTGATCCCCGCGCGGCAGAGCGCGCAACACTTGCGCAGTGGCGACGTGATCCGCCCGGACACCTCGACCACCAACGCCGAGATCCAGGACGTCTTCGCGCACCTGCTACCCGTGCTGCAGGCCGTCCGCCCCGCGAAACTCGCCGAAACCCTCGGGGCGATCTCGGCGAGCCTGCGCGGCGAGGGCGCCGACCTCGGCGCCACGCTGCAGACGCTGTCGGGCTACCTGAAGAAGTTCGCCCCGCAGGTGCCCACGATGCTGCGCGACATCCGCCGGTTCGCCTCGGTCGCCACCACCTACCAGGGCGCCGCCCCTGACCTGCTCGCCGCGTTGCGCAGCTTCACCGCGACCAGCCGCACTCTGGTGCGGCAACGAACGCAGTTCGCCGCCCTGCTCCGCTCGGTGACCTCGGCGTCCGGCCGCATCGGCGGGTTCCTCGAGGCCAACTCCGGCGACCTCATCGGGCTGTCGCGCAGCAGCCTGCCGACGTTGCGGGTGCTCGCGCACTACTCCGGCGAGTTCCCCTGCCTGAGCCGCGCCCTGACGGACTTCATCCCGGTGATGAACAGCGCGCTCGGCAAAGGCACCGACGAGCCCGGTCTGCACGTCACCATGCAGGTCGTGCCGGCCCGGACCCCCTACCGGAGCACCACCGGCTACGACGCGAGCGGCGGGCCGAGCTGCCCCCAGGTGACCGCTGCCGAGTCGAGCGCCACGGCTCTGGGGACGGGGCTGTCCCGCATCGGCGGCATCGGCACCGTGAACTCCCCTCAGGAGAACCAGGTCATCGCCGAGCTCGTCGCGCCGAGCACCGGACGCACGCCGGCGGACTTCCCGCACTGGGGCAGCCTGCTGCTCGGGCCGGCACTGCGCGGAACGACGGTGACCCTGCGATGAGGCGCCGTTCGCTCGCCGGCCCGCTCGTCAAGAGCCTGGTGTTCGTGGTGATCACCGTGCTCGCGACCGGGCTGCTGCTCTCGACGATCTCCAGCAACGGCGTCAGCGGCTCGGCCACCGGGTACTCGGCGATCTTCTCCGACGTCACGTCGCTCAGCGTCGGCGACGACGTGCGGATGGCCGGCGTGCGGATCGGATCGGTGACGGCCATCGGTGTCGTCGAGCGCCGCAAGGCCGAGGTGCACTTCGAGATCGGTTCGGACGTCCACCTCGCCTCGACCGTGCACGCCGCGATCCGCTACCGCAACCTGGTCGGCCAGCGCTACATCGAACTCGACCAGGGCTCCGGCTCCCCTGACCGGGTGTGGCCGAGCGACCGCACCATCCCGGAGAGCCGCACCGCTCCGGCGCTCGACCTGACGCTGCTGTTCAACGGCTTCCGACCGCTGTTCGCCGCCCTCGATCCGAAACAGATCAACGAACTGTCCTACGAGATCATCCAGGTGTTCCAGGGCGAGGGCGCCACCGTGAACGACCTGCTCGCCCGCACCGCGTCACTCACGTCGTCGCTCGCCGACCGCGACCAGCTGATCGGCCACGTCGTCGACAACCTCAACCGGGTGCTGCAAACGGTGAACGCGCGCCGCAACGGCCTGTCGACGACGATCACCACCCTGCAGCAACTGGTGAGCGCGCTCGCACAGGACCGCAGCTCCATCGGCTCCGCGGTGACCAGCCTGGCCGGACTCACGACGAGCGTGTCCGGGCTGCTGCGCGCCGGCCGCCCGGCCTTGAAGACGTCCATCGAGTCGCTGGGCGCGCTGTCGGCGAACCTCGCCGACAACGCCCCGATCGTCGAGCGCTTCCTGCACCGGCTGCCGACGAAACTCGACCACCTCGGCAGGCTCGCCTCCTACGGCTCGTGGGTGAACACGTACCTGTGCTCGATCACCGGACGCATCCCGGTGCCGGCCGGCTACCACGGCGGCGTCGGGGTGCAGCCCGTCGCGGCGAGGTGCCGGCCGTGAAATCGTTCAACGAACGCAACCCCGTGACCATCGCCGTCGTCGGCATGCTGGCCATAGCCGTGATCGCGCTGGGCACCTTCTACTGGAACCACCTGCCGCTCGTCGGTAATTCGACCGGCTACGTCGCCGACTTCGCCGAGGCGGGCGGTCTGCAGTCCGGCGACGACGTGCGGGTCGCCGGGGTGAAGGTCGGCACGGTCTCGGACGTATCCCTGGAGGGGACGCACGTGCGCGTCGACTTCGACGTGGCCGGCACCTGGATCGGCGACCGGAGCACCGCGGCGATCGGCATCAAGACACTGCTCGGCCGCAAGTACCTGGCGGTGGATCCGCTCGGCGATCACGCCCTGCCCGCCGGCGCGACGATCCCCCTGGCGCGCACCACGGCGCTGTACGACGTCACCACCGCCCTCGAGGGGCTCGGCTCGCAGCTCGGGCACATCGACACCGCGCAACTCGGCCGCAGCTTCGAGGCGATCGCCGGCGCCTTCCGCAACACCCCGGCCTCGGTGCGCGCCAGCCTGCGCGGCCTGACCGCGCTCTCGCGCACGATCGCCTCGCGCGACGACGAACTGGCGCTGCTCGTGCGCAACACGCGGCGCATCACCGACGTGCTCGCCGCTGACAACCCCCAGATCGACGCGCTGCTGCGCGACGGCAACCTGCTGCTGAGCGAACTGCAGCGGCGCAGCGCGGCCGTCACCGCGCTGTTCAACGGCACCCAACAGCTCAGCCGGCAGCTCACCGGGCTGGTCGCCGACAACAACGCCACGCTCGCCCCGGCGCTCACGCAGCTCAACCGGGTGACGACGCTGCTCGAGAACAACCAGGCGAACCTCGACAACGCGCTGCGCCTGATCGGCCCGTACTACAGCCTGCTCAACGACGCGGTCGGCACCGGCCCCTGGCTGGACACCTACATCTGCGGCCTGTTCACGCTGCGCGGCGTCCCGCAACTGAACTCGACCGCGCAACGCAACTGCGCACCGCAGGCGCCCCCCGGAGCCGGGCGGTGAGCGCGATGAGCTTTCGAGCCGGCGCGGTGCTGCGCGGCATGATGCGCACCGGGCGACTGCTCACCGCGGCCGTGATCGCACTGCTGCTCGCCGGCGGTGTCAGCTTGTGGTGGTACCTCGGCCCACACCGCGAGGGCACCCACTTCTCGGCGATGTTCACCGAGTCGATCGGCATCTACCCGGGCTCGGACGTCCGCATCCTGGGCGTCGCGGTCGGCACGGTCGACGCGGTCGTGCCGAGGGGCACGGACGTCGAGATCGACATGCACCTCGACCGCGGCATCTCGGTGCGCGCCGACACCCGGGCAGTGATCATCGCGCCGAGCCTGGTCAGCGACCGTTACGTGCAGCTCACCGGCGTGTATGGCGGCGGGCCCAAGCTCGCCGACGGCACGCAGATCCCGCTGTCGCGCACCGCGACGCCGGTCGAGATCGACGACCTGTCGCGAAGCGTCGTCGCGCTGACCCGCGCCCTCGGCCCGAACGGGGCGAACCGCAACGGCGCGCTCGCCGATCTGCTCCGGGTGAGCGCGGCCAACCTGCGCGGCAACGGCCCCGCGATCAAGCAGATGATCGACCAGTTCGGCCAGGCGTCGGCCACGCTCGCCGGCAGCAGGAAGGATCTGTTCCGGACGTTGGACAACCTCGCGAAGTTCACCGCCACCCTGGCCCGCGACGACGGCAGCGTGCGCGGTCTGAACACGTCGCTGTCGGCGGTGACGCGGGTGCTCGCCGACGACCGGCAGTCGTTCGCCGCGGCGTTGCACGACCTGAGCGGCGCGCTGTCGACGGTGAAGGGCTTCATCGACCGCAACCGCGGGCTGATCTCGGCCAACGTGCACAAGCTCGCGCTGATCACCGAGACGCTCACCAAGGAACGCGACTCGCTGGCCCAGGCCCTGCGAGCGGCGCCGATGGCCGTCGACAACCTGCTCAACGCCTACGACCCGCAGCACAACGTGCTCGTCGGCCGCGGCGACCTCAACGAGCTCTCCCTGTGGCCGGGCGGCCCGCGCGGTTCGGCACCGCCCGCACTGCTACCCGCCACCGGCGCGACGACCGTCTCCGGAGGCCACTGATGCGCCGGCGACACGGAATGGCCGCGCTGCTGTGCGCGGCGTCGGCCGCGCTGGTCTCGTGCAGCGGCAACGGCGTGTACGGCGTCGACCTGCCGGGCGGGCCGGATCTCGGCAGCCACCCGTACACCGTCACCGCACAGTTCACCGACGCGCTCGACCTCGTCCGGCAGGCGGCGGTGAAGGTGGGCGACGTGCCGGTCGGCCAGGTGGGCAACATCTCCCTGGGCGCCGGCGGGCGCCTGGCGCTGGTACAGCTCCAGATCAACGGCGACGTCCGGCTGCCGGCCAACGCCACGGCGAGCATCCAGCAGACCAGCCTGCTCGGCGAGAAGTACGTCGAGCTCACCCGCCCCGCCGCCCCCACCGGCACCCTGCGCAACGGCGCCACGATCCCGGTGTCATCGACGTCGCAGGGCATCGAGTTCGAGCAGGTCTTCGGCGCCCTGTCGCTGCTGCTCAACGGGGGCGGGGTCGCGCAGTTGCACGACATCGTGCTGGAGCTCGACAAGGCGGTCGGCGGGCGCGGCGCGGACCTGCGCGAACTGCTGCACAACGCCGATGTCGTGATCTCGCAGATCGACGCGCACCGCAGCGATGTCATCACTGCGCTGGACCGGCTCGACCGGCTCTCGCAGACGCTGTCGGCCAACCGGTCGGACATCAACGTCGCGCTGCGTGACCTGCCCGCCGGTTTGAAGATCCTCGCCCGGCAACGCACCCAGCTGGTGGGCATGCTCGACTCGCTGGGCCGCCTGTCGCGGGTGACCGTGCGCACCGTTCGGGCGAGCCGCAACAGCTTCGTCGGCGACCTGCGCAGCCTGAGCCCGATCCTGCGCCGGCTGGCGGCAGCCGGTGACGCGCTGCCCCGCTCGCTGCAGATCCTGCTCACCTATCCGTTCCCGGACTCGGTGCTGCGGGCGATCCCCGGCGACTACCTCAACGCCTTCATCACGCAGAACCTGAACACCCCGGGCGGCGAAGTGGTGCGCATACAGCACCGCTCCCCCGCGGGCCCGCCCGCGTTGTTGCCGCCGACGTCGTCCGCGGCGACCGGGCTGCCATCCAGCACCGTCGTCACCACCCCGAACGCGAAGGGCGGGCGCTGATGCTGTCGCGCAGGGTGCGGATCCAGGCGGTCGTCTTCGTGGTCGCCGGGCTGCTGGCGATGACCTACACGGCGGTGCGCTACGTCGGGTTCCTGCGACTGTTCGGCGTGGGCGTCTACACCGTGCATCTCGAGCTGCCGGTGACCGGCGGGATCTTCCCCAACGCCGAGGTCGACTACCGGGGCGTGCCGGTCGGCCGCGTCGGTGACGTGACCCTGACGGCCACCGGCGTGCAGGCCCAACTGCTGCTCGACTCCGGCGCGCCGCGCATCCCCGCCGACGTCCGCGCCGTGGTCACCGACCGCTCGGTCGTCGGCGAGCAGTACGTCGATCTCCGGCCGGGCAGCGACACCGGCCCCTACCTCGAGGACGGGTCGGTGATCGGACGCGGGCAGGCCGCGGTGCCGGCGAGCGCGAACGCCCTGCTCACCAGCGTCGACGGCCTGCTGCGCTCGGTGCCCATCGGGTCGGTGCGGACTGTCGTCGGCGAGCTGGACACCGCCTTCGCCGGCTCGGCGGACAACATCCGCCGGCTCATCGGCACCAGCAAGGCCTTCATCACCGCGGCTGCTGCGCACTATCCGCAGACGGCCGCGCTCATCGACACCTCGGCGACCGCGCTGCGCACCCAACAGCAGACGTCGTCGAGCATCCGTGAATTCAGCGCGCACCTGCGGCTGATCGCGGGGCAGCTCGCGTCCTCCGACGGGGACGTGCGGGCGCTGCTGCGCGCGACCCCGCCCGCGGCGCGGACCGCGGCCGGCCTCATCCGCGACGTCGGCACACCCCTCGGCGTCACCATCAGCAACCTGCTCAGCACCGCGCAGATCGCCCGGGCCAACGTGCGCGGAGTGCAGGAACTGCTCATCCAGATGCCACGGGCGGTGAGCCTCGGCAACTCCGTGGTCGGGCCCGACGGCGCGCGGGTGGGGCTGACGCTGACGTTCTTCGACCCGCTGCCGTGCACCCAGGGATACGCGGGCACGGTCCGCCGCCGCGGGCTCGACACCGGGCCAGGTCAGCCGCTCAACACCAGTGCCGGATGCACGGACACGAGTTCCCGCGCGGACCTGCACGGTTCGCAACACGTACCCTTCAATGCCGGTGCCGTCCCCCCGTGGCTGTCGAGCTACGACAACGGCCCTGTCGGAGTGACGCCGGTGACCTCACTCGGGCAGTTGATGGGATCGTGAGGACGACAGACGTGGGCGTGCAGCAGGACGACGCGGGCGCTCCGGAGACCGGTTCGCAGCGGGCTTCGGATCATGCCGAGAGCGCGGCCATCCAGGCGGCCAAGGCAGCCAGCCGGGCGTTGCGCGCGAAGAGGCACGCCGAGCCGGTAGGACCCGCCGAGACGCCGGCCGAGGCACCAGGGGCAGCACCGGCCGCCGCTCCCCACAGTGCACCCGACAGTTCGCCGGACAGTGCGCCCGGCAACCGTTCGTCCGGCCGCGGACCGCTGCTGGGAGCCGTCGCAGCGCTCGTCGCGTGCCTCGCCTTCGCAGCGAGCGCGCTGGTGGTGCACCTCGGCGCCGGCTCGGGCGCGGCCGACGCGGGTGCGGTCCGCGACGCGGCCCTGCTGGCCGCCCGCCAGGACATCGTCGTGCTCAACACCCTCGACTACCGCAAGATCGAGTCGGGGTTGCAGCGCTGGAGTGACGCCTCGACCGGCGCGCTGCACGCCCAGCTCGCTCGTGTCAGTACCGACGAGCGCAAGCGGATCGCCGCCGCGCAGGCGGTCACCACCGCGAAGGTGCTCGACGCCGCGGTGGTGAACCTGGACGCCGCCGCCGGCAGCGCCACCGTCATCGCGAGTGTCGAGCTCACCGTGCACCCGGTTGGCAAGCCGGCGCAGCTCAAGCGAGAACGCCTGCGCGCCCAGCTGGTCCGGGTCGGCGACACCTGGAAGGTCAGCGCGCTCGATCAGGTGGGGGTGACGCTCTCGTGACCGCACTGCGGCCCTCCTGGCCCTCGTGGCCCTCGTGGCGCTCGCCGCTCGTTGCCGCGATGGCGGCGACCGCGTTCGTGCTCGCCGTGGTCGGCGTCGTGCTGCTCGTCACCGCTCCGTCCGGCTCCGCCGACGCCAACCTCGCAGTCGTCGACGAACAGGCGACGGCAGCGGTCGTCGGCCAGGTTGACACCGCGCTGCAACGTGTCCTGAGCTACCGGTACTCCGCCCCGGAGGCGACCAAGGCCGCAGCGCAGCAGGTGCTCGTGGGCGACGCCGCCCACCAGTACGACGTGCTGTTCCGCGCCCTGCAACAGAAGGCCGCCGGCCAGCAGCTGACCTTGTCCGCCCATGTCGTCACCGCGGGGGTCACCTCGCTGAGCGCGTCGCACGCTGAATTGCTGGTGTTCCTCGACCAGTCGTCGACGCGCGCCTCGGACGGCACGACGAGCACCTCCGCCGCGCAGCTGCGAGTAGCCGCGGTGCGTACCGGAAACAGGTGGCGCATCAGCGAGCTCGTCCCCCTCTAGGCGACCAGCGCGGGCGTTGGCCCGCCGTGCCGGACCGGTTAGCGGCGAACCGCCGGGGGTACGGGGCACCACAGAGGCTGGGAGAACCCGCTCCCGCTGTTCCCGATCGGCCTCGCCGCAACCCATGCCGCTGAATCCGTTGATCACCGACCGCCGCAGCCCGACCCATCCGCCCGGCCAGGGCAAAGGTGCCTGGCTCGCCACGCTCGAGCAGGGCGCGAACCTGCTGCAGACCGATGCCCCGATGCGCGGCTTCGACGTGTACGTCGTCGGCTTCCATTGCGCCAAGGGCGAGCCCGACTTCCAGATGGAGGCGCACCACTTCTGCCGGGTCGTCAACGACGACTTCCTGCAGTGCGTGCTGTTCGACGGCAACACCAAGGACGCGAACCTGATCGGTATCGAGTACATCGTCTCCGGGGACCTGTTCGACACGCTTCCCGAGGAGGAGAGGTCGTACTGGCACCCGCACAACTACGAGGTGCTGTCCGGCCAACTCGTCGCGCCCGGCCTGCCGGATGCCGCGGAGAAGGCCTTCTTCGCCCGCCTGGTCAACTCCTACGGAAAGACGTGGCACACCTGGCACACGCAGAGCCACAAGCGACGGCCGGGCATGGAGCTGCCGCTCGGCGATCCGAAGCTGATGTGGTCGTTCAACCGCGACGGCGAGTGCGACGAGGAGATGCGCCGCGAACGGGACGAGACGATGGGGTTCGACACCGGCCGCAAGCGCGCCGAGCGGCAGTCGTTCCTGCGGGATGCCCGGCCGCAGTGCGGTGTGGACGCGATGAAGGACGCGTTCCCCGGCTCCCAGCCCATACCCGGCGTCGTAGACGCCCGGGCGGACGGCGCCGCGCCGGGTTCGTGACGCAGGGGCTCAGGAGCCCGGAGGCTTCGAGGCCGGCGGCTTAGAGCACGCCGTCTTCGGCGTCCGCGACCAGGCAAGCATCCAGCCCACGACCGCCCCGGCGACGCAGCCGACCGGTGCTGCCGCCGCGCCCGGCGCGAACACGGCCAGCAGAACCACGGTGGCCAACGCGGCCAGGATCGCCAGCGCGAGCCGCCATTGCCGTGCCACCGCCTGCCGCCCCAGGGCAAGTCGTCGCAGCCGCCTCGTCCGAAGCGCAAGTTCCATCTCTTGCAGGACTCGCAACTCGTACTCGGAGAGGGGCATCGCGACCGTTCCCTGGATGGCGTATCACGCGGGCCGGCGCACGGTTGCTCTGCGTGGCCCGTACGAAAGCGACATTCCCGGCAGTGCCGGGAGCACTAACGTACCGCGCACACGTCGTTGCGCAAGAGCCCCGCTTCCGGCCTCCTCAGCCCTCGTGCTGCTGCTCGGCGACCTTGCTGCGCACCTCGTCCATGTCGAGGTCGCGCACCGCCTGGATCACCTGCTCGAGGGCAGGCTCGGGCAGCGCACCGGGCTGCGAGAACACAAGGATGCCGTCGCGGAAGGCCATGAGAGTCGGGATGGACATGATCCGTGCCGCGCCGGCCAGCGCCTGCTCGGCCTCGGTGTCGACCTTGCCGAAGACGATGTCCCCGTGACTCTCGCTCGCCTTCTCGAAGACCGGCGCGAACATACGGCACGGGCCGCACCAGGACGCCCACCAGTCCACGAGCGTGATGCCGTCCCGGCTGACCGTCGACTCGAAGTTCGCGGCGGTCAGGGTCGTCGTTGCCATCAAGAGCTCCTCACTTGTCGTATACCCCGTGGAGTATCAACGAGGGAGGCCGTGCTGTCATTCCCGGTACCCCCTCGGGTATGCGTACACTTGTCTCATGCAGGTGGAGGCGGCAGCGACCGAAGAACTCGTCAAGCGGCTGCGGCGCGTCGAGGGGCAGATCGGCGGGATCATCCGGATGCTCGAGGAAGGTCGCGACTGCACCGACATCGTCACCCAGGTGGCGGCGGCGAGCAAAGCGCTCGACCGGGCCGGTTTCAAGCTTCTCGCGACCGGCATGCGGCAGTGCCTCACCGCACCGAGCGGGGACGGCAGCCGGCCGATGACGCCGGACGAGATGGAAAAACTGTTCCTGACCCTGGCCTGAAGGCCGTCCCCGCCCGCCCGGAGGATCACGAGATCACATGACCAGTTATGGCATCGACGTCACGCTCGAGGAGAGCTACCCGGACGCCGTCGAACGCACCCGCGCCGCGCTCGCCGAGCAGGGCTTCGGGGTACTCACCGAGATCGACGTGGCCGCGACGATGAAGGCCAAGCTCGACGCGGATGTGCCTCCGCAGGTCATTCTGGGCGCCTGCAACCCGCCGCTGGCCTACCGGGCGCTGGGCGTGGAAGCGTCGATCGGCGTGCTGCTGCCCTGCAACGTGGTGGTGCGTGCGCTCGACGACACGCACACACTGGTCGAGGCCATCGATCCGGCGGTCATGGTGACGGCGACCGGCAACGAGCAGCTCGCCGAGGTGGCGGACGAGGCGCGCGCCCGGCTCGAGAACGCGATCAAGGCGCTTGCCGCCTGACAGCGCAGCTCAGTCGCGCACGACCACGCAGCAACGGTCCGGCGCGGGCTCCAGCGCGGCGCTGAGCCCGTGTGCGTCCACGGCGGCGAGCAGGCCGCGGATCAGATCCAGGTTCATGCCGCAGACGAGTTCGGTGTAGTCCGCGGCAAGCGCGTGGAACGGGCAGTTGCCCAGCTCGATGCAGTGTTGGGTACAGCGCGGCTCGAAGCCCTGGCTCGCCAGCACCTCGGCGACCGCGGTCAGCAGCTCGGCGGCGTTCGACGCCGCCTTCGGCAGGCCCGCGCCCAGCTCGCGCCCGGTCTCGCCCGCGCTGGCCCGCAGCGCCGTGTCGATCGGCGACCCGTCGCGAAGGCTGCGCGAGATCGCCTCGGCCATCACCCGCGCCGCGAGCTCGTAACGCCGCTCGGGAAGGTGCACCGCGATGTCGCCGGCTGCGCGCCGATACAGCTTGGCGGGACGCCCGGCCCCGGGCCCGCCCCGGCCGTGCGGACGCCGGTATTCCGCCGCCAGCAGCCCGTCCGCCTCGAGCCGGTCGAGATGGAACTTCGCCGCGTGTACCGCAACGCCGGTCGCGGCCGCTGCCTGCTCGCGGCTCACCGGTTCGCGCTGCCCGGCGACGTACCGGTAGAGGGTGCGGCGCACCGGCTCGGCGAGCACCGCCACGCGGTCGATCTGCGCGTCGACCCCAGCGTCGACCCCAACGGAAGGACGTGAGTCCGGCACGTCGACACCGTCCTTCCGGCAGTTCCCTTTCTAAAGGATAACTGCATTGACGATAGAAGACCAGCGGTCTAACGTTCGAAGGGACGTCCGATAGAAAGGTGCGCACATGCCCATCGGAGCCACCGGATCCGTCCTGCCGCTGGAAACCGCGCCGGACACCGTGCTGGACGCCGACCGCGAGCCGCCGGCGCTGCGCATCGTCGACGCGCCCCCCGCGATCGACGTGCCCGCAGCCGAGCGGGCGATCCGCGACCTGCTCGTCGCGCTCGGCAAGGATCCAGCGGACGCCCACCTCGCGCAGACGCCGCGTCGCGTCGCCGCCGCCTACGCCGAGCTGCTCACGCCGGTCCCGTTCGAGCTGACGACGTTTCCCAACGACGAGGACTACGACGAGCTCGTCGTCGCGCGCGACATTCCCTTCCACTCGTTGTGTGAGCACCATCTGCTGCCGTTCACCGGCGTCGCGCACGTCGGCTACCTGCCCGACCGGCGCATCGTGGGGCTGTCGAAACTGGCCCGCCTGGTCGAGGCCTTCGCCCGCGGCCTGCAGGTGCAGGAGCGGCTCACCACCCAGGTCGCGCAGTGCCTGTTCCAGACGCTGGAGCCGAAAGGCGTGGGCGTGGTCGTCGAGGCGGAGCACCAGTGCATGTCGCTGCGCGGAGTTCGCGCACACGACTCGCGGACGGTGACCTCGGCCATGCAGGGCCACCTGCGAGAGCATCCGGCTGCGCGGCGCGAGTTCTTCGACCTCGTCCGAGGCACCCGCTGAGCGGGCGGATCAGCCGGCCTGCGGGCTGACGAGCGCGCGGTTGAGCACCGCGATCAGTTCGGCGCGGGTGACGATGCCGACCAGGCGATCCGCCTCGTCGACGACCGGTATGTGGCGCAGCCCCTGGTCGCTCATCAGGCCGACGAGGACGGCCACCGAGTCGTCCTGCTTGATCGTGCGCACCGGGCTGGTCATCACCTTGCTGGCCGGATCGAGGTTGGCGAGCCCGAGGTTGAATACGTCGTAAACGGTGACGATGCCGACGACCTTGCGTTGCTCGTCCACGACCGGGACGGCCTTGACGTGGTGCTGGTTCATGATGAGCCGCACCCGGTAGATCGTTTCGAACGGCAGCACGGTCAGCACGTCGCGAGCCATCACCGTGCCGACCCGGAGGCGGCCGAGCCGGCGATCCAGGGCGTGGGCCTCCGCGTCCCGGACGAGCGCCATCACATCGTCCGGGAGGATGTCGAGCCCCTGGTCGAGCCGGGCCATGGCCTGGGCGATGTCGCCGGTACGCAAACCCACCCGCCGGGTGGGCGCGGGATCGGTGCCGAGGCCGCTCGGCTCGGGAGCCGTGACGTGGGGGTAGCGGCGCCCGGTGAGGTTGTTGACCAGCACGCCGATGGTCAGCAGCAGGACGGTGTTCACCGCCACGGGGAACACCGCGAAGGCGAAGCTCTGCTCGTACACGGCGGAGGTACCCACGGCGGCGAACAGCGCGCAGGCGCCGCCCGGCGGGTGCAGACAGCGCAGCACCATCATCAGCGCGATCGCGGCTCCCACCGCCACGGCTGCGGCGACTGCCACCTCGGAGAACAGCCGGCCGGCCCCGACGCCGACGAGCGTCGACAGCACGTTGCCGCCGACGACCGGCCACGGCTGGGCGAGCGGGCTGGCCGGCGCGGCGAACAGCAGCACCGCGGAGGCGCCCATCGGCGCGACGATGAACGGCAGCCCCGCCGGCCCGACGTCCAGCGCACGCGCGGTGTAACTGGCGACGACGATGCCTACCAGCGCACCCGCGGCGCCGCGCGCGACGTCGATCCCGCGGTAACTGAGCGAGCGCGGGCGGAAGGTCCGCAGCCAGAGGAGCACTTCCCGGCGGCGCCGCAATCCGAGTTCGGCCACGCGCTGATTCTGCAGCCCGGCACCCGGTTCGGACAGCCTGCGTGCCACGGCAGCCCGCGGCAGAATGAGGACAGTCGCCTCAACTGACTCAGGAGGCCCGATGGGAAGAGGGATCGTCCGGGTCCGTCGCGTGTACGACACACCCCAAGACGCAGACGGACGCCGGATCCTGGTCGACCGGGTGTGGCCACGCGGGATGAAGAAGGCCGACGCCAGGCTCGACGAGTGGTGCAAGCAGGTCGCCCCGTCGCCCGAACTGCGCAGCTGGTACGGCCACGACCCGAACCGATTCGAGGAGTTCACCCGCTGCTACCGGGACGAGCTCGAGGAGCCCGAGCGAGCGGCGGCCCTGGCCCATCTGCGCGAGCTCGCGAGTGAGGGACCGGTGACGCTGCTCACCGCTGCCCGGCGCAGCGACATCAGCCAGGCCACGGTGCTCGCCGAGCTGCTCCGCTGACCCGACCGCCTGGTATTTACAGCTGTCGCTCGTATAAACTCCTCGGGAGGAGGAGGCCCGCGATGACCTATGTGATTGCCGAACCGTGCATCGACGTGCTCGACCGCGCGTGCGTCGAGGAGTGCCCCGTCGACTGCATCTACGAGGGCGGCCGCTCGCTCTACATCCACCCCGACGAGTGCGTGGACTGCGGCGCGTGCGAGCCCGTCTGCCCCGTCGAGGCGATCTACTACGAGGACGACCTGCCGGAGAAGTGGCAGATCTACACCGAGGACAACGCCCGGTTCTTCGCCGAGCCGCTGCCGGGCCGCGCCGAGCCGCTCAACTCGCCCGGCGGTGCCGGACGCCTCGGCCCGCTCGGCGTCGACACCGAGCTCGTCAGCGGGCACCCGCTTCCCGAGACCGAGGGCTGACCGCCGTCCGGCCGATGCGCACCCGCCACACGTCCGGGCCTTCCTCGAGGTACTGCCAGCTGAACTCACCCGCGTTCTCCGCCTCGAGCTGGTAGCGCAGCGGCTTCGGGTCGTGGTCGTTGACCAGGACGTAGGCGGCGCCGGGCGCGAGTTCGGCGAAGGTGTCGAAGATCAGCTCGTGGCGGCGCTTGGGGATCTCGCTGCGTACGTCGAGGATGCGTTCTTCGGTGGACATTCTGTCTGCCTTCCGATCGGTGGTTCGGACGTCGACGGGCACAGGCTGCGACCCGCCGGAGGCTCCGGAGGTTCGTGCGAGTTGCTGTTCCAGGCGGGCTGTGTAGTGCATGGCACCGTCGAGCCGCCGGGCGGAGCCGGCATGCGTCTTGCGGACCACCGCCCAGGCGTCGGCGGCCAGCCGGCCGGCCGCCGCCGGCCGTCCGGCTTCGGCGAGGGCCCGGCAGAGGCGGACGACGACCCGGCTGAGCTGGTCGACGACGTCCGCGTCAGCCGGCACGGGTGATCGCCACGCGCCAGATCTCCGGCCCGGCCTCCCGGTAGTTCCACGCGTAGCGCTCGGGCCAGAGCGCGGACGTCTGGTAGCGCAGCGGCTTCGAGTCGTGGTCGTTGACGATGATCAGCGACTCGCCCGGCACCAGCGCGTCGAGCTTGGCGAAGATGATCTCGTGCCGCTGCCCGTGCGGCAGGCGCCGGACGTCGAGTTCCGCGTCGCTGGCAGCAGCAGCCTCGCCGAGGATCTCGTGCATCCCGGCCAGCACCGCGGCCAGGTCGACGCCGTCCGTGACTGCCAGCGCCGGCAGCATCAAGTCGTTCTCCTTCTCCAGGTGCACCTGGAACAGCGCCTCGGCTGACGCAGCCGCGATCGCGACGTCGGCGGCGCTCCGGGCGTGGGCGAGCTCGTCGATGAGGCCCTTGAGCGCGCGGTGTTCGGCGAGCATCCCCGAGACCAGCAGCCGCGTGGCGTCGATCTGCAGGGCGACGCCGTAGAGCGCCTGCTCCTCGGCGGCGACATGCGGGAGCAGTTGCGCGCCATACCACTCGTGGAGCGCGTCCCGCGCCCGGTCCGCGTCGCCGTCCTGCGCTGCGGCCAGCACCGCGGCGGTGTGGTCGTGCAGCTGACCGGCCAGCTCGGCGTGATGCGCGCGGATGGACTCGATGACTGCGTCGTTGCGGTTTCGGCTCACTGTGACTTGCTCAGACATAGTTTGTTTTTACCTCTTCACTAGTGAAAAATTCAAGCTATGCGCGATACGCCGTTATCCGTCACACGCCTGCTCGCCGACGGCGACACCGAGGCGGGCCAGCTGCGGGAGCAGCTGCGCGAGGTGATCGATCCCGAACTCGGGGTGGACATCGTGTCGCTGGGCCTGGTCTACGACCTCCAGGTGAGCGACCGGACCGCCGCGGTGCTCGCCACGACCACCACCCCGGCCTGTCCGCTGGGCGACTACATCACCGCAGAGATCGAGCGGGTGCTGCTCGCCAGCGGCGCCGTCGACCGCGCGTACGTCGAGATCACCCACTCGCCGGCCTGGACGCCGCAGATGATGTCGGACGAGACGAAGCGGGCGTTCGGGTGGTCATGAACGTGCTCTCGCGCCGCGGGCCGCGGGCCGGAGTTGCGCGCCGGGCGGAGACCGGCGACACCGGTCGCGGCCGGGCGGGGCGCCGCGCTGCCGCCCCGGCACGGCTGCCGCTGCTCGCGCTGGGCGTGGTGAGCCTGCTCGCCGGCCTCTGGGGCGGCCTGCTGCTGCTCGGCCTCTCCCTGCCGACGCTGCGGTCCACGACCGCCGCGGATCACGGCCCGCTCATGGCGCTCGGCTTCCTGGGCACCGTCATCTCACTCGAGCGCGCGGTTGCCCTGCGTCGCGCCTGGGGCTTCGTCGCGCCGGCCGCCGCCGGTGTCGGAGCGCTCGCGCTCATCGCCGGGTTGCCCGGCGTCATCGGCTGGTCGCTGCTCTGCCTTGCCTCGGTGGTGTTCCTGCTCGTCTACGCCGTGGTCATGATGATCAGCCCCGCATTGCACGTCGGCGTGATGGCCGCCGGCGGGCTGTGTTGGTACGTCGCCACCGTGCTCTGGCTCGGCGGCCGGTCGATCCCGCAGATCGTCCCGTGGCTCGCCGGCTTCCTGGTGCTCACGATCATCGGCGAGCGCCTGGAGCTGGCCCGCGTCGCGCTGTTGAGCCGGTCCTCGGTGCGCGCGTTCGCCCTCGGCGGTGGCGCCTTCGCGGCCGGGCTGGCGCTGACCACGATCACCGGACGAGTCGCCGAGATCGGCGTCCGGGTCGCCGGCGCCGGGTTGCTGGCGCTGGCGGCCTGGGGGGTCCGCTACGACATCGCGCGCCGCACGATCCGGCTCGGCGGGGTCACCCGGTTCATGGCGTGCTGCCTGCTCGGCGGCTACGCGTGGTTGCTCGTCGCCGGGCTGACCTGGCTGGCCGCCGGCGACCTCGGGGGCAGCGTCGCGCTCTACGACGCCGCATTGCACGCCGTCTTCCTCGGCTTCGTCATGTCGATGATCTTCGGGCACGCGCCGGTCATCGTCCCTGCCGTGCTCGGCGTGCGCCTGCCGTTCCGCCCCTGGTTCTACGCCCACGTCGCGCTGTTGCACGCGGCCCTCGTGCTCCGGCTGCTCGGCGGGGACGCCCTGGGCAACCGGATTGCCTGGCAGGTCGGCGGCGCAGGCACCGAACTCGCCGTCGTGCTGTTCCTGGCCGTGTCGGTCGCCACGGCGCTGCGGGCACGCAGGTCACGGGCAGGTGCGGCGTGAGCGGCTCCAGCCCCGCCCCGGAGCAGGGGCGCCCACGCAGCGTCCTACCGGTCTTGCTGGGCGTCGTGCTGCTCGTGGCCGCGGTGACGGTGACCGTTTTCGCCGGGCGCGGCGACGGGGGGAACGCGGTGACCGTCGCCGGCGGGGGCTCGCGAATCGTGCACGTGCAACTGAAGGACATGCGCATCGTCCCGTCCCTGCTGCGGGTGCGGAGCGGCACCCGGGTGACCTTGGATGTCACCAACGGCGACCCGATGCGCCACGACCTCTACATCGCCGGGGTGGGCAAGACCCCGCTGTTGGCCGAGGGCGGGACAGCCCAACTTGACCTCGGCGTAGTCACCCACCCCCTGCACGGATGGTGCACGGTGCCCGGCCACCGCGCCGCCGGCATGACCATGGCCGTCGAATTGGCCGGCACCAAGGCGCCGCCGGCGAGCCACGACACCGCCGGGATGGCGATGCCGTCGGGTCCGCAGCACATCGATTTCGGCGCCCGTCCCGCGCCCGACTGGCAGCCCTACGACCCGGCTCTCGCGCCGCCCCCGGACACCACCGTGCACCGGGTCACCTTCACCATCCGCGACACCCGCACCCAGGTCGCCCCCGGCATCTGGCAGACCCTGTGGACCTACAACGGCACCGCGCCCGGGCCGATCCTGCACGGTCGAGTGGGGGACGTCTTCGTCGTCACCATCGTCAACCACGGCGACATGGCGCACGGCATCGACTTCCACGCCGGCAGCGTGGCCCCGGACGGGCCGATGCGCCCGATCCAACCGGGCGGCTCGCTCAGTTACCGGTTCACGGCGAAGTACTCCGGCGCGTGGCTCTACCACTGCAGCACCATGCCGATGTCGCTACACATCGCCAACGGCATGTACGGCGCGGTGATCGTCGACCCGCCCGACCTCGACCACGTGGCGCGGCAGTACGTCCTCGTGCAGTCCGAGCTCTACCTCGGCCCACAGAACGGGATCGCGGACGCAGCGAAGATCGCCCGCCGCAGCCCCGACGCGGTCGTATTCAACGGCTACGCGGACCAGTACGACTCTGCCCCCATCCACGTGCCCGCTGGGCGCCGGATCCGTGTCTGGGTCGTCGACGCCGGGCCGCAGTTCCCGACGTCCTTCCACGTCGTGGGGACGCAGTTCGACACCGTGTTCGCCGAAGGTGCCTACCTGCTGCGGCCGGGAAACCCCGAGCACGGTGCCGCGCAGACGCTCGACCTGGCGCCCGCCCAGGGCGGGTTCGTCGAGTTCACCCTGCCCAGGCCCGGGCATTACCCGTTCATCGATCACGCCATGGTCGACGCCGAGCACGGCGCCCACGGCATGTTCGTCGCCGGCTGATGGAGGTCGTCCACGTGAACAGCGAATCGCTGGCCGCTGCACTCGAGCGCGAGCACCACGAGATCGACGCGGGCATCGACGGGTACGCGGGCGGGCGCGGCCCGGAGTTGCTGCGCCGCTCGGTCGACGCGCTGCGCCGGCACATCTACCTCGAGGAGGAGTTCCTCTTTCCCGCTCTGTACGACGCGGGCTTCGCCGGCCCGGTGCTGGTGATGCTGCGCGAGCACGCGCAGATGTGGACGACCCTCGACGCCCTGGAGCGTGAGCTCGAGGTGCCGGCGGACGGCGCTGTGGCGTTGTGTCACCAGCTGAGCGTCCAGCTGCAACACCACAACATGAAAGAGGAGCGGATCCTCTATCCGGAAGTCGACGACCTCCTTCCCGGGCCCGGGGCTGCCCGGCTGCGCGAGTTCCTCGACCGCGGGACGCTGCCGGAAGGGTGGACGTGCGTCCACGCCCGCCGCTGACGCCGGCTCACCAGTGGCGCAACAGACGATCGACCTCGGCGCGTTTCGTGCGTAGCGCCGACCCCACGCGCCAGTCGTAGCCGGCCTGCATCAACCGGTGCTCGGTCGACTCGTTGATCCAGGTGGCCGTGAACAGCACCGCGCAACCACCCGCAAGCAGCGCCGTCAGCACCCGGACCTCGGCCGGCGCAGGCAGGAAGATCGCTATCGCGGCGACCGGCAGCGCGGCGGCGGCGAGGATGCGCGCCACGTGCCGAATGATCCACGTCGCGCACGTCGCGTCGTAGAGAACCCACACCGCGTAGCGCTCGGAGAGCGGACCCCAGTACGCGTACCACATCCACAGCAGCGGGTTGGGACGAAGGCGGGGTCCGGTGGCCAGCCCCATCGACTCCGCCGCGATCTCCCATGCCTCGACCGAACGATCACTCACATGTTCCTCGCTGCGCACCGATGAGCCGACATGGGTCCAGCCGCTCGCGCCCGTCACGCTACCGGGCCGCGGGGCCGGACCGACTCGGTCGGCGTCACTCCCCCGGCGCGGGCTCGCTCGGCTGCTCGCTACTCAGGGTGGGGCCGGCGCCGCCTCGCGTTGCATCTGGTGCGGTTCCTCCGCGCGCCGGATCAGCGCCGCGGCCGAGGCGTGCGCACTGTCGGCCGCGCGCCGGTACGCCGCGGCAGCAGGTGCGTTCGCGCGTTCGATTAGAGACTCGTAGGCACCAGCGATCGTGCGCTCGGTCTCGGCGAGCGCGACGCAGGTCGTGTAGCCGTGACGCAGCATGGTGCTCAGCGCGGACGCCACCAGATCGTCGCCGGCCCGCTCGGCGAGTTCCCGCAGCCGCTCGCCGCGTTGGGTTGCCTCACGCATCCCGATCGTCGCCTGGTCGGCGATCTCGAGCCTGCGGGCGTTGGCGGCCGCATCGCCGTGCGCCGCGATGCGCCGCACTGTGGCGGCGACTCGCTCCTCGGTCTCTGCGATCTCACCGGCGAGATCGGCTGCCCGCCGCGCGGACTTGACAGCCGCGTCCTGCTGCTCGATCGCTTCACGGCGAGCCTGGTTCGCCTCCGCTGCCTGCGCCGCCTCGCCGGGCTCGCTCAGCGACGAAGGCACACCTCTCGCACGCGCGAGCTCCTCGGAAGTCATCTCCACTGCCTCGATCGCGGCCTGCTGCCGTGCCCAGGCGGCCAGTTGCCGATCCCGCGCCGCGGCGCGCCGATCGTCGGCGGCGGCCTGGCGGTCCTCGGCGGCTCCCCGCCGGTCGGCGGCGGCAGCAGCTTCGTACTCGCGGAGGCGGTTCAGGAACTCATGCGTCGCGCGCCGATCCTCCGCCGCGTGCCGGCGGTCCTCCTCCGCCGCCGCCCGGTCGTCACGCAGGCCCCGATCGACGAGCCGACCGGCCTCCGATCGTTGGTCCTTTCGCGAATCCTTCTCGCGGACGTTCGCTTCGGTATCCCGCACTTCGGCGTGCTCGTCCCGCGTCCGGGCGACATCGTCACGGGCTTCGGCGGCAACGTCCCGCTGTTCTGCCGCTGTGTCGCGCGCCTCGGCAGGTGTCTGATCGGCGCTCATGCCGCCAGGGTGAGACGTCGGCCGTCCGTCCGACAGGTACGAATGACCCGCCACGGACCGGTCGTCGTTCGCCCGAACGGAGCGCTCCGATCGACACATGGCGGTAGAGGGTTGTTGGCTCGGTAACCTGGAGCCGCTGGTACGCCGCCCTCGTAGCTCAGGGGATAGAGCGCCGGACTCCTAAGCCGGGCGTCGCAGGTTCGAATCCTGCCGGGGGCACTACCATCGGTGCCTGAGTGGTCGTGTCCAGTCGCTGGGCTGCCGAATGGTCTGTGGCCGCGGGTCAGGCCGGGCCGAGCCATGCCATGGCGGCGGTGACCAGTGCTTGCGTTCCGGTGTCGAGGGTGGATTGGAGGGTGGGGGCGAACTCCGGGGAGTGGTTGACCGGGATGTCCTCGGATATCCGTCCGGCTTTCTCGGCGGCGTCGTAGGTGTCTGGGTCGATTCCGCCGATCCCCCAGTAGGTGTAGGGGGCGGTGAGGGCGTTCGGAATGTCGCTGAAGTCCTCACTTGCTGTCTGCAGCGGCAGGGTCTGGACGCGGTCGCCGAAGAATTCCTCGAACGCGGCTTGGACCCGCGCGGTGCTGCCGGGGTCGTTGTGAGTGGGTGGGAACCGGTCGAACAGTTCGAAGTCCGGCTCGCGCGGTGACTGGGAGGCCTGGCATTCGGCGGTGACGATGCGGCGCACCGCGTCCAGGATGTGTGCCCGGGTTTGTTCGTTGTAGGTGCGGACGTTCAGTTCGATCACGGCGCGGTCGCCGATGACGTTGCTCTTGGTGCCGGCCTGGATGCTGCCGACGGTGAGCACGGCCGGGTCAGTAGGGGCGAGTTCCCGGGAGACGATGGTCTGCAGCCGGACGACGATCATTGCGGCGAGCACGGCCGGGTCGACGGAGGCTTGTGGCATCGACCCGTGGGCGCCGCGGCCGTAGACGGTGATACGCATGCTGTCGGCGGCCGAGAGGACCGGGCCGGGGCGGGTGGCCACGTGCCCGGCGGGGAAGGGCAGGACATGCTGGGCCAACGCGACGTCGACGGTGCCGACCAGGCGGGCGAGCCCGTCGTCGATCATCCGGGCTGCACCGTCGCCGAGTTCCTCCGCCGGCTGGAACAGCGCGAGCACGGTGCCCGCCCATTGGTCGGTGGCCTGGGCAAGTAGCGCGGCGGCGCCGAGCAGGCAGGTGACGTGGACGTCGTGGCCGCAGGCATGCATCACCGGCACCTGGTTGCCGCTGCCGTCGTTCGCGGTGACCGAGCTCGCGTACGGCAACCCGCTCTGCTCACGTACGGGCAAGGCGTCCATGTCGGCACGCAGCAGGACGGTCGGGCCGTCACCGTTGCGCAAGGTCGCCACCACCCCCGTCCCGCCGACTCGCTCATGCACCTCGAAGCCCAGCGCGCGGACCCGCCCGGCGACGGCCGCGGCCGTCTGCGTTTCTTGGTGCGACAACTCCGGATGCCGGTGAAGGTTGCGGTAGAAGTCTTCCTGCCAGCCTCGGATTTCACCTAGCCCTGCCAGTACCGAGACGGTCGACGCGCCGGTGCTCATCAAGATTCCCCCTGCTCGGTGTCGGTGTCGGTGTCCACACTGCTCTGGTGTCGGTGGGCGCGGTAGCGGGCCGGGACGACCCGGGCCGGGGACCATGCGTCGGCGCTGGGCAAGATCCATCCGCGCCAGCGGGCGAGTAGGCATAGCCCGGCTCCGAGTACGAGTGCGGTGAGCGAACCCGCGGTCGGGTAACCGTTGTAGGCCAGCAGCACCAACGCGCCACTGGCCACGGCCGCGCAGGTGGCGTAGAGGGTGTTCCCGCCCAGAATCGCGGGGACCTGCCGGAGCACGACATCACGCACCGCGCCGCCGCCGACCGCGGTGATCGTGCCGAGCAGCACGGCCGGCAACCAGCCCAGCCCGACCGTCAGGGTCTTCTGTGCCCCGGCCGCGGCCCAGCAGCCCAGCGCCAGCGCGTCGATGACCGGCCACGTCCAATTCCAGATCCGACCCTCGACCTGGAGCATGAACGCCAACGCCGCGCCGGCGAACGCGGTAAGCAGGTAGGAGTAGTCGGTGAGCGCGATCGGCGTGCCATGCTGCAGCAGGGTGTCCCGGATCAGGCCGCCACCCAGCCCGGACAGCACGGCCAGCACGATGAAGCCGACCGGATCCAGCTTCATCCGGCGCGCGATGACACCACCCAGAACCGCGTTCGCGAACACCCCGGACAGGTCCAACGAACGGAGCAGATCCGCGACCACCACATTGCTCATCCGCCGTCCGCGCTCCTTCAATGTCGTCGTTGCAGCGCCCCGCGACCACGTGTGACGCTGGCCGGTTGTCCGAGGCCAAGTGTCAGCCCGGACCTTTCGAGGTCGGACGGCGGGCAGCGGAGTGCAACCTGCGCGGCGCGGTCATGGGGCGCATCCTGGATCACGTGCGCCCGGCCACGTTGCTGCGCCGCCGGGCACGGTCACAGCGCCCGCGCACATGACGCGTGCTCGTTCGCTCCAACTTCAGAAGGGATCCGCGCATGACCGGCTACACCGTCGGATACCTGATCGGCAGCCTGTCAACCCAGTCGATCAACCGCACACTGTGCCGGGCACTGATCCGGTTGGCGCCGAGCGACCTTGCGTTCGTCGAGATCCCCATCGGGAAGCTGCCGCTGTACAACCGCGACCTCGACATCGACTACCCGCCGTCGGCCCGCGACCTGAAAGCCTCGATCGAGGCGGTGGACGCCGTGCTGTTCGTCACGCCGGAGTACAACCGCGACATCCCCGGTGCCCTGAAGAACGCGATCGACTGGGCCAGCCGTCCGTGGGGCACGAACTCGTTCGCGCGCAAACCGTCGGCTGTGATCGGTGCGTCGCCGGGAAAAATCGGTACCGCGGTCGCACAGCAGAACCTGCGCAGCATCCTCAGCTTCTGCAACTCGCCGCAGATGAACGCCCCCGAGGCCTACATCCAGTTCCTACCGGGCCTGATCACCGATGACGGTGAGGTGACCGACGAGACCACCCGACAGTTCCTGCGCGATTTCATGGACGAGTACGCGCAGTTCATCGTCCGAGTCCTGACGGTCCTGCCGCGGTTGACCTGACCGCACTGCAGACACCGCACCGCGGTCAGGAGAGCGCACAGGGTCCGCGTCGTCTCGGTTCGGGTCAGGGCCGAAGACCGGCCTTGACCACTCCACGCCCGTGGCGGTCGAACGCCTCGTGGAGCGCCGGCGCGTCGGCGAGGTCGCCGCCGTGTGTGACGATCGCGCTCACGGTCCTCGCCTCCGATCTGGTTGCTTTCACGGGAGGACGGGATCAGGATGATCCTGGTGAGTGCCCCGAGCCTGATGCCTGCTGCGTTCCTCGGGCACGGCTCGCCGATGAACGCGTTGGACCGCAACCGGTACACCGAAGCGTGGCGCGCGTTCGGTTCCGCCGTCCCGAAGCCGCGGGCGATCCTGATGATTTCCGCGCACTGGTACATCAACGCTTCCGCAGTCACAGCAATGGATCAGCCCAAGACCATCCACGACTTCTATGGATTCCCCGGCGAGTTGTTCGCGGTCAACTACCCGGCGCCGGGTGATCCCGAGCTCGCTGGACAGATCAGCGAGGTGGCGAAACCGACCTGGGTCGGCCAAGACCACGACAGCTGGGGAATCGACCACGGCGCCTGGTCGGTGCTGGTGCACGCATTCCCCGACGCCGACATCCCCGTGGTGCAGTTGTCGGCCAACGCGCTACAGCCCCTCGACTACCACCTCGAGCTCGGGGCGAAGCTCGCGCCGCTTCGGCAACAGGGTGTGCTGATCATCGCCAGCGGGAACGTGGTGCACAACTTGCGCCGGATCGACTGGGCGAATCCTGACGCGGGCGAGGACTGGGCGCGCAGCTTCGACGACGCGGCTCGCGAGGTCATGCTCGACCGGCCGGCCGAACTGCCGGCGATGCAAGACGATCCGAACTTCGTCGCCGCCGTGCCGACGCCCGATCACTTCATCCCCCTGCTGTACCTGGCCGGGTTGGCGGCCAGCGAAGGGCGTGCGACAGACGTGCTCGTCGACGGCTACACGATGGGTTCGCTGTCGATGACCGCCTACACGCTCGGCTGCCATCCGATCGAAGCGCAGGCCGGCGGCGCCGCCCCGACACTGCCCGAGGTACCGCCTGACGAAACGAACATCTGACCCCTGCCGCGGCTACACGCCCAGTGGTGGATCCAGCTGCTACCCCTCGAGTACGCCGCCGACGACGTGGTGCGTCACCGCCCAACGCGTGGCCGCGGCGCGGTTGGACACCCCGATCTTGGTGTAGATGTGTTGGACGTGGTGCTCGGCGGTCCGCGGTGAGATGAACAGCTCTGCGGCGATCTCGCTGGAGGTGCGCCCGGCCGCGACCAGGCGCAGCACGTCGATCTCCCGCCTGCTCAGGCCGCCCGGCCGGGCAGTGCCGGGGCGCGGCACCGGATCGCGGCACGCGACGTCGATCTGTTCGCGCGCGTAGCGGGCGGCGGCGTCGAGGTCGAGTTCGGCACCGGCCGTCGTGAGCTCGGCCATGCGGGTCGCGCCCAGCCGTGCGGCGAGCCGATCAGCGAGCTCAGCCAGCTCTGGAACGTGATGGAAGCTCGACCGCTCGCGTGACATCGCGCTCGTGAGCACCGCAGCGGGCGCGAGCCGGTCGAGCCGTTCGAACAGTGCGGGGACGCTTGCCAGCGTGATGATCAGCTGCGGGACGTTGCCGGCACGGTGGAAGGCGTCGATCGCGTCCGCGAACAGCCCGAGCGCGACGTCGGGCTCGCCGGCGGTCGTGTGCAGCCGGGCCGCGTCGCGCGCCAGGAAGCCCTCGAAGAACTGGACACGGTGCTCGTGGACGAAGGCGACACCCTGCTCCCAGGCTGCCAGCGCCCGCCGGGCGTTCGTCCGCGACAACGCCATCCCGGCAATCCACAGTGCGTAGGCGATCCAGTACGGGTTGCCGAGCCGGCGCGCGGCGGCCACGGCCTCGTCGGTGAGCGCCAGCGTCTCCTCGAGGCGGCCCGCCGACTGCAGTCCGTCGACGTAGGACGCGAGCGCGTAGCCGCGCTCGCCGCCGTAGCGGCGTACGACCTCGCCGGTCAGCTCGACGTAGCGGTCGAGGTCGCCGCAGTAGACCTGGCACAAGGCCTCGACGAACATCGCGTATCCCGGCTCGCAGGGGTCGTACCTGGCGTTGCCCTCCAGCTCGACGGCGCGGTGCGCGTTCACCCGAGCGGCCTCGGCGCGGCCGGCGAAGCACGCGTAGCCGGCGCCTGTGCACAGCCGCGGCAGTCGCGCGACGTCCGCGGCAGCCGCGGCCGGGATCAGTTCCTCCGCCCACGCGAGCGCCTCGAACAGCTGCACCGAGAACCCCATCAGCGCGGCGTGCGCGGCGATGTCAGTCGCTGTCTCCACCGCGCCCCGCGCGGAGCTCCACCGGAATGCGGCGCGAAGGTTCGCGAACTCGGTCTCGACCCAGTCGACGGCGTCTCGCCAGCCCGGGCCGTCCCACAGATCCCACCGGGCGACGGCTTCGGTCGCGAAATACGCGGCGTGCCGATCGCGGGTCGCCTCCAGCTCGAGCTCCGCTTCGAGCTGGTCCGAAGCGAACTGACGGATCGTCTCGAACAGGGCATAGCGCGTGCTGGCTGTCGTGTGGTCGGCGACGATGAGCGATTTGCGAACGAGAGAGTCGAGCAGTCGCAGCACATCGACGGCGTCACCGCGCGGGGCGATGGCGTGGATGCTCGCCAGCTCGAACCCTCCTGCGAACACCGATGTGGCGCGCAGCAGCTCGCGCTCGTCGGCCGTGAGCAGGTCGTACGACCATGCCACCGCGCGCTGCAGCGTGTGCTGTCGATGCGGGCCCGGCGTTGGGCCTGAGAGCAGGCGGAAGCGGTCGGTGAGGCGGTCGCGGACCTCGACGGCGCTCATTGCCGCCATGCGGGCGGCGGCCAGCTCGATGCCCAGGGGAAGGCCGTCGAGCGTCCGGCAGATCTCGGTTACCGCATCGGTGCTGTCGGGGTCGTCGAGACCGAAGTCGCTGCGCACAGCGCGCGCCCGGTCGACGAACAGCGTCACGGCGTCGGATGCGGCGCCGCCGGCGACGGGCAGAGGAGTGACGCGCAGCACCTGCTCGCCGCCCACGCCGAGCGGCTCGCGGGAGGTGGCGAGGACGCGGACGTGACCGGGACGACCAACGATCGTTCCGATCGCCGACGCGGCGGCGCCCAGCAGGTGCTCGCAGTTGTCGACGACGAGCAGCAGCCGCTTGCCGGCCAGCGTGCCGGCGATGGTGGTGATGAGCGACGCGGCGCCCTGCGGCGTGATTCCGAGAACGGTCGCCATCGCCGCCGGGACCGTGTCGGGGTCGCCCACGGACGCCAGCTCGACGACCCACACCCCGTCCGGGAACTCTCCGGCGAGTTCGGCGCCGACCTCCAGGGCCGTGCGCGTCTTGCCTACCCCGGCGACGCCGGTCAGCGTGACGAGCCCGTGCTCGCGGATCAGTTCGGCGACGTCGCGGACCAGGTCGTCCCGTCCGATGAGCGAGGTGACCCGCCGGGGCAGGTTTCCGACGAAATGTTCGGCGCTGCGCAGCACCGGGAACTCGGTCGGGAGCCCGTCTGCGACGAGCTGGAACACCGAGATCCGCCCACGCAGCCCCCGGAGAACGCGCTCACCGAGCGGCCGTAGCGACAGGCGGGTGCGTAGCAGCACCTCGGCGGCGTCCGATACGAGGATCTGCCCGCCGTGGGCGAGTGCCGTCAGTCGGACCGCGCGGTCGATTTCGTTTCCCGCGTACTCACCGTCCCGCTCCGCGCTCTCGCAGGTGTGCAGCGCCATCCGCACCGCGAAGCCGCCGGTCGCGTGGGCTCGCAGCGCGCGTTGCGCCGCGACGGCCGCGTCGGCCGCGTTTCCGGCAGTGGCGAACGCGGCGCGAAAGCCGTCGGCGTCGGCGAGGAAGACGTGCCCTCCGTGGCTTTCGATCGCCTCCCGCACGACGCGGTCATGGGCCTGCCGAGCAGCGGCCATCTCGGCAGGCGCGTCGTCCCACCGCCTCACCGCGTCCTGGATCGCCGTGCACAGGAACGTCACCGTTCCCGACGGTGGACGTGCGGTCACATTCGCACAGTAGGCGACCGACCACCCGATCGACGCTTGCGCGCCAGCCGGCCCGGCAAACCGTTCCCGCCGGACATGACGCCCTACCGACCGCGCGAGCCGACTGCTATACCGGTCCGCGTCCCGGGCGGGCACTGGCCCGGAGAACCTGAACGAGCCAGGTGATGACCTGATGAGCGAACTGGTGGAGCTGTGGCGGCAGGCCGCTGACAAGTGGAGCGAGCTCTACGGCCGCATCGCACCCGGGCAGTGGGACGAGCCGACGCCCTGCGCAGGGTGGACCGTACGCAACCTCGTGGACCACACCCTGGCGTGGCAGGCGAAGGGCGCCAGCCTGCTGGGCGCGGATATCGCGGCCGACGAGTCGAACTGGGACCGGATCCGGGCGTCCTATGCCGCTCTGCTCGCCGAGCCCGCGAGACTCGACGGCACCGTCCCTGAGTTCGCCGGGATCCCGAAAGCGAACTTGGCCGGCTTCCTCATCGGCGACTTGCTGATTCACAGCTGGGACCTCGCTCGGTCGATCGGGGGCGACGACATGCTCCCGCCGGACGTCGTCGCGGCCACGGCGGACGGCCTGCAGCACGTTCCGCCGGACCTGCTCCGGGGCACGAACCCGCTGGGCCAGAAAATGATGGGACCGGCGGTCGAGGTGTCCGGCGACGCAAGCGCCCAGGACAAGATGCTGGCGTTCGCCGGCCGCACGCCGTAGAGAGCGCGGCAGTCGGCCCCGCTGATCGCGCTCCGGGCGCGACCGGCGGGGCCGGCACAGGTCGTCGCGGGTCAGACGGCGGCCACCTCGCGTTCCTTCGGCTCGATGCTGCCGAGCTTCTTGACGACGGTGAACTCGCCGCCCTCCGAGCGAGCGATGTACATGTTCATCCGGACGTGGTGCTGTCCGGGGACCATCTCGGCCGCGCCGCCGGGGCCCTCCGCGATGTGCGCGTGATCGAGGGCGGCGATCACGTCGTCCTGATCGAGCGACCCGGCCTCGGTCACCGCGGCCTGCCACATCTTGAGCGCCCGATACGTGCCCGTGCACGCGGAACCCGCCGTGAAGAGCGCGCTGCCCGGATACCGCGCGTCGTAGCGGTGGAGCAGCTCGACGCTGAACGGGTCGCGGACGGCCCGGTAGTAGTCGAGACAGCCGTAGAGCCCTTCGACGTGCTCTGCGGGCACGAGGTTGACGAAGTTCTCGTCGAAGTACGTGCACACGATCGTTCCGCCGCGCGCTGTGAAGCCGGCGTCGTGCAGCTGGGCGAGGAACGGGGTCAATCCGGGCGGGACGATCGTGTTGAAGACAACTTCGGCGCCAGACGACATGATGTCGTCGACGACCGTGGCGTACTCGGTGTGATCGAGCGGGAAGTAGGTCTCGCCCACGATCTCGCCGCCGCGCGGCGTGATGGCGTTCCGGACGGCCTGGTTCAGCACGTGCGGCCAGACGTAGTCGGCCGAGGGCAGGTAGAACTTCCGCGCGCCGGTCTCCTCCATCAGCCACGGGATGAACGGATCGATCTGCTGCGCCGGTACCGGGCCGGTGCAGAAGATGAGCGGGTGACTTTCCTGGCCCTCGTACTGCTCCGGATAGAGGTAAAGTCGCTCGGCTTCGTCGACGACCGGTCCTTTGATCGCCTGGCGGGTCGAGCTGTAGATGCCGCCGATCACGACGTCGACATCGGCGTCCCGCACGAGCCGGGCAGCCCCGGCCCGCGCAACCTCATCGTCGGTCGCGCTGTCCTCGACGTACAGATCGATCGGGCGACCGAGCACGCCACCACTGGCATTGATCTCGTCGATCACCATGGTCGCGACGTTGACGTTGGCGATGCCCATGAAAGACAGCGCTCCCGTTAGGTCGGTGATCAGGCCCGCACGCACGGGCCGGTTCATCCGGCTCATCTCGTCCTCCTACGCCCGGTATTCGCCGAGCACCGCTGCGGCCTGGGGCTTGGACAGGTGTCCGGCGTCCTTGAGCACCGCGGGAACCTCGGGGTCGGACACGAAGTCCGCCCATCCCTGCTCGTCCCAGTCGAAGACGACCCACATCCGGTTGTCCTCGTTCGGGTCGCGGTACACGACGGAGCTCTTGGAGCCGTGCAGGGCGCGCTTGTCCGCGCCCGCCGCGCCGAACACGCTCAAGAACTGCTCGACGTCCGCGACGGTGGTGGTGGCCAGAAGCATGATGATCTCCTCGGCTCGGGATCGCTGTGGATCTCCGTGGTCGCCGTCCGGTCGGCCGGCGCACGCCTAGATTCCGCCGACGGATCCGCGCGAAGCATCGGCAGATCTACCCATTCACCGTTGGCAGCGGCTCGATGGGCCGCGTCACTCGGACACGTCGGACGATTCCGACCGTCATATGCCGCCGGCGCCTGCGCCGGCCGTTGGTGCCACTAGTTTCGATTCGTGGGTCTGATTGATCAGGTGACGCGCGGCCGTGGCGAGTTCCTGCTGTTCGCGGTGACACCGCCGCGGTTGACCAGCGGCCCGGATCGCGCTCAGCAGATCGCTGAGGCCACCCTCGCGAGACTCACGCCGCTTGCCCTTGACGGCTTGCTGCTTTACGACATCGCCGACGAATACGCCCGCAACCCGGCCGTGCGGCCCTTTCCGTTCATGCCGACCTATGACCCTGCAGCGTTCTTGACGGACCACCTCACCGGCTGGTCAGCACCCGTGGTTGTCTATCGCGCCGTCAGCAAGTACAGCCCGTCCGCACTGCGGACCTGGCTCGGTGAGCAGGACCCCGACCGCGTCTTGACGGTGCTGGTAGGGTCAGCCAGCAGCCAAGCCCGCCCGGCAACAACCTTGACCCAGGCGCAGCGCATCAGCCGCGAGACCAACCCGGCCCTGCTGGTCGGCGGCGTCGCGATACCTGAACGACACCGCCGACGCGACGACGAGCACCTGCGGCTCGTCGCGAAACAAGATGCCGGCTGCCGCTTCTTCGTCACCCAAGTCGTCTACGACGTCAACGCCGCCAAGGACCTCGCGTCGGACTACCACTACACCTGCATCGCTCGCGGGATCCCCCCGGCGCCGATCGTGTTCACCTTCTCGGCCTGCGGCTCCATGAGAACCCTCGAATTCCTACGATGGCTGGGTGTCGACGTGCCGCGATGGATCGAGAACGATCTCCGACACGCGACCGACACGCTCGAGGCGTCCTACCGACACGCACTCGCGGTGGCAACCGATCTCATCGGCTACTGCCGGGGCCTCGGCCTCCCCTTCGGCATCAACATCGAAAGCGTCTCGAACCGACGCGTCGAAATCGAGACGGCCGTGCAACTGGCCAAGGACCTAGGAAGTCACCTGCGCCGAGCGGCGCCACCGA
>DASSEP010000070.1:0-7750 GCA_035695205.1 Jatrophihabitans sp. | reverse complement strand
CGGGCACCGGGATCATCCAGCCGAAGCCGTGGGCGGTGCCCGCGCGCGGGTGGTCCTTGGCGAGGAACGGGCGGTCGAGGTCGGACTTCGTGCGGTTGACGATCTTGCCGTCCACCTTCGCGAAGGTCCACAACGGCTGCTTCGGGGCGTTGGGGTCGGCGTCCCAGCCGTGGGCGAACAACCCACCGGGGACGATCGAGGTGCCACCGAGCTCGCCGATCGGGGAGCCGTCGGCCTGCGACGCCACCGCGGCGGGGCCACTGATCACTCCGGCGACCGTCAACCCGGCCGTCGTCGCGATCGCCGCGGCGAGGACGGTCACCGTCCGGCGCAACGATCGCCGGTGATCGGCGCCCGACAGGGCGCGCACCCGTGTTCTTGCTGTGCTCATGAGGTTGTCCCATCGGGCCGGCGGCTGGGGGAGGGCCGCGAGTCGTCAGGGCGGCGTGATGCACCGGTTCGCTCAGTGCCAGCACCTACCCGCCTTCGTGCGAAGGCAAGGAGATCAAACCACTCAAGTTACCGCTGTGACAAGTGTGACTGGTGTTGCGACACGCCGCAGACATGGTTAATTCTGCGTGAGTGTAACGGCTTGGTCACGCTCTGTCACGGGGTTCCGTCCGTCGCCGTGGGCAGCTGGTAGCCGGCGAATTTGTCCCGCAGCGTCTTCTTCGAGAACTTGCCGACGCTGGTCTTGGGAATCTCGTCGATGAACACGACGTCGTCGGGCAGCTGCCACTTGGACAGCCGCCCGGCGAGGTAGTCGAGCACCTCCTCGCGAGTCAGCTGCTCGCCGGGCTGGACGACGACGCAGGCGAGCGGCCGCTCGGACCACTTCGGGTGCGTCACCGCGATGACGGCCGCCTCGGCGACCTTCGGGTGGCTCATGATCTGGTTCTCGAGCTCGACGGAGCTGATCCACTCGCCGCCGGATTTGACGAGGTCCTTCGTGCGGTCGACGAGCCGGACGTAGCCGAGCGCGTCGATGGTGGCGACGTCGCCGGTGCGCAGCCAGCCGTCGGGGGAGAACTGCTCGCCGGGCGCGTCGGTGCGGTAGTACTGCCGGGCGACCCACGGCCCGCGAGCCTCCAGCTCGCCGGTCGCCGTGTCGTCCCAGGGCAGTGCCTCGCGGGTCACCGAGTCGACGATGCGCAGCTCGACGCCCGCCGGTGCGATGCCCTGGGTGGCCCGCACGTCGGCCTTCTCGTCCTCGGGCAGGTCGGCGATCTCGGCGCGCAGATTGGCGACCGAGGCGAGCGGCGAGGTCTCGGTCATGCCCCAGGCCTGCAGGATCGGCACCCCGATCCGCTCGCGCCACGCCTCCGACAGCGAGCGCGGCACCGCCGACCCGCCGCACAGAACCGCGCGCAGCGCGGACAGGTCGCGGCCCTCGATCAGCGGCAGCATGCCCATCCAGATCGTGGGCACGCCGCCGGTCACCGAAACTCGCTCCGTCTCGAGCAGTTCCAGCACGGCGGCCGGTGACAGGTCCGGGCCGGGCATGATCAGCGAGGCGCCGGCCATCCCGGCGGCGTAGGGCAGCCCCCACGCGTTGGCGTGGAACATCGGCACCACGGGCAGCACCCGGTCGCGATCGCTCAACGCGAGGCCCGCGGCGGTGGTGATGACGCTGGCGTGCAGCCAGGTCGAGCGGTGCGAGTACAGCACGCCTTTCGGGTTGCCGGTGGTACCCGTCGTGTAGCAGAGGGCCGCGGCCTGCCGTTCGTCGGTGACCCGGTCGGTGAAGTCCACCGGCGTCGCGCCGCCGACGACCTCCTCCCAGCGCAGCACGCGGGGGTCGTCGGGGATTTCGCAGTCGGTGCCGTCGTCCATGACCACCACGTGGCGGACGGTGTCGAGCTTGGGCAGGTAGTTGGCGAACAGCGGCAGCAGCGACCGGTCGACGAACACCGCCTCGTCCTCGGCGTGTTCCACCGTGTAGATCAACTGGTCGGCGAAGTAGCGAATGTTGAGCGTGTGCATCACCCGCCCGCTGCCGGGGATCGCGTAGTACAGGGCGAGGTGGCGCCCGGTGTTCCAGGCGAACGTGCCGACCCGGCCCTGCGGCGAGATGCCGACGCCGTCCAGGAAGCCGGCGACCTGCCGGGCGTCGGCGAGCACGTCGCCGACGCTCGCCCGCTCGATCCCGGTCGCGGTGCGGGTGACGACGTCCTTGTGGCCGAAGTACTGCTCGGCACGGCGGAAGATCCCGTTGGTGGTGAGCGGAACGTCCTGCATCAAACCGAGCATGGGGCGATCGTCGCCGCTGGCCCGGCGGGGCACAAGCGGTAGCGGACGATTCGGCCCGCCCGGTCAGTACGCCCGCGTGACCTGGTAGGCGTGCGTGCGCACCGCGACGCCGCGGAAGAAGTCACGTGCGCTGTGCAGGAAGGCGCGCACCGAGATGCTGCCGCTCGCCTGCGCGTCCCGGGCGAGCGGCACGTAGTCCGCCTCGATGTCGTGGTCGCCGACGACGGTGCCGTCGCCGTGCGCCGCGCACACCGTAGTGATGTTCGGCTCGTCCGGGTTCGCCACCCCGTCGAGGTGCGGCACCAGGTCGCGTTCGTTCTCGAGGGCCAGCACCTGCACGCGCCGGGGCAGCGCGCCGACGGTCAGCCCGATGGGTGAGCCGGCGGTGACGACGTGCGAGATCGTGAACTCGCCGCTCGCCGCCGCGTCGCGCGCTGCCTCGACCGCGACCATGCCGCCCTGGCTGTGCCCGACGATCATGACCGGGTCGGTGCGGCGAACACCGGCCTGCCGCATCGCCGCGAACACGCCCTGCTCGTACGCGGTCGGGATCCCGACCAGGGCACGGCCGTTGGTGGTCAGGCTCGTGACGTCCGCAGTGGGCGCGGGCGTCCAGGACTTGGTGCCGGTGACGTCGACGATCACGCGCCGCGAGCCGTCGGCGAGGGTGAGGACGCGGACGTCGATCGCGCCGTGGTGCGGGTCTTCGTCGCGGTGGCCGAGCTCGCCGATCACGTCGCTCAGCCGCCGAGGTGGCAGGGCTGCGCTGCCTCCCGCGTCCACACCGAGCGAGGTGGCGACGCCGTGCCCGTCCGGCAGTGCCGCGGCCAATGCGTAGATGGCGCCGGGCAGGCCGAGGGCGTGGATGACCGTGTCGGCGGCTTCCGGGTCGTCGGTGATCGCCGTCTGCGCCGCCGCGATCGGGCTCGCGGTGTGCGCGAGCCTGGCGGCGGCGTCGGCGAGTGCGGCGGGGGCGCCGAGCAACCCGAGCACCTCGTCGTGCGCCTTCTCGTAGAGATGGTCGGCGGTGCTGTAGGCGGTGGCGGCCACTCGCAGCTCGCCGTCGAGCACGCCGCATCGCATGCCGAGCCAGGTCAGGCCGTGCAGCCCGTCCAGGGCGTCCAGCAGATCCGCCTCGAAGACGGCGTAGCCGCCCGGGTCGAGCAGCCCCGAGCAGGCCAGCGCCGGGTCGACCAGGTAGCCGTGCAGGCTCCACGCCGCGCCGAGGCAGTCGGTGGCGACGCCGCCGAACGCGCGGGCGAGGGCGACGATCTCGTCGCAGGCCGCGGTGATCCCGCCGGCGCCGCCGTGCACGTCGACCGGTCCGGGGGCGCCCATCAGCCGATGCCGATCAGCGCGCCGAGGTGGCCGATGGCGTGCGCGGCGTCGGTCAGCACGCCGGCGGCATCGCCGGGCAGGCTCCCCGGGTGCAGCAGCTCGTCGACCAGCCCGGTGCCGAGGTCGGCGCCGATCCTCAGCCCGTCGCCTTGCAGTTGCGCCAGCGTCGCGAGCATGTGCCGGACGTTCGCGGCGTGCCGCAGCAAGGCGTCGGCCGCGTCGTCGAGCCGGCCCGCGCTGCGCCGCAGACCGGCCACAACCTCGGCGGCGAGCCCGTCGAAGGCCGCGGCGGCGACGCCGCGCCACCGTGCGGCAGCCACCAGCCGGTCGAGCCGGACGGCCCGGTCGCGGGCAGCGGTGGCGTGCGCGCGGATCCGCGCCGCGATCGCTTCGAGTTCGTCCGGATCGGGCAGTGGCGACATGGCCCGAAAGGTTGCCCGGCAGGGGGCGCGCGCGGCGCCGGACTCGCTCGACTGTGGACGCCGCGCCGGTTGTGCACAGCGCGCCGCGGGAGCTTGACAGCCGCCCTGCGTGGTTGAATGTGCATACGGAATTACACGGGTGCAATTCGGGCTGCGCGCGGCCTGCGTTTGCACCGAACTCGGTGTCCAAGACTCGGAGGAGCCAGCCAGGATGCAGTCCGCGAACGCCGCCGCCGGAGCCGGGGACGCCGACCGGGGCGAAGACGGCCTGACCCGCCGTGATCGCGAGATTCTGGCCTTCGAGCGGCAGTGGTGGAAGTACGCCGGGGCGAAGGAACAGGCGATCCGCGAGCTGTTCGACATGTCGGCAACCCGCTACTACCAGGTCCTCAACGCGCTGATCGACAGCCAGGCCGCGCTGGCCTTCGATCCGATGCTCGTCAAGCGTCTGCGACGATTGCGGGCGAGCCGGCAGCGTCAGCGGTCGGCACGTCGTCTTGGTATCGAGGTCTGAGGACCTCGCCTGGGTATCGGGGTCTGAGGAACTGAACGCGAGAAGCGGCCGCACGGCCCGCCAACAGGTGCGCCGGCGCAACCGGGAGCGAGCGGCGGGTATCGCGCTCGCGGTGCTCGGCGTCATCGTGCTCGCGGTGGCGATCTTCGCCCTGCAGAACCCGAAGGGCAGCCACAGCGCGGCCAACGCGGCGGCGTCCGGATCGCCCACTCCCAAGTCCTCCACGTCGGCCGGACCCTCGGCCCCGGGCACCGGCTCGGCCTCGGACACCGGCTCGGGCGCGCCGTCGGGATCGGCCGCGTCGAGCTCGGTCGAAACCATCCCGGTCAGCGGCTCGCCGTCGACGATCTCGCTCGCCGAGGCACAGCAGGTGCCCCTGGTCGTCCTGAACAACACGACGATCACCGGACTGGCCGCGCAGGCCGAGAAGCGCTTCCAGGACGCCGGCTGGACGGTGTCCGGGATCGGCAACCTGCAGAACAACATCCTGTCGACGTGCGCGTACTACGACCCGTCCGACCCGTCGGCCCGGCCGGCCGCGAAGGCGCTGAAGGAAGAGTTCCCGACGATCAAGCGCGTCCGCCGGAAATTCCCGGAATTGCCGCCGGGGCCCATAGTGGTCGTGCTCACGCCGGACTACTCGCCGCAATAGCGCGGGACCCGGTGTGCCAGGATTGACGGCACAACCGAACAGCACGCTCATCCAGAGGGGCAGAGGGAACGGCCCGACGAAGCCCCGGCAACCGCGTGCGATGTATCTCGTCCCGGGCGTTTCCCGCCTTGATCGAGGCCGCCGCACGAAGGTGCCAACTCCGGCCCGTCCGCGACTCGCGGGCGGGAAAGATGAGGAGAAAGGCCTCGATCATGACTGCCCTGGCAGACCTGTCCACTGTTCCCTCGCCCGCCACGGCGCTGGTGTGCCGCAACTGCGGCGCGGAGTTCCCGCTCGGCCCCCAGCACGCCTGCCTGGAGTGTTGGGGACCGCTCGAGATCGGCTACGACGAGGCCGCGCTGGCCCGGGTGACCCGCTCCGACATCGAAGCCGGGCCGCACTCGATCTGGCGCTACGCCGGCCTGCTGCCGGTCGGCCAGGATCCGGTCACCCGGGTCGACTCGGGTACCGGCATGACCCCGCTCATCCGCGCCGACCGGCTCGCCGACGAGCTCGGCTTCACCGCCCCCGTCTGGATCAAGGACGACTCCGCTAACCCGACGCATTCGTTCAAGGACCGCGTCGTCTCGCTCGCGATCACCGCCGCGCGCGAGCTGGGGTTCACCCGCATCGCCTGCGCGTCCACCGGCAACCTCGCGAACTCCGTGGCCGCGCACGCCACCCGCATCGGCATGCCGTCCATCGTCTTCGTCCCGTCCGACCTGGAGGCCGCGAAGATCACCCAGACCGCGGTGTACGGCGGCACGCTCGTGGGTATCGAGGGCTCCTACGACGACGTCAACCGGTTGTGCTCCGAGCTGTCGGAGACCGACGAGTTCGACGAGACGGGATTCGTCAACGTCAACATCCGGCCTTACTACGCCGAAGGCTCCAAGACGCTCGGGTTCGAGGTGGCCGAGCAGCTCGGCTGGCGGCTGCCCGGCCAGTACGTCGCACCCATGGCGTCCGGGTCGATGCTCACCAAGATCAACAAGGCGTTCAAGGAGCTCGTCGCCGCGGGGCTCGTGGAATCGGCCTCGTGGAAGGTGTACGGCGCGCAGTCGGCGGGCTGCTCGCCGATCGCGGCGGCGTTCGCGTCCGGGTCTTCGGACGTCGTCCCGGTGCGGCCCACCGGGATCGCGAAGTCGCTGAACATCGGTAATCCCGCGGACGGCCCGTACGCCCTGGATGCGGTGCGCGCGTCCGGCGGTGCGATCGCGGCGGCGGACGACGACGAGATCCGCGAGGGCATCCGGCTGCTCGCCCGCACCACCGGCGTGTTCGCCGAGACCGCCGGCGGCGTCACGACGGCCGTGCTGAAGAAGCTCGTCGAGCAGGGCCGCATCGACACCTCGGTCGAGACCGTCGTCTACAACACCGGCGACGGCCTGAAGACCATCGACGCCGTCAGCAACGACGCCCGCCCCACCGCGGTCATCCCGCCGACGGTGAAGGGCATGCGCGCGGCCGGCCTGCTCTGACCGCTCGTCCGCCCCGGGGGATGGACGCCCGGCGCGCCGCCGTGTCACCGTGAGGTGGTCGAAGGGGCGGCGATGACCGAGCGGCAACCCTCCGGTCCGGTGTTCGACCTCCCGGACGAGTCGGAGGTGCCCGCCGCTGGGTCCCTGCCCGGCGCCCCGGGCGACGGCCGCACCGATCCGCACGACGGGTCGGCGGGCCGTCGGCGGCGCGGCCCGGGCGTCGTGATCGCGCTGGCCGTCGCGGCGGTCACCGCCGTCGTCGTCGCGGTGCACCACGGTTCGGGTGCGGCCGCTCCGATGTCCGCCGGGGCGCGCTCCGGTCCACGCCCGCCCCTGCCGTCCGCGGCCGCGCGGGCGGCCGGCGCGCGGGCGTTGGCGCCGCTGCTGGGCACGACCTGGGTGGCGGGCGGAACCGGTCGGCCGAGCCTGACGCTCGCCGGCGACGGCACGGTCGAGGGCAACGACGGCTGCCGCGCCTTCTCGGCGGTGCTGCGCCCGGCCGACGCGTCGTCGTTCGCGCTCGACCGCTTGCTGCTGGTCGGCCGGGGCTGCGCGGACCCGCCGGCCAACGCCCGCGCCGCCCGTGTCGACGCGCTGTTCGAGGGCACGGTGGGCTGGCAGGCCGACCACGGCCGGCTCACCCTCGTGGCCGTCGGCGTCACCGGCGCCCAGGCCGTGCGGTCGGCGCTCGTGCTGGACCGGCTGCGGGGCCCGGCAGCCGCGCCGCGCGACGTCGACCCGGCGCACGTCGCCGGGCTGCTCTGGCGCCTGGTGCGCACGCAGGACCGCGAGCGCGGCCGGTTCGTGGTGCGGCCGGCACGGGCCGTCACGTCGCTGCTGATCGCCCCGAACGGTGACCTCACCCTCACCGGGCCGTGCACCCGCGAGGAGGGCCGGGTGAGGCTCGGTGTGGGCCGGCTCGTGGTGACCGGGCTACGGGTCACGCTCGCCGCCGGCTGTTCCGACGCGTCGGGTCCGGACGGGCCGGGCCGGGACGGGCCCGGACGGGACGAGTCGGGCGCGGCCGCGCAGGCCCGGCGGCTGCGCACCGTGCTGCGGGGCAGGGTCGACTGGCAGGTTGCGGGCCGCGAAC
>DASSEP010000069.1:0-4258 GCA_035695205.1 Jatrophihabitans sp. | reverse complement strand
CCTCGAAAGCCGCATCCAGTCCCTCGACATGGAGGACTACATCTTCCAGGTCGAGGTGCCGACCGAAGAGGTCGTCGAGATCAAGAACGGCAAGCGCCAGCAGGTGCAGCGCAAGGTCTTCCCGGGCTACATCCTGGTGCGCATGGATCTCAACGACGAGTCGTGGGGCGCCGTGCGTAACACCCCGGGCGTCACCGGCTTCGTCGGCGCCACCTCCCGTCCGTCCCCGCTGAGCCTGGACGAGGTCGTCAAGATCCTCGCCCCGGCGACCAAGAAGGCGGCCGCTGTCGCGACCGGTGGCGGCAAGGCCGCCGCCCAGGGCGAGAAGCCGCGCGTCGAGGTCGTCGACTACCAGGTCGGCGAGTCCGTCACGGTCATGGACGGCCCGTTCGCCACCCTGCCGGCGACGATCAGCGAGATCGACCCGGTGCACCAGAAGCTCCACGTGCTGGTGTCGATCTTCGGCCGCGAGACCCCGGTCGAGCTGTCGTTCAGCCAGGTCTCCAAGATCTAGTCCTGCGCCCCGCGCAACCCGTCGAGAAGAAAGCAAGTCAATGCCTCCGAAGAAGAAGCTCGCCGCGATCATCAAGCTGCAGATCCAGGCGGGCGCTGCGAACCCGGCGCCGCCCGTCGGCCCTGCGCTCGGCCAGCACGGCGTCAACATCATGGAGTTCTGCAAGGCCTACAACGCCGCGACCGAGTCGCAGCGCGGCCAGATCGTCCCCGTCGAGATCTCGGTGTACGAGGACCGCTCGTTCACCTTCGTCACCAAGACCCCGCCGGCCGCCCGGCTGCTGCTGAAGGCCGCCGGCGTCGACAAGGGCAGCGGCGAGCCGCACAAGACCAAGGTCGCCAAGGTCACCATGGATCAGGTGCGAGAGATCGCCCAGACCAAGATGGAAGATCTCAACGCCAACGACATCGACCAGGCGGCGAAGATCATCGCCGGCACCGCCCGGTCGATGGGCATCACCGTCGAATAACTTCCTCGAAGGCACGTCGGGACTCCCGATTGGCCGGCGAACGCGGCCTAGGCCTCACTAGGCGCAGTGGGAGGACGGCGAAGGTCGCCGTCCGCCGACCACGACCCGCCCCGAAGGCGGGAGAGAAGGAGCAGTAGCAATGAAGCGCAGCAAGGCATACCGCCAGGCGGCCGAGCTTCTCGAAGAGGGACGCATCTACAGCCCGCTCGAGGCGGCCAACCTCGCCAAGCAGGCCTCGCCCACCAAGTTCGACGGCACCGTCGAGGTCGCGATGCGCCTCGGCGTCGACCCGCGCAAGGCCGACCAGATGGTGCGCGGCACGGTCAGCCTGCCGCACGGCACCGGCAAGACCGTTCGGGTGATCGTGTTCGCGACCGGCGACAAGGCCGAGGAGGCGCGCGCCGCGGGTGCCGACAAAGTCGGCAGCGACGACCTCATCCAGGAGATCACCGACGGGTTCCTGGACTTCGACGCCGCCATCGCCACGCCTGACCAGATGGCCAAAGTGGGCCGCATCGCTCGCGTGCTCGGCCCGCGTGGCCTGATGCCGAACCCGAAGACGGGCACGGTGACCCCCGATGTCGCCAAGGCCGTCGCCGACATCAAGGGCGGCAAGATCAGCTTCCGGGTCGACAAGCAGGCCAACCTGCACCTGGTCATCGGCAAGACGTCGTTCTCGCCCGAGCAGCTGGTCGAGAACTACGCGGCCGCGCTCGACGAGGTGCTGCGCGCCAAGCCGTCCGCGGCGAAGGGCCGCTACCTGAAGAAGGTCACCTTCGCCACCACGATGGGCCCCGGCATCCCGGTCGACGCGAACCGGACCCGCAACCTGCTCGAGGACGCCGCGGTCGGCGCCTGATTCCCGCTTCGCCCGAGAGCCCGGCAACCTCTGCCGGGCTCTCGGCGTCTTTCCACAAACGGTTGGCGCCGTGTCCCCGGTGGTCGTTACGGTCGCAGCTGATCTTTCGGTGTTTTCGTAGGGGGTTTTGTGCGCCGCTTGTCCGTCCGTGCTGTAAGCGTGCTCGCCGGCGTACTGACCGTCGCGGGGCTCACCGCCGCGCCCGCCGCAGCGCGCTCGAGCCACGTGCCCGACAGCGCCGGCCGCGTCTCGCCCTCGCCGGTCGCCGGCAGCTACGTGGCGCTGCCGGAACCCTCGCGGGTCGTCGACACCCGCACTGGCGCCGCCCACAACCGCCGCGGCGCGCTGCACGCGGGACGCACCTTCACCGCGACGGTCGCCGGCCGGGGAGCGGTGCCGCGGCGCGGGGTCGGTGCGGTGCTGGTCAGCGTGACCGCCGTGCGCGCCACCGCGTCCGGCGCGCTCGTCGTCTACGGGGGCCGGCGCCCACGCACCACCAACCTCCAGTTCGCGAGGGGACGATCAGCCACCGACACCGCAGTCGTCCCGCTCTCCCGCGGCCGGTTGCACGTGCACAACGCTGCCCGGCGGGGGCGGGTGGACGTCCTTCTCGACGTCCTGGGCTACTACCGGGCGGGGCACGCCTCCGCGACGCAGCCGGGCGCGTACCACTCGATCCGGCCGCGGCGCGTGGTCGACACCCGAAGCGGCACCGGCGTGGGCCGGCGCGGGCCGCTGCGTGCACACCGGCAGATCACCCCGACGCTCGCCGGAACCGGGCACGGCATCCCGGCCGGCGCCGGGTCGGTCGCCATCACCGTCACCGTGCTCGGCGCGACCCGGCCGGGCGCGATCCGCGTGTCCAACCCCGGTGATCCGCGCACCGGGCTGGCCACCGTGCAGTTCGCCCGGGGGCAGGCGGTGTCGTCGTTCACCGTCGTCGGTCTGTCCGACGGTCGCGTCCGCCTGCAGAACGACTCCACGGGTCGCGTCCAGCTGCTCGTCGACGTCGCCGGCTGGTACTCGGCCGGCATTCCCGAGGTGAGTGGCGCGCTGCGTCCGCTGCCCGGGGCCCGGGTCGCGACCGAGCGCATCGGTGCGCGCCACACCACCACCGTGCCGCTGGCCGGACGCGCCGGCGTCCCCCTCGCCCGGGTCGCCGCGGTGCTGGTCACCCTGCATGCCGTGAACCCGCGGCGCTCGGGGTCGCTGCAGGTGTGGCGCGCGGGCGCGCGGCGGGCCCCCGCGAACGCCGCCGAGACGTTCACCGCACACCGCACTTCGAGCAACACCCTGCTCGTCCCGGTCTCGAGATCGGGACGGTTCGCCATCCGAAACCTCGCCAATGCGCAGACCCGCGTGGACGTCGACGTGCGCGGCTATGTCCCGGCGAACGACCTGCCGGGCCCCGGCGGCACGGGCCTCGCGCGGTACCCGAACGAACTGCAGAACGACACCGCCCCGATCAGCAACCCCCCCACTGGCGATGCGAACTACATGTTGCTGGAGAAGAAGGGTTGCGCCGATGCGAATTCCGGGGCCAACTTCGTGCTGCTCGACATCGGCGCCCAGTCGGTCACCGCGAAAATCGACAACAAGCGGACCGGCCTGTCCCAGGACAACCCAGGTGTGGCCGTCGCCCAGACCGGGGGAGCGGTGCACCTGGACTACCCGCACCTGGTGGCGGCGATCGAGGGCTACATCGACGGCTACGACAACTGGAACTGCAACTACGGCACGTCGCTGACCCTTGCCGTCGGTACGAACAACGACGGTGAGTGGAACCCGAAGCACGTGAAGAACTACTACGCGCCGCGGGCCCGCGGCGCCGACTGGGCGACGAAGGTCATCAACCCGCTGAACGAGTGGGCGAGCGCGAAGCAGCACTCGATCAACGTCGTCGGCGCGGACGACATCGAGGCCGCCTTCGCCAGCACCCTGCCGCAGGCGCTCGCCTGGGAAAACGCCTACCTGAACAACACCGGCGCGCAGCTGATCTACAACGGCGACGCCAACAATTGCCCGGCGAGTTTCGGCGTCACCGGCAAGAGCTGCGCCTACGGCTGGACGCAGAGCAACTACTACGCGCTCGCGCACCGCGACAGCCGGATCAAGGTGCTGCCCCAGGTGTTCTTCCGCGCCGAGGCCGTCAAGTGGGCCAACATCGACGCCACCGGCGACGCGAGCGGGCACGGGCACCTGCAGTTCCTCGGCTCGCTCACCGAGCACGCGCTCGTGCCGGATCAGCTGACGCCGACCCAGGGGCGCGCCGCGCTGTACCGGGCGTTGTCGAGCGTGGTGCGCACGCCGTCCGTCCCCTTCGCCGTCGACATCGACACCGACAGCTGAGGCCTCGGTCGAACCGGGCGCCGGCGTCCCTTCCGCGCCGGCGACCGGTTCAACCGCAGCGGTAGGG
>DASSEP010000068.1:0-38563 GCA_035695205.1 Jatrophihabitans sp. | reverse complement strand
AGTGCCCGTGCGGCAGCGCCGCGACGGTGGCCGTGCAGAGCAGCACGGCGAGGATAGCCGCGAGCACCATCTGCACCCGTCCGGACACGCGCACGCCGAACAGGTTCAGCGCGATGACGACGGCGGTGAGCACCGCCGCGGTGGCGATCGCGGTTGACCGGCCGCCGCCGAACTGGTCGACGACGTACCCGCCGGCGAACATCGCGGCCGGCGGCGCGCCGATCGGGATCGCGAAGTAGAAGCACCAGCCGACCACCGCGGCCGCGCGCCGCCCGAACGCGATCCGGACGAAGGTGGAGACGCCGCCGGCGTCCGAGTGCCGGGCGCCGAGCGCGGCGAAGGTGCTCGCGAGTGGCACGGACAGCAGCACCATGCCCAGCCAGGCGACCAGCGAGGCAGGCCCGGCGATGCCGGCGGCGAGCGCGGGCAACGAGATGACGCCGGTGCCCAGCACCGCGCCCACGGTCAGCGCCGCGCCCTGCGGGACGGAAAGCCCTCTGGTCACCCCTCGACGCTAGGGGCGACGTCCGACAACGCCCGGGCTACTCCTCGTCGTCTCTTGCGAGCCAGGTGGCCAGCCGGTCGACGGCGGTCTCGAACTCCGGATGCTCGTCGACGAAGGCCTGCAGCCGGTCGCCCAGCCACTCGACGCTGACCTGCTCTGCGCCGCGGCGCGACACCAGTTCCTCGATGCCCCGGTCGGTGAAGTACATCAGGCGAACGCGGTGCCGACGACTTCCTTCTGCTGCGCCTCGTGCACAGACAGCGAGCCGACCGCCGGCGAGGCGGAGGCCCGGCGCGAGGCGCGCAGCAGCGGCCGGCCGTCGAGGTGCTCGGGCAGGTTGAGCGCGATGAACGGCCAGCCGCCCTGGTTCGCCGGCTCCTCCTGCACCCAGACGACCTCGGCGCCGGGGTAGCGATCCAGCTCGGCGCGCAGCTCGGCGACCGGCAGCGGGTAGAGCTGCTCGACCCGCAGGATCGCCACGTCGGTGCGGCCGTTGCGCTCCCGCTCGGCGGCCAGGTCGTAGTAGATCTTGCCGGCGCACAGCAGCACCCGCCGCACACCGGACAGCTCGGCGGTGTCGGGCAGCACCGGACGGAAACCGCCCTCGGTGAACTCGTCGAGCTGGCTCACCGCCGCCTTGAGCCGCAGCAGCGACTTCGGCGTGAACGCGATCAGCGGGCGACGCACCGGCGAGAGCCCCTGCCGGCGGAGCAGGTGGAAGTAGTTGGCCGGCGACGAGCACATCGCGATCGTCATGTTGTTCTCGGCGGCAAGCTGCAGGAACCGCTCGGGCCGGCCCGAGGAGTGGTCGGGGCCCTGGCCCTCGTAGCCGTGGGGAAGCAGCAGCGTCACCGCCGAGCGCTGGCCCCACTTGGCCTCGCCGGAGGAGATGAACTCGTCGATGATCGTCTGCGCGCCGTCGGCGAAGTCGCCGAACTGCGCCTCCCAGCAGACCAGCGCGTCGTCGCGCACCACCGAATACCCGTACTCGAAGCCCATCGCCGCGTACTCGCTGAGCAGGGAGTCGTAGGCGAAGAACAACGCCGGGCCGGACGAGCTGTCGGTCAGCTCGCGCAACGGCGTGTACTCGGCACCGGTGTGCCGGTCGATCAACGTCGCGTGCCGCTGGGTGAACGTCCCGCGGCGCGAGTCCTGCCCGGACAGCCGCACCGCGCGGCCTTCCATGACCAGCGACCCGAAGGCGAACAACTCGGCGGTGGCCCAGTCGACGTTGCCCGAACTCGCCATCGCGACGCGGCGGTCGATCTGCGGCTTCAACCGCGGGTGCAGCGTGAAGCCCTCGGGCAGGTTGGCGTACGCCTCGCCGATCCGCTTGATGGCGTCGAGGGGAACCGCCGTCGTGACCTGCTGCGACGGTGTCTCGTGATCGAGTTCGTGCTGCGGCGCCGCCTTGCTGCTGGCGTTGCGGGTCTCGACGAAGACCTTCTCCAGCTGGGCCTGGAAGTCCTTCAGCGCAGCCTCGGCGTCCTCGAGCGTGATGTCGCCGCGGCCGACGAGCGCCTCGGTGTACAGCTTCCGGACGCTGCGCTTGGTGTCGATGATGTCGTACATCAGCGGCTGCGTGAACGACGGGTTGTCGGCCTCGTTGTGGCCACGGCGCCGGTAGCAGACCATGTCGATCACGACGTCCTTGCAGAACGCGCGCCGGTACTCGACGGCCAGCTTGGCCACCCTCACGCATGCCTCGGGATCGTCGCCGTTGACGTGGAAGATCGGCGCGGAGATCATCCGCGCGATGTCGGTGCAGTACAGCGACGAGCGCGACGACGACGGCGAGGTCGTGAAACCGACCTGGTTGTTGACCACCACGTGCACCGTGCCGCCGGTGCGGTAGCCGCGCAGCTGGGAGACGTTGAGCGTCTCGGCCACCACGCCCTGACCGGCGAACGCGGCGTCACCGTGCATCAGCACGGGCAGCACCGTGTACCCGCCGTCGCCCAGGTTCCGCAGGTCCTGCTTGGCGCGGACGATGCCCTCGAGCACTGGGTCGACGGCCTCCAGGTGCGACGGGTTCGCGGTGAGCGAGACGGCGATCTTCTTGCCGCCGGGTGAGGTGAAGGTGCCGTCGGCGCCCAGGTGGTATTTCACGTCGCCGGAGCCCTGCGCGGTGCCGGGGTCGATGTTCCCCTCGAACTCGTCGAAGATCTTCGCGTAGGGCTTGCCGACGATGTTGGCAAGGACGTTGAGCCGGCCGCGGTGCGGCATGCCGATGACCACCTCGTCGAGATCCGCGTCCGCGGCCTCGGCCAGCACCGAGTCGAGCAGCGCGATCACGGTCTCGGCACCCTCGAGGCTGAACCGCTTCTGGCCCACGTACTTGGTCTGCAGGAAGGTCTCGAACGCCTCGGCGACGTTGAGCCGGCCCAGGATGTGCAGCTGCTCCTCGCGCGTCGGCTGCGCCTGCTTGACCTCGATGCGCTCCTGCAACCAGCGGCGCTGCTCGGGGTCGGTGATGTGCATGTACTCCACCCCGACGCGCCGGCAGTACGCGTCGCGCAGCACGCCGAGGATGTCACGCAGCTTCATCAGCTTCTCGCCGGCGAACCCACCGACCGGGAACTCCCGGTCGAGGTCCCACAGCGTCAGCCCGTGCTTGGCGATGTCGAGGTCGGGATGGCTGCGCACCGTGTACTCGAGCGGGTCGGTGTCGGCCATCAGGTGGCCGCTGGTGCGGTAGGCGTTGATCAGCTCGATGACCCGGGCCGACTTGTCGATCTGCCCTTCGTGATGGAAGTCGCGGTCGACCAGCCAGCGCACCGGCTCGTACGGGATCTTCAGGGCCGCGAAGATGTCGTCGTAGAACTCGTCGGCCAGCAGCAGCTGGTGGACCCGGCGCAGGAACTCGCCCGACTCGGCGCCCTGGATGATGCGGTGGTCGTACGTCGAGGTCAGCGTCATGATCTTGCTGATGGCGCGCTCGGTGATCTGCTCCTCGCTCATCCCGCTGAACTCGGCGGGGTAGTCCATCGCGCCGACGCCGACGATCGTGCCCTGGCCTTCCATCAGGCGAGGGACGGAGTGGTTGGTGCCGATGGTGCCCGGGTTGGTGAGACTGATCGTGGTGCCGGCGAAGTCGTCGGTCGTGAGCTTGCCGTTGCGGGCCCGCCGGATGATGTCCTCGTAGGCGTTCCAGAACTGGCTGAAGCTCATCGTCTCGGCGGCCTTGATCGACGCGACGACCAGCGAGCGGGAGCCGTTCTTGCCGGGCAGGTCGATGGCGATGCCGAAGTTGACGTGCTCGGGAGTGACGACGGCGGGCTTGCCGTCGACCTCGGCGAAGTGGTTGTTCATCACGGGGTACTCGGCCAGCGCCCGGACGACGGCGAACCCGATGATGTGCGTGAAGCTGACCTTGCCGCCGCGGGAGCGCCGCAGGTGGTTGTTGATCACCACCCGGTTGTCGGCGATCAGCTTGGCCGGCACCGCACGCACGCTGGTCGCCGTGGGGACGCCGAGCGAGGCCTGCATGTTGGACACGACCCGCGCCGCCGCGCCGCGCAGCGGGGTGGTGGCCGGCTCGGCGGGCTTCTCGGCGGCGGGCTTGGCAGCCGGCTTCTCGGCAGCCGGCTTCTGGGCGGCCTGCTTCGCCGGCGGTGCGGAGGCGGGCGCGGGCCGGGGCGGCGTCAGGTTCTCGGCGGTGCGGCTCTCGGGCGGCATCCCCTCGGCCGGCCGGGCGGCCGGTGTGGTGCGGTTGTTGGTGGCCGCGCTCGCCGGTGCGCTGGCCGTTGCGGGGGACACCTCGGCCGGGGGCGCGGGCTGCTGCCGCGCGGCGGCCTCGCGCCCGTTCGTCTGGGCTGCCGCGGGCGGGCGCGGGGCGCCGTTCGCGCCGGCCGGCCGGTAGTCGGCGAAGAAGTCGTGCCAGGCCGCGTCCACGCTGTTCGGATCGGCGAGATACCGCTCGTACATGTCCTCGACGAGCCACTCGTTCGCGCCGAAATCCGCATGGGTGGTCGGGCTGTCGCTGCTTGCCGGCTGCTCACTCGTCGCCACTGTTGCCAGGCCGTCCTCAGGTCGTGATCCGCATTCGTGTCGCGACCCCTGAGACTACGCGTCACGTGAACTCCGGGCATGCTCGTGCCCAGCGGATGTGGGCCACCCGACGGCCGCCCGGGCGGTGCTTTTCAGGTGATATCGCGGTTCATCGAATACGCGGCGCCGACCACGGCGGGCACGAACGCCCACAGCAGCAGGACGATCACGCCACCCAGCGGGGCCAGCAGCGTGACCCCGTTGAAATCGGTCGGTCCGACGTTCGTCAGCAGCATGGCGTCCGCCGCCCCACCCGGGGTGTAGGGGAAGACGTTCTTGACGCCCGGGATCGCCACCAGCACGTTCTGGATCACCAGCAGGAAGACGATGCCGACAACGACCGCCACGATCTGGTTGCGGAGCAACGCCCCGACGCCCAGACCGACGATGCCGAACAACGCGACGACGCCGAACACCGCGGCCAGCGCCCGTATGACGTCGCCGTTGCCGAAGTCGACGTGCACCCCCTTGGCGGCGAGCCACGGGACCGCCATCGCCATCTGGATCGCGACGGCGACCAGGGCGTACGCGATACCCACCAACGCATAGGTGATCATCTTGGCGCCGACGATCGCCCACCGCGACGGGGTCTGCAGCACCGTCGGGGTGATCGTCTGGTAGCGGAATTCGGTGGTGACCCCGAGGACGCCGAGGACGAACACCAGCACGTACGGCTCGCTCGAGGACGCGAACATGTTGGGCACGTCGGCCGCGGAACGCACACCGTCGGCCGGGGCGAGCTGCGCGACGATCAGCAGGGCGCTGACCGCGGCGGTCGCCAGCAGCAGCCAGAACCACACCTGTGTCGTGCGCAGCTTGAGGAACTCGCCGCGAACCAGGCGGATCATCGGGCGACCTCCGGTGCCTGGTAGCCCGGCGGCGGCGTTGCCGGCGGCGGTCCGGCAGCGGTGAGCGCGAAGAACAGCTCCTCGAGATCCGACCGCCGCCCTGCGAGCTCATGCAGTTCGATTCCGGCCTGGAACGCAAGGTGGCCCACCTGGTCGGTGGTCATGCCGCGGACCTGCAGCGTGCCGCCGCCGGCACCCACGACCTGTGCGCCGGCGCGGGCCAGCGCCTCGCCCAGCGCGCCGGCGGCCGGGCTGCGCACCAGCACCCGGTCGGTGCCCGCGGTCAGCTCGGCGAGCGAACCGGAGCGCACCAGCCGGCCACGGTTGAGGATGACCACGTGATTCGCCACGGCCTCGATCTCAGCGAGTTGGTGGCTGGAGATGAGCACCGTCCGGCCCTGGTCGGCGAGCATGCGCAGGAACCCGCGCAGCCAGCGAATTCCGTCGGGATCGAGGCCGTTGGCCGGCTCGTCGAGGATCAGCACGGCGGGATCGCCGAGCAGGGCCTGCGCCAGGCCCAGGCGCTGCCGCATGCCGAGCGAGTAGCCACGCACCTTGCGGCGTGCATCGTCGCGCAGGCCGACGAGCTCGAGCACTGCGTCGGCACGCTGGTCCGGCAGGCCGGCCACGGTGCACATGATGCGGAGGTGATTGCGGGCCGTGCGGCCGGGGTGGAAGCTCGATGACTCGAGCGAGGCGCCCACCGCCCGCGCCGGCGCTTCCAGCTGCCGGTACGGCCGTCCGCCGATCGTCGCCCACCCGCCGGTGGGGTGCACCAGACCGAGCAGGATCCGCAGGGTCGTCGTCTTGCCGGCTCCGTTCGGCCCCAGAAAGCCGGTCACCGTGCCCGGCTCGACGCTGAAGCTCAGCTGGTCGACCGCGCGCACCCGGCCGCGGAAAACCTTGGTGAGTTGCTCGACCCGGATTCGCCCGGGTGGATCGCCGGCCCCCAGGTGAGCTGGGTGAGCTGGCGTGTGCGGAACAGTCACGCGGCCATCAGATCACGACGCGGCCCGTGATCACCTCACCCCGCGGTCGGGTGCGCCGCGACGTGGAAGGGGCAGGGTGACACGATGGCAGGGACGTCGAGGAGGTGTCGTGGAGCGGCTGAGCGTGGCGGACTACTACCGCGAAGCGTTGGACGTGCTCGCCGAGTGGGGGAGCGAGGCGCTGACGATCGCGTCGTTGTGCGAGCGGCTAGGGGTGACCAAGGGGTCGTTCTACCACCACTTCGGGAGCATGCCGGCGTTCGTCACCCAGTTGCTCGGCTACTGGGAGGCCGAGCACGGCGAGGTGCACGTTTCGCCGAAGACGGTGCCCGACCCGGCGCAACGGTTGGACGCGCTCTTCGACGCCGCGGCGCAACTGCCGCATGAGACCGAGGCGGCGATCCGCGCATGGGGACGGAGCAACACCGAGGTCGCAGAGAGCACCGAGCGTGTCGATCGCCGGCGCGAACGGCGTCTGGTCGACACGGTCGTCGCGTTGGGTGTCGATCGGCTGCGGGCGCGGGTGCTGGGCCGGCTCGCCGTCGATGCACTGGTGGGCGCCCAGCAGCGTGAGCATCCCGCCGACGTCCGCAAGCTGCGCCAGGTGTTCGACCAGGTCAGGCGGATGATCCTCCTCGAGGCTGATCCAGGGCTCGCGGCGCGGCTGGCGAAGATCGCGGACTGAGCGGCCCGGCCCGTTCGGCGCCGATGTCGAAGGCCGCCCACATGCACAGCAACCAGGTGGCGGCGAGCAGCCAGCTGCCGATCACGTCGCTGAGAAAGTGCGCACCGAGCGCCAGCCGGCTGAATGCCACGGTCGCCGCGACCAGCGCCGCGCCGAAGGCTAGCGCCGCGACTGCGGCCGTCGAGTGCAGCCGGCGCCCGACGAGCAGGACGAGCAGCGCCATGCCGGTGAACGACATCGCCGCGTGTCCGCTGGGAAACGACGCACCATGGGCGACGATCAACGGCACCGGAACGACCGGACGAGCACGTCCGACCAGCACTTTGACCAGGTCGTACAGGCCGAGGACGCCGAAGATCGTGACGACGACGAAGACCGCCAGCTTGCGGCGACCTGCCCGCCACCACAACAGCACCGCGGCCACGACGGCCACCACCTCGAAGGTGAGCGGTTCCAGCCCGTAAGTCACCACCTTCCAGAAGGTGGTCAGTGCAGTACTGGCCGCCACCCAGGCGTTCAGCGAGTTCGCAACGGAGACATCGAGGCGGCGCAACGGCGTCCATTGGGTCGCCACCAGCACGGCGAGCACCGTGAACGCGGCAGCGCTGGCTGCGGCCCCGAGCAGCAACCGCCGCCGATGGACTCCCATTACGCCGCTCTCAGTAGTCGCGCTCGACCCTGGCCACCCGCACCCGGTAACGGCGGTACCACTCGGACCGGCCGCGGTGCTGGGCCTGTCGATGCTCCGCGACGCGCTTCCACGCGCGCGCCGCGGCGTCGCTCGCCCAGTACGACACGGTGATACCGAGACCCGAGACGGGGTCCCGGCACGACTCGATGCCCAGATAGCCGGGCTGCTCGGCCGCCAGCTGCTCCATCCGGTGCGCCGTCTCTGCGTACTCGTCGGCTTCGTGCGCCGTGGCGCGCAGCGACGTGAAGATCACCGCCGTGTAGGGCGGCGCGGGCGTGGACGCGAACGGCTCGGTCTGGCTCGTCATCACCGAAGCCTCGCCGAGGCATTTTCGAAAAGTCCAGTCGCGAGCGGTCCCGGGCTGATCAGGTGTCTGCGGCCGCGCGCCGGGCCAGGCGCCGGGCGATCAGTGCGGCGGCGACCGCGCCGAGGATCACCAGCGCCGTGCGCCGCTTGTCCTCTGCCGCCTTCGCCACGACTGGCGCACCCACGTGCTCGACCTTGGTCAGCGCCTGCTGCACCGGAACCGGTGCGGACGCCTTCGCCGACGCGTACTTGCCCGCCGCGCGATCGCCAGCCTCGTGGACCTTTCGCTCCGCCTGCGCCTTCACGTCGAGCTTCGCCGCCAGCGCGTCGGCTGTCTGGGCCAGTTCGGCGCGGGCCTGCTCGATGTCGGCCTTGATGGCCTCCGTCTCGTCACTCATCGCGAAACCTCGCTGCGCACGACCTCGCTACGGCCGTGCCGAACGGCGTTCCGGACGGCCTCGGCGTCGGCCTTCACACTCTGCATCGCGTCGGCGGGTACCGGAGGCGAGCCCTTCTTGACGCTGCGGCCCCCGATCAAAGCGACGATCCCGGCAAGCGCGAACAGCACCCCGGCGACGATGAGCGCGGCGAGCCATCCGGGCACCACGTTGGTCAGCCCCAGAACCGCCCCGGCGACCGCGCAGGCGCCGGCGAAAAAGGCGAACACGCCACCCGTACCGAACATCCCGACGCCCATGCCGAGTTGCTTGGCCCGCTGCTTCGCCTCGGCCTGCGCCAGTGCGATCTCGTCACGCACCAGGCGCGACATCTGCTCGCTCAGCCGCGAGCTCAGTTCGCCGATCGTCGGCTGTTCGGCCGGCCGCGAACCCGCATTGCGCTGCGGCTCTGCGGACACAGACATGCCCACCTCCAGGTCTTCTCTCCAGTGGGCTGCCCGGCGAGACCGCGGGCCTAACCACCGCGCCTGCTCGACTATGCCGCCGCCAACCGGTTCGATGGTCGGCGTGCCCGAATCCACAGCCGGCGATTCCGGTGACCTGTCCCGGAAGCCATCGGGAGCGTACGAGCGGCGCGAGAGCGAGGCCGAACGGCTCGACCGGAACTTCAACGAGCTGTTGCAGGAGTTGCGTGTCGCCCAGACGGGCGTCCAGATCCTGTTCGCCTTCCTGCTGACGATCGCCTTCCAGCAGAACTTCGGCCAGCTGGACGACGCCCAGCGAGCGCTGTACGTCTGCACCCTGATCAGCGCGGCGACCGCGGCAACGCTGCTCATCGCGCCGGTGGCCGCCCACCGGATGCTGTTCCGCCGCCACCGCAAGGACGAGGTCGTCGCGCTCACCAACCGGCTGGCAGCGGTGGGTCTCGTCTTCCTCGGCCTCGCGATCCTCGGCGCGGTGCTGCTCGTCGTCGGTTACGTGACGAATGCGGCGGTCGCAGCCATCGTGACGGTGATCCTCGGGATCATCGTGTTCACCACCTGGGGCGTGCTGCCGTTCCTGCTGCGGCGCCGGCCGGACGAGGACTGACGGTCCTTTTGGGTAGTTCCAGCTCATGACGCGAATCGGCTACACCCTGATGACCGAGCAGACCGGCCCGCGGGAACTGGTGCGCGACGCCGCCCGGGCCGAGCGTGCGGGATTCGACTTCGAAGTGATGAGCGATCACTACTTCCCTTGGCTCGACAGCCAGGGGCACGCGCCGAACGCGTGGGCCACGCTCGGCGCGGTGGCGCAGGCCACCGAGCGGGTGCAGCTGATGACGTACGTGACCTGCCCGACCATGCGCTACCACCCCGCGGTAGTCGCCCAGCAGGCCGCGACGGTCGGTCTGCTCAGCGAGGACCGGTTCACCCTCGGGGTCGGGGCCGGCGAGAACCTCAACGAGCACATCGTCGGGCAGGGTTGGCCTGCCGCGAACGTCCGGCACGAGATGCTCGACGAGGCGCTGCAGATCATCCGGGCACTGTTCTCCGGCGACTACGTCAACTTCTCCGGCCGTCACTACCGTGTCGATTCCGCCAAGCTCTGGGACGTGTCGGCGTCGCCGCCGCCGATCGGGGTGGCGGTCTCCGGCGGCCAGTCACTGGAGCTGGCGGGCCGGTACGCCGACGCGCTGATCGCGGTGGAGCCGGATTCGCAACTCACCGCCGGCTTCGACGAGGTCGGCGGGCGCGGCAAGCCGCGCATCGGCCAGGTGCCGATCAGCTGGGACACGTCGAAGGATGCCGCGATAGAACGGGCGCACGACCAGTTCCGCTGGTTCGCCGGCGGCTGGAAGGTCAACGCGGAGCTGCCCGGAACCGCGGGCTTCGCCGGCGCCACGCAGTTCATCACCAAGGACGACGTGGCCGAGAACATCAGCTGCGGTCCGGACGTCGACGCGCACGTGGCGGCCGTGGCCGAGTTCGTCAAGGCCGGCTTCACCGACGTCGCCGTCGTCCAGATCGGCGGCGACACCCAGCCGGAGTTCCTGGAGTGGGCCGAACGCGAGCTGGTGCCCGCCCTGCACGAGCTCTAGGTCGGCGCCGGACCGTCGAGGTCTGCCTCAGGCCGGCGGCGCCGAGTGCACTTCGCGCCCCGCCGGCTGCGTCGGCCTCGGCGTCCGGGGCTGCACCGGCTTCCAGGCACGCTCCACCTCCTGCTCGGCCTCGAGTTCGAGCAGTTCGGCGCCCTCCCCGCCGTCGTGGACGATCGTGACCTGGCCGCTGCTGCGGTAGGTCACCGCGCCGTCGGTGATCTGTACGTGGATGCGCGAGCCGAGGTAGCGCACCGAGAAGCGCAGCCGTTCCCATGCCGGGGGCAGTTGCGGACGGAACCGCAGGTGCGCGCCGCTGTCGCGCATGCCACCGAAGCCCGCGACGAGTGCCAGCCAGCCGCCGGCCAGCGACGCGATGTGCAGCCCGTCCTTGGCATTGCGCTCGAGATCCAGCAGATCCATCAACGCCGCTTCGGTCAGGTACTCGGCCGCGAGGTCGAGGTGGCCCACCTCGGCCGCGAGTACGGCCTGGGTCGCCGCCGACAGCGAGGAGTCCCGCACGGTGAGCGGGTCGTAGTAGGCGAAATTGCGGGCCTTCTCGTCCGGGGTGAAGGCGTAGTCGGCCCAGTGCATGGCGAGCACGAGGTCGGCCTGCTTGACCACCTGCTTGCGGTACAGGTCGAAGTAGGGGACGTGCATCAGCAGCGGGTACTCGCCGTCTCGGGCGCTGCGCTCGAAGTCCCAGCGGGCCCGGGCCGTGAAGCCACGATCCTGCTCGTGCACGCGGGCGTCCGGGTTGTAGGGCACCGCCATGCACTCGGCGGCGCGCGCCCACGCCGATGCCTCGTCGTCGTCGACGTCGAGCGCGGCGGCCGCCTCGGGCCAGCGCCGCACCGCAGCCACCGCCGCGTTCAGGTTGTGCTGCGCCATCAGGTTCGTGTACGTGTTGTCGTCGATCACCGCGGTGTACTCGTCCGGGCCGGTCACGCCGTCGATGTGGAAGCGCTCGTCGCCGCCGAAATAGCCCAGCGACTGCCACAGCCGCGCGGTCTCCACCAGCAGCGGTAGCGCACAGTCGCGCTCGAAGATGTCGTCGCCCGTCCACCGCACGTAACGGGTGGCCGCCGAAGAGATGTCGGCGTTGACGTGCAGAGCTGCGGTGCCGGCCGGCCAGTACGCCGAGCACTCCTCGCCGCGGATGGTCCGCCACGGGAAGGCCGCACCCCGCAGCCGCAACGTGCGCGCCCGATCGACGGCCATTTGCAGCGTCGACTTGCGCCAGTGCAGGGCGTCCGCGGCAGCGTGCGCGGCGGTGGCCGTGAGCACCGGCAGCACGAACATCTCGGTGTCCCAGAAGGCATGGCCGTCGTAGCCGGGGCCGGTCAGGCCCTTGGCCGGGATGGCGCGCTGTTCGGCGCGGGCCGCGGCCTGGTACACGTGGAAGATCCCGAACCGGACGGCCTGCTGGATCCGCGGGTCGCCGTCGATCTCGACGTCGGCGCCGTGCCAGAAGTCGGCGAAGTGGGCGTGCTGCTCCTGCTCGACCTCGGCCCACCCGGCCTGGGCCGCGCTCAGCAACGCGGCGTCGACCTGGTCGCGCAACGCGGGCGCCGATCGGGTGCCGGACCAGCCGTAGCTGACGAACTTGGCGAGCTCGAACCGTTGGTCGGGGTCGAGGCGGGTCGACACGGTGAACCGCGCCCAGTTCGGGTGCGCGGCCATCTCGCTGACGCACTCCTGCGGCGAGTTCACCTCGTGCTGCATCCCGACGGCGAGTTGCAGGCCGCTCGACCGCGTGCGGTGCAACAGGTGGGCCCGGTGCTCGTTCGACTCGTGCAGCACCGGCTCGAGGGCGTGCTCGATGACCGCGGCGACGCGGGGATCGTCGGACTGCGCGGGCACCGGCTCGTTGGCCACCAGCTCGGACTGCACGACGATGCGCACCTCGTCGTCGACCGGCTCGACCGCGTAGTGGATCGCCACGACGGAACGGCGGGCGAGTGAGACGAGCCGGGTGCTGTGCACACGGATCCGCTTGCCTGCCGGCGAGACCCACTCGACGTGCCGCCGGAGCACGCCGCGGCGCAGGTCGAGTATGCGTTCGTGGTGCGCCACGTGCCCGTAGCGCAGGTCGAACGGCTCGTCGTCGACGAGGAGCCGGATCAGTTTGCCGTTGGTCACGTTGAGCACCGTCTGGCCCGACTCCGGGTAGCCGAAGCCGGTCTCGGCGTAGGGGAGCGGCCGGGACTCGTAGAACGAGTTCAGGTAGGTGCCGGGCAAGCCGTTGGGATCGCCTTCGTCCAGGTTGCCGCGCACGCCGATGTGCCCGTTGGACAGCGCGAACAACGACTCGGACTGAGCCAGCGTGTGCCACGACAGGCCGATCTCGCGCACCTGCCACGGTTCGGCGGGATAGCGCGGGCGCTGCTCGGTCACGGTCGATCGCTCATCAGGATCAGCCCCTACAGCAGGTCGGCGAGATCGTCGACCACGATATCGGCACCGTGCTCCTCGAGCGCGCGAGCATGGGAGTCGTCGAGCCGGTTGATCCCGATCACGTAGCCGAAGCTTCCGCGCCGGCCCGCCTCGACGCCGGCGGTGGCGTCCTCGAACACCGCCGCCTGCGCCGGGTCGACACCGGCGAGCCCCGCTCCGGCCAGGAAGGAATCCGGCGCGGGTTTGCCCTTCAACCCCTGGTCGTGGATGGTGACGCCGTCGACGCGGTGCTCGATGAACTCGTCGAGGCCGGTGACCTGCAGCACCTGCGCGGTGTTGGCGCTCGACGACACGACGACGCGCCGCAGGCCGGCGCCCGCGGCCGCCTCGAGATAGCGCCGCGAGCCCGGGTAGACGTGCACGCCGTCTTCCTGGATGCGCCGCACGACCTCCGCGTTCTTGCGCGCCGCGATGCCGTGCACCGTCTCGGCGTCCGGCGGGTCGTCCTCGTCGCCCTCGGCGAGCGCAATACCGCGTGCCGCGAGCAGATCCCGCACACCGTCCAGGCGTGGCTTTCCGTCGACGTAGTCGTTGTAGTCGCCCTCGGAGAAGGGGTGCTGCCCGTGGGCTGCGAGCACCGGGTCGAACGTGTGCTTCCACGCCCGGCGGTGCACCGAGGCCGTGTCGGTCAACACCCCGTCCAGGTCGAAAAGACAGGCTTGCACGTGGTCAGGCAATCCCAGCACGGCACCAGCATGCCCGCCCCTGCAGCCGATCAACCGGGCCCGCGTTTGCCCCGCACTACGCGCGGGTAGTGCGTTGGGGTGCCCTCCGCCGACCAGCCGCGCCGCGGCGTGCTCTTCGACGTCGACGGCACCCTCGTCGACACCACGTTCCTGCACGCCGTGTGCTGGGCCGAAGCGCTGCGTCAGCACGGGCACCACGTGACCACGGCCGACGTCCACCATGCGATCGGCATGGGCAGCGACCGCCTGCTGGATCACTTGCTGGGCGAGGACCGCGACACCGACGCCGACGGCGCGCTGAACGCGGCGCACAAGACGCTGTACAAGCAACACTGGGGCCGGCTGGTGCCGACGCCGGGCGCGGCGGAGCTGTTGCGCGCCTGCGCCGAGCGCGGCCTGGTCGTGGTGCTCGCCTCCTCGGCATCCGACGAGGAGCTAGCCGCGCTGCGCTCGGCGCTCGGCGCCGACGACGCCATCACGGTGGCGACGAGCGCCGACGAAGCTGAGACGAGCAAGCCGGCGGCCGACATCCTCGAGGCGGCTCTCGACCGGGCCGGGCTCGACGCCGGCAACGCCCTGTTCGTCGGCGACGCGGTCTGGGACGGCGCGGCGGCCGGCAACGCGCAGCTGCGGTTCATCGGCGTCACCTGCGGCGGCACTCCCGAGGTGGAGCTCCGGGCGGCGGGAGCGATCGAAGCATGGCGCGATCCGGCCGAGCTCGTGGCGAACCTGAGCCGTAGTGCCATATCGGACCTCGTCGCCCGGTGACCCTGCGACACGGTGTGTCGCGATGAAGGCTATGGGGTACATGTGTCGCGTGCAGTGGACGAGTGAGCGATTCGTTCGCGCGCCGACATCGCCTGCACGCAGCCGAGCGTTCTGCACACAAGCTCTGCGGCGGATGCTGCACGGCAGAACGGGCGCCGAGGCGCTCATCGCGGACGCGGAGATCATCGTCAGCGAGCTGATCACCAACGCCATCAATGCGGACTGCGAGCTGGCCGAGCTGAAATTGAGCGCACGCAGCGACTGCGTGCGCATCGAGGTGCACGACGACGGCGTAGGCATGCCCGAGCTGCAGTCCCCGGGCATCGCCGACCGGCACGGACGCGGGCTGCTCATCGTGGCCGCGCTGGCCACGGACTGGGGCGTCGAGCGCGCCCCCGAAGGCAAGCGCGTCTGGGCGGAGCTCGCCCTGGCCACCGCGCGATAGCCTCCGCTTCGTGCTTGTTGCCCGGGATGTGCATGCGGCCGCCGTGGCCGCCGGCAACGACGTCGATGGTTGCCTGGAGCTCGCCGAGCGTTTCGGAGCGTCGCTGCCGATGCCTGCCGCGGGCAACACCGCGCACCGCTGGGCGCTGCTCGCCGCCGCAGCAGCCGGCGATCTGACCGCCGGCCGGGTGCTCGAGGCGCACAGCGACGCGCTGGCGATCCTGCACGAGGCCGGCCTCCCGGTTCCCGAGGGCACCTGGGGCGTTTTCGCCGCCGAGGCGCCCGGTGCCCGCCTCGAGGAGCGGGACGGCCGGCTGTATGGGACCAAGCCGTGGTGTTCGCTCGGCGACCGGCTCGACCGGGCATTGGTGACTGCGTTCGTGGGCGATCCCGCGGGGAACACGCGCCGGCTGTTCGCGGTCGATCTGCGCAATGACCAGGTGCGGGCCGACCCGCCCGGCACCTGGGTCTCGCGGGGGCTTGCTGCGGTCACCAGCGCGGCGCTGCACTTCGACGGCGCGCCGGCCGACCCGGTCGGCGAACCCGAGTGGTACCTGCGCCGGCCCGGCTTCGCCTGGGGCGGCATGGGCGTCGCAGCCTGCTGGTACGGCGGCGCGCACGGCCTGGTTGAGCGGCTGCGCGAGCGGGCGGGGGAGCGCGGTGGCGAACTCGACCTGCTGCACCTCGGCGCGGCAGACGTCGCGCTGTACACCGCGGGCGCGGTGCTCCAGCAGGCCGCCGGAGCGATTGACTCCGGTGCGGCGTGTGGGCGTCGCGGCGAGCTGCTCGCGCTGCGGGTGCGGTCTGCCGTCGCGGCCGCGGCCGAGGAAGTGCTCCGGCAGGCCGCGCATGCACTCGGCCCCGCGCCACTGGCCTTCGACGAGGCCCATGCCCGCCGGGTCGCCGATCTGGAGATCTATCTGCGGCAGCACCACGGCGAGCGTGACGTGGCAGCCGCCGGACGGGCCGCACTCGCCGAGCCGGGCCCGCTGGAGCGGCTGCGGGGTGGCCTGTTGTGAGCGAGAAGCAGGCCGGGACGTCCCGGCCGACGCGGATCGACGCGATTGGCGTGATCGTGCCCGCGGCCGACGAGCAGGAATTGCTGCCCCGCTGCCTGTCCGCGCTCGGCCGGTCCCGCGAGCTGGTCAGCGGTGCCGGCGTCCGGGTGCGTGTCGTCGTCGTGCTCGACGGGTGCACCGACGGCAGCCGCGCGGCCGTGGCCGGCGCCGGAGTCGAGACGGTGACCGTCGCGCATCGCAACGTGGGGCGCGCGCGTGCTGCCGGCGTCGAGCACCTGCTCCGCGATACTCGGGCCCCGGCGCGCCTGTGGCTCGCGAGCACCGACGCCGATTCCGAGGTGCCCGCGGACTGGTTGACCGTCATGCTCGACCGGGCGAGCCGGGGCGCGCACCTCGTGCTCGGCACGGTCCGGCCGGGGCTCGGGCTCGACCCGGCGGTGAGCCGTGAGTGGCACCGGCGGCACGTGCTCGCCGACGGCCACCCCTACGTGCACGGCGCGAATCTCGGCATCCGGGCCGACCTTTACTGCGCGCTGGGCGGATGGAGCCCGCTGGCGCTGGGCGAGGATGTCGATCTGGTGGCGCGGGCCAGCGCGCGCGACGGAGTGCGGATCGTGCGCACCGCCGCGATCCCCGTGCGCACCAGCGCCCGGCTCGCCGCGCCGGCCGGCGGCTTCGCCGGGTACCTGCGCGGATTGGCCGACGACGTGGACGAAATGGCGGGCTGACCGCCGGCACGAACGCGGGCGCGCCGCTGGACGGCGGCGCGCCCGCGTCGCGGTCAGGCGTTGATCTCGGAGCGATGCTGCGTCGGCTTCACCGACCTGGACTCGCCGGCTGTGCTGATCTCTACGCGGCGTGCCTTGGCCCGTTCCGCCACCGGCAGGGTGATGGTCAGCACGCCGTTCTCGTACGTCGCCGAGATGCGGTCGGCGTCGATGCCCTCGCCCAGCGAGAGTTGGCGCATGAACGTGCCGGTCGGCCGCTCGCTGCCGACCCACTGCACGCCTTCCTCGGTACGGCCGCTGCGTTCGGCCTTGATGGTCAACACGTTGTTCTCGATGTTGATGTCGACCGAGCCGGGGTCGACGCCCGGCAGATCGGCGTGCAGGACGTAGTGGTCACCCGTCCGGTAAAGGTCCATGGGCATGAACCGCGGTGAACGGGCGGATCCTGCAGGTGCACCCAGCAGCTGTTCGGCCATCCTGTCGAGGTCGCGGAACGGATCGAAGCGAAGCACGGTGCTCACCTCCTCGTACCGCCGCCCGCCACCCTGCGGGCGGCAACCGTGCACACTGATGTTTTAGCACTCTCGCTGGGAGAGTGCCAGTACGTACCAGCGGGTTTCGGACGTCGATTTTCGGACCGTTCTCAGCTGCCGTCGGCCTCCAACGCGGCCACCAGGCGGTCGAGGAACTCCGCTTGGGCGGGCACCATCTTCGCCCGCGCCGTGGGCAGCGGGAACCACTGCGCGCGATCGATTTCGGGGAAGCTGCAGCGGCGGCCGGAGTGCGGCGGCCACTCCATTTCGAAGGTGTTGCTGACGAGGCCGGACGTGTCGAAATCGCCCTCCAAAGCCCACGCCGTGACGATCTTGCCGCTGCGTTGCCGGACCTCGCCGAGATCGACCAGGCCCGGGGCGGCGGGTGCCGGCCGGCCCATCTCCTCGGCGAACTCGCGTCGGGCTGCGGCAAGCGGCTCCTCGTCCGGGCCGTACTCGCCCTTCGGCACCGTCCACGCGCCGTCGTCCCGGCGCGCCCAGAGCGGCCCGCCAGGGTGCGCGAGCAACACCTCGATACCGGTGGGGGCGTTCCGGTACAGCAGCAGACCGGCGCTTCTCCGCGAGACCACAGCTACATCCTGGCGTCTCACGGCGCGCGTGTCCGACGCCGCGCACGCGACTGGGGCCCGGACGCGATCCGCGTCCGGGCCCCAGCCCCTACGTATTGCAGCTAGTTCACTAGTTCTCCAAGGACTGCTGCTCCTGCTCGAGGGCGCGTGCCTTCTCCTCGTGGGCCTTGGCCTTCGCGCGCTGCTCGTTCTCCTTGGTCTGTTCCTCGCCCTTGGTCTGCTGGGCGTTGCCCTCGGCCTGCAACTTGTCGTCGTCGGTGACGTCGCCGGCCTTCTCCTTGATCGTGCCCTTGATGTTCTCGCCGATGCCCATCAGCTCACCGCTTCCTTCGTCTTCTGCGCGCGCTTCTGCGCTTGTCCGGCCGTTGCAGCCTTCGACTCGTGCGCCTCGGCCTTGGCCTGGGCCTTCACGGCCTTGAGCCGCTCGGTGCCCTTCTCCTGCTGCACCTGGCCGGCGTCGGAGAGCCGGTCCTGCCCGGTGACCGTTCCGAGAATTTCCTTGCCGAGACCGATGACCTTGTCGGCCAGCCCGGCCATGTTCTTCGGATCGATGCGGGGAATCTGCATGATCTGCTCCCTCCAATCGCGGCGCCGCGGGTGCCGTTCGCACCCGATGGATTGCGTCTTCGGCGCATGCGCTACCGAGGGGGTACCCGCATCGCCGGCGCGGATCGCGTCCGGACCGCCCGGTGTGAGGTGCGTGACGGTCCACCCGGGCCGTGGTCAGCCCAGGCGCAGCGCGTCTGCCCGCCGGGTACTGGGCATCCGTTCGAGCAGCGGCAGGCGCAGCGTGAACGTGGCACCATCACCCGGCGCGCTCGACAGCTCGATCGACCCGCCGTGCTGGACGGCGATCGCCTTCACGATGGCAAGGCCGAGCCCGGATCCGCTGATCTGCCCGTCCTCGGTGGCCCGCGGCGCACGGTAGAACCTGTCGAAGATCCGGTGCTGGTCCTCGATCGGTATGCCGTCGCCGTCGTCGGCGATCGAGATGGCGACCTCGTTCCCTTCGTGGCGGACGGCCACCTCGACCGTCCCGCCCTCCGGAGTGAACTTCACGGCGTTGGTTAGCAGGTTGACCACTGCGCGGCCCAGCCGCACCTCGTCGCCGGTGATCAGCAACTCGGTGTCCGCATGGCGATGCCGGACGATCGCCTGATTGCGCATGGCGGCCTGTAGCGCCACCATCTGCACCGCGTCTTCGATCACCGCGTCAACGCTGAGCGTGGCCACCGGCATCGGCTCGCGGGTCAGCTCCGGAGCGATGACGGTCAGCTCGCTGATGATGCGCGACAGATTGGTGAGGCTGCGCGCGACGATGTCCATCGTCTTCTGCTGGGCCTCGGTCAGCGGGCCGAAGTCGCCCTCGGCGAGCAACTCCGCATAGCCGAGCGCGGCGGTCACCGGTGTGCGGAGATCGTGCGAGATCGCGGAGAGCAGCTCGCGATGCTGGCGATCGAGTGAGCGCAGCGTGTCGGCGGCCGCGCGTTCCGATTCGAGCACCTGCAGCAGTTCACTGTCCGCCGCCCGGGCGGCGGTGATGTCGTGGATCTGCCACACCGAGCGGGCAGGCCCGCCGGTCGCAGTGAGCCGGGCACTGGAGACCTCGGCCCACACCACCCGCTGCGAGCGGGCGAGCAGCCGCACCTCGATCGTGCCGCCGCGGCTGTGCGCGGCGTGCCGCAGCAACATGGGCAGATCGTCGCGGTGCACGAGTTCGGACAGCGCGAGCCGGCGCAGCTCGTCCTCGGCACGCCCCAGCGTCGCGCACAGTGCACGGTTGACGACTTGGAACCGCGTTGCGCCGGACAGTTCTCCCTCGACCAGCGCAATGCCCACCGAGGTGCCGGCGAGCACGGCGTTCCACAACTCGGCGTTGCCCTCGGCGAGCAGCGTCTTGCGGCGTAACACCGCCTGAAGTTGACCGAGGGCGAGCCCGATTGCCGCGGCGGCGGCCGCGAACACCGCTGCTCCGCGCAGCGAGCCGAGCGGGAAGCCCGTCGTGCCGGTCAGTACCGGCGGCAACAGCAGGACGAGCGCGGCGCAGGCGATGCCGCAGCCGGCGAGGGCCAGCGGGCCGAGGGCCACCGGGCCCAGGCGGGCAGGCAGCCGCGCCGGCGCCGCGCGGGGCAAAGCCGCGGTCGGCTCCGCGCGGGAGGTGGCAACGTGCACGGCGAATCCTGTTCCCGGGGGCAGAACGGTTCCGCACACCGTACCTAACCGTGACTTCACGCGGGAAGGCCTTCGGGCGCCGGAACACCGAACGGCCGTGCGCTTGGCCGGTATGCGGTGATCTGCACGGAACCGCGGCGCATCGGCCGGCGGCGGAATTGCGGTCACGATCTGTCACAGTGAACGGCATGCGGATGCTCGCGCGGTGGATGGTGCTGCACGGACTCGGCCGGTTGGCGACCCGGCGTTGGGCCGCGCAGGGGGATCCGCAGGCGCGGTTGATCGCCGACCCCCGGGTGCGGGCCGATCCGTACCCGGTCTACGAACAGATCCGCGCCGGCGGCCCGCTGCACGTCACCCGGATCGGGTACGTGAGCGCCGATCACGGCGTGATCTCCGCCGTGCTGCGCTCGGACGACTTCCGGACCACGTCGGTGAGCTCGAGCGTCATACCTGCGCTGCGCCCCTTGGAGCGCGTGACACGGTCCGGCGCGCTGCATCCCCTGGAACCGCCGTCGCTGCTCGCGGTGAACCCTCCGGACCACACCCGCTATCGCGCGCTCGTGTCGTCGGTGTTCACCGCGCGGGCGGTGGCTGCGATGCGCGAGGACGTGCAGCGAGTCGCCGACCGGCTGCTTGACGAGCTTTCCGCTACGAGTGCGGCCGGCGCCGTGGACATCGTCGATCGCTACTGTGCCCGGTTGCCCGTGGCCGTCATCAGCAACATCCTCGGGGTCGCCGAAGCCGACCGCGAACTGGTGCTGCAGTTCGGCGAACATGCCGCGCCGAGTCTGGACTTCGCCTTGACGTTCGGCCAGTTCCGAACCGTCGAGCGCGGGTTGGCGGATTTCGACCGGTGGCTTTCCGAACATCTCGACCGGCTGCGGCGCACGCCCGGCGACAACCTAATGAGCGCGCTGATCCAGGCATCCGCGGACGGCCGCAAGCTCGACGACCTGGAACTGCGGGCGACCGCCGGCCTGGTGCTCGCCGCCGGATTCGAGACGACGGTCAACCTGCTCGGCAACGGTGTTCGGCTGCTGCTCGACCACCCCGGTCAGCTCGACGAGCTGCGCACCCACCCCGACCTGTGGCCGAACGCGGTGGACGAAATCCTGCGTTTCGAGTCGCCGGTGCAGATGACTGCCCGGGTCGCCGACATCGACGTCGAGATCGCGGGCCGGACCGTCGCCGCGGATTCGTTCGTCGCGCTGCTGCTCGCGGCGGCCAACCGCGACCCCGCCGTCTTCGCCGATCCCGACACGTTCGACGTGCGGCGACACAACGCCAACCGGCACCTTGCTTTCTCCGGCGGCCGGCACTTCTGCCTCGGCGCCGCGCTCGCCCGCCTCGAGGGCGAGATCGGGCTGCGCACGCTGTTCGACCGGTTCCCCGAACTCGCCGACGGCGGAAGCGGACGCCGCCGCCCCACCAGGGTGCTGCGCGGCTGGGCATACCTGCCGGTCCGGCTCGGCGCGCCACAACCGGCCGGTCAGACCGCGCTGCGGTAGCCCTCCGGGTTGGCGGACTGCCAGCGCCAGGCGTCGGCGCAGGCATCGCTCAGCGTCCGCGTGGCCTGCCACCCGAACCGTTCGCGTGCCAGGCCCGCGTCGGCCCAGGCGGCAGCCAGATCACCGGGCCGGCGGGCGACCACCCGCCGCGGGATCTGGCGTCCACTCGCCTGCTCGAAGGCTGCGACGACCTCGAGTACCGACGAGCCGCGGCCGGTGCCGAGGTTGACCGCCTCCGCCGAACCGGGCGCGGGCAGGTGCCGGAGCGCGGCGAGATGGCCGTCTGCGACGTCGGCGACGTGGATGTAGTCGCGAATCCCGGTGCCGTCCGGGGTGTCGTAGTCGTCGCCGAAGATCTGCAGCTCCGGGCGCCGGCCCACCGCGACCTGCGCGATGAAGGGCAGCAGGTTGTTCGGCGTGCCGGTGGGGTCCTCGCCGATGCGTCCGGACGGGTCGGCGCCGACCGGGTTGAAGTACCGCAGCAGGACGATCTGCCAGCCCGGGCCTGTCGCTGCGACGTCGCGCAGGATCTGCTCGATCATCGCCTTCGTCTGCCCGTAGGGGTTGATCGGCGCAAGCGGCATCGACTCGACGAGCTGTCGGCTCGCCGCGTTGCCGTACACCGTCGCCGAGGAGCTGAACACCAGCTGCCGCACGCCGAAGTCGTCCATCACGCGCAACAGCGACACCGAGGAGCCGATGTTGTTGTCGTAGTAGCGCAACGGAAACTCCACCGACTCGCCGACCGCCTTCAAGCCGGCGAAGTGGATCACGCCGGAGATCGGGTGGGCGTCGAAGACCTTGCGCAGGCCGGGTTCGTCGCGAAGGTCGAGCTCGGCGAACTCCAGCGGACGTCGGGCAAGCTCCTGAACGCGGTCGAGCGACTCCCGGGAACTGTTCGAGAGGTTGTCGACGACGACGACTTCCGCGCCCTCGCGCAACAGGGCGAGCACGGTGTGCGAGCCGATGTACCCGGCACCGCCGGTCACCAGGATCGTCACGCAGGGCACCCTACCCGGCGCCCGGGTACCGCCCGAGTCGGGCCTGCCAGGCCGCCGTCGGCACGCAAACGCCGGGTCCGAACCCGGCGGCGCCCGGCTGCGTACGCCACTCACGATGGAGTCGATCGACGTGTCGGAGGCGAGCGCGCCGGGCAACCGCCCGCGGGCCGAGGCAGGCGTGTCCGCGCGCGAGGCCGAGGTGCTCCTGGCGATCGCCGAGCGCCTGACAAACGCCGAGATCGCCGCGCGGCTGTCCATCTCGGTGCGGACGGTGGAAAGCCACGTCTCGTCGCTGCTGCGCAAGTTGCATGCCGAGGATCGCCGTGCCCTCGCCGGGTGCGTCGCGCCGCCGCCGCGGCCGGCGAGCATGCCAGTCGTTGCCTCCGCAGGCACCGGCAGCCGGCCCGCGGCGCTCACGCCGTTCGTCGGGCGCACCGTAGAGCGGGCCGAACTCGCGGCTGCGGTCCGGGCCCACCGGCTGGTGAGCGCCGTCGGGCCGGGTGGGGTGGGCAAGAGCCGGCTAGCGCTGGCCGTGTTGGACGATCTCGCGGCGGACTTTCCCGACGGCGCATGGTTCGTAGATCTCTCGGCGGTGGCCGAACCGGACGGCATCGCGCCGCAGCTCGCCACCGTGCTCGGTCTCGGTGAGCACGGGGACCGCGCGGCGGAGGAAGCCGCCGCGGCGTGGCTCGCTCGCCGGCGGGCGCTGATCGTCCTCGACAGTTGCGAGCATCTGCTCGACGGCGTGGTCGCCCTCGTGGAGCGGCTGCTGGCCCGCCGCGCCGGGCTTCGGGTGCTGGTCACCAGCCGGGCCCGGCTGCTCGTGCCGTTCGAGTGGGTCGTCCCGGTGCGCGGATTGCGTCTGGACCAGCCCGGCGCGGGCCGAAGCGACGCGGAGGAGCTGTTCTGGCAGCGTGCCGAGGCTGCAGGCGGCGCGCTCCGCGCGAGCGACACGGCGCGCGTCGAGCGGATCTGCCGCGACCTGGAAGCCCTGCCGCTGGCTCTCGAGCTCGCCGCGGCGCGGACCGCTTCGCTGGGATTGGACGGTGTGGAGGCAAACCTCGCCGATCCGGTGCAGTTGCTCGCCGGCGGCCGGCGCGACAACGACCGGCACTCCTCGATCGGCGCGAGCCTGGACTGGAGCTGGGCGCTGCTCGGCGACCACGAGCGCGCCGTGCTGTGCCGGGTCGCCGCGTTCGGCGAGGCGTTCACCGCGGCGGACGCGACGAAGCTGTGCGTCGAAGCTTCGTTGGTGCAGATCGAGGACGTAGCGACGACCCTCGCCGCGCTGGCGGAGCAGAGCTTGCTGACGTCGTCGGGGTGCGCTTCGGGGACGACGTACCGGTTGCCGGAATGGGTGCGCCGGTACGCGGCGAACCGCGGCGACGGCGCCGGCGAGGCAGGCCCGGCCGACGGTGATACGCACCGGCGTCAGGATCCGTGCCGACCTCGGATCGCGACCCGTAGCCCGGTATCCCGTGGCGGCCACGGATGTGATCAAGGCCCGGCGAGTCGACCGTTGAGTGCGGACAACGACACCGCAGAGGAAGCAGCATCCGATGATCAACCACCACATCCTCGCCGATCTGGCCGTCGAGCGGCAGGGCACGTTCGTCGCCGAGGCCGAAGCCGACCGGCGCGCGCACCTGGTCGCGACCCGCCCTCGCCGTCCTCGACCCCGGGGCACCGCTGTCGGCCTGCGTGACGGATCCACAGTGCTGATCAGGCCGGTGCGCCCCAGCGACGCCGAACTGCTCGCCGAGGGATTCACCCGGCTCAGCCCGGAATCGCGCCGGTTCCGGTTCCTAGCCGGCAAACCACAGCTGTCGGCCGACGAGCTGCGCCGGCTCACCGACGTCGACCATCGCGACCACGAGGCCGTGGGCGCGCTGGACCCGCGCGACGGGCGCGGCGTGGGCGTCGCCCGGTTCGTGCGCTGCGCGGACGACCCGGCTGCCGCCGAGGTGGCCGTCACCGTCGTGGACGCCTGGCACGGGCGTGGCGTTGGCACGGCGCTCATGCGCCGGCTCGTGGCACGCGCGAACGAGGAGGGCATCACCCGCTTCGTCGCTCTGATCGCCGCGGACAACTACGCGGTGCTGGCCCTACTGCGCTCGGTGGGCGGCGAGATGCGGCTTACCGAGCACGACGGCCAGACGTTGGAGCTGTCGGTCGAGCTCGCACCCTCGGCGGCCGCGCCCGGTGGGCGTGCGAGGTGGAGCCTCGTCAGAAGGTGGAGTGCGCGGCGGGCCGTCGCCGGATGATGAACCGACAAGCCGCCGTAGGACGTCGACGGCACCCGGCCACTCCGGCCCGCTTGCCCCCCGACGCGCGTTCCGTCCCCCGATGGCAACGGATGCCGCCGACGTCCTCGACGATGTAACGATCTCGCACTCAATGTGGTTACGGCAGGGTCTCTGGTCCCGATCGTCGAGCCCGCCGGCCGGGACGTGAAACGGAGCCAATCGGGACGTCTGCCACTGGTCGCCCTCCCGCCCACGGAACAGGCTCGGGCCATGCATGCAGCACCAGGTGACTGGCTTGTCGTCAAGAGCTCCCGAGACACCGTCCACGCCCGCCACGCGCTGATCCTCACGGTCTCCGAGGGCGGCACGGCGCCGTTTCGCATCAGGTGGATCGACACCGGGCGGGAGAGCCTGATCTACCCGGGGCCGGACGCCGTCGTGATCTCCGCCGAGGAGCAGGCCGAGTACGACCGGCAACAGCTCGAAAGAGCGCAGCACGTGCAAGAGGACATCGAGGCCCGGCTGCACCGGTCGACCGCGCGGGTCTGACGCACGGCGGCGAGGTACGGCGCCGGAGGCCGGTTCACGACGTTTTCGCGCGCGCGGCCAGCTTCGCGGCGATGGCATCGGCCCATGCGTCGATCGCAGGCCAGTTGCGGGCGTCGCCGTACCGTCCCCGGCTGGCGCGGAAGAACGCTCGGCCGAACGCGGACCAGTCGCCGGGCTCGACGACACCGGCGAAGTTGCGGTGGCCCTCCGGGCGCACCGCGCTGCGAAAGCCGCGCAGTTCCGCGGACTCCCCGCGCATCGCCCGGAACCGGTTCGCCACCGCCGGCGGGTACATGCTCTCGTCGTCGCCGACGGTGCTCACACTGAACAGCCAGACGGGCCGGCCGGTGAGGCTCGCCGCGTTCTCGGTGACGAACCGCGCGGCGTCCGGGAGCCAGCGCTGGCCGTGCACCGCGCTACCCAGCACGACGGCGTCGTAGCCGCCGAGACCGGCGACCTCGTCCATCGGGCGGACGTCGACGTCCATCCCGTGCCGGGTCAATCGCGCGGCGATGCGTTGGGCGATGCCGCGGGTGGATCCGCGAGCCGTGCGATACGCGACGAGCACCACCATGTCGAACCTCCTGGTCGCGTCCAGGGTGGGCAGGTCGCGGGCCGGCCCACAGGGGCGAAGGGCACCGACTCGTGGGCGTGCGGTCAGGCTGCAGACCCGTAGCCACGGCGCGCCGCGTCCGATCACCTGCGAGCAAATACGGACCGAGGTGAGGCGGCGCGGCGTTTCCCGTCGTCGGTGGGAGGGTATGCGTCTCGGCGATGACCGACAGGTTCAGCCCGCTGAGTGCGCAATCGCGAGCGCTGCTGCGCCGGGAACCGCTGCCGGCGTTCGTCAAACCGATGCTCGCAACCCTGACCGAGGCCCGGTTCTCCGACCCGCATTGGCTGTTCGAACGGAAGTGGGACGGCGTGCGCTGCCTCGCGTTCCGCGCCGCGGACGGCACCGTCCTGCTGCGCTCCCGCAATGATCAGCCGCTGGAGCGCACCTATCCGGAAGTCGCGGAGGCCCTGGCGCGGCAGAGCCGGGCCGAGGCCGTCCTCGACGGTGAGATCGTCTCGTTCGAGGGGCGCCGCACGAGCTTCGAGCGCTTGCAAGGGCGGATGGGGCTGACCGATCCCGATGCCGCCCGGGCGAGCGGCGTCGCCGTCTACTACTACGTCTTCGACGTGCTGCATCTCGACGGCCACGACGTGCGCGCGCTGCCGCTGCGCGACCGAAAACGGCTGCTGCGCGATGCCGCTGACTTCACCGACCCGCTGCGCTTCACCGCGCATCGCAACGCCGCCGGCGAAGAGGAGTACCGCAAAGCCTGTGCCCGCGGCGACGAGGGAGTGATCGCCAAGCGAGCGGATGCCCGTTACGTCTCCGGCCGATCGGGTGATTGGCTCAAGTTCAAATGCGTGCGCGACCAGGAGCTCGTCATCGCCGGCTACACCGCGCCGAAGGGCACGCGGGTCGGATTCGGAGCGCTACTGGTCGGCTATCACGCCGACGGCGAGTTCGTCTACGCGGGCAAGGTAGGCACCGGCTTCGACACGTCCGTGTTGCGCTCGCTGCAGCAGCGGATGCAACAACTCGAGGTGTCCGCCCCGCCGTTCACCCGAGGCCGCGTTCGCGAGCGGGACGTGCACTGGGTGCGGCCCGAGCTCGTCGCCCAGATCGGTTTCACGGAGTGGACCCGCGACGGCATGCTTCGCCATCCTCGCTACCTCGGGTTGCGCACCGACAAGCCGGCCGCCGAGGTCATTCGCGAGAACTGAGCATGCCCGAGCTGCCCGACGTCGAAGGCTTCCGCGCCGCGCTTGCCGCGAGCCTGCCGGGGCGCCGCATCGCAGCGGTGGAGGTCTTCGACGCCGGCGTGCTGCGCAACAGCACGGCGCGCGCGTTCGCCGAGCGGGTGACCGGCCATCGTTTCGAGACGCCGTGCCGTCGGGGTAAGTGGTTGCTGTTGCCCACCGACGGGCCCACCGTGCTCGTGCACAGCGGGATGACCGGACATCCGTACTACGTGGCACGCCCGGCGGATCCCGACCGGTTCGACCGCCTTCGGTTGGCGCTCGATCGCGGCGAGTTCCGCTTCAGCGACATGCGCAAGCTGCGCGGCGTGTGGGTGGCGGACGGCGAGTCGACGATTGCGCGCATCCTCGGCGACCTCGGCCCCGACGCGCTCGACGTCGATCGCGATGACTTCGCAAGCGCCCTGAGGAGTACGCGTCGGCTGCTGAAGACAGCGCTCACCGACCAGACTGTCATCGCAGGTCTGGGGAACCTGCTCGCGGACGAGATCTGCTGGCAGGCGCGGATCCATCCGCTGCGCGGCTGTCGCGACCTCGATGCCGACCAGCTGCGGCTGCTGCACGGCACGATGCGGCGAGTGCTGCGCACCTCGGTGCGCCACGGCCGGGTGCCGGGTCTGCGGTGCTGGCTGACCCGGGTTCGCGACGACCATGACGCGGCCTGCCCGCGGTGCGGCACACCGCTGACGCGGGCCCGCAACGCGGGGCGCACGACCGTGTGGTGCCCGCAGGAACAACGGTGATCGCGGGTGGAGTGAGGCGATTTGCTCAGGATCGGCGCGCTGCGTCCGATGGATTGCTCATGGAGCAAGAGGACACCGGCGCGTCGGCGAGGACCGCAGACCGGACTCGCGCTCTGGCGCGCCTGCTCAAGGAGCGTGGATACGCCCAGGACGACGAGGAGGCCCTCGTCGCGGCCGAGGGCGTGATGCGTGCGGCCGAGCAGTTCCTCGCCGCCCAGCGCCAGCCGACGACGGCCACCGCAGAACTCGCCTAGGTGACGTTGCGAACGTCATCGCCGTTGAAGCTACGTAGGTGGAACGTCGCTCACTGACGCATCGGCGAGCCCCGGCTCGACGAGCCGATCGCCCCGGCGGCGGCTGCCGACCCGCACGAACCATTCGCGGCCGAAGACCACGCGGTAGACGGGCAGCGGCAGGCGTAGGAAGCGTTCCAGCGTGCGGATGCCTGCGTCGGCGGACGCCTGGCTGGCGTGCGCGCGCATCGCGGCCCGCTTCTGCTCGGCGAAGGCCCGCACGTCGATGCAGTGCGTGATCCGATCGTGCGGGGTGTAGGAGCCGGCGAACCGACGGGCCCGGAAGTCCGGCGCGCTTCGAGTGAAGGGCGCGGCGATGCGCAGCGCACGCTGCAGCGCCCGGCGATCGACGGTCGCCTCGAACAGCGCCGGCGTTCCGGCGCGCGCCGCCGCGGCGCGAGCGACGCGGTGCACGTGCACGTGGTCGGGATGCCCGTAACCGCCGACCGCGTCGTAGCCGGTGACCGCGTCGGCCCGTTCCTCCACCAGCACCTCGACCAGCTTTTCGGCCGCCGCCTCGACGTCGATTGTGGCGAACGAGCCCGGTCGCGGCGCGGAGCCGGAGCCGGAATCGGGGTAGCCGAGCAGCACCGTGCGCGCGCAGCCGAGCACCCGCGCGGCCTCGTGCAGTTCGGTGGTGCGCACGCGCCCGAGCGGCTGCTCTTCGCGGGGCTGTAGGGCAGTGCCGGTGAGACCTGCCTCGCCGGCCGTCGCGGTGACGAGGACGACGCGATGGCCGCCCGCAGCGAGCCGCGCCATGGTGCCTCCGGTCAGCAGCACCTCGTCGTCTGGGTGGGCGTGGAAGAAGACGACGGTGCTCATCCGCCGGACCCGCTCCGCGCGGGCGGCCGAACGCGCCGGCCGGCGCCTGCCACTGCGCGCTCGTACAGGGCATACGTGCGCGGCAGGATGTCGCACCACTCGAACGGGGGCCGGACGGTCCGGTTGTGGCGGCGCATGACCCGGCGCAGGGCGGGGTCCCGGGCCAGCTGGACGATCCCGTCGGTCATGCCCGCGTCGTCGGCGGCGAGCAGCCCGTTCAGGCCGTGGGTGACGAAGTCGGCGACGCCGCCTTGTGCGCGGGCGAGCACCGGCAGTCCTGCGCTGCGTGCTTCCAACGCCGCGATGCCGAACGATTCCAGCGTCGCCGGCGCGACGTAGAGATCGACGTCGTGATAAGTCCGGCGGATCTGCTCACGGCTCGCCACTCCGCGCAGTGTCACCCAGCTGCGCATCCCGTGCCGGTCGACGTAGCTCTCCAGCGAGCCGCGCAGCGGGCCGTCTCCGATCAGCTGCGCTTCGAGCCGGATCGCGGGGGGCAGCTTCGCGCGTGCGCGGCGCAGAATCCCCAACAGCTGGCGCGGTCGCTTCCGGGCGGTGAGCCTGCCGACGCTGGCGATCACGATCCGGCGGGAATCAGTCGGTCTCGGCGGCGTCCGCCAGGCCGCGGCGTCCACCGCATTGCCGAGCACGGCCACCGGCCGGCCGGCGCCGAGCGCCCTCCGTAACGGTCCGGCCGCCGCCTCGCTCACCGCCGACCAGACGACGGCGTCGGACTTCCAGCCCAGCACGGTGTCAGCCATCCGGAAGACCGGCGCCGCGCCGGCGAGCAGCGAGTGCATCGTCACCAGGGTGGGGACGCGGTGCCGACGCGCCGTCGCGATCGCCAAGTAGGCCAGCGGCGAGACGCTCGAGGAGTGCACGTGCAGCACGTCCGCCTCGACGAGCGCGTCGAGGCGCGCGGCGCGCGGCGCCCAGGTGTGCCGCATGGCGGTGGCGTCCGCCGGCGTGCGCAGCTCGGGGCGGATCACCTCGACCCGCTGCGGAGTTCCGTTGGTGCCGGCGACGGTCGTCAGCACGCTCACGTCGTGGCCGTCGGCGTCCTGGCGCGCCGCGAGGTCGTGGACGTGCCGCTCGATGCCCCCGAGCCGGGGCAGATAGGCGTCGCTGACATGCACGATCCTCACCGGGCGATCACCGCCGTGGGCGGGTGGGCGGCCGTCTCCACAGCTCGGAGCTCTAGCGTTGCAGAGGACGGATCCCCAACCGGGAAGGCGGTCACCGCGTCGTGCCGAACGTGGGGCTCGTGGTCGGGCTCAGCCTTTCCGCGGCCCTCGTTTTCGCGGCGTCGAGCTCGCTCAAGCACGTCAGCGCCGGAGCCGCTCCCGAGACGAAGGACTTCGGCGCGGGCACGCTGGCTCGCTTCGTCCGCGCAACGGTCACCCACCGATTGTGGCTGGCGGGTATCGCATGCGACACCGTCGCGATCGCGCTGCAGGTGCTCGCGCTGCACTTCGGCGCGCTGGCCGTCGTGCAGCCGTTGCTGATCGCCGGTCTGGTGTTCGCCCTCGTCTTCCGCCGGCTGCACGACCGGCGACACGTGACAAGCCGGCAGCTGGTCTGGGCGTTGGTGCTCTGCGCCGCGCTCGCTGCCTTCGTGGCCCTGGCCGCCGGCGCCGCGCCGAAGAGCCCGCACGTGGACCGTCTGCCCGCGGTCATCGCCGGCGGCATCGGGGTGCTGTTCGCGGTCGTGTGCGTCGCCCTGGGCAAGCGGATGGCCGGCAGCGCCCGGCGTGCTGCGATGCTGGGCATCGCGGTGGGTCTCGTCTACGCGGCGTCCGCCGCCCTGCTCAAGGCGATCACCGACATCTTCACGCGCGATCCCGTGCACGTGCTCTACAGCTGGCAGCTCTACACGGCGGTCGCGCTCGGCGCCGGCGGGCTGCTGCTGAACCAGCTGGCGTTCCAGGCCGGTCCGCTGGCGGCGAGCCTTCCGGCGACCGCGACGGTCGATCCGCTGGCGAGCATCGCCGTGGGCGTGGCCGTATACGACGAGCACATCCCGCGCGTGGACGACTCCGGGGCTGTTCTCGTCGGGCTGCTGCTCGTCCTCGGCGTCGCGGTCATCCAGCTCGTGCGCAATTCGCCGGCAATCGTGGCGGGTGAGCCGGATGCCGCGTCCGCACGTCCGGCGCGTACACCGAAGTGAGGTGTCGACCTGCGTCGCGCGAGTCATCCTGCGTCGCGCTCGGTGCGCGCGCGCCGGGCTTTGACGATCTCCACGGCGATGGGGACGAGGGACAGCACGATCACCGCCGCCACGATCGGCAAGAGATAGGAATCGATGTTCTTGACCGACGAGCCCAACCAGTAGCCGGCCAGGGTCACGCCGATCGACCACACGAGACCGCCGGCGATCTGCCACACGGTGAACAGCCGGGCCGGCACCTCCAGGATCCCCGCCACTGGATTGAGCACGGTACGCACCACCGGCACGAACCGCGCCAGCACGATCGCCCGCGGATAGCCGTACTTGTCGAGGTAGACCTGCGCGCGATCGCGGCCCTCGCGCAGCTTGCGCCGGTCCTTTCGCTCGAACAGCGCCGGGCCGGCTCTGCGTCCGATGAGGTACCCGACCTGCGCGCCGACGCATGCGCCGATCGCCGCCGCGACCAGCACCCAGCCCAGCGGCAGGTGGGCCGCCGCGCTGACCGGCGTGGCGGCAAGCACGCCGGCGGTGAACAGCAACGAGTCGCCGGGCAGGAAGAAGCCGACGAGCAGCCCCGTCTCGGCGAACAGCACGAGCCCGACGCCCAGCGTGCCGAACGAGGACAGCAGCGAATGCGGATCGAGCACATTGAGCGCCATGGCCGACGTGGTCATCACATCCCGGACGTCGAAGAAGCAGGCAGGCTGCCGCGGTACTGTGGAATTCCAGCTCCTACGACAGTGTAGGAGATCACGGTCACGCTAGCCTTGAGCAGGGCCGTCGCTTCGCCGCGGCTCGCTGTTCACTCAGGATCGGCGCCTCGAGGAAGGGCGGCAGCATGCGTATCCGCCGGGCAGCCGGAGACCTCGAATCCGAGGTGCTCGCCGCCCTGTGGGCCGCCGGCCGGCCGCTGACTGCAGGGGAGGTCTGCGACCAGCTCGGCGCAGAGCTTGCCTACAACACGGTGCAGACGATCCTGGCCCGCCTGTACAGCAAGGGCGCCGTCCGCCGCGAACAGGCCGGGCGCGCCCACGCGTACTCGCCGGTGTTGGACGACGCGGGCCTGCTCGCCCAGCGCATGCGCGCCGTGCTGGACAAGGGCGGCGATCACGCCGCGGTACTCACCCGCTTCGTGGGCGCGCTCGATGCCGAGGACGAGCGGGTCCTCGCCGAGTTGCTCGGCCGCCAGTCCCGCCGGGGGAAACGATGACGCACCTCGTCGTGTACCTGCCGCTGGTACTGGCCGGCTTGTTCGGGAGCCTCGCTCCCGGAGCCGCCCGACGCCTGCCGCCGCGGATCGCGACGTGGCTGCTCTCGGGCGGTGCCGTGCTCGCGGCGACCGCCGCCGGCACGTCACTGGCGTTGTTGGCCTTCACCCTGCTCGCGATGGATCCGGAGGTCGCCGAGCAGGGCGGATGGTCGCAGGCTGCGCTGCGGCAGAACGACCCGGTGGCGGTACCGGTCGCGGCGGTCGCGCTCGCCGGTCTCACCGTTCTCGTGGCGTGCGCGCTGCGGGTCGCGGTGCGTCGCATCCGCGCGCTGCGGCAGGCCTACCGGCTCGCTGCCGGCATGCGCGAGCGGGCGGGTGAACTGGTCGTGGTGCCGAGCGGGGAGCGAGAGGCGTTCGCCCTGCCCGGCCGTCCCGGCCGGATCGTGATCACGTCCACCACGTTGCGCAGCCTCGACGCGGCGCAGCGCAAGGCGCTACTCGCCCACGAGCGGGCCCACCTCGTGCACCGGCACCACTTGCACCAGGCGGTGGTCACCGTCGCTGCCGCGTTGAACCCGCTGCTGTTCCGGCTACCCGCGGCGACCCGGCTGTCCTGCGAGCGATGGGCCGACGAGGACGCCGCCGACGGCGCCGGACGCAGCGCCGTCGCCGAGGCACTGCTGCGGCTCGGGCTCGGTGGCCACTCCGAGCCCATGCCCGGCGCGCTCGCAGCCCGTGGCGCGGACGTGGCCACCCGGGTCCAGGCCCTGCGCCGTCCGGCAATCCGGCTCCGCGTGTGGCGCGCCGCCCTGCCCGTCGGAGTTGTCGTCACTGCGCTGGCGGCCTCGGCGGTGGCCGTCGACCAGATCCACACTCTGCTGGAACTCGCCCAGGCGGCGACGCAGGCCGCACTGAGATAGCCCGGAGGCCGGTACACGGGGCAGCCCTCGAGGGCCGTAGGCGCGCTAGCCGAGTTCCGGTTCGGCTGCGGCCGGCAGCACGCTTCGCTGGTCGGCCGGGGTGTCGGCGCCGCTGCTCGCCAGATAGCCGACGCTGCCGACGATTAGCAACCCGAGCACGACACTCACCACGCCCGAGCCCACGCCGAGCCCGCCGTCCGCGGTGGGCTTGCCCAGCCAGTCGGCGATCGAGGCGCCCAGGGGACGGGTGAGCACGTACGCCGTCCAGAACGCCGCCACCGCATTGAGGCCGAGGAACCGGTACGCGAGACCCGGCACGACGATCAGCACCGCGAACACGATCGCAGAGGCAAGGTAGCCGAGGCCGAGCGTCACCGCCGTCAGGTCGCCGACCGCCGTCCCCAGGGCGAAAGTGAACACGACCGCGGCCCAGTAGAAGAGCTCCCGCCTCGGCGTCGTGATCGAGTGCACTGACAGGGTGCCCTCCAAGCGGTACCACCCGACGAACACGGCCGCCAGCACGACGGCGAAGAACACCGACGAGACGGCGTAGGGCACACCGAAACCGACGTGCAACACGTCGGCGGCCATGGTGCCGAACACGCCGACCATCGCCACCGCGAACCAGTAGCGCCACGGCGAATACGCCGGCGCCCGTAGCTGCAGTGCGAGGGCGATGCAGAACACGACCAGGCCGATGAGCACTGCGCCGACCGGTGGCATGGCGTGCACCATCCAGTCGGAGGTCGATTCGCCGAACGCCGTGGTCAGCGCCTTGGTCGACCAGAACAGCGCCACGATCTGCGGGACCTTGCACAGCCCGGGTACCCGGGTATGCCGTCCGGTCGCCCGGCCGCCGACCAAGGTCGTCCTGCCGTACCGCGGGTCGCTCACCGTGACCTCCTGTGCGCTGCCGAATCGAGGCGAAGTGCTCTGCGGCCTGCCCGGGAACCGGCCCGGGTACAGGCATCGCGCAATTGCCAGCCGCAAGAGAAGCTAACGGCTGATCGTTGAGCATTCGCCCGGTCGCAGGCTGTTCCTCAGCAACTCCTACACTTCTGTAGGACACGCTGAGAAAATCCGGCCGGCCGCCGTGGTCGCCTGGTAGTCAGGACGCGATGAACACTGTGATCGTCTGGGTGGCGCAGTACCTGCTGTGGGTGATGGTCGCCGGCTTCGCTGCCGTGTGGCTGTTCGCCGAGAACCGCCGCGGCAAGATCGACCTCGCCGCCCAAGCTGTCGTCGGCATCGTGCTGATGGTGATCTTCTTGTACATCGCCAAGTCGGTGCACCATGATCCGAGGCCGTTCGTGGAGAACCCGCACATCAAGCCGTTGTTCGGGCACAGCCGCGATAACGGCTTCCCGTCCGACCACAGCCTCGCCGCCGGGCTCATCGCCGTCCTGGTCCTGCTCCGGCATCGGCTGTTGGGTCTGCCCTTCGTCGCCGCGGCGATCGCGATCGCGTGGGCGCGCGTCGCCGCCCACGTGCACCACCTGCAGGACGTCGTGGCCGGGCTGCTGCTCGGTGGGCTGGCCGCTGTGCTGGCCTTCGTGATCGTGAACGCCGTGCTGGCCCGGTGGCGCAGCCGGAGGGCCGGCGTCAGCAGCCGCGCGGCGCGAACCTCGACCCGTTGACGGTGCGCGCACGCACGCCGTGACCGGCCGTCCGGCTCACGCGCTGGTGCGGCCCCGCCCCGCCGACGACGGGGCTGCGTCTGACCCGGGTGCGGCACCCCGCTCGGCGGCGGCCCGCGCCAGGGCAAGCAGCCGCGCCGCAGCGACCCGCGCCTCGTCCAGGTCCTCGACGTAGTGCTCGTCGACGAGCCGGCGGGCGAGCAGCTCGGGATCGGCGGTGTCCCGCTCCGAGAGCTGCACGCCTGTTGCCGCGAGGTCCGCGAAGCGGAGCGCGTCCGGGTCGGCTGCGTCATTTGCAGCCGGTGTGGGGGAGGCCGCGACGCGGTGCTCCCGGGGCGATGTACTCATCGCTTGTCCGCCTTCTGCCGGGGGGTACAGCGGGACAGGCACACCGGCGGGCGATCATCGCCGGCGCGACCGGACGCATCGAAAGTTACAGCCCGTTCCTGTGATCTCGCCAGGCTTGCCGGCGGGTGGTCTTCGGCCGCCGCACCCGGGGTCGGACACTGGTCGGTGCGCGGCCGTCACAAGCCGGATTGATCTCCCGGCAGCCTGGCCGGCGCGCCCAGCAGATAGGCCAGCAGGCTCGCGGTGACGGCCTCGGCGCACAGCAGGCCCACCAGCACGACGATCTGGAACTTGGCCGCCTCGGCGGCGCTGACACCGCCCAGCAGTGCTCCGACGAAGGCACCGGGCAAGGTGACCAGACCCACCGTGCGGGTCTGGTCGAGCGCCGGCACCAGGGCCTCGAAGACGGAGCTGCGGGCGATGTCGCGGACCGCGGCCCGCGGCGTCGCCCCGATGGCGAGCCAGGCCTCGACCTCGGCACGCCGCAGCCGTAACCCCTCGCTGATGCGGCGCCCGGTGAGGGTGGCTGCGGTCATCGTGCCGCCGAGCACGATGCCCGATGCCGCGACCAACGTGCGCACGTCGCGGCTGAGCACGGGCAGCCCGACGATGATGCCGATCGACACCGTCGCGCCGGCGGCGCACGACAGGGCCACCGCGGCGAGGGCCCCCGCGTGGGCACGCAGACGCCGGCCCGCCGTCCACACGACGACGCTGTACATGACCGCCAGGACGGCGATTGCCGCGACCGGCGCCGCGAACACGCCGCGCAACGCCAGCGCGACCAGGGAAAGCTGCACCACCGCGCGGGCCGATGCGGTCACCATGGCTCGCCGTGCGTGCACCCCGGCGAGCGTCAGCGCTCCGACTCCGATGGCCAACAACAGCACCAGGCCGATGCCGACGCGCAACCAGGAGCCCACGCAGTCACGCTACGAATCGCGCGAACCTGCCCCTCCGGCAGGCTCGCAGGCACACGCCGAGTCAGCCGGTGTCGCCGTTCGCGACCCTATGAGTTCAGGAAGGGCCGCACGCGGTCTTTGGGACGGCCGATGATGGCGCGATCGCCCTTGATCAGCACTGGACGCTGCATCAGCCGCGGATGCTCGACAAGCAGATCGGCCACCGCCTCAGGGTGTCACGTAGTCAGCTGCGTCCAGGCCGAGCTGGGCGAAGTAAGGGTCTTTGCGGACCAGGTCCGAGGGCGGATCCGCCAGCTTGCCGATCAAATCGAGCAGCGCGGCGCGGTCGAGCGGCGTCTTGAGGTACTGCACGACCTCGACGTCGATTCCGGTCGCCTCGGCTTCGGCCAACGCATGCTTGGAACTCGAGCACGCGGTGTTGTGCAAGATCGTGACGTCAGCCATGTCGGGAGCGTACTGGGCCATTGCGCGACCGAGTCATCTCCGCCGGCGGTTCAGCGTGCGCGCGACGAAAGTGGGCGATCGCGCGGGTTCGGTCGCCGGTGGGTGGACGAGGGACCGCATGAGTGCCAGGAGGGGCCCTTCGTCGACGTTGCGATCCCGGGCTGCCAGGGACAGCAGCGTCTCGGCCTCCTCCCAGCAGGCGGTGCAGCGGGCGAGGTGCACCCGCAGTGGAAGGTCGATGTGGCCGGCGCCGTCGGCGAGCGCATCCACACAACCGTCGATCTGGTCGAAGCAGCTGTCGCACGACAACCACGGCTCGCTGATCGCTACCAGGCTTTCGGCTTGCCCGGCGGTGAGGCGACGATCTGGTGACTTCGCGTTTCTCATGGGACCACCGTTTCGGCGGGAGCGCGAAGGTATCCGCGCCGGAGAAGTTCCTTTCGCAGGCTGACGCGAGCATCGTGAACTGCTTTGTACAGGGTGTTCCTGCTCGTGCCGAGACGTTCGGCAAGGACGTCGATGGGCACGCCGTCGACGATCAGAGCGAGGACGATCCGACGCTGGTGTGGGGTCAGTGCCGTGTGGATCGCGAGGGACACGGCGGTGGACAGGTCGCGAGCCTCGGCATAGGACTCCGGCGTCAGCTGCTGCTCGTTCGCGGCGTGGTGACCGCCGAGTTCCAGCGGGCGGTCACGCCACAACGCGCGACGCGCCTCCGCTGCCGCGTGCCACACGCCGAACTTGTACACCCACGTGGTGAACCTGCTGCGGCCCTCGAAGCTGTGCAGGCGTTCGAGCACCGCCACGGTCGCCTCATCCGCGGCAGATTCGATGATCTCCTCGGCGCGGACCGCGCCGAGCTCCGCACGGACGTGCGGCATCCGCGCTATCTGCTGCCGTGCAGCCCGGCGTACCAGGTCGCGTACGTAGCGGACCGCCTCGTCGTAGTCGCGGCCGCGGTTGCGCAGCGCCACCAGCCACGCGTCGCTCGCCGGCGATGAAGCCGTGTCCTGCGCTGTGACGGTGGCCAGACTCTCGGTCAACGCAGCCTCGTCAGTCATCGGACTCGTGCCCCGGCGAAAGAATTCGCGCCGCGAGCCGCGCTGGGCAGCCACGGTCGACCAGGGTCAGCAGTTCGTGGAAATCCATCGAATCGCACTGCGATAGTTCGGTCGCCAGTTCGTCGTCGAAGCCGGCGCCGATGAGCGTACTCGCGCGCCAGGCCGCGAGCGGCTCCGCGAGCGCCCGCGGCCCATCCCGAGGCGGCCGTCCAGCACGTGCAGTTCTCGTCATGGAAGTTGGTATCGAGAACCCGCCCGGGCCTTACCCCGCCGTCCGGAGGTGGCCATCAAACGTAAGGGCAGGACGGGCCGCCGGCACTCACCCACCTGCGGCCCGTGCCGGCCGCACCCGGCAGCCATGACGGCCCTAGGAGGGACAACCATGAGATGGATCTACCGCGCCGGACTGGGACTTGTAGCCGCGCTGGCCAGCGTTGCGATCGTGCTCACCGGCGCCTCCTCGTCCGCAGCCCCGTCGCATGCGAGGACCGGGCCGCTCGCATCCCGGGCCGTCGCAGCCATGGGACCGAAAATGCGTGCGGAGATAAAACTCTACACGAGCATGCGCCAATTGTGGTCGCAGCACATGGAATGGACCTACTCAACCGTCGACGCGTTCTTCCACAATCCGAAGGCGCTTCAGCCGACCCTGAACCGGCTTCTGCAGAACCAGCGCGACATCGGCGCGGCGATCGTGCCGTTCTACGGAAAAACCGCCGGTCATCGGCTGACGAGACTGCTCCTCACTCACATCGAGGACGCCGTCCCCGTGCTGAAAGCCGCGAAGTCCGGGAACTCGGCCGGCCTGAACAAGGCGGTGAAGGCCTGGTACGCCAATGCCGACCAGATTGCAGAGTTCCTCTCTGCGGCCAATCCGAAGAGCTGGCCGCTCTCGGCCACGAGGCCGATGATGCGGGAGCACATCACGCA
>DASSEP010000067.1:0-6978 GCA_035695205.1 Jatrophihabitans sp. | reverse complement strand
GTGCCCGCCCTCGTCCCGTCCGAGCGCCACAGCTCCCGTCCATGCACGCCGTCGTCGGCGGTGAAGTACAACGTCCCGCCGAGATTCACGAAGTCCGACGGGCTGCTCGGCAGGGTATCGGCGGTCCGGGCCGGGGAAGCTGTGGCCGCGGGAGCCGCCACACCAACCACCGTCAACGCTGCCGCCACCGCGGTCGCGACCCGTCCCGCGCCCCTTCTGCGGGCGCGCCGGCGGAGCGCCTTCGCATGCGCAACCTTCACCCGGACCGTGGTGTTGCGGACCCGGCGCTGCCGACGGCTCATGAGCACACCCCCGGAACAAGTCGACCGATGGGACAGATGAAGGGCATTTATGGTGGCGTGACCGGAGCGCCCTAGGCCTCACCCGCTGCGGATGAGGCCCTACCCCGGTGTCTTCGACCCGGCTTTTTGCTCCGTGCCTTTCGGCACCTGCACTGGTCGTGAAGCGGTGCTACGTTTCCGCGCTGATCGGCCGGATCACGCACATCTCGCACAAGGAGCCACGATGAGGCTGCGCATGTCGTTGCTGTTACCGATCGGCTTGCTTCTGCTCCTTGTCGCCGCCGTCCAGCCGCCGAGCGCCGCCGCGCAGCAGGTGCGTCTGCCGGCTCCGATGCCGTGCCACAGCTCCGCAGGACCGTGCTGGACTCCGGCGGTGAAGGCCCGCTGGCAGTACCAGTTGCAGGGCTCGCCGGGCCGCGGCGGCAGATGCCGGAACGCGTCCACGGGATTCATCAACGTCGGCGTCACCGGCAAGTCGTTCGCCACCGGCCGCACGGTGGCGCCGACCGTCTTCGACATCGACATCTTCCAGGACGGCAAGTGCTACTCCCCCCAGGACTACTCCGTTCTCAACTACGCAGCCGTGCAGGCCCTCCACGTGCGCGGGGCCAAGGTGATCGGCTACATCGATGCCGGGACGGCCGAGACGTGGCGCCCGGACTTCCCCGAGCTCCAGGCGTTCGACCAGAGCTGCGACGGATGCCTGTTCGGCAACCCGCTCGGGAACTACCCCGACGAGTACTGGCTCAACATCAACTCGAATGTGGTGGGGACGAACCCGAACACCGGAAGGGCCGAGTCGGCGCAGCGGTTCCTGCTCGGCGAGATGCTGGCCCGCCTGAAGGAGGCCAAGCTGATCGGCGTGGACGCGATCGAATTCGACGACGTCGACGCGTACCAGAACCACACCGGCCTGTCGATCAGCCCGGCCACCCAGCTGCGCTACAACGCACGGCTGGCCGATCTCGCACACCGGGTGGGCTTCTCGGTGGGGCTGAAGAACGACCTGAATCAGGCGGCCGCGCTTCAGCCGTATTTTGACTTCGCGATCAACGAGGAATGCTGGCAGTACTCCGAATGCCGAGCCCTCAAGCCGTGGCCGACCAAGTACCACAAGGCGGTCTTCAACGTCGAGTACGAGGCGCACCCCGCGTCGTTCTGCCCCGAGGCGAACTCCCCGGCATGGGACTTCAACTCGATCCGGAAGACCGACGACCTTTTCGACCGGCCGTATCTAGCCTGCCGCTGACTCCGGCCGGGCGTCGGCGGAGGTGCGGAGCGTGTCGGCCAGCCGGATCGTCGTGCGGACGTGGTTGGCATAGTCGACGACGTCGCCGAGCGCGACGAGTTCCGGGTTGTCGCGCAGCAGGCCGTCCCAGTCGGACAGGCCCTCGATCCGGTAGCCGTAGGACTTCGCGATCACCGAGATCGCCTCGAGATTCGGTTTCCCGACGAGCACGGAGTTGCCGAAGGAGAGATCGTCACGTGCGGCCGCGCGTTGCCGATCGTGGAAGTCGCGCTGCACCGAGACCGCCGGATCGGCGCGCATCATGATCTTCGAGGCCGTGTCGATGATGACGTGGCGTGGGTTGGCCTTCCTGATCCCGAGCATGAGCTCGCCGTAGCGCAGGGTGTGGTACAGAAAGCCCAGGCACAGCACGACGTCCACGTCGAAGTCCGTCGTGGCGAACGTGCTGAAGACGTCGCCGGCGATGAACTGCGCGCGGTCGGGGCCGTAGCCGTAGTGGCCGAGCGTCTCGACCGCGTTCTCGACGAGTTCGGGCCGCGCCTCGATACCGATCACCGACTCGGCGCCGGTCGCCAGCGCCGCGAGCGACCACCGGCCGTCGTGGCTCGCGATGTCGAGCACCCGCGCACCTTGGAACAGCTCCCGGTTCTCGGCGAAGATGGCCTCGTACCGCAGGTTCAACCGCCCGCGCGTCGCGGTGGTCTCGCTTGTCTCGTAGAAGCGCGGGTACTGGTCGAAGAACAACGATGCCTTACGCGATCCCGGGGCCGAGGTGCTGGCCGACGTGCGCGAGGCCCTGGCGGCCTTCTTCTGCGCCGGCGCCGCGGCGGCCTTCTTGGACTTCTTGGTCGCGCCCGGCTTCTTCGTCGGGGCCGGCGACGAAACCGGACGCTGGCGGCGAGCGGGCTTTCTGCCTGGTGGGTCCAGACGCGTGGCCATGGCTCGCAGCACCTGGGCGGTCTGCTTCCTGATCTTCACCTGGCGAACCCGTCGACGGTCCATACCTTGGCCTGCCGGTTGACCGGACGATTCGGACATCGCACCTCCAAGCGTGCTGATCAGGACTGTCTTAGAGGATCGCACGGGCCCGACCCGGCGTAGCCGCCAGGCTTCGTCCGCAGCCAGTTGTACATCAGCGTCGGGCGGCCTCCGCGACGTGCCGGGCGACCTGGGTGGCCGCCAACTGCGTGGTGTCGACGAACTCCGCCTCGTCGCGCAGCCAGGTGCGGGCTGCCTCGTCGTAAGCCTGGAGATGCTCGAGACGGAACGGGGACGGGATGGGAGTGGCCCGCTCGATGCGTCCACGCAAGGTGTCCTCGTCGGCGTGCAGCACGAAGTGCCGGACGGGGATGCCATGTCGGGCGAGGCCGGCGCTGATCTCCCGCCAGTACTGCTCGACCAGGACGGTCATCGGCATTACCAGGGTGCCGCCGGTGTAGTCGAGCACCCGGCACGCCGTCTCGACGACGAGCGGCCGCCACGGCGGCCAATGCTGGAAGTTGTCAGTTCGGGGTAGCCCCGGCCTGATGTCCATCAGGGTTTCGCCGACCTTCTCGGCGTCGAAGACCCGCGAATCCGGGACCAGCTCCTGCACGAACGCACTGGTCGTCGTCTTGCCGGCGCCGTGGGCGCCGTTGAGCCAAATGATCACCGGACCGGCTCGCCGGTCACGCCAGACCCAGCTCCGGCAGTGTGTACAGGCAGCGGCACTCGTAACCCGCGGCGCGGATCGCCTCGACGCCCCCGCGGTCCGCGATCAGCGCCACCCCGGCGACCGTCGCACCGGCCTGCTCGGCGGCGCGCGCAGCCGTGAGCGGCGAGCTGCCGGTGGTCGACACGTCGTCGACGATCAGCACTCGGCGTCCGGCCACCGACGGGCCCTCGATCTGCTGTTGCATGCCGTGCCCCTTCGCGGCCTTGCGCACCAGGAAGCCGTCGACCGCACCGCCGGACGCGTGCAGCACCGCGGCGGCGACCGGGTCGGCACCGAGCGTGAGGCCGCCGACGGCGTCGTAGTCGAGATCGTCGGTGAGCGAGCGCAGCAGCTTGCCGACCAGCGGCGCGGCGCGGCGGTGCAGCGAGATCCGTCGCAGATCGAGATACCAGTCGGCCTCGATCCCGGACGACAGCGTCACCTTGCCGTGCACGACGCCGATCTGCTTGATCAGCTCGAGAAGCTCCTCGCGATCATCCACGCAGGCGAGCCTATCGGCGGGCGCGGGTCACATCCCGCGGCGGGCCATCACCGCACGGAGCACCGGGCGGGGTACGGCCCGCGCCGCACCGACCAGCCCCTTGTAGCGGTGGCTCGGCACGCTCATCGGCTTGCCCGCGAAGGTGTCGGCAAGACCCTCACGGACGACGTCGGCCGCCTCGAGCCACATGCGCTGCGGCACGTGTGACATGTCGGCGTTGGCCCGCTCGTGGAACTCGGTGTGCGTGAACCCCGGGCAGACGGCGGTGACGGTCACCCCGGTGCCGTGCAGCTGCACCGACAGCGCCTCGCTGAACATCGTCACCCACGCCTTGCTGGCCGAGTAGGTGACGTTGCCGCCCCGAGGGACGAACGCCGACACCGACGAGACGTTCAGGATCCGGCCGGATCCGCGCGCGGACATCGCCCGCACGGCGGCGTGGCTCAGTCGCAGCACCGCCCGGACGTTGACGTCGAGCTGCTGCTCTTCGCGTTCCAGCGACGCCGCGCCGAACGGCTGGTAGGTGCCGATGCCGGCGTTGTTCACCAGCAGGTCGACCGGTCGCGCAGGGTCGGCGAGCCGGGACGCCACCGCGGCGCACCCGTCGTCGGTGGCGAGGTCCGCAGGTAGCGCCTCGACCGCGATGCCCTGCACGCCGCGCAACGATTCCGCCCCGGCCTCCAGCCGGGACCGGTCGCGGGCGACCAGGACCAGGTCGTGCCCGGCCGCGGCGAGCTGGCGCGCGAACTCGGCGCCCAGCCCCGCGGTCGCTCCGGTGACCAGCGCGGTGGGCATCGGCTCAGGCCCCGGTGCGCCGCGACTTGCTCGCTTTGGCCCGGCTGCGGGCGAGCTCGGCACCCTTGGCGACGGCCTCGGCGCTGGCCCGCTGCTTGGCCCGGGACCGGTCCGACGACGAGGTGCCGCGCTCGGCGGGCCGGGTCTGGGCGTGAGTGCGGGTGGACGACGACGGCGGAGCCACGCGCGGCGCGAACAGGCCGCGGCGGGCCGGTGCCCCGGCCGGACGCACCGGCCGGTTGGCGTTGAAGTACTGCCGGCTCGGCCCGATCAGCGCCAGCACGACCGACGCGACGAACGACAACCCGGCGAGGAACGCGGGGACGACGAACGCGGGCGAGATGTTCGCGGTGACGGCGAACAGCGAGTTCAGCCCGCCCAGGGCGCCGGTGTAGCTGGAGAGCACCCACAGGCCGATGACGGCCCACCGCGACCAGTACTTGCCCCGCCAGACGGCGGCGGCGACGAAACCGAGCGCCAGCAACAGGACGAGGTTGGCGATGAGCTGGGACGTCGGGATCTGGTTGGCCTTGCTCTGGATCTCGGCCGGGGTGAGCGGGGTGGCCTGCCCGCCCTGCAGATCCTTCAGGTTGGTGGTGTAGGTCTTCTCGATCTTGCCGGCCTGCTGCTGGATCTGCCCCGAGTTCAGCGTCGTCCCGTTGACGCCCTGCAGGCTCGAGCTGACGAAGTCGTGCATCTTCTGCGCCTGGTCGGAGATATCCGAGGCCTCGACGTTGCTCTTCGGCAGGTTGCGCTGCACCCAGTTCTGGGTGGCCGAGGCGTCGGCACTGACCGCCGCGGCGCCGAGGCCCGGGCTTGCCGTCAACCGGTTGGCGACGAAGTCGTGCAGCTGGCTGCCCTGCGACTGGATCTGGCTGTTCGTGATCGGCGGGACCGGGTTGGAGTCGGTGATGCTCTTGACCAGGTAGCTGTGCAGCCCGAACAGCGACGCCGCCGCGATGATCGCGCACACGCCGGTGAGCAGCAGCGTGGCGACCAGCGCCTTGATCGTCGTGGGGCGTTCGGTCGGCGCGGTGGAGCCCGCGGACGGCGACGCGCCCTTGCGCACGGACACCGGGCTGGACGGCTTCTCGGTCACCGGCGCAGTGTACGTGGACGTCCTCAGCCGCCCGGCGGCCAGCGCACCTGGCAACGCACCTGGCAACGCACCTGGCAACGGCCCGTGAACGGGCCGACCGCGGAGGCTGCGCACGGGAGATGATCTCGGCAATGGCCTACAGTCGGGCAGATCTGCCGACGCCGCTTCCGTCAGGAGCTGACGAATGAATTCGCCGACCGACCCGCGCTCCGGTGAGCCGGACGAGCCGGTGAGCCTGCAGAAAGACCTGCACAACGAGCAGCCGGCCGAAGCGCCGTTCGATCCCTACCGCTTCGGCCTGCCCGAGACCCCGCCGCCGCCGGAGTATGCGCCACCGGGCTGGACGCCGCCTCCGACGAGCACGTGGGCCGGATCGCCGGCCGCCCCGCCACCCGGCACCGCGTGGGCGCCGCCGTACCCGGGTGGTCCGCCGCCCTACGCGGGCGGCCCGGGGCAGGCCCCGTACGCGGGCGGCCCGCCGCGGCACCCGTACCCGGGCGGCCCAGCGCATCCGCCGTACCCGCCGTATCCGTACGGCACCTCGCCGTATCAGACCCGTTCGCGCAGCAACGGCAAGGCGGTCGCGGCCCTCGTCCTGGGCCTGCTCACCATCTTTCTGTTCTGGACGAGCGTGTTCGACGCGCTGTTCGCGATTCTCGCCGTCGTCTTCGGCATCCTCGCCCTGAACGAGGCGAACCGCAGCGGCGGCACTGGCAAAGGCATGGCGATCGCCGGGCTCGTGTGTGCCGCGGTCGGGGCGGTGCTGGCCATCGTCGTCACCACCGTGCTCATCCATGCGGTCAACCAGTGCGGCGGTCTCAACCGCAGCAACCAGCCGGGCTTCCAGCAGTGCGTGCAGCAGCACCTGACGGGATCGCTGCAGTGAGCGGCCCCACCTATCGCGACGAGCCGGACCCCGTTCAACCGCCGGTGTACCAGCGGGAGTACGGCGAGTATCAGGGCCCGCCGCCGACCGGCGCGCACCGGCCGCCGCCGCAGTCGCCCCCGCCGGGCTGGAGCGACGGCTACCCGCCCTACGGGCCGTACCCCGGCTACCCGCCCCCGTACGGCACCTCGCCCTACGGCGTGGGCTTCCCCGCCGACACCCGCCCCGGCAACGCGCTCGCGGCGGCTGTGCTCGGCTACGTGTCCGGCGGCCTGCTCATCATCGCCGGCATGCTGCTGCTGTTCGCCTCATCCCTCATCGCCAACTTCGACAACTACGAGGGCATCTCGCACGGCCAGTACATCGGCGAGCTCACCGTCAACGGGGTCGGCAACCTCGTCGCCGCGGGGCTGCTCATCGCCGGGGGCATCAGCCTCAGCAGCCGCGGCACC
>DASSEP010000066.1:0-5061 GCA_035695205.1 Jatrophihabitans sp. | reverse complement strand
CCGCAAGGACTGGGGCGTCAACTGGAACGCCGCGCTCGAGACCGGCGGCGTGCTGGTGAGCGAGAAGGTCACCCTCGAGTTCGAGATCTCGGCGATCAAGTCCGCCTGATCTCCACCTGTCCCGCCTCGATCACCGAGGCTCCGGACGAACCCGACATCCCCTGCGTACTGCCGAGTATTTCGCACGGATACTCGTCAGTACGCAGGGGATGTTGCATTCGACGGCTCGGCGGCCGCGCATGTGCGGATGTGCCGCGATGCGCTCGCCGCCGCGGGCGCAACCGTCAGCTGGGCGCCGCTGCATAGATCCGGCCGCGCCTGCGAGGGCCTGTCGGGCACGCCGGACAGGTCTTGGGTCCGGCGCGGTCGGCGCTCCGGTCCGCCTAGCTTGGTCGGCACACGAGTGGACCAGGTGGAAGCGGTGGCGAGGGAAGATCTCGCCGAGGCGACGACGGCGAACTCGTCGCCGCGATCGCCCGGCGCGACGAGGCGGCGATGGCGGAGGTCGTGCGCCGCCACCGCGGGCCGGTCCTGGCATTCGCCCTCCGGCTCGTCGGCGATAGCGGACGCGCGGAGGAGATCTGCCAGGAGGTATTCCTGTGGCTGTGGGAGCGATCGTCGCGCTTCGATGTAGAGCGCGGATCGTTGCGGTCTTTCTTGCTGGCGATCACCCACGGCCGGTCGCTGGATGTCCTGCGATCCGACACGGCGCGGGTGGCGCGCGAACGGCGCGACGCGATCAGGACGATCGTTCCGGAGACCGGGGTCGAGGCGCAGGTCCTGGCGCAGACAGTTGCCGATGCGGTCCGTCAGGCCCTCGCCCAGCTTCCCGACGCCGACCGGACGGCCGTCGAGCTCGCCTATTTCGGCGGCCACAGCTACCGCACGGTCGCGCGAATGCTCAACGAGCCCGAGGGCACGGTCAAGAGCCGCATCCGCAGGGGCTTGGCGAAGCTGCGGGACCTTCTCGCCGCCCAGGACCTGCACAGATCCTGACGCGCCTACTCGTCCCGCCGGATCGTTAGCTCAGCGAGCTGCGTAAGGCCGCTCCGGCGCGCTGCAGATCGCCGCTCATCGCGTCGGCGAGGGCGGCCAGCGCGGCGTCGATGTCCGCGCGGGCGAACCCGCGCGCTGGGCCGGTCGCGCGCAGCCAGTGCACCTGCTCGTCGATCACCACTGGCTCACGAAGGAGCAGTGCGCCTTCGACGACCTGCAGCACCCGGTGGAGTTCGTCGGCAAGGGCGAACGGTGCGGCGCTGTCACCGGCCGTCCCCGGCTCGATCGCCGCGCTGACGAGGGCGTGGCTGCGCTGGACGAACGCTGCAGTCTCGGGAATCGGCTCCGGCGTGGCCGTGAATCGATCAGGGGGAGCAATCTCCCAAGCTCGTAGAACGCGAACTGCGTCACCCGGCAGCCGGGCGAGCGCGTCGACCCCGAGACGCGTGGCCCGGTCTTCGGTGGCGAGTGCACGGCCGCCGCCGAGGACGGGTATGCCCAGATCGTGCGCGACCGAGACTGAGCGCGCTGCCGCGACGAAGGCGGTCGGCATGGAACAGCTCAGGGCGAGCGCGAGCGGACGGTGCAGGTCGAGAAAGTCGCCCAGATCGGAAGCCGGTACCGAAGACCCGAGAAACATGACGCGGAAACCTTCGAGAGCGAGTGCGCTGGCCACGACGCGTCCACCAAGCGCGTGGGCGTCGTTCTCGGCGCTTGCGACCACCACCGCCGGCCCCCGCGGGCGCTCGACGGTCGCCCCTAGCCTGACCAGCAGGTCGTCGATCGCCGCGCTCGCTGCGTGCTCGTCGGCCACGCCGAGGTCGCCGGCCGCCCACCGCCGGCCCAACTCCGCATGCACAGGGGCGAGCACGTCGACTGCAATGTCGTCGAAGGGCACCCCCTCTGCCAGCAGCTCGACCGCGAGCCGATACGCCAACGGCACATCGCCGTCGACGAGCGCGGCCAGCATCGCAACTCGCTCGGCATCCTTGGCCGCACCACCGGACTCGATACTCATCGTCGTGGCCTCCGGAGTCCTGTGCCGTCGAGCCTAGATCCGCCAGTCTCGAAGTGATCGATTCCCGCGTGCCGAACGCACCAGCTCCACAGGCGGGCGCGTTCGTCGGCGGTGTCGGTGCGCCGCGTCGACGACAGCCGGTGGATCGGGCGTGGACGGCGGTCCAACCAGAACAGGCCGGTGGTGTGCAGTGGTAGACCGTCGTCTGCGGCGAGCCATACGAGCGTGTCGACACCCTGCGCCGGGCTGCGCAACGCAGGTCTGAGGACTCGGCGGAACGTGGGGAGCGACGTGCGCAGGCCAGGTGTGTCTGCCCAGCCCGGGTGCATTGCGTGCACCCTGACGCGGTCGCGACGCAGATGTTCGGCCCACATCTGGGCGAGGGTCACCTGCGCCCGTTTCGCCCGCGCGTACGCGACTGCGCCGCGGTAGCTTCCGGGTCCGCCGTCGAGGGCCGCGACCGACAGCGGCTGGGTGTACAGGCCTCCGGAGGACACCCACACGACCCGCGAGCCCGACCCGGCCCGCAGCAGAGGCAGCAGCAGGGCTGTCATCGCGAATGGCCCGGCCACTTGACTCGCCACCGTGCGTTCAAGGCCCTGCGGCGAGAGTGCGTACTCCTTGTCCAGCGCACCGGCATTGTGAATCAGCGCATCGATCGCGCCGTGCCGGTCGGCCAGCGTGTCGCAGACATTTCTGACGGCATCGAGATCGCCGGTGTCGGCGACGAGAAAGCCGAGTTCACCGGCTGGGTTCTCGACGCGGAGCCGCTCACTCACCGCAGCGGTCCTGGCCGGATCGCGACCGATGATCTCGACACTCGCGCCCGCCGCGAGCAACGCCTGCGCGGCGGACAACCCGAGGCCGGACGTAGCGCCGGTGATCACGACAACACGGCCGGACAGGTCGAACTCGGAGATCGGCGTCCAGTGGCCGAGGCGCGACCGGACGTCGTACCCGATCCGGGTGAAGCTCGGGACGACCGCACACTCGAGAGTTCGGTCGACAACATCTGCGATCCGGCTCGTGCGCCCGCCGCTTCGTGGCAGCCCGTCGTTCATCTGCGCCTCCGCTGCGATCAGGTCGGCACCGCGGTCACCACGACGTTGTCGCGGTAGGAGCGGCGCGCCGCGTCGAACGAACCGCCGCAGGTGATGAGCGTGAGGCGCGGCGCGCCCGTGCGGGAGAACAGCTGGCGCAACGGCACCGACGTCTTGGGGTACTGCGCGAGGGACACGACCAGGTAGGCGACCTTGCGGCCGCCGGCGACGGCAACGACGATCCGATCTCCCCGCGTGAGGTCACGCAAACGGAAGAACGCTCCCTCGCCCTGTACGGCCGAGTCCACATGGCCCACCAACGCTGTCGACCCGGCGCCGGCACCGGGTGCAGCGCTGAACCGGTACCAGCCGACTGTGGCGACCCGCTCAGGAATGGCGACCTCGCCGCGACGGTCGACTCCGACCGAGGCGACCGGCGCGGTGACGTCGATCGCGGCTATCCGCAAGGACACCGGCCGCGCGCCGGTGCGGGGCGGGGGTGTGGATTCGCTCGGAAGTACCGGCACCGGTGTCGCCGCGCCGCGCGGCGGCTCGGTCGCCAACCGGATGGGTGCCCCGGGATCGATGGGGCGCACTGCAGCCGGCCTGTTGCTCCCGGCCTGGCTCAACAGCAGGGCGACGGCGGCGCCGGCGCAGCCGACGGCCAGTACCGTCGCCCACAGCGCCCGCGCCGCCGTCAGACCCATCTGCTTCCTTCCCCTACCGTGGTGCCCGCAGCGCTGCCGGTTCCCGGCGGGCGCGGTACAGGCCGGCGGCCGCGGTGACCGCCACGGCGAACCCGATGGCGGCCGTCGCCAAGACCCAGCCCGGCGTTCCGGCGCCGCGGTCGACGAGTCCACCGCTGCCCGCGGGCACGCCAGCCGGCGCCGAGTGCAGCCCGTCGATCGTCTGCGTGACCAGGGCCAGGGACTTGTCGGAGGCCGAACCTGTCGCGTAGGCGATCGTCGCGGTGCCCTCCTTCAAGTTCAGATCCGCTGGTCCGAGGGCGACCGTCGACGTGCCGGCGAGCACGACGTCGGCCGACACGGTGCCGGCCGGCAGGTCGGCCATGGCCTGGTCCGGGTTCGCCAGGTTCGCGAAGGCGACCTTGCCGTTTGCGCGCACATCCACCGCCGGCGCGGCGGCGTCATGCCGCACCACCAGTCGGGCCTGGCCGGCCGGTACCGGGCCGACGTCATTCTCGTACGCGGTCAGCGTGGGCTTGCCCGCCGTGGTGAGGTGGGCGACGAGCGAATAGTTCTTCTCGGCGGCCACCGAGGCGTCGGCCTTGATCACCGGAGTACCCGTGCCCGCGGTGTTGGAGGCGGGAAACACCGTGACTTCGTGCGAACCCGCCGGCAGCGACAGCGGGCCGGCCACGGAACCCGGCTTGAAGTCCGGCAGGACGGACTTGCCGTCGACGAAGACGTTGACCGGCGTGTCCGGGATGCCGTGGACGACACTGACCTGCGCGGTGCCCTCCGCACCCGCTGCCGTGGTCGTCGCTGAGGCCGCCCCGATCAGGCCGAATACGGCGACACCACTGAGAATGATCGACTTTTTCATGTTCCGCTCCTCGAGTCGGTGGGTGCTGTCGAATGGCCTACGGCGGCCGGCCCGGAACCGGATGCACACCGGCTCACTCGCTGTACCGACTCACAGGTTCGGCGCAGCGGCTCAGACGAGGACGTTCGCGAAGACATCGGCGAGGGCATCGAGGCGCCCCGCACGGAGCAGGCGACCTTGCTCGGGTGAGATCCGGTTCCTTGCGACCTGTCGCGGCCTTGTGCGAACCCGCTGGGGTGTCAGGGGTGGGCGCAGGTGAACCGCTTGCCTGCGAGGGTGTGTGGCCAGCCGGTCATGAAACGGGTGAGCGTGATGTCGTGGCCGGCGGCGCGCGCGGCGGCCTGCGGTGTGAAGAAGATCCGCCAGGTGCCGAGGTGCGCGTGCTGATAGTGCGCGCGCAACCACCGGGTCATGCGTCCGGCGAGCGGATTCGCCTCCCAG
>DASSEP010000065.1:0-4649 GCA_035695205.1 Jatrophihabitans sp. | reverse complement strand
CGACCCAACCACCTCGGCTCCAGCACGAGCGGCATACTAGACATCCGGTGCCTGACCGCAGTGATCTCCGGAGGACAATCAAGTGACGTACGTGATCGCCGAACCGTGCGTGGACGTGCTCGACAAGGCGTGCATCGAAGAGTGCCCGGTCGACTGCATCTACGAGGGCACGCGGATGCTCTACATCCACCCGGATGAGTGCGTCGACTGCGGCGCCTGTGAGCCGGTCTGCCCCGTCGAGGCGATTTTCTACGAGGACGACGTCCCGTCGCAGTGGAGCGAGTACACCAAGGCAAACGTCGACTTCTTCGACGAGCTGGGCTCACCGGGCGGTGCCTCGAAGGTCGGCCAGGTCGACCACGACCCGAAGTGGATCAAGGAGCTGCCGCCGCAGGGCGAGGCCGGCTGAGCTCGCTCAGCCCTGCAGCGTCGCCATCACGGCGACGACGGCGTGCCGCGACGCGGGCCCGCGCTGCCAGCCGCCGGTCCGCGTCCAGACGTGCCGGTCGTAGGAGACCCGGTCGATACCGAGCCGGTCGGCGTTGGCGACGAACCAGGCTGCGGTCTGCCAGCCCGCGCCGGGCACCCGCACGGTGCGTCCGGCGGCCACCGGCGTGTCGATGCCGAGTTGGCTGCGGGCCTGCGCCGCGACGGTGCGGGCGGGCGCAACGACCGTCGGCGCCTGGAAGCTGCAGTTGATCCCCGCCGGCCGGCGCCCGGTGAGCGCGTCGGCGAGAGCTTGCGCCTCCGGCTCGTGCTGGGCGTAGGCGCTGCCGTCGGCCGAGATCTGCACCGCCTGCACCGCCTGCGCCAGCGGGCGGGTCTGCCAGTGCGGGATCTTCACCAGCGCGTCGAGGAACTCCCGGGTCGCCTCGCCGACGTCGGTGAGCCGTTTCGCGTTGCCGCCGCCCCAGCCCTGCGAGGGTCGCTGCTGGAGCACCCCGACCGAGTCCCGGTCGCCGGCGTGCGGGGGCAAGTTGGTCAGCTTGCTCTCCTGCAGCGCGGCGGCGAGCACGAGAACCGCCGCGCGCTCGGGCAGCGGGTCGCGGTAGCTCGTCACCTCGGCGACCATGGCCGCGGCGACACTGGCCTGGCTGGTGTCGATGTCGTAGTCGCCCACCGAGCAGCTGTTCGACGACAGGTGCGACACCGCGATCTGCCAGATGGCGCGCCCGGCGAAGACGGCAGCCGTGATCACTGCCGCCGCGACCGCCGTGATCGCGACCCAACGGATCCCGCGTCGAGCCATCGCGGTCAGTCGTTCGCGTGCAGGGCTTCGTTGAGTTCCACGGCGCCGCTGCGCGGGCGTGCCTCGAGCGCTCCCGAGACGCTGTTGCGCCAGAACTGCCAGCCGGGCTGGCCGGACAGCTCGGCGGCCTTGACGACCCGGCCGTCCGGCAGCGTCAGCTTGGAACCGGCGGTGATGTAGGTGCCGGCCTCCACCACGCAGTCGTCGCCGATGGAGATGCCGATGCCGGCGTTCGCGCCGATGAGGCAGCGGCGACCGACCCGGATGCGCTCCTTGCCGCCGCCGGACAGCGTGCCCATGATCGACGCCCCGCCGCCGACGTCCGAACCGTCGTCGACGACCACGCCGGCCGAGATCCGCCCCTCGACCATCGAGGCGCCCAGCGTGCCGGCGTTGTAGTTGACGAACCCCTCGTGCATCACCGTGGTGCCCTGCGCGAGGTGCGCGCCCAGCCGCACGCGGCCGGCGTCTGCGATACGCACACCGATCGGCAACACGTAATCGGTCATCCGGGGGAACTTGTCGACGCCGTGCACCTGCACCGGTCCCTTGCGGCGCAGCGCCACGCGGATGCGTTCGAAGTTGTCGACCGGGCACGGCCCGACGCTCGTCCACACCACGTTGGGCAGTACGCCGAAGATGCCGTCGAGGTTCACGTCGTTGGGCTGCACCAGCCGGTGCGAGAGCAGGTGCAGGCGCAGGTAGGCGTCGGGCACGGAGGCCGGCGGCGCGTCGAGGTCGATCTCGCAGACGGTGACGTCGAGCCGGACCCCCCGGTCGGCGGCCGATTCCTGCGAGCCGGTGAGCGAGGCCAGTTCGTGCGGCGCGGCCGCGGCTCGGGGCAGCGCGCCGAGAGCGGGCTCCGGGAACCAGGCGTCGAGGACGCGATCGGCGGCCTCTCCGGCCGTCACGGTCGTCGCGAGGCCGTAGCCCCAGGCTGCGCGTTCGGTCACGGGCGTAACAGTAACGAGCGCCCACGTGCCGATCAGGACCCGCTAAGCGGCCGCGTAGCCTCGCGGTCGTGCTCGATCTCTCCGCGGGTGCGGCGGCGCTGACCGCCGCGCTCGTCGACGTCCCCTCGGTCTCCGGTGACGAGCGCCGCCTCGCCGACCTGGTCGAGCAGGCCCTGCGCCATTGCGCGGGCCTGCAGGTCGAGCGCGACGGCAACGTCGTGCTCGCCCGCACCGAATGCGGCCGCGCGCAGCGGGTCGTGCTGGCCGGGCACCTCGACACCGTCCCGATCGCCGGCAACCTGCCGTCCCGGCTCGAGGGCGACGTGCTGCACGGCTGCGGGAGCTCGGACATGAAATCGGGGCTGGCCGTGATGCTGCGCGCGGCGCACCTCGTCGGCTCCGGCGAACTCGACCCCCGGGCCGATCTGACCTGGGTGTGCTACGACTGCGAGGAGGTGGAGGCAGCGCGCAACGGGCTGGGGCGGCTGGCCCGTGATCGCCCTGCGGCGCTCGCCGGCGACCTCGCCATCCTGTTCGAGGGCACCAACGGCGCGGTCGAGGGAGGCTGCCAGGGGACGCTGCGCGTCGTCGCGCGCGTGCCCGGCGTGCGCGCACACAGCGCGCGGTCGTGGTTGGGGACGAACGCGATCCACGACGCCGCGCCGCTGCTGGAGCGGCTGCGCAGCTACCGGCCGCGGGAGGTCGAGGTGGAGGGGCTGACCTACCGCGAGGGCCTCAACGCGGTTGCGATCAACGGCGGAATCGCGGGCAACGTCATCCCCGACACGTGCACGGTGACGGTCAACTACCGCTTCGCGCCGGACCGCACGGAACAGGAGGCGCTGGCCCACGTGCGCGAGGTGCTCGACGGTTACGAGACCGAGCTCACCGACTCGGCGCCCGGGGCGCGTCCCGGTCTCGACGCGCCGCTGGCCGCCGAGTTCGCGGCGGCAGTGGGGGGCGGCGTGGCTGCCAAGCTGGGATGGACCGACGTCGCCCGCTTCGGCACGCTCGGCATCCCGGCGCTCAACTTCGGCCCGGGCGACCCCGCGCTCGCGCACAAGCCGGAGGAGCACGTGCTGGTGCCGGCCATCGGCGCCGCCGAGGCGGCGCTGCTGCGCTTCCTCTCCCGGTGACCGGCTACCGTCAGGCCATGGTTGCTGATCGAGGCGGGAACGGGCGTGAAGGGGCGCGCGCCGAGCACCAACGCGGCCCCGTGCTGTTGCGCCGCTCGCAGATCAAAGCGGGCACCACCGATCAGCGGCTGCTCGATTCCCGCGGCCCCTCGGACTGGGTGCACACCGATCCGTGGCGGGTGCTGCGGATCCAGAGCGAGTTCGTCGAGGGATTCGGTCTGCTCGCCGAGTTGCCGGCCGCGGTGTCGGTGTTCGGCTCCGCCCGCACGCGGCCCGAGCATCCCGAGTACGCGACCGGGCTCGCTCTCGGCGCGGCGCTCGCGCGCGCCGGCTTCGCGGTGATCACCGGCGGCGGACCGGGGTCGATGGAGGCGGTCAACCGCGGGGCGTCCGAGGCCGGGGGCGTGTCGGTCGGGCTGGGCATCGAACTGCCCTTCGAGCAGCGGCTCAACGACTGGGTGGACGTCGGGCTGAACTTTCGCTACTTCTTCGCCCGCAAGACGATGTTCGTCAAGTACGCCCAGGCGTTCGTCATCCTGCCGGGCGGCTTCGGCACCCTCGACGAGATGTTCGAGGCGCTGACGCTGGTACAGACGCAGAAGGTCACCCGGTTCCCGGTGATCCTCTTCGGGTCCGATTACTGGCGGGGCCTGCTCGACTGGCTGCGCGGCACCGTCCATCCCGCCGGCAAGATCAACGCACCTGACCTCGACCTCGTGCATGTCACAGACGACGTCGATGACGCGGTGGCCCGCATCGTCGATGCCGAGAAGTCGCGCTCCTCGCAGGAGGAGACCGAGCAGGCCGTCGCGGCCGAGGACGCCCGCACCCAATCGCACGACGGTCAGTGACGATGGCCGCGATCTGCGTCTACTGCTCCTCGGGCGAGGGCATCGACTTCAGCTACCGCGAGCTCGCGACCCAGGTCGGCCGGCGGCTCGCCGCCGACGGTCACTCGCTGGTTTCCGGCGGCGGGCGGGTGTCGATGATGGGCGACGTCGCCCGTGCCGCGCGGGCCGGCGGAGCGCACACCACCGGCGTGATACCGGAGCACCTGATGCCGCTCGAGGTCGCCGACATCGAGGCCGACGATCTGGTCGTCGTGCGCACGATGCGGGAGCGCAAACGAATCATGGACGAGCGGTCCGACGCGTTCCTCGCGCTTCCCGGTGGGCTCGGCACGCTCGAGGAACTGTTCGAGGTGTGGACCTCGGCCACGTTGGGCATGCACGACAAGCCGGTCGTCGTGGTGGATCTGGACGGCTTCTACACCCCGCTGTGGAACTACCTCGAGGACCTGCACGCCGTGGG
>DASSEP010000064.1:0-5504 GCA_035695205.1 Jatrophihabitans sp. | reverse complement strand
GCGCTCGCCGCCCGGCGCGCGGCCAGAAAGCAGGCGATGGCGCGGCGTCTGCGGAGCACTTGATCGTGCGGGTGCTGCTCGCCGGCGGCGGCAGCGCCGGGCATGTCTCGCCGCTGCTCGCGCTGGCCGACCGGCTGGTTGCCGACGATGCTGCGACGCAGGTGCTGGCTCTCGGCACCGCGGCCGGGCTCGAGTCGCGGCTCGTGCCGTCGCGCGGCTACCGGTTGCACGAGATTCCCCGGGTGCCGTTGCCGCGGCGGCTGAGCGGAGACCTGCTCCGGCTGCCGTCCGGGCTGCGCCGTGCCGTTGCCGCAGCTGGTGATGCCATTCGCGCCGTCGAGGCCGATGTCGTCGTCGGCTTCGGTGGTTACGTCGCCGCACCGGCCTATCTCGCCGCGCGCCGCGCGGGCGTGCCGATCGTCGTCCACGAGCAGAACAGCCGGCCCGGCTTCGCCAACCGGCTCGGCGCACGCCTGACCCGCTGGGTCGCCGTCACCTTCCCGGACACGCCGTTGCCGCACGCGGTGCGCACCGGGCTGCCACTGCGCGCCGAGATCACGTCGCTCGATCGCGTGGCCCGCAGCGGCGAGGCGCGCCGGCATTTCGGCCTGCACCAGGAACGCGTGACGTTGCTGGTCTTCGGCGGATCTCTCGGCGCGCAGCACCTCAACGAGGTCGTTCCGCAACTCGCGCCGGAGCTCGCCGAGCTCGGCGTCCAGGTGTTGCACATCTGTGGCGAGGGCAAGGAGGTGCAGGTGCCCGGCCCCGCCGAGGAAGGACGCGGTTCGGCGCCGTACGTCACCGTGCCCTACGTCGACGCGATGGAGCTCGCCTACGCCGCTGCCGACGTTGCGCTGTGCCGCGCCGGTGCGAACACCGTCAGCGAGCTGACCGCGCTCGGGCTGCCGGCGATCTACGTGCCGTTGCCGGTCGGCAACGGTGAGCAGCGCCTCAATGCCGAGCCCGTCGTCGCCGCTGGAGGTGGGCTGCTGGTCACGGACGCAGCGTTCACGGCTGAGTGGATGCGGTCCGACGTGCTGCCGTTGCTCCAGGACAGCGCAAGATTGCAGGCGATGGGAGCGGCTGCCGGGGCTTACGGGGTGCTCGACGCTGATCGCCGGTTGGCCGACCTCGTACGTCGGGCCGGTGGTGGCTGATGGCTTTCGTCGAGACGCCGGAGGAGATCCCGGCTGCGGCCGACCTGGGGCGCGTGCACTTCGTGGGCGTCGGCGGGGCAGGCATGAGCGGCATCGCGCGGATCATGCTGGCGCGGGGCCTCCCGGTCTCCGGCTGCGACGCGAAGGACTCGCGGGCGATCGCGGCACTGCGGGTCCTGGGCGCCGACGTCTACGTCGGTCACGGCGGTGAGCACGTCGCGGATGCAGACACTGTCGTCACCTCGAGTGCGATCCGCTCGACCAACCCCGATCTGGTCGCGGCGCGTGCAGCCGACCTTCGGGTGCTGCCCAGGGCAGCTGCACTGGCGTCGGTGATGGCCGGCGCCCGCGGGCTCGCGGTGGCCGGCACAGCCGGGAAGACGACGACCACCTCGATGGTGACGGTCGCGCTGCAGGCCTGCGGGCGGGACCCGAGCTATGCCATCGGCGGCGACCTCAACGAACCCGGCTCCAACGCCCACGCCGGCACGGGAGAGTTCTTCGTCGCCGAGGCCGACGAGAGCGACCGCTCGTTTCTGTTGCTGTCGCCGGAGGCAGCGATCGTCACGAACGTCGAGCCGGACCATCTCGACAACTACGGCGCCGCGGATGCGGTGGCGGCGGCGTTCGGCCAGTTCGTCGAGCGCATCGCCGAGGACGGCGCCGTGGTCCTCGGTGCGGACGACGAGGGCTCGCGCGCGCTCGCCGATGCGGCCCGGGCGCGCGGACTGCGGGTGGCGCTGTTCGGCACCGCCGACGACGCTGACGTGCGCATCGAGGACCTGCGCCTTGTCGCGGCCGGCTCCCAGTTCGGACTCGTCGCCGGCGGCCGCCGGCTCGGTGACGTCACGCTGCAGGTGCCGGGGCGCCACAACGCGTTGAACGCGACCGCGGCGCTGGCACTCGGCCTGGCCGTCGGGCTCCCGTTCACCGACATGGCCCGGGGGTTGAGCGAGTTCACCGGCGCCCGGCGGAGGTTCGAGCTGCGCGGGGTCGCGCGGCAGGTGCGGGTGTACGACGACTACGCCCACCACCCGACCAAGGTGCGCGCCGCGCTGGCCGCGGCTCGGCAGGTCGCCGGCGCCGGTGCTCAGGTGCTTGCCGTCTTCCAGCCGCACCTGTTCACCCGCACCTCTTATTTCGCCCGCGAGTTCGGGCGGGCCCTCGCCGCGGCCGACGGCGTCGTCGTCATGGATGTCTACGCGGCCCGGGAAGACCCGATGCCCGGCGTGACCGGGGCCCTGGTTGCCGATGCCATCGCCCTGCCGCCAGACCGCGTCGTGTTCGAGCCCTCATGGTCCGCCGTGCCCGCGCACGTCGCGCGATGGGCGCGACCGGGTGACATCGTCCTCACCATCGGCGCCGGTGACGTCACCATGCTGACCGGCGAGATTCTCGCCGCGCTCGAGCCGGACGCGGCGGCGCCGTGAGCGGCCTCGTCCGGGCCGAGGGCCGGTTTCGCGCGCGCCGCCGGGCGGCGCGACGGCGTACCGTCCGCCCGATGCTCATCGCCGCGTCGGCGACCACCCTCGCCGCCGCAGGCTCGTGGGCCGCACTCTCGTCGCCGTTGCTGCGGCTCGACAGCGTCGTCGTGCACGGCGTGAGCAACGACTCCACCTCGCGACTCACCGTGCAGCAGGTGCTCGTCGCAGCCGACGCGCCGCTCGGCCGCTCGCTGCTGCGGGTGCAACCGGGGCAGGTGCGCGAGCATGTCGCTGCGCTGCCCGCGATCGCCCGGGTGCAGGTGCGGCGACTGTGGCCGCACCGCCTGGAGATCGACGTCGTCGAACGCACCCCGGTCGCCGCCGTCGCCACTGCCACTGGAGCAGTGACGATGGTCGACGGCTCCGGTGTGCCATTCGCCACGGTGCCGACCGCCCCCGTGGACTTGCACCTGCTCGACCTGCGCCTCGGCGCACCCGTCTCGGTCGGTGCCCCCGGCAATGCGCCCGGCGACACCGATGCCGGCGCTGCTCTCGCCGTGTGGCGTTCACTGCCGAGCCCGCTTCGCGCCCAGGTGCAGTGGATCTCGGCGACAACGCCCGACGCGGTCTCCTTCGGCTTGTCGCAGAACGCCACGGTGGTGTGGGGGAGTGCCGGCCAGACCGCCGCCAAGATCACTGCACTGACGGTGCTGCTGCAGCATCGGGCGAAGACCTACGACGTGAGCACCCCGTCGTTCGCCGTCACCTCCGGCTGACCCGCCTCTGCCCGCTGCCACGTCATGATCACGGCAGTGGACAGGGTCGCGGCTACCGATATCTCCGGGTGAGCGTGAGACTCGCCGACGGGTGATTTTCGAGCGTCCTTACGGCGCGTCGCGCAACGTCGCTTGACCGGTCGCGGCGAATCCCCCTACTGTCCGGACACGCTCTTGAGTTGACATAACTATAACGGTCTACCTGAGGGTGAGGGTCCAGCGTCGGGCCCGACACGCCGCGTCGATCGGTGGCATCTTCCCCGGGCCACCGACGCCGCGGACTTCCCCAGCCAGCCACCGCCGGTGACGCTTGCCCGGCCGCAGACCGCGGCCGACAGCGACCGGCCCGGAACCTGCCGAAGAGGGGCATCGCTCGTGGCCGCACCACAGAACTACCTGGCCGTCATCAAGGTCGTGGGAATCGGTGGAGGCGGCGTCAACGCCGTCAACCGCATGATCGAAGTCGGCCTCAAGGGCGTCGAGTTCATCGCGGTGAACACCGATGCCCAGGCGCTGCTGATGAGCGACGCCGACGTCAAGCTCGACGTCGGGCGCGAGTTGACCCGAGGGCTCGGCGCCGGCGCCAACCCGGACATCGGTCGGCAGGCGGCGGACGACCACGCCGAGGAGATCGAAGAGGTCCTCAAGGGCGCGGACATGGTGTTCGTCACCGCCGGCGAGGGCGGCGGCACCGGGACCGGCGGCGCACCGATCGTGGCCCGCATCGCCCGCTCGCTCGGCGCGCTGACGATCGGCGTCGTGACCCGCCCCTTCACCTTCGAGGGCAAGCGCCGCGCCGAGCAGGCCGAGACCGGCATCGCCGCGCTCCGCGACGAGGTCGACACCCTGATCGTCATCCCGAACGACCGACTGCTCTCGATCAGCGATCGCCAGGTCAGCGTCCTCGACGCCTTCCACTCCGCCGACCAGGTGCTGCTGTCCGGTGTGCAAGGCATCACCGACTTGATCACGACGCCCGGACTGATCAACCTCGACTTCGCCGACGTCAAGTCGGTGATGAGCGGTGCCGGCTCGGCGCTGATGGGCATCGGTTCGGCCCGGGGCGACGACCGCGCCGTGGCAGCGGCGGAGATGGCGATCTCGAGCCCCCTCCTCGAGGCCTCGATCGACGGGGCGCACGGGGTCCTCATGAACATCTCCGGCGGCAGCGACCTCGGACTGTTCGAGATCAACGAGGCTGCGCAGCTGGTGGCAGACTCCGCGCACGCCGATGCCAACATCATCTTCGGCGCGGTCATCGACGACGCCCTCGGCGACGAGGTGCGCGTCACCGTCATCGCGGCCGGCTTCGACGGCGGCGCACCTCGAGTCAGGGCCCAGCAGGACCAGAGGCGCACGCCTGCTCGTGAGCAGCAGCAGGTGACCTACACCCCGTCGGCGACCAACGAGGACGAGCCGGAGGAGGACGAGACCGTCGACCTCATCGCGGCCGAAGAGCCCGTGCACGTCCGCGTGCAGGAGACGCCGCGCACCGCCCCGACGCCGGGCCGGCCGCAGCCGCCACGGCGGACCATCGTCTTCGACGACAGTGACGAGCTGGACGTCCCCGACTTCCTCAAGTAACCCGGCCGGCGCCCGGCCGTCCGCCGATCATGCACAAAGACGTCGTACGGAGCGACCGCAACGACGCATATGCGCATGATCGGCGAGTGGGTGCGGCGCGCGTTCTGGTGACGACCCGCGTCGGTGGCACGAGCCTCCCGCCGTACGACGCAGCAAACCTGGCATTGCACGTCGGTGATGACGAGAGCGCCGTGCGCCGCAATCGCGCGCGCCTGGCCGAGCAGATCGGCGTGCGGCACGTGCAGTTCATGCACCAGGTGCACGGCCGTGACGTCGCGGTCGTCGGTTCGGCCGTCGACGACGACGTCGCCGACGTCGACGCACTGATCACCACAACGCCGGGTGCATGCATCGCCGTGCTCGTCGCCGACTGCGTGCCGGTGATCATCACCGGCGAACGTTCGGTCGCCGTGGTGCACTCGGGACGGCCCGGAGTGGCGGCCGATGTCGTCGGCGCAACCGTCGATCGCATTCGCGAACACGACGCCGGTCCGTTGCAGGCATTCCTCGGTCCTGCCGTCTGCGGTCGCTGTTACGAAGTGCCGGCGGACATGCGAGCGGAG
>DASSEP010000063.1:0-4444 GCA_035695205.1 Jatrophihabitans sp. | reverse complement strand
CACGTCGGTGAAGGCGTCGAAGTCGACGGGCTTGGAGACGTAGACGTTGGCGTGCAGGTCGTAGCTGCGGTTGATGTCGGCGTCCGCGGTGGACGTGCTGAGCACGACGATCGGGATCCGGCGCAGCGACGGGTCGGCCTTGACCTCGGCGAGCACCTCGTGGCCGGACATCCGGGGCAGGTTCAGGTCGAGCAGGATCAGGTCCGGCCGGGCGGCGTCGGCGAAGCCGTTCTCGTTGCGCAGGTAGGCGATCGCCTCGACGCCGTCGGAGACGACGTCCAGCCGCGAATCCACGTGCCCGGCAAGCAGTGCCTCCTGCGCGATCAGCACGTCACCCGGATCGTCCTCGACGAGCAGGACGCCCAGCTGACGACGCGGGCGGTTGAGGAGTTCATTGGGCACTGGAGTCACCTTCCGGAAGGGTGAACCGGAAGGTTGCACCGTTTTCCGACTGTACGGGATCCAGCCATATCCGTCCGCCGTGGAACTCCACGATCTTGCGGCACAGCGCCAGCCCGATGCCCGTCCCGCCGTACTGGTCGCGCAGGTGCAGCCGCTGGAACACCTGGAAGATCCGCTCGCCGTACTCGGCAGCGATCCCGATGCCGTTGTCGACGACGGTGAAGGTCCACTGCTGCTCGGCGTCGTCGTGCTCGGCGCCGATGCGGATGTGCGGTGCCACACCGTCACGGCGGTACTTGATCGCGTTGCCGATCAGGTTCTCCAGCAACGAGCCGAGTAGGTTCGCATCGCCGGACACGGTGGGCAGGGCGCTCACCCGTTCGATCTTGGCGTCGGACGCCTCGATGCGTTCCGAGAGCGTGTTGAGGACGCGCTCGAGCACCGCGTCCAGCTCGACGGGCACGAATTCGTCGGTGGTACGGCCCACCCGCGACAACGCGAGCAGATCCGTGATCAGCACCTGCATGCGCTTGGCGCCGTCGACCGCGAAGAAGATGTACTGGTGGGCGCGGTCGTCGAGCTGGTCGGCGTACTGGCGCTCGAGCAGCTGGCAGAAGTTCGAGACCTTGCGCAGCGGCTCGGACAGGTCGTGCGAGGCGACGTAGGCGAACTGCTGCAGGTCGGAGTTGGAGCGCTCGAGTTCCTCGCCCTGGCGGCGCAGCTCCTCCTGGATCTCCTCGGCGAGCGCCAGCTGCTGCACGATCTCGGCGCGCATCGAATCCACGTCGCGGCCGAGCGAGACGATCTCGACCGGACCGTGCACGGTGATCTCGTGCCGGAGCTGCCCCGCGGCGACGTGCCGGGTCTGCCCGCCGAGGCTGTCGACCGGGCGCAGCACCCACAGCCGCAGCCCGCGCCAGAGCATGATCCCCATTGCGATGATCACCAGCACGGCGAGCCCGAGCGCGCCGGCGGCGATCGCGCCGTTGACCACGCGCGACGAGCGGGCCTCCTCGGCGCCGGACCGGATCTGCTCGGTGAGCGCCGCGCCCGCCCGCCGCACCCGATCGAAAGCGGCCTGACCGGCGTCGAGCACCTGCGTGCCCGGTGTGCCGCCACTGCGGGTCTGTCGGATCGCCGGCACCGCGACGGCGCGTTCCCAGCCGTCCGCCGCGCGCACGAAGCGGTCGAGCGCCGCGCGGATGCGTGGCTGGTCGGCGGCGAAACTCCGCAGCGCGGCGGCGTCCTGGCGCTGGGCGGCGCGATACAGCACATAGGGCTGCAGCGAGGAGTCTTGTCCGGTGAGCGCGAAGCCCCGCACGCCGGTCTCCTCGTTCACCAGGTCGGTCAGCAGCCGCTGTCCCGCCGCCAGCGCCGGCTGCCAGGTGTAGATCACGTGGTTGCCGGCCATGACGAACCGGATCGTCGACACGGCCACTGCGGCACCGAGCAGCGCGAGCACGACCGTCACCGCCAGGAACGCGCGGCCGAGCCGGCGCCGCAGCCGCCACGGCCGTTCCCGGCGGGAAGCCGTCGCCTCGGTCGTCACCGGTCTCTCGTGGTCAGCACGACGACGGCGGTGTCGTCGATCGACTCGCGCGGCGCGCTGCCGACGAGCGCCTCGATCCACGAAGTCGCCGGCTGGCCGCTGCGCACACACGTATGGACGGCGTCGACGAGCTCCTCGATGCCCAGGCCCTGTACTTCGGGGGCACCGGCGTAGGCGTCGAGCAGGCCGTCGGAGTAGAGGATCAGCGAGGAGCCGGCAGGCATCTCGACGGCGGTTTCCGGCCACTTCGCCGCGATCCCACCGGGCAGCTGTACGCCCAGCGGCGGACCGATGGCCGCCTCGAGGTAGCGCGGCTTCTCGCCGTCGGACAGGATCGGCGCGGGATGGCCGGCGAGCCGCATCGTCAGCGTCTCGCCCTCGATCGTGACGTCGCAGACGGTGACGTAGTGCTGCTCGTCCTCCTCGGCGCCGAGCAGGTCGGCCAGCGCGGGCAGGATGCGGTCGTCGGGCACGCCGGCGAGCAGCAGGGTGCGCCACGCGACGCGCAAGTGCACGCCGAGGGCTGCCTCGTCCGGGCCGTGCCCCATGACGTCGCCGATGACGGCCCGCACGCGGCCGTCCTCCACCTCGACGATGTCGAAGAAGTCACCGCCGAGTACGGCGTCGTCGCGCCCGGGGCGGTAGTAGGTGGTGGCCGCGACGGCGTCCGAACGCAGCCGGGGGCGGGGCAGCAGCCCGCGCTCGAGACGCGCCTGCTCGGCGGCGCTGAGCCGGACCTCGCGCAGTTGCTGCTGCGCGCGCTGGGCCCGCTTGCGCTCGCGGGCGTAGCGGATGGATCGCTCGAGCAGCTCGCCGGTGATGGTGTCCTTGGCCAGGTAGTCCTGCGCGCCGGCCGCCAGCGCGTCGATGCCGTCGCGCTCCTGGCGCCCGGTCAGCACGATGATCGCGATGTCCGGGGCGGCGGCGACCATCTTGTGCACCGCGGAGTAGCCCTCGGAGTCGGGTAGGCCGAGGTCGAGCAGCACACAGCCGGGCGGACGGAGCACGAGCTCGTCGAGCGCCTCGCCGAGCGTGCGGCTCCAGGCGATGTCGGTGTCGCGGATCCCGACGTCGCTCAGGCACGTTTGCACGAGTACCGCGTCTCCGTGGTCGTCCTCGACGAGAAGGATGGACGTCGTGCCCACGGAGTCGGTCATCGGTGGCTCCATGAGACTCACCGCGTCCTCCTCTGAGGCTGGCGCGGCCAGGGTTCGACCACGGGCGCTTTTCCGAGTCTGCCGACTCTACCTAGGACGGCCTTCGGCGACTCAATCGCAGGAGTCGCCCGGATCGGCGCAGCGGTCGGCGCAGGGGTCGGGACCGGCCGCCGCGCAGGCAGCATCGAGCCGGGCCACCACGGCGTGCGCGATCGCGTCGAGTGCGCCGACCTGCTCGTCGGTGATTCCGTCGAACAGATAGCGCCGCACGGCCTCCACATGCCGCGGCGCGGCGTCCTCGACCGCCGCGCGGCCGGAGTCGGTGAGCACGATGAACGCGCCACGGCGGTCCTCGCTGCAGTTGGAGCGCTCGACGAGCCCGCGCTGCTGCATGCGGGTGAGCTGGTGCGAGAGCCGGCTCTTCTCCCAGCCGAGCGCCTTGGCGAGTTCGAGCACCCGCACCCGGCCGTCGACGTGCTCGCTGAGCTGCACCAGCACCGAGAAGTCGGCGATGGACAACCCGGAGGCGTCCTGCATTTCGCGGTTCAGCTGGGCGGACAGCCGCGCGTGCATGTCGAGGTACGCCCGCCAGGCCCGCTGCTCGCGGGGGGTGAGCCACCGCGGTGCGGCCAGTGTCGCCTGCTCGGTCACCGGGCCATCATACCTGTATTGTTGACACGTCATCCAGTACGCGCTATCTTTTAGTTGACCGTTCAACCAGATGACTACTTCGAGGAGATGTCATGACCGCCACCACCACCGAATTCGGCACCCTGACCGGCAGCTACACCTTCGACCCGGCCCACACGCGCATCGGCTTCGTCGCCCGGCACGCGATGGTCACCAAGGTCCGCGGCGCATTCAACGAGTTCACCGGCCAAACCGTCATCGACGGCGACGAGCCGAGCAAGTCCAGCGTCAGCCTGACCATCGACGTCGCGAGCATCGACACCCGCAACGCCCAGCGCGACGAGCACCTGCGCACCAACGACTTCCTCGACGCCGCCACCTACCCGCAGATCACCTTCACGTCGACCGCGATCACGCACCGCGGCGGCAGCGAGTTCGAGGTCACCGGCGACCTGACCATCAAGGACGTCACCAAGCCGGTCACCATCCCGCTGGAGTTCCAGGGCGCCGCGACCGACCCGTTCGGCAACCAGCGCATCGGCTTCGAGGGCAGCGTGACCATCAACCGCAAGGACTGGGGCGTCAACTGGAACGCCGCGCTCGAGACCGGCGGCGTGCTGGTGAGCGAGAAGGTCACCCTCGAGTTCGAGATCTCGGCGATCAAGTCCGCCTGATCTCCACCTGTCCCGCCTCGATCACCGAGGCT
>DASSEP010000062.1:0-18028 GCA_035695205.1 Jatrophihabitans sp. | reverse complement strand
GTCGACGCCGGCGGTGTGCATGGCCTCGCGGACCGCGGGATCGGCGCGGTAGGCGGCGGCGCGCTCGCGCAGCAGCAGGTAGGTGGCCATGTTCGCCTGGGCCGACGCCCACACGCCGGTCATGTCCTCGGTGCGCGACGGTTTGTAGTCGAAGTGGCGCGGCCCGGTGTAGGCCGGGCCGCCACCGGGCGCGCCGTGTTCGAGCAGGTCGACGGTGAAGAACGCGCTGAGCAGGTCGCCGTGGCCGAAGACGAGGTCCTGGTCGTACTTGATGCTGCGTTGGCCGTTGAGGTCGAGGTGGAACAGCTTCCCGGCCCACAGGGCTTGCGCGATGCCCGCGGTGTAGTTGAGCCCGGCCATCTGCTCGTGGCCGACCTCGGGGTTCGCGCCGACGATCTCGCCGTGGTCGAGTTCGGCGATGAAGGCCAGCGCGTGCCCGACGGTGGGCAGCAGGATGTCGCCGCGCGGCTCGTTCGGTTTGGGTTCGATCGCGAACCGGATCGGGTAGCCGCGCTCGGTGACGAACTCGGTGAGCACGTTCATCGCCTCGCGGTAGCGGTCCAACGCGGCTCGCACGTCCTTCGCGGTGTCGTACTCCGATCCCTCGCGGCCGCCCCAGAGGACGTAGGTCCGGGCACCCAGCTCGGCGGCCAGCTCGATGTTGCGGAGAACCTTGCGTAGCGCGAAGCGGCGGACGGTCCGGTCGTTGCTCGTGAAGCCGCCGTCCTTGAAGACCGGATGCGTGAACAGGTTCGTGGTCACCATCGGCACGGCCATGCGCGTCTCGGCGAGCGCGTCGCGGAAGCGGGCGATCAGGCGGTCCCGCTCGGCCGAAGTCGCTCCGAAGGGCACGAGGTCGTCGTCGTGGAAGGTCACGCCGTACGCACCGAGTTCCGACAGCCGGTGCACGGCGACGACGGGGTCCAGCGGCTCGCGCGTCGGGTCGCCGAACGGGTCGCGCGCCGGCCAGCCGACCGTCCACAGGCCGAAGGAGAACTTGTCGTCGCGAGTCGGCGTCAGCACGGTCACCACCCAGAAGAGAATTAGTTTGGTCTTTGAACTATATCGTCGGCGTGACACCGCCGAAAGGGGACGACCGCGCCGACTTCAACCGGCGGCCATGCAGCGGAACTGCCGTGCGCCTCAGCCGGCGCGCACCTCCAGGAAGGTGTCGAAGAAGGTCTTCCGGTCGCGCGTGGCCGCGGTGTCCGCGTCGACGCCGTGGCCGCAGTCGTACCAGCGGGTGATCACCGGCGGGACGGCAGCCGCGCTCAGAGCCGCCGCTTCATCGCGGCGGATCGAATCGTCGTGCTCGCCGAACTGCAGCAGCACCGGGGCCCGGTGCGGGCAGCCCAGCGACACCCCGGGGTCGTACCGGTCGAGCTCGTCGAGGTATCCGCTGCAGGGCGCGAGATCCTCGACCGCGAACCGCCGTAACGACCCGGTGCCGAACGCCGCGAGCACGGCCGCGCGGACTCGCGGTTCTTCCCTGAGCAGGATCGCGCCTTGCAGAGCGCCGACGCTGTGGCCGTAGAAGCCGAGTCGGATCGGATCGACGAGCGGCTGGCCGGCGAGCAGATCGAGCGCCTGGCGGTGTACGCGCGTCGCTCGGGAAATCGAGTTCTGCGTAAGAGCCCAATCACGGTGGAGCGCCATCCGGGTCGCCGGCAGGGCGACGGTATAGCCCGCGCGGGCCAACTCGACGGCGGCCGGTTGGAAGATGCGCCGGCCGTCGTCGGTTCCGCCGTGCGCCAGGATGACCGCGGCACCGTTGGCCCGCGTCGGTGCCACGAGCGTGACCACACTGTCCGCCAGGCGCCGCTCGCTGACAGTGATCTCCGGGAGCATGACCCCACCGTGCCAGCAGCGTCGATTCGGTATTCGAGAAGCGTTCCGGTGCGAGACGGCGAGGCGATGTCGGGCGGCTCGCGTTTGAGCGGGGCAGGGCCGGTGAAAGACTGATCTGGTGCCGATGATTCCCCAGTACGTTCCCTCCGCCGAACGCTACGACCGCGCCAACTTCCGGCGCGTCGGCCGCAGCGGGCTGCACCTGCCCGCGGTCTCGCTGGGGCTGTGGCACAACTTCGGCGACGACAAGCCGCTGCAAACGCAGCGCGACATCCTGCGCCGCGCGTTCGATCTGGGTGTCACGCACTTCGACCTGGCCAACAACTACGGCCCGCCGTACGGCGCCGCGGAGATCAATTTCGGCCGCATCTTCCGCGAGGACTTCAAGTCGCTGCGCGGCGAGCTGGTCATCAGCACCAAGGCGGGTTGGGACATGTGGCCGGGCCCGTACGGCGACCTGGGCTCGCGCAAGTACCTGCTCGACTCGCTCGACCAGTCGCTCGAGCGGATGGGTTTGGACTACGTCGACATCTTCTACCACCACCGCTTCGACCCCGACACGCCGTTGGAGGAGTCGATGGGCGCGCTCGACACGGCCGTCCGGTCGGGGCGGGCACGCTACGTCGGCATCTCGTCGTACTCTCCGCAGCGCACCGAGCAGGCAATCGCGATCCTGCGCGATCTCGGCACCCCGCTGCTCATCCACCAGCCGTCCTACTCGATGCTCAACCGGTGGATCGAGGAGGGGCTGCTCGACGTCCTCGGCGCCAACGGCGTCGGATGCATCGCGTTCTCGCCGCTGGCCCAGGGCATGCTCACCGACCGCTACTTGAACGGCATCCCCGCCGACTCCCGTGCCGCGCAGGACAAGTCCCTGGACACGTCGTTGCTGTCGGAGGAGAACCTCCAGCACATCCGCGCCCTCAACGACATCGCGCGCGAGCGCGGCCAGACGCTGGCCCAGCTCGCGATCGCCTGGGTGCTGCGCGACGAGCGGGTGACGTCGGCACTGATCGGTGCCTCCAGCGTGCGTCAGCTCGAGGACAGCCTGGGCGCGGCCGCCCACGTCGAGTTCAGCGACGACGAACTCGCGCTCATCGACAAGCACGCGGTCGACGGAGGAATCAACCTGTGGGCGGGCCCAAGCAACGCCTGACAGACCGGCCCGTCGCTACTTCAGCAGGTTGCGGGCCATCACCATGCGGTTGATCTGGTTGGTGCCCTCGTAGATCTGGGTGATCTTCGCGTCGCGCATCATGCGCTCGACCGGGAAGTCCTTGGTGAACCCGTAGCCGCCGAACAGCTGCACCGCGTCGGTGGTCACCGACATGGCGGTGTCGGAGGCGAACACCTTGGCTGCCGATGACGTGAAGGTCAGGCCGGGCTCGTCACGTTCGGCGCGGGCGGCGGCCGAGTAGACGAGCTGGCGGGCGGCCTCGATGCGCATCCCCATCTCGGCGATCATGAACTGGACGCCCTGGAAGTCGGCGATGCGCTTGCCGAACTGTCGGCGCTGTTTGATGTAGTCGACGGCGGCGTCGAACGCGCCCTGCGCGATGCCCAGGGCCTGCGCGCCGATGGCGAGGCGGGTGTGGTCGAGGGTGCGCAGGGCGGTTTTGAACCCGGTGCCGGGTTCGCCGATGATCCGGTCGGCAGGGATCGTGCAGTCCTCGAAGTAGATCTCGCACGTGGGGCTGCCTTTGATGCCGAGCTTGCGTTCCTTGGCCCCGACCGAGAAGCCCGGGTCGTCCTTGTGCACCACGAAGGCCGAGATGCCGTTCGCGCCCTTCTCGGGCTCGGTGACGGCCATGACCGTGTACCAGCTCGACACCCCGGCGTTGGTGATCCAACACTTGGTGCCGTTGAGCACCCAGTGGTCGCCGTCGCGCACCGCCCGGGTGCGCATCGACGCGGCGTCCGAGCCGGCCTCGCGCTCCGAGAGCGCGTAACTGATCATGGCCTCGCCCGAGGCGATGGACGGCAGCACCTGCTGCTTCAACTCCTCCGAGCCGGACAGCAGGATCGGCTGGGAGCCCAGTTTGTTGACGGCCGGGATCAGCGCGGACGACGCGCATGCCCGGGCGACCTCCTCGACCACGATGCACGCGGTGATCGCGTCGGCGCCCATGCCGCCGTACTGCTCGGGGATGTGCACGGCGTGGAAGCCGGCGCGGACGAGTTCGGCGTACACGTCGTGGGGGAACTCGCTGGTCTCGTCGACCTCCGCGGCGCGCGGTGCGATCTTGTCGTCGGCGAGCTGGCGCACTGCCTTGCGCAGCAGCTGCTGCTCCTCGGTGAGCTGGTACTGATCGAATGCGGGGTTGCCGGCGGCCATGGCCCCGATGATAGGACGCCCTAGTAATTGGCCGGCCGTCCCCGCGCGTGGCTGTCACATCCGCCACCCGCTGTCTCGTCCTCAGGGCGAGACCGAGAAGAAGGGGACGGATGATGCGAGTGTTCCTGGCCGGCGGGTCCGGCACGATCGGGCGCCGGCTGGTGCCGCGACTGGTGGCGGCGGGGCACGAGGTCGTGGCCACCACGCGCACCGCAGGAAAGGCGGCGATGCTCGAGCAATTGGGCGCGCGCCCCGAGGTCGTGGACGCGCTGGACGCCTCCGCGGTCGGTGCCGCGGTGGCCCGGGCCCAGCCCGAGGCGATCGTCCATCAGCTGACCGGGCTGGCCGGGATGAGCGACTTGAAGCACTTCGACCGCACGTTCGCCGCCACGAACCGGTTACGCACCGAGGGCACCGACCACCTGCTCGCTGCGGCCCGGGCGACCGGCGTCCGGCGCTTCGTGGCACAGAGCTACACCGGCTGGACGAACGCCCGCGAGGGCGGCCCGGTCAAGAACGAGGACGACCCGCTGGACCCGGACCCGCCCGCGCAGCAGCGGGCCTCGCTCGCCGCGATCCGGCACGTCGAGCAGGCGGTGACCGCGGCCCCGCTGGAATCGGTCGTGCTGCGCTACGGCACGTTCTACGGGGCCGGGGCCTCCACCGAGCTGTTCGAGCTGGTCCGCAGGCGCCGGTTGCCCATCGTCGGCGACGGCGGCGCGATCTGGTCGTGGATCCACGTCGACGACGCGGCGGCGGCCACCGTGGCCGCGCTCGAACTCGGCGACGGGATCTACAACGTCGTGGACTACGACCCAGCGCCGGTGCGCGAGATCCTCACTTTCGTCGCCGAGCTCATCGGCGCGAAGCCGCCGCGCCGGGTCCCGGTGTGGCTGGCGAGGATGGCGGCCGGCGAGGTCGGCGTGTCGATGCTGACGCAGCTGCGCGGCTCGTCGAACGCCAAGGCGCGTCGAGAGCTCGCGTGGGAGCCGCGGTGGGCCAGCTGGCGCGACGGGCTTCGCGACGAGTTCGACGACGCGGCTGCGCAGCTGCGTGTCGGGGGCGGAGGAGCAGGATGACCAGTGTGGCGGACGTGTACACCGAACTGCGGCCCCTGCTGTTCTCGATCGCCTACCGCATGCTGGGCAGCGTCGCCGACGCCGAGGACGTCGTGCAGGAGAGCTTCCTGCGCTACCACGCGAGCACGGCGCAGGTCGACTCGCCGAAGGCGTACCTGTCGGCGGTGACCACCCGGTTGTGCATCGACCACCTGCGGTCGGCGCGGGTGCGGCGCGAGTCCTATGTCGGCGAGTGGCTGCCCGAGCCGCTGCTCACCGACGACGCGGACCCGGCGGCCACGGTCGCCGACGCCGACTCGCTGTCGATGTCGTTCCTGCTCGTCCTCGAACGCCTCTCGCCCGTGGAGCGGGCAGTTTTCCTATTGCACGACGTGTTCGGCTATCCGTTCGCCGAGGTTGCCGCCATCGTCGACCGGACGCCGGAGCACTGCCGCCAGATCGGGGTGCGCGCCCGCCGCCACGTCACGGCCCACGCGCCCCGTTTCGACACGTCCCGCGAGCAGCGCGACGAGCTGGCGCAACGGTTCTTCGCCGCGTTCACCGACGGCGACGTGGACGGGCTCGTCACGCTGCTCGCCGCGGACGCGGCGGTGCGCGGCGACAGCGGCGGGCACCGTCCGTCCTGGCCGAACGCCATCGTCGGCCGGGACAAGATCGCCCGCCTGCTGGCCGGCATGGCCCGCGACATGCGCGCGCTCGGCGTGACCGTGCGCCGGACGCACGTGAACGGGCAGCCCGGGGCGACGCTGCACGGCCCGGACGGCGGGCTGATCAACGTGATGGTGCTCGACATCGCCGAGGGCGTCGTCCACACCGTCCGGTCGGTCATCAACCCGGAGAAGCTGGGCCATCTGGGCCCGCTTGCCGACCGCGAGGAGCTGCTGGCGCGGCGGAGCGCGCAGCGGGGCTGACGGGCGCATCGGCCGGACCGCTGCGGCCCGCGGGGCGCTCGGTTCGCTCGGTTAGGCTGGCCGTTCCCGATCGAGGAGGCGCACGCTCATGTCCCAGCCTTTCGACGCGGCCGCCGCGTCCGCCGCCTACCGCAGCGCGCTGTCGGTGATCGAGTCCGTCGAGCCGACGGTTGCCGGCGCGATCCGCAGCGAGCTGCACGACCAGCGCCAGTCGCTGAAGCTGATCGCCAGCGAGAACTACGCCTCCCCGGCGGTGCTGCTCACCATGGGCACCTGGCTGTCGGACAAGTACGCCGAGGGCACGATCGGGCACCGCTTCTACGCCGGGTGCCAGAACATCGACACCGTCGAGCAGGCCGCCGCCGAGCACGCCAAGGCCCTCTTCGGCGCGCCGCACGCCTACGTGCAGCCGCATTCGGGCATCGACGCCAACCTCGTCGCCTTCTGGGCGATCCTCGCCCAGCGGCTCGAGGCGCCGGCGCTCGAGCGCGCCGGCGTCAGACACGTCAACGAGCTCTCCGAGGACGACTGGCAGCAGCTGCGCCGGGCCATGGGCGACCAGCGCGCGCTGGGCATGTCGCTCGACGCCGGCGGCCACCTCACGCACGGCTTCCGGCCGAACATCAGCGGCAAGATGTTCCACCAGTCCTCGTACGGCACCGACCCCGAGACCGGCCTGCTCGACTACGACGTCGTGCGCGCCACGGCACGCGAGTTCCGTCCGCTGGTGCTCATCGCCGGGTACTCGGCCTACCCGCGCCGGATCGACTTCGCGAAGATGCGCGAGATCGCCGACGAGGTCGGCGCGGTGCTCATGGTCGACATGGCGCACTTCGCCGGCCTGGTCGCGGGCAAGGTGTTCACCGGCGATTTCGATCCGGTGCCGCACGCGCACATCACGACCACGACCACGCACAAGTCGCTGCGCGGCCCGCGCGGCGGCATGGTGCTGAGCCAGCCCGAATTCGCCGACGCGGTCGACCGCGGCTGCCCGATGGTGCTCGGCGGGCCGCTCGGGCACGTCATGGCGGCCAAGGCGGTTGCCCTCGCCGAGGCGCGGCAGGACTCGTTCCGCACCTACGCGCAGGCCGTCGCCGACAACGCCGTCACGCTGGCCGAGGGGCTCATGCGCCGCGGCGCTCGACTGGTGACCGGCGGCACCGAGAACCACCTGTGCCTGATCGACGTGTCGACCTTCGGGCTGACCGGACGCCAGGCGGAGTCGGCACTGCTCGACTCGGGCATCGTCACTAACCGCAACGCGATCCCCCGCGACCCCAACGGCGCCTGGTACACCTCCGGCGTACGCATCGGCACCCCGGCGCTCACCTCGCGCGGGTTCGGCGCCGACGACTTCGACCGGGTGGCCGAGCTGATCGTGGACGTTCTGTCGGCCACGTCGCCCACCACGGCCGCGTCCGGCGCGCCGTCCAAGGCCAAGTACGCGATCGCCGACGGCGTGGCCGACAAGACGCACTCGGCCGCCGCGGAGCTGCTCGCCGCGAACCCGCTCTATCCGGGCCTCGACCTCGGCTGATCAGAGCGGGCCGCGACGACGGGCGGAAACTCAGCCGAGCACCTTGTTCGGGTCGTACAGGACCGTGGTGCTCGCGACGAGGTCGTGCAGCGACTGCCGTTTGTCCGAGCTGGCGAACAGGACGAACGACGTGAGCTCGGTGATGAACCCCAGCACGCCGTCGACGAAACGGCCGACGATGTCGCGCAGCGCCATCCGCCCCCAGCCCGGCACCTTGCCCGCGTCGATCTGCCACACGCGCATGCCCAGAACCTTCAACGCCGGCGACGTGCCCTGGGCCCAGAGGATCGCCCCCCAGATGATGTAGCCGATGCCGAGGGTGACGATGAACAGCGGGATCGCCAGGAAGTACGCGCCGATGCGGCGGCCGACGCTCGCGAGTTCCGTGCCGTAGGGGATGTAAAGCCCACTGCCGGGGTCGAGGACCAGCCCGCCGGGGCCGACGGGCGTCGGCGGCGCGGGCGGGGCGGACGGATAGCCGTACTGCTGCTGCGGGGGCGGCGCGCCGAACCCGGCGGGCTGTCCGTACGGGGCTTGTCCGTACGGGCCTTGCCCGTAGGGCGGGGGCTGGTCCGAGGGGGGCGGCTGGTTGTAGCCGGGCGGCGGGCCGTAGGGCGGCGGCTGCTCGGAGGACGGCGGCGGGCTGTAGGGCGGCGGCTGGCCGAAGCCGGGTGACTGTCCGTAGGGCGGCGGCTGCTCACTGGGCTGGTTCGGATCGGTCATGACGCGCGCGCTCCTCGACTGTCGATCGACTCGGAGGTTGCGAGACTAGTCGACCGTCGCCGATCGGCGCTGCAATTCGAGCGGCCCGACAGGACCGTCCCGCTAGGTTTGGGCAATGAGCGATTCCGCGGCCGTCCCACGCGCCCAGATCGGTGTCACCGGCCTTGCAGTGATGGGCCGCAACCTCGCCCGGAACCTCGCGCGCCACGGCTATGCGGTGGCGTTGCACAACCGCTCCCCCGAACGCACCCGCGCGCTCGTCGACCAGCACGGCGACGAGGGGACGTTCGTCCCGAGCGAGTCGATGGCCGAGTTCGTGGCGTCGCTCGAGAAGCCGCGGGCGGTGATCGTCATGGTGAAAGCGGGAGCACCCACCGACGCCGTGATCGCCGAGCTGGCTCCGCTGCTGGACGAAGGTGACATCATCGTCGACTGCGGCAATGCGCACTTCGGCGACACCCGCCGGCGCGAGTCCGAGCTGAGCGCGCAGGGCATCCACTTCGTCGGCTGCGGCGTCTCCGGCGGCGAGGAAGGCGCGCTGCACGGGCCGTCGATCATGCCCGGCGGCTCGCAGCACTCCTACGCCAAGCTCGGGCCCATCTTCGAGTCCATCGCCGCCCAGGTCGACGGCACGCCGTGCTGCGTACACGTCGGGCCGGACGCTGCGGGACACTTCGTCAAGATGGTGCACAACGGCATCGAATACGCCGACATGCAGCTCATCGCCGAGGCGTACGACCTGCTGCGCACCGGGCTGTCGGCCTCTCCCGCCGACATCGCCCGGATCTTCGGCGAGTGGAACGACGGCGATCTCGAGTCGTTCCTGATCGAGATCACCGCCGACGTGCTCGCCCACGTCGACGAAGCCACCGGTGCACCGTTCGTCGACGTCGTGCTGGACGAGGCCGAGCAGAAGGGCACCGGACGCTGGACGGTGCAAAGCGCCCTCGACCTCGGCGTCCCGATCACCGGCATCGCCGAGGCGACCATGGCCCGCGCGTTGTCCGGGCACGCGGAGCAGCGCGGACCCGCGCGCGAGACGTTCGGCACCGCGGTGGCGGACGTCCGGATCGACGACCGCGCGGCTTTCGTGGAGGACGTCCGGGAGGCGCTGTACGCGTCGAAGGTTGTGGCCTACGCGCAGGGTTTCGACCAGATCGCCGCCGGCTCGGCCGAGTACGACTGGGACGTCGACCTGGGTGCGATGGCCACGATCTGGCGCGGCGGCTGCATCATCCGGGCCCGCTTCCTGGACCGGATCCGCGAGGCCTACGACGCCGACTCCGCGCTGCCGTCGCTACTCGTCGCGCCCTACTTCGCCGATGCCGTCCGCGACGGGGTCGACGCCTGGCGCCGCGTCGTCTGCGCTGCCGCCGGCGCGGGCATCCCCACGCCCGCCTTCTCGTCCTCCCTGGCCTACTACGACGGGCTGCGTCGCGACCGGCTCCCCGCGGCGTTGATCCAGGGCCTGCGCGACAACTTCGGCGCGCACACCTACCGGCGGGTCGACCGCGCGGGTTCGTTCCACACCGAATGGGCCGCGGACAAGCACGAGCACGACGCGTAGCGCGCCATCACCCCGCTGATCACACCGAGGCGCCCAGGGCTTGGTCGAGCATCTGCATCCTGGTGAGCAGCGCGACCAGGTCGCGCGGGTCCGGGTTCGCGTCGAGCAAGGTGATCAGCTCGTCGCATCCTCGCGCCGGCACCGGCACGAACCCGCCGACCAGTTGCATCGCCTCACCGACCCGGGTGATCCGCGCGCAGAAGAGCTCGCCGGGGTGCAGTTGCCCTCCACCGGCAGGCAGTTGGACGTCGTGCACCTCGCCGGTGCGCACGTCGCGGGCACGCAGGCTTGCGCCGGGCCGCACCTCGACCACCTCGTACACCGATCGTTCGGCGAGCAGCCACTGCTCGGCCAGCTCCCGCTCGTCCTCGGGCAGCAGCGGCCCGCGGGCGGCGAGGAAGTCCAGGAAGACCCCGCCCTCGAACAGGACCGCGTCGCGGACGAGCGGATCGTCCAGGGCGGCGACCAGCGCATCGGGGGCGTCGCTGTAGCGGGAGCGCTCGTCGGCCAGGTCGAGGACGAGGTCGGGTCCGCGCGCCTCGCGGGTGGACATCGCCGCCTTCTCGTAGAGCCACCCGGCGCGCACCTCCAGCGGTAGTTGCTCGCGGTGCAGGTGGCACTGCTTGTACTTCCGCCCGGAACCGCACCAGCAACGGTCGTTGCGGCCGATGTCGGTGCGCGGGCCGGCGCGGAACCGCTCGAGCAGGCCGAGCAGCGGCTCGTCGGCCGGCGCCCCGGCGCGGCGCAGCAGCGACAGACCCCGCTCGGCGTCGCCCCGGTCGGAGGCGTAGCGGGCGAGGTCGTAGAGCGCCAGCGGCCACGAATCATCCAAGCTCTCGGCAGCGGCGAAAGCCTGTTCGGCCTCGGCCAGTGCGCCGACGCGCTCGTACGCCTTGGCCTGCAGCCAACGTAGTGCCGGGCGGGCCGGTCGCGGTGCGAACTCCTCGAGGGTCTGCGCGAACATGCCGAGCGCGCCCGCCCCGGCCGGCCCGCGCAGCTCGGTCTCGGTGAGCACCGCCGCGACCACCGCCGGTTCGTCGAGCAGCCCGAGCGCGTCGCGGACGGTCCATCCCCCCGCGCCGGCCGCGGGTGCGTCCACGGCGGTCGAGGCAGTGTCCAGCGCAGCGAGCACGGCCGCCTTCTGCGCCTCGTCGCCGCTGCGGTCGGCGGCCACGGCAGCGTCGTACAGGTCGGCGACCCGCTCGTACAGATCGACGACGGCGAGCACCGCGACCGCCTCGTCGTCGCCGAGGTCGTAGGTCTCGTGCACGTGCTCGAGCCGCCGTTCGGTGCGCCACCCGGCGAAGTCGAACCCGGGCGGCGCCAGCCAGTCCCCGTCCTTGACGTAGCCGAGGTCGGCGAGCGTCTTCTCCAGCGGCGCGGCGGGCGCGGTAAGCAGGTCCGGGTGATCGGTCAGCACGGCCCACATCGTCTGGTCGTAGAGGGCCGGCTCCGCGTCCGGCGGCACCGCCTCGGCGAGCGCGGCGCCCAAGCCGGCGGCGGGCTGCAGGTCGCCGTCGACCGCAGTCAGCGCGATGCCGTCGGCACCGAGCGACATCGCGAGCAGCCCGCCCGGGGCGAGGCCGAGCGCGGCGAGCCGGCCCGGGGCGAGCAGCAGCAGCACAGTCTGGCCGAAGGCGTCCACGGGCGCGCCGCGCTCGGTCAGCAGTGCGGAGTCGAACGGCAGCACCACCTGACGCATCTGTGTGCCGTCGGCCAGCCGCCGGTACCGCTCGTCCTCCAGCAGGATACTCAGCGCCAGGAAGTCGCCGTCGATCCGCAGGACGTCGTACGCCAGCTCCTCGGCGCTCACCCGGTGCGTGAAGACCCGGCCGCGCAGCAGACTCGGTAGCTCCACCCAACGCCCGTCGCCCAGCGGTAGCGCCGATTCCACGACCTGGTCGAGGACGTCGGTTAGGTCGTAGCCGGGCTCCAGACCGGGCAGCAGGCCGGCGACCTCGAGCCGCTCGGCGAGCTGCACCTCGGTCGCCGGGCCGTCCTCGGCGAGGATCCGCTCGACGGTCCGCGCCAGCTCGACGACCTCTGGGGAGAACTCGGTCACCGGGTCGAGAGTAGTGCGACCGACCGGCCCGTCGACCGCCCGCCGGTCACCCGGCACGATCCGTCAACAGGCTCGATCGGCTCGGGAGCCCGAAGCAAGCTTCGGCTCCGCTCGCCTCACTCGCCCGTGGGCAGCTCCACGTGGCCGCCGAAGGCCTTGCGCATGGCCGAGAGCAGCTTGTCGGCGTACACCGCCTCGCCCCGGCTGGAGAACCGCGCGAACAGCGCCGCCGAGAGCACCGGCACCGGCACGCCTTCATCGATCGCGGCCTTGACCGTCCAGCGCCCCTCGCCGGAGTCGGACACCCGGCCGGCGACGCCCTCGAGCTCGGGGTCGCCCTGCAACGCCCCGGCGGTGAGATCCAGCAGCCAGGACGCGATCACCGAGCCGCGCCGCCACACCTCGGCGACCTTGGGCAGGTCCAGCTCGTACTGGAAGTACTGCGGCTGGTCGAGCGGGGTCTCCTCGGCCGAGTGCGACTGCTCCTTCGTGCCGGCGTCGGCCTTCGCGAGGACGTTGAGCCCCTCGGCGTAGGCGGCCATGATGCCGTACTCGATGCCGTTGTGGACCATCTTGACGAAGTGGCCCGCGCCGGCTTCCCCGCAGCGCAGGTAGCCCTGCTCCTCCGGGGCGGGATCGCCTTCGCGGCCGGGCGTGCGCTCGATCGAGCCCAATCCCGGTGCGATGCTGGCGAACAGCGGCTCACAGTGCTGGTACGCCTCTTCGGCGCCGCCGATCATGAGGCAGTAGCCCCGCTCGAGGCCCCACACGCCGCCGCTGGTGCCGACGTCCAGGTAGTGGATACCGCGCTGTTTCAACGCCGCCGCGCGGTCGTAGTCCTCGCGGTAGTTGGAGTTGCCGCCGTTGATGATGATGTCGCCGTCGTCCATGAGCTCGGCGAGCTGCTGCACCACCTTGTCGGTGATGCCCGCGGGGATCATCACCCACGCCACCCGGGGCGTCTCGAGGTTCTCGGCGAACTCCTCCAGGGAGCGCGCCCCCGTGGCGCCCTCACTCTCGAGCTGGGCGACGGTCTCGCTGTTGGTGTCGTAGGCGACGGCGGTGTGCCCGTCACGCATGATGCGCCGGACGATGTTCGCGCCCATCCGGCCGAGTCCGATCATGCCGAGTTGCACGTGCTACCCCTTCTGCCGTGCCGCGCGGTAGCGGCGGATGAGTGCGTTGGTGGAACTGTCGTGGGCCAGCTCCGGCTCGTCCTTCGCCGACAGCTCCCCGGCCACCTTCTTGGCGAGCACCTTGCCGAGTTCGACCCCCCACTGGTCGAAGCTGTTCACCGACCAGATCGTGCCCTGGGTGAACACGCTGTGCTCGTAGAGGGCGACGAGCCGGCCCAGGGTGTGCGGTGTCAGCTCGTCGAGCAGCAGCGTGTTGGACGGACGGTTGCCCTCGAACACCCGGTGCGGCACCAACCAGTCGGGCGTGCCTTCGGCCTTGACCTGCTCGGCGGTCTTGCCGAAGGCGAGCGCCTCGCCCTGTGCGAAGACGTTCGCGGTCAGCAGGTCGTGGTGGCTGGTGTCGCCCGGCGCGGGCAGCGGGTTCAGCGAGCGGGTGAAGCCGATGAAGTCGACCGGCACGAGCTCGGTGCCCTGGTGGATCAGCTGGTAGAAGCTGTGCTGCCCGTTGGTGCCCGGTTCCCCCCAGTAGACGGGCCCGGTGGCGTAGTCGACGGCGTCACCGCTGAGCGTGACGTGTTTGCCGTTCGACTCCATCGTCAGCTGCTGGAGGTAGGCGGGGAAGCGCTTGAGGTACTGGTCGTAGGGCAGCACCGCCTGGGTCTGCGAGCCGAAGAAGTCGGTGTACCAGACGGTGAGCAGCCCGAGCAGCACCGGCAGGTTCTGCTCGAACGGCGCGGTGCGGAAGTGCTCGTCCATGGCGTGGAAGCCGGCGAGCATCTCGGTGAACGCGTCCGGGCCGATGGCGATCATCGTCGACAGGCCGATGGCCGAGTCCATCGAGTAGCGGCCGCCGACCCAGTCCCAGAAGCCGAACATGTTCATGAGGTCGATGCCGAACTCGCCGACCGCCTTGGCGTTGGTCGACACGGCGACGAAGTGCTTGGCGATGGCCGACTGGTCGTCCAGCGCGTCGAGGACCCACTGCCGTGCGGTCGTCGCGTTGGTCATGGTCTCGAGCGTGGTGAACGTCTTGGACGAGACGATGAACAGCGTCTGCGCGGGATCGAGGTCGCGGGTGGCCTCGGCGAAGTCGGTGCCGTCGATGTTGGAGACGAACCGGAAGGTGAGCTCACGGTCGGTGTAGTGGCGCAGGGCCTCGTAGGCCATCACCGGGCCCAGGTCGGACCCGCCGATGCCGATGTTGACGATGTTGCGGATCGGCTTGCCGGTGTGGCCGAGCCAGTTGCCCTCGCGGATCCTGGTGGCGAACTCGGCCATCCGGTCCAGCACCTCGTGGACGGCCGGCACGACGTCGACGCCGTCGACGTGGATGTGCGCGCCGCGCGGTGCGCGCAGCGCGACGTGCAGGACGGCGCGGTCCTCGGTGAGGTTGATCTTCTCGCCGGCGAACATCGCGTCGATGCGTTCGCGCAGGCCGGACTGCCCGGCCAGCGCGACGAGCATCCGCATCGTCTCGTCGGTGACCCGGTTCTTGGAGTAGTCGAGGTAGATCCCCTCGGCTTCGACCGTGAGGCGCTCGCCGCGTCCCGGGTCGGCGGCGAACAGGTCCCGCAGGTGTGCGGTGGCGATCTCGGCGTGGTGATCGCGCAGCGCGTCCCAGGCCGGACGGTCGGACAGCGGTGTCGTTGCGTCACTCACGCGGCGCCCCCGGGGCGTGTAAGAGCCATAGCCCATCCCTACCAGACCTTGCGGGGTCCCCAAACGTCGCGCGGGCCATACGCCGGTTGTCCACAGGCCGCGGCGCGCCGCGCCGGTTCGCGACATGCTGTGCACGTGCCAGCAGTGATCGGTGCCGATACCGCAGACGGACGAGGGGGCGTCTGCGGCGCGACCGTCGAGGCCGGCACATGTCAGGGGTCGAGCGAGATCCGCACGGCGCGGAACTGCTCCGGGGTCGCCGCGAGCACCCGCAGCTTGGGGTCCTTGACGGCCAGCCAGGGGCCGGTGAGCAGCGGCTCGAGCTCGCGCATGCGCCGGTCCTCGAGCACCGCGCGCACAGCCGGGCGGTCGCCTCCGGCCACGAGCGCGTCCAGCGCGGCGCCGCCGAGGATGCGGGCCGCGGCGTCCGCGGCCTCGGCGAACGCCGCATTGGCCTGGTTGGCCCGGCGCCGCGCGTAGCGCTGCTGCGACCAGCCGCCGGCCTTCGTCGTGCCCTGCACGTAGCTGGAATCGACCTTCGAAGCGACCAGTGCGGCGCCCTCGAAGACGCCGACTGCGAAGCCGCTGCGCCGCACCAGCAGCACGCCGACGCGCCGGCTGCGCTGCACGTGGTCGACCAGATCGCCGGTCAGCGGCGGGAAGGGCACGTGGATCCACGCCCGCGCGCGGTCGGCGCCGCTGAGCGCGACGAGTTCTTCCGACGACTCGGCCACGGTCTCGCCGTGCCGCTCGGCGAAGCCGTCGAGCCAGCGGGCCAGACGGTCAGCCGCAACGGTCACCGACCTGGTCGCTACGGGCTGCTGCACCGGCCCACCGTAGTTCCAGCTCGTCTCCGCCCGCCCGCTCGGCAGCGCTGGTCAGCGCGGACTCGGTCGGCTCGTCGGCGTCCAACCGGACGAGCGCGATGCCGGCGAGTACCACGAGTCCGCCGATCGCTTGCCACACGCCTGGGCGTTGGCCGAGCAACAGCCAGGCGAACAGCATCGCGAACAGCACCTCGGCGAGCCCGAGGAAGGACGCGGTACGGGCGCCGAGCCGGCGCGCCGCGCCGATCCCGCTGGTGTAGGCCACGACCGCGGCCACCAGCGACATGCCGGCCACCGGCACCACCCAACTGGTGGCCGCGCCGGCCAGCGTGACGTCGGCGGTGCTCGTCCGGAACGGCAGCACCCCCAGCGCGCAGGTGAGCGCGAGCAGCACGGTGGCAAGGCACATGCCAGCCCAGACCATGGCGATAGGCGGGATCGCCTCGTCGCTGTCGTCCACTCGCGCGGAAACGACGAAGTAGACGCCGAGCCCGGTCGCGGCCCCCAGGCCCCAGAGCACGCCGACGAAGTCGACGTGCTGCGCGCCGAGCAGGTCCAGAACGAGCACCAGGCCGCCGAGCGCCAGCGCCCCGCCGGCGACGGTCAGCCGGCGCGGGCGCTGGCCGTGGCGCGCCCACATCCAGGCGACGACGAACAGGATGCCGGAGTACTCGAGCAGCAGCGCCACCCCTACCGAGATGTGCTGCACCGCTTCGAAGAAGAACAGTTGCGCGCCTCCGACGGCGAGCACCCCGTACAGCGCGACGATGGACACGTGGCGCCGTAACGTCGGCCAACGCCCGCGCAACTGCTGGATCGCTGGCGCGGTGAGCACGAGAGCGGCGATGCCGATGCGCAGGATCACCGCGCTGCCCGGCGTCCATCCGGCGTCGAGCAGCGACGTCGCGAACGACCCGGAGGTGCTGAACGTGGCTGCGGAGAGCACCGCAAGACCGGTGCCGACCGCACGCGTGCCCGCCACAGCGCCTCCCGCAAGACGTAAGCAGTGAAAAGTCTTATGCTCATGACGCTAGCCATCCGGCCCGTAAGGAGTCAAGTTGCTTTTTGCACATGACACCGAGGTTGCGCTGGCAGCTGCGGCGGCGCTTGTCAACTCCGCGGACGACGGCAGCCTGGACGACATCGCCGGCCTCGACCGGTTCGTCGCGGAATGGGGCTGGACGGGCACGCACCGGCGCACCAGAGCCGAGCTGGAGGCGGTGCAGGCCCTGCGGCCGCGGCTACGCCGGATCTGGTTCGCCGACGAGGACGAAGCGGCGCAGATCGTCAACCGGCTGCTGCGCGAGGCGCACGCGCTGCCCCAGCTGATCAAGCACGACCAGTGGGACTACCACTTGCACGCCACCTCGTCCGACGCGCCGCTGGCCGATCGGATGGCCGTCGAGGCGGCGATGGCCTTCGTCGACGTCATCCGCACCGGCGAGCTCCACCGGCTGCGGGTCTGCGCCGCCGACGACTGCGACGACGTGCTGGTCGACCTCTCGAAGAACCGGTCCCGGCGGTTCTGCGACAAGGGCTGCGGCAACCGCACCAACGTCGCCGCCTACCGCGCGCGGCGCGCGGGCGGCACGCGCAGGCGCGCCCGCGATTAGGACGTGACGTCCTTGCGGTCGAAGCGCAGGAACGCCAGCCCGAGGAACACCGCGGCGTAGACCAGCGACAGCCCGGTGCCGCGCAGCATGTCGTCCCAGCGGACCGGCGAGCTGAGCGTGTCGACCCACGCGTAGTTGAAGTGCGTGGGCAGGTACTGCCGGTAGGGGTCCAGGGCGGTGATCTGGTCGAGGATGCTCGAGACGACGACCAGCATCACCGCGCCGCCGACCGCGCCGAGCGGGTTGTCGACGCTGACGCTGAGCAGGAAGGCGAGCGCGGCGACGGCGAGCAGCTGCACGCAGATGTAGCCGACGACGGCGGCCAGGCGCCAGGTGGACGCGGCCGCGTCGAACGTGCCGCCGATCGGGGAATGGGTGGGTCCCCAGCCGAAGAACAGGCCGCCGACAACGTACGCCCACGCCGGCAACAGCACGTTGGCCGCCACGCACAGCGCGCCGGCCACCAGCAGCTTCTGCCGCAGCAGCCGCGAGCGCGGCACCGGCTGGGCGAGCAGGTAGCGCAGCGACGACCAACTCGCCTCGCTGGCCACCGTGTCGCCGCAGAACAGCGCGACCACGACGACGAGCAGGAAGCCGACCGACGCGAACTCGGTGAACAGCGCGAAGTTGATGCCGCCGGTGTTGGCCAGGATGACCAGCTGGGGCGCCCGGTCGCCCGCGCCGCCGCCCACCTCGAACGCGATCGCGATGATGATCGGCAGCACGAGCAG
>DASSEP010000061.1:0-52650 GCA_035695205.1 Jatrophihabitans sp. | reverse complement strand
CACGGTGATCAACCACGAGAACCCGGCGATCATGTCCTCCGACAGCTACGGCCTGCCCTCCACGTCGCAGTACGGCTACCCGCCGGAGAAGGTGTACTGGTCTACCAAGATCAGCACCGACGGCATCTACCTGCACGAGCTGGACACCACCGTGTGGGCCCAAGGCCACGAGAACGTCTCGCACGGCTGCCTCAACCTCAACCACGACAACGCGAAGTGGTTCTACACGCACTCGCGCATCGGTGACGTCGTGAAGGTGGTGCACTCCGGCGGGCCGAAGATCCAGGTCTGGCAGGGCGGCGACTGGAGCGTGCCGTGGTCGACGTGGGTCAAGGGCGGCGACATCTGAGGCTTCGGCCGATACGGCCTAAGCTCTTCTGCGGCTGGAACTTGCGTCGAAGCAGCGGCGTAGCGGCGAATGCCGGGACGCTGCAGACAACAGTGACGGCCGGAGAGGCGGCACAGTGGATCGTCAACAGGAGTTCGTGCTGCGCACGCTCGAGGAGCGCAGCATCCGTTTCGTGCGGCTGTGGTTCACCGACGTGCTCGGCACGTTGAAGTCGGTGGCCGTGGCGCCGGCCGAGCTCGACGGTGCCTTCGAGGAGGGCATCGGCTTCGACGGCTCGGCGATCGAGGGCTTCGCCCGGGTCAGCGAGAGCGACATGCTGGCCCGTCCGGATCCGTCGACGTTCCAGATCCTGCCCGAGAACGACGGGCGCCCGGCCGATTCGGCGCGCATGTTCTGTGACATCCAGATGCCCGACGGCTCGCCGTCGTGGGCCGACCCGCGCTACGTGCTGCGGCGCGCACTCGCGCGCGCGGCCGAGCACGGCTTCACGTTCTACACCCACCCCGAGATCGAGTTCTTCCTGTTGAAGAACCGGCCGAGCGACGGCTCCGAACCGGAGCCGATCGACAACGGCGGGTACTTCGACATGACCAGCCACGACGTCGCCCACGACTTCCGCCGCTCTGCGGTGGGCGCGCTCGAGTCGTTGGGCATCTCGGTCGAGTTCAGCCACCACGAGGTCGCGCCCGGTCAGCAGGAGATCGACCTGCGCTACGCCGACGCGCTGTCGACGGCCGACAACCTGATGACGTTCCGGCACGTGATCAAAGAGGTCGCGATCGCGCACGGGGCCGCGGCCACGTTCATGCCCAAGCCGTTCCGGGACCAGCCGGGCAGCGGCATGCACACGCACCTGTCCCTGTTCGAGGGCGACCAGAACGCCTTCCACGACCCGTCCGACCCCCTGAACCTCTCGAAGACCGCGCGGGCATTCATCGCCGGCCTGCTCGTGCACGCGCGCGAGATCACCGCCGTGACCAACCAGTGGGTGAACTCCTACAAGCGGCTGTGGGGCTTCGGTGCACCCGGGGCGCTGGTCGAGGCCCCGACGTTCATCTGCTGGGGGCACGCGAACCGCTCCGCGCTGGTGCGGGTGCCGCGCTACAAGCCCGGCAAGGCCAACTCGACCCGCGTCGAGCTCCGTTCGCTCGACTCGGCCTGCAATCCCTACCTCGCGTTCGCGGTGATCCTGTCTGCCGGGCTGCGGGGGATCGCCGAGGGCTACGAGTTGCCGCCGGGCGCCGAGGACGACGTCTGGAGCCTGTCCGACGTCGAGCGGCGGGCGCTCGGGTACGACGAGCTGCCACATAACCTCGCCGACGCGCTGCGGGCGATGGAGGGCTCCGAACTCGTCGCCGAGACGCTGGGCGAGCACGTCTTCGACTTCTTCCTGCGCAACAAGCGCGAGGAGTGGGTCGAGTACCGCGCCGAGGTGAGCCCCTTCGAGCTGCGCCGCTACCTGCCCAACCTCTGACTCAACCATCGCAGCCGGGCTTGCTTTTCCGCCGCTCGCCGCGCTCGGGACTGCAGGGCAGCTCAGTAGAGTCGGGCAGGTGAGTGATCCGCGCGTGCTGGTCGTGCAGAACGACCAGACCGACCCCGTGGGCCCGCTGGGCGAGTGGCTCACCGACGCCGGGGTGGAGCTCGACGTGGTGACCGGCCCGGAGCTGCCGCCCAACCTCGACGGTCACGCCGGGCTCGTCGTGCTCGGCGGCGCGATGGGCGCCTACGACGACACCGTCGCACCGTGGCTGCCGCACGAGCGCGAGCTGCTGCGCGAGGCGGTGCGTGACGAGCTGCCGACGCTCGCGATCTGTCTGGGCGCACAGCTGCTGGCGGTGGCCAACGGCGGGCGGGTCGAAACCCATCCGGACGGGCCCGAGATCGGCGCGCAGCTCGTCGCGAAGCGCGCCGCCGCTTCGAGCGACCCGCTGTTCGGCGAGCTCCCGATCACCCCCGACGTGCTCCAGTGGCACTACGACTTCATCACCGCGCTGCCGCCCGGCGCGGTACATCTCGCGGCCTCGCCGCGCGCGGAGCACCAGGCCTTCCGCCTCGGCCGGCTCGCCTGGGCGGTGCAGTTCCACATCGAGACGACGCCGGAGCTCGTCCGCCTGTGGGCGGAGGGCGACGCGGAACGGCTGCGCGCCCTCGACTACGACCTCGACCTGCTGGTGAGCCGCGCGGTCGAGGTACATCCCGACCTGGCGGAGGTCTGGGCACCGTTCGCCCGGTCGTTCGCGCAGGTCGTGCGGGCTCCGGACTCGGTCGCCGCGCCCCGCACCGTGCCGACGCGCACCGCCGCGCCGGTCACCGACCCGGCCGCGATCCGGGCTGCGCTCGCCGCCGAGGCCGGCGCTTCCCGCACCCACCTGCCACCGCCGGGGTACGGGCCGCCGAAGGATGACTGACCCGCTCGCCGACCGGCGGGTCGCGGCGCGGCTGACCCGGCTGTCGTTCGAGGACGGCGCCCGCGCCGCGCAACTACTCGCCGGCGACCCGCTGCGCTGGTGGGATCTGGACACCAACAGGCCGTCCAGCGACGCGGCGGCCGTCGTCGTGGCGGCGCTGTCGCGCACCGCAGACCCCGACGCCGCGCTGCTCACCCTCGCCGAGCTGCTCAGCCGGCCGGAATCGCGCGGGCTGCGCGACGCACTCGAGCTGCTGCCCGAGCTGCGGGCCCGGCTGCTGTCCGTGCTCGGTGCGTCCAGTGAGCTCGCCAAGCACCTGTGCGACCACCCGCAGGACTGGGCGGCCCTGCTCGACGACTTCGACCTGGGCGGGGCAGCGCAGCGCCTGGCGGCCGCCGTGGGGGCCGACCCGGCGCGGCCGGTCACCGGCACCGGAGGCCAGCCGGCCACGGTCACCGGGACGGAGGCGATCGGCGCCCTGCGCAGCGCCTACCGCCGGGAACTGCTCGCGGTGGCTGGCCGCGACCTGGTCGGCGACCTCGACGTGCGCGTGGTGACGGAGCTGCTCGCCGACCTCGCAGGCCACCTGCTGCAGAGCGCGCTGGCCGTCGCGGCCGCCTGCCTTCCGGGGGGCGTAGCGGGCTGCCGTCTGGCGATCATCGCCATGGGCAAGACCGGCTCGCGGGAGCTGAACTACGTCTCCGACGTCGACGTGGTCTTCGTCGGCGAACCGGCCCATCCGGACGACGACGTCGACGCCGCGCTCGCCACCGCCACCCGGCTGGCCGGGGAGACGATGCGGCTGTGCCGCGCCGTCGCCTGGGAGGTCGACGCCAACCTGCGGCCCGAGGGCAAGGACGGCGCGCTGGTGCGCACCCTGGCCAGCCACGAGGCCTACTACCGGCGCTGGGCGAGCACGTGGGAGTTCCAGGCGCTGCTCAAGGCCCGTCCGGTCGCAGGCGATCTCGAACTGGGCCGCGCCTACGCCAGGGTGATCACCCCTCTGGTGTGGACGGCCGCGGAGCGCCCCGATTTCGTGGCCGACGTGCGGGCGATGCGGCGCCGGGTTCTCGAGCACATCCCGCCCCCGCTCGCCGAGCGCGACATCAAGTTGGGACGCGGCGGTCTGCGGGATGTGGAGTTCGCCGTCCAACTGCTGCAGTTGGTGCACGGGCGCGGTGACGAGACGCTGCGGGTGCCCGAGACGCTGCCGGCGCTCGACGCGCTCCGCAACGGCGGCTACGTGGGCCGCGACGACGCCGTCAGCCTGATCGACGCCTACCGGTTCCTGCGCACCACCGAGCACCGGCTGCAGCTGCGCCGCCTGCGCCGCACCCACGTGCTGCCCGAGGATCCGGACACGCTGACCTGGCTGGCCCGGGCGATGGGCTACCGGCCGGACCGGCGCGGCGACGCCCGCGCGGTCTTCGAGGCGGAGTGGAAGCTGCACGCACGCGAGGTGCGCAGGCTGCACGAGAAGCTCTTCTACCGGCCGCTGCTGGAGGCGGTGGCCCGCGTGCCGACGGAGGGCCTGCGGCTCACGACCGCCGAGGCGGGGCGTCGCCTGCAGGTCCTCGGCTTCAACGACCCGGACGCCGCCCTGCGCCACATCGAGTCGCTCACCGCCGGGCTGAGCCGCCGTGCCGCGCTGCAGCGCGCGCTGCTGCCGGTGCTGCTGTCGGAGTTCGCCGACGCGCCCGACCCGGACGCCGGGTTGCTGGCCTACCGCAAGCTGTCCGACGAGCTCGGCACGACGCCGTGGTTCCTGCGTCTGCTGCGCGACGGCGACGCCGTGGCCACCCGACTGGCCTTCGTGCTCGGGACGAGTCGGTACGTCGCGCGGATGCTCGGCCGCGCGCCCGAGGCGCTGCGCATGCTCGCGTCCCCGGACCAGCTGCGCCCCCGCGATCCCGCCGAGGTCGCCATGGCGATGCTCGACACCGCGGAGCGGAGGGGCGAGCCGGGCCCTGCGGTGGCGGCGATGCGGGGCATCCGCCGCCAGGAGCTGCTGCGAACCGCCTTCGCCGACCTGCTCGCCGGCGCGGACGTCGACGAGGTGTGCCGGGCGCTCAGCTCGACGCTCGAGGCGACGCTCGAGGCGGCGTTACGCGTCGCGTACCGGGCCGTGGCGGCCGCCCGAAACGCCGAGGAGCTGCCGCTCCGGTTCGCCGTCGTCGCCATGGGCCGGCTCGGCGGCGGCGAGGTCAGCTACGGCTCGGATGCCGACGTGATGTTCGTCTACGAGCCGGCCGGCGACGACGAGCAACTGGCCGGCGCGCTCGCGGGTGAGGTCGCCGGCAAGCTGCGCGCGCTGCTTGCCGCCCCGTCCTCGACCGACCCGCCGCTGGTGGTCGACGCCGACCTGCGCCCGGAGGGCCGCAGTGGGCCGCTCGTCCGTTCGCTCGCCTCCTACCGGCGTTACTACGCCCGCTGGTCCTCGCCGTGGGAGGCGCAGGCACTGCTCCGCGCCCGGCCGGTGGCCGGCGACGCCGACCTCGGGCGCCGGTTCATCGAGATGATCGATCCGGTGCGCTACCCCGAGCGCGGCATCGCCGCGCAGGACCTGCTCGAGATCCGCCGGCTCAAGGGCCGCATCGACAGCGAGCGCCTGCCGCGCGGCGCCGACCCGACCACACACACGAAGCTGGGCCGCGGGGGGCTGACCGACATCGAGTGGACCGTCCAGCTGCTGCAGCTCGACCACGGCGGCACAGTGCCCGCGCTGCGGACCACCCGCACGGTCGAGGCGTTGACCGCCGCTGCCGCAGCCGGGCTGATCAGCGACGACCAGGCCGAGCGACTGACGACCGCGTGGCGCCTCGCCACCAGGGCACGCAACGCGATCATGCTGGTGCGCGACAAGCCCGGCGACGAGATCCCGCATCAGGGCAGTGACCTGGCCGCGATGGCGCGGATCCTCGGCTATCCGCCGGGCGCCGACCCCGGCCGGCTCGTCGACGACTACCGCCGGGCCGCACGGCGGGCGCGCAAGGTCGTCGAGGCGGTCTTCTACGGCTGCTGAGAGGCCCGCCGCTCGGTCTCGGCGCGGGACTGGCCGGGCAACGGTTCTTCGGGCATGCCGAAATCAGGCGCGTCCATGGGCGCGACGAAGGCCCCGTGGCCGGACAACAGGTACTGCACGCCAAAGCCGAGCGCCACGATGATCGCGCCGCCGACGGCGTCCAGGATGAAGTGGTTGGCACTGCCGACGATGACCACGAGGGTGGCCACCGGGTAGACGAGCCCGAGGATCCGCAGCCAGAGGTGGCGGGCGCAGACGAAAATCGCGATTCCCGCCCACAGGGACCACGCGATGTGCAGGCTGGGCATCGCCGCGAACTGGTTGGACTCCTTCGCGATGTTCGGGTCGGCCAGCGAGCCCCAGGTGTGGAACTTCATGACGGTGTCGATGTAGCCGAAGCCGTGCAGCAGCCGCGGGGGAGCGGTCGGGTAGAGGTAAAAGCAGGCGAGCCCGATCAGTGACGTGGCGACGATGGCCGTGCGGGCGCCGCGGTAGATGTGCGAACGCCGGACGAACAACCACACCAGGACGACGGGTGTCACGATGAAGTGCAGCGTCGCGTAGTAGTAGTCGATGATCTGCGCCAGCCATTCGTGGGCGGCGAAGAACTGGTTGATCGACAGTTCCCAGTTGAGATGCAGGATGTCCTGCAGATGCTGGATGCTGCGCCCGTGACGTAGGGCGATCGACGCCTGCTCGGGGATCGCGTCCCGGCCGAGGGTGTACAGCCAGTACCCGAAGGCGATGATGGCGACTTCCTGCCACCAGAGTGGACGCCGCCAGCGCAGCATCCGACGCGGCAGTATGCCGCCGAATCCCTTCGGACGAGACTGCTGGGAAGGGGTTGGCTTCGTCTGCCTCCCTTGCAGCACCGCCATGCCCCAATCCTTCCATCCCGCTACGACAACGGGCCGTCCGGCGCTACCGTACTGGCTCGGCGAGTCGCGTTCGCGGACCCATGGTCCCTGGTTGCCCGGCCCTGCATCTGTGATCGTCCCGTACGTGATCGCAGCACGGCCCGGGCCGTTCGCCGACGAGCGTGCGCCTGTCGACACGCTCGCGGCCGGCCGATACTACGCCGCGTTGATCGTCGGATGGAGTCTATTTTTCGGTGACCGCACAGCGCCGCGCCCCCCGGCCCAGTCGCTGCGGCAGCTGCGCGCGCTGCTCGACGCCGGGGTGTCCGTCGCGCTGCTCGCAGCGCCGGAAGCCGAACCACCGCCGTCGCTGCGCCGCCTCGTCGAGACCGGCGAGACACACCCGCTCGGGCAGCTGCTGGTCAGCGGCGGGCCGCAGCCGCAGCTGTCCGAGTACCGCGACGGGATCTGGTCGACGCGTGGGCGGGCGGCGGCGCCGGCGCCGGCCGGGCCGCTGCCGGCCCGGACGGTGCTGGAGATCGGGCTGCGCGACGTCCTGGACGCGTTGTCCGGCGCGGGCATCGGCCCGGGGCTTGCCGCGGTCGTCGGCGACCGCTTCGCGGCCGCGGGCGGGCTGCCCGGCCGGGACGCCGCGATGCTCGTTCCCGAGGCGCGCCGCTGCACGTTCCTCTCCGTCGACGTCGGCCCGGGCGAGCCGGCGGCCGTGCCGCCCCAGGTCGTCGCCCTCGGGGGCGGCGCCGAGACGCTGCGCGCCCTGCTGACCGCTTTGGTGGCCGCCGGTCGGCACCGTCGCGTGCCGGCCGTCGACGAGGATCCGGCCTGGATCTGGACCGAGCCGGACACCGACCCGCGCCGGCAACGGGTCAGCGAGACCCTGCTGAGCCTGGTCGCCGCGGGCATCGGCACCCGGGGCGCGCCGGAGGAGGAACCCGACGGCTCGACCCCGCTCGTGCTGGCCGCCGGCGTCTACACCGGCACCGGGTCGCGCCAGCACCTCCTCGCCGGCCCGCGCTGGACGCATGTGGGGGTCGTGCCGCCTCCGCAGCGGCAGCGCCGGATCCTCGACATGCGGACCGGCGTCCTGCTCCGCGAGGAGCTGGACGCGACGATCCCGCGGCTGCGCTCGCTGCGATTCGCCTCCGCGGCGCTGCCCGGCGTGGTCGCGATGCGCGTCGAGGCCGGTGCCGGGCGGGTCAGCCCGGGCCCGGCGCTGCGCGGGGCACGCGTGAGCCGCAGTGGGGGGACGACGCCGGCGCGCGCGGTGGCCGCGGCGCACGCCGGGCGGGGCGGCATCGCCGCGGTCGCCGCGCACCGGCGCTCCCGGGCGGGCACGGCGCACACGCTGGAGCGGATGGCGGCCTACAGCCGCTCGCCGGACGACGAGCCCGACCCCGAACCCGCGCACCGCCGCCTCGACGAGGCGCAGCGGCTCGGCTTCGACCGGCTGCTCGTCCAGCAACGCCGGATCTGGGCCGCACGGTGGGCCGACGTCGACGTCCGCATCCCGGCCGATCCGGAGGCGCAGCGTGCGCTGCGGTATGCGCTGTTCCAGCTGCGGGCGCACGGCGCTGCGCTCGACGAACTCGCGCTGGGCGCCCGCGGCCTCACCGGCGCGGGCTATGCCGGGCACGTGTTCTGGGACGCCGACGTGTTCGTGCTGCCCGCCCTGGCCAGCATGGATCCCGGCGCTGCCCAGGCACTCGTCGAGTACCGGCTGCGGCGCCTGCCCGCCGCGCGCGAGCGGGCCCGCGAGCTGGGATATGCGGGGGCGCACTTTCCATGGGAGTCGGCGGCAGACGGCGAGGACGTCACGCCCGCGTCCGGACGGGTGGGTGCGCACGAGGTGGCGATCCACAACGGTTCCCGCGAGGTGCACGTCACCGCCGACGTGGCCTGGGCGACGGCGTTCGCGGCTGCCTGGGCCGGGCGTGAGCTGAGCGACCCGGAGCGCGAACTGCTGAGCGAGACGGCGCGATACTGGGCGTCGCGATGCCGCACGGACGACTCCGGGCTGGCACACGTCGACGCGGTCATCGGCCCGGACGAGTATCACGAGTACGTCGACGACAACGCCTACACCAACGTCATGGCGCGGTGGAACCTGCGCGCCGGCGCCCGCGCCACCCGCGGCGGTCGCCGCAACCGGGAGGCCGCACGCTGGCTGGAGCTCGCCGACCGGATCGTCGACGGCTACGACCCGCGCACCGGGATCTACGAGCAGTTCGCCGGCTACCACCGCTTGGAGGAGGTGCTGGTGGACTCCGTCGCCGCTGCGCCTATTGCCGCCGACGTCCTGCTCGGACCCGACCGGGTGCGGCGCACGCAGCTGATCAAACAGCCTGACGTGCTCATGCTCCACCACCTCGTGCCCGAGGAGGTCGCGCCCGGCTCGCTCCCGGCGAACCTGCGCTTCTACGGCCCGCGCACCGCGCACGGCTCGTCGCTCTCGCCGGGAATCAGCTCCGCGCTGCTCGCCCGGGCAGGGCTGACCGACGACGCGCTGCGGATGCTGCGGATCGGCTTGGCGCTGGATCTGGAGGACCGCACGGGCACGACCGCAGCCGGGCTGCACATGGCCAATCTCGGCGGGGTGTGGCAGAGCGTGCTCACCGGCTTCGCCGGCGTCCGCGTGCGCGACCGGTGCCTGCTCGTCGAGCCGCACCTGCCGAGCGAATGGCCCGAGATCGAGCTGCGGTTCCTGGCACTCGGCCGGCGGGTCCGGCTGCAGGTCGATCCGCGCCGCATCGTGCTGCGCGCCGACGGGCCGCTGCGCGTGCAGGTCGGCGGCGGCCGCGTGCGGATCCTGCCGGCAGACCGCCCGACGCAGTTCCCGGTGCGACGGCGATGAGCACGTCCGGAGTCGTGCTCGCCGTTGCGCTGTCCGGGGGTGAAGACCCGCGCGTCCGGCGCGTCGCCGAGGCGCTCACCGGTGCCGTCGGCGGCCGGGTCCGGGAACTGGGCGTCCCCGCCGCGGACGGGCGGCAGCGCGCCGCCGCCGTCCTCAACGCCCTCGACGACGACCAGACGCTGCTGTGCGTGCTGGCGGCCGTCCCGCCGGATCTCGACTGGTGCTGGTCGGTCGTTTCGCAGGCGCACAAGCCGGTGGTGCTCGTGCCGTCCGGCGCGGTGCCGGAACGGAAGGTCATCGCCCGCGCGCTGCTGCCGCTCGACGGCAGCGCCGAGGCTGCCGGTGCGGTGAGCCGGACGGTTCGCCTGCTCGACCGCGTCGGCATCGACCTGATCGTGTTGCACGTCTTCGACGCCACCACCGTGCCCGCCTGCTGGGATCAGGGCGCGCACGCCGGCGAGGCGTGGGAATCGGAGTTCCGCGCCCGATGCGGCGCCCCGACCAGCGCCCGGCTGGAGCTGCGGCGGGGCGTGGCGAGCGAGCACGTGGTGCGCGCGGCCGCGGCCGAGGACGTCGACCTGATCGCGCTCGGATGGTCGCAGACGATCGAGAAGGGCCGGTCGCAGACGGTGCGCGCCACGGTGCTGAACGCGCCCGTCCCGGTGCTGTTGATCCCCATCGGCGGCGCTCCGTAGGCCGTTCGCCCCTGCTCGGCAACCGGCCGAACGCGATCTGCTGTACCCGTGAGCACCTACGCAGCCCAACTCGACCTGGAGGCCGTGTTCCGGCCACCGAAGGCGTGTCCCGAATGCGGCACGCCCGGTCTTCTGGCGACCGACGCCGCCGGCCGTGCGAACTTCTTCTGCGCCGCATGCGAGCGCTGCTGGCATCTCGAGATGGGCTGGCTGTCGCTCGTGGACCCGCGCGACTGTGCCCGGTGCCGCCGCCAGGACCAGTGCCTCGCCCGCCGCGCCGCGCAAAGCAGGGCGGCCGCGATCGAGGCCGAGGAGGGCGACGCGCCATGCGGATCGGCCTGATCGCGCCGCCCTGGCTGACCGTCCCACCGCTCGGCTACGGAGGAACCGAGGCCGTCGTCGACAACCTGGCCCGCGGCCTGCACGACGCCGGCCACGAGGTGTGCCTCTACACGGTGGGCACCTCGACCTGCCCCGTCCCGCGCCGTGCGCACTATCCGCGGCCCGTGGAGCCGATGAGCGAGGGATCGTACGAGGCGGCGCACGTCCTGGCCGCCTACGAGGCGCTGCGCGGTGTCGACCTCATCCACGACCACACGACGCTCGGCCCGCTGATCGCGAAGCAGCGCGGGCTGACCGCAGTACCGGTTCTCACCACGTTGCACCTCCCGCTGCGTCCCGAGATCCGCAGCATCCTGGCAGCCGCCGAGGTCGACACCGCGGCGATCTCGCACGCGCAGGCACGAGCGGCCGCGCCGTTGCCGATCACCGGAGTCGTCCACCACGGCATCGATCTCGACACCTACCGCTACGGTCCCGGAGGCGGGGGATACCTGCTGTTCATGGGGCGCATGTCCCCTGACAAGGGCGTGCACCGGGCGATCGAGGTGGCCCGCCGCGCCGGACGGCGGCTGGTGATCGTGAGCAGGATCCAGGAGGCGGGCGAGCGCGCCTACTACCGCGAGGTCGTGCAACCGCTGCTCGGCCCGGACGACGAGCCGCCGGAGGCGGGCACCATCGCCGAGCGCATCGAGCTGTTGCGGCACGCCGACGCGCTGCTGAACCCGATCGACTGGCCGGAACCGTTCGGGCTGGTGATGGCCGAAGCGCTGGCCTGCGGCACACCGGTGCTCGCGTTTCCCAACGGCGCCGCTCCGGAGATCGTCGACGACGGCCGGACGGGCTACCTGTGCGCGGACGAGGACGAGCTCGTCGCCGCGGTGGCTCGGGTCGCCGATCTCGACCGGCGGAGCTGCCGGCGGGCCGCCGAGCTGCGCTTCTCGGCCGGCCGCATGACCGCGGACTACCTGCGGCTGTACTCGCGGCTGCTGCACCCGGCGCGGCTCGGCCCGACCGCGCGCGTCCACCCCGGCATCGCGGAGGTCGCGAGCCGGCAGCTGACCGGATGAGCCGTGGTGGCCACCGCGTCCCGCCCACTGGGCGTGTCCGGCGCCGGTCCTCCGGTCGTGGGCGGCGCCAGCGTCACCGTGCTCGAAGGTGACTGCTTCTGCATCAGCGACGATCGGGGCGACATCGACCCGGGGCGCCCGCTGGGACTGTTCGCCCGGGACACCCGCCTGCTGTCCACCTGGCAGTTGCGGGTGGACGGCGAGATACCCAGCGCGCTGCACGTGCAGCGCACTGCGCCCTTCTCCGCCACGTTCCTCAGCCGGCCGCCGCCGCACGGGGCCGAGCCGGAGTCCCGGATCGTGATCACCCGCGTCCGGCACGTGGGCAGCGGGATGCGTGAGGACGTCTCGGTGCACAACAATTCCGGCGAGCCGCGCAGCTGCCTGGTCGAGCTGGCGATCGACGCCGACCTGGCCGATCTGTTCGAGGTGAAGGAAGGGCGCGCCGCGCCGCACGCCACGCGCCTGGAACGGGCCGGGCCGACCGGGGTGCGCATCCGCCGCGGCAACGTCGGGGTGGACGTCGCGGCCGACACCGCGGCCCACACCGAGGGCGTTACCGAAGGCGCAGTGGACGGCGTGGTGCTGCGCTGGCGTCCCACGATCGCCGCGCGCGGGCGGTGGCGGCTCCAGCTGCAGGTGGCGGCGGTCGTCGACGGGCAGCTGGTGCCCGTCCGCCACGCGCCGCCCGAGGCGGACGGTCCGGTCGCCCCCGCTCGACGGCTGCGGGCCTGGCGGCGGCAGAGCCCGGCCGCCGAGACCGCCGATCCGGAGCTGGCAGAGACGCTGCGCCGCAGCGTGGAGGACCTGGGTGCGCTGCGGATCTTCGACCCGAACCACCCGGGGCGCGCGGTGGTCGCGGCCGGCGCGCCGTGGTTCATGGCCCTGTTCGGCCGCGACTCGCTGCTCACCGCCTGGATGGCGCTGCCGCTGCACGCCGGGCTGGCGCTGGGCACGTTGCAGTCCCTCGCCGACTACCAGGGCCGGGAAACCGATCCCGACAGCGAGGAGCAGCCGGGGCGAATCCCGCACGAGGTGCGCTTCGGGCCGTCACCGTCGATGGCTTTCGGGGTCCGCAACGCCTACTACGGAACCGCGGACGCGACCGCCTTGTTCGTCGCGCTCGCCGGCGAGCTGCGCCGCTGGCGGCCCGGCAACGCCGAGGTGCAGGCACTGCTGCCGCACGTGGACCGCGCGCTGGAGTGGATCGAGCAGTCCGGCGACGTCGACGGCGACGGCTTCGTCGAGTACGAGCGCAGCTCGGAGCACGGGCTGGCGAACCAGGGCTGGAAGGACTCCGACGACGGCATCAGCTTCGCCGATGGCAGCGCACCCCGCCCACCGATCGCCCTGGCGGAGGTGCAGGCCTACACGTACGCGGCCTACGTGGCGCGCGCCGAGTGGGCGCGCGACCTCGGCGACCCGGCCGGCGCCGCGCGGTGGTCGCGGCGGGCCGCGGACCTGCGGCGTGCTTTCGACCGCGCCTACTGGCTGCCCGGACAGCGCTGCTACGCGGTAGGCCTCGACGGCGACAAGAGACCGATCGACTCGATCACCTCGAACGCCGGACACTGCCTGTGGACGGGCATCGCCGCGCCGCCCCGCGCCGAGATCGTCGCCGAACGACTGCTCTCGGCGGACCTGTTCTCCGGGTGGGGGATCCGCACGCTGGCCACGACGATGGCGGCCTACAACCCGGTCAGCTACCACAACGGATCGGTGTGGCCGCACGACACCGCGCTGTGCATAGCCGGTCTCACCCGCTACGGGCTCGTGCGGCACGCGCAACGGGCGGCGACCGGCCTGCTGGACGCGGCGGCGCACTTCGGTGGCCGGCTGCCCGAGCTGTTCTGCGGTTTCGACCGGGGCGAGTTCGCCGCCGGCCCGGTGCCGTACCCCACGTCGTGCTCGCCGCAGGCGTGGGCGGCGGCGGCGCCGCTGCTGCTGCTCCGCTCGTTGCTGCGTTTCGACGCCGACGTGCCGGGCGGCCGGCTGTGGTGCGCGCCCGTCGTGCCCCGCCGTTACCTGCCCTTGACGGTGCGCAACCTGCGTCTCGGGCCGAGCGCGATCACCGTCGCCGTCGGCGAGCACCTGGTGGACGTGCACCGGACGGACGGACCGCCCCTTGCGGTGCGCCGCTTCCCGCGTCCACTGCCGGGACTGTCCGAATCACCAACCGACGACCGGTCGGAGGACCGGTCAGGATCGAAGGAGGAACCATGGATCACGTAGCGGAGTGGAACGCGCACGTCTTCCTGTACGAGCACGACAACACCACGCAAGCCCGCGTCGTGCTCGACACCGGAGCGACGACGCTCAGCGGCGAGGGGCTCGCGCGGCGCAATCCGGTCGACCCGCTCGTCCCCGAGATCGGCGACGAACTCGCCGTGGGCCGGGCACTCGTCGAACTGGGCGAGCGGCTCGTGCGCGCGGCCGGCGAGGACATCGCCGCGCTGGGCCGCTCGGTGCGTTCGCCGGCGTGAGCACTCGCACAGCAGCGCGACGGCGAGCCATTCGGCTCGTGGGCGGCGGCACCGCGGCGTTGGTGCTCGCGGTGCCGCTGGCCGCCTGCGGTGGCCGGTCGTCGAACGTCGTCCGGCCACTGTCCACACCGTCGAACTCGGCCTCGACGGGACGCTCGAGTCCGGTGAGCAGCTCGGCTCCGGGCACGTCGTCGGCGTCGCGGACGACGGCACCGGCCGGGAGGCAGACGGTCACCGTCACGCCGCACAGCGGGCTGCACGATGGGCAGGAGGTTCGCGTCGAGGCGACCGGATTCTCGCCGAACGAGCCCCTGCAGGTCATCCAGTGCGCCGACAAGGGCAACGCCACGGGGCCGGGTGACTGCAACCTGAGCGGGATGCTGTCGGTCAGCTCCGACGCGTCCGGAAAGCTGCAGGTCCGGCTGAAGGTGCTGCGTGGCCCGTTCGGCACCAACCGGAGCGTGTGTTCTGGCGCGCAACGTTGCCTGGTGTCGGTGACGCAGGCCGCCATGCAGCCCACCGAGGAGGCCGACGCGCCGATCAGCTTCTCGGGCTGATCACCGGTCACCGGGCGTCCGCACCGAGACCGGCCCGCCGGCCCGCGGGCGGCGCTGCGCCTGGTCGTGGGCGACCAACCCGTCGGCCATGGTGACGATCCGGTCGGCGTGCGCAGCGACGCGCTCGTCGTGCGTCACCATGATCACGGTCAGCTCGGGACGCTGGGCGCGAAGGCGTTCGATCAACTCGATGACCCGGGTCACGCCCTCGCTGTCGAGGCTGCCGGTCGGCTCGTCGGCCAGCAACAGCTCTGGGTCGTTCGCGAGCGCCCGGGCGATCGCGACGCGCTGGCGCTCGCCGCCGGACAGCCGGGTCGGCGGACGGTTCTCGCGGCCGACGAGATCGACGTCGGCGAGCAGTCGGCAGGCCCGGGCGTGGCGAGCCTGGCGCCGCGTGGTGCCGAACATCGCGACCTCGACGTTCTGCGCCGCGGTCAGCTGCGGGATCAGGTTGTGCAACTGGAAGATCAGCCCGACCGTCTGCCGGCGGAACGCCGCGGCATGACGCAGGTGCGCCGCATTTCGGCCGAACACCTCGATGGTTCCCGCCGTCGGGGTGTCCAGCGTCGCCAGCAGGTGCAGCAGCGTCGACTTGCCGCACCCGGACGCCCCGGTGATCGCCACCCACTCGCCGCGCCGGACCTCGAGATCGACCCCGCGCAGCGCGCGCACGGCCCCTGCATCGAAATCCTTGCGCACACCGCGCAATGCCACGACCACAGGGGGCCCGCCGGGCTCACTCATGCCGCAGCGCCTCCATCGGGGACAGCCGAGCGGCCCGCCACGCCGGGTACGCGCCGCCGAGCACGCTCATGGCCGCGGCCGTGTAGAAGGCCCGCCAGAACGCGCCGGACGTGTACACCGGGTGCAGGATCCCGGCCAGGCTCGGCAACCGGTCGATCACCTGGGTCGCCGCGAACGACAGGGGTACCCCGAGCATCGCGCCGAGCAGCCCCATCGCCAGCGCCTCGGAGATCACCATGCCCACGATGCGCACCCCCGACCAGCCCACCGCCGCGAGGATGCCGAACTCCCGGGTACGTTCGATGAACGTGATCGTCATCGTGGTCATGACGATGACGGCCCCGACGAGGATCGCGAGGATCGTGCTTCCGCGGTCCGCGGCGCTGATCAGCGCGAGGCTGCGGTCGGCGCGACCGAAGTCCGAGGCCGTGCGCACGGTCACCAGTTGCGGGAACTGGCGCTCGAGCCGCGCGCGCAGCGCCGTGATGTCCGTCCCCGGTGTGACGCGCACGAAGACCAACGTGTATTCGCTCGGTTGCCGCTGCTGCGCCTGGAAGGCGGCGAGCGGGAACATGGCGCCCGCATCACCGAGCGCCTGACCGGTGGAGAAGATGCCCACGATGTCGCGGGGCACGCCGTCCAGGACGATCCGGTCGCCGACGTGGAGCCCCAGATTCGCCGCCGCCCGCCAGCCGAGCATGATCTGGTTCGGCGCGGAGGCGGTGAACAGGCGGCCGGCGACGACGGTGACGCCGAACTCGGCGGTCTGGTCCGGCCGGATGCCGATCTCGAGGAACAGCGGGTTCGCCGAGTTCAGCCGGGTGGTGCCGACGAGCACGCCGGTCGCGGCAGCGATGCCGGGGTCCTGGTCGATGCGGTCGAGCGTGGCCTGGTCGATGGTGCTGTTGAGCAGGTCGGACACGCCCTTCTGCGCGATCGTGAAGTCCGCGCGTCCGGTCTGCATGATGCCCAGTGCGGTGGCCCGCAGGCTGTGGTTGACGATGCTGAACGTCACCACCGTCATCACCCCGATGGCGATGGCCAGCGAGGCGAAGCCCAGCCGCAGCTTGCGGGCCGCGACGTTGTGCACGACCAGGCCGACGAAGCTGAGCCCACGCGAGCGGGAGCCATTCACTCCTTCGATGTTCGGCAGGTCCATCGGCGGCGAGCAGAGTCCTCCGACCCGCCCGGTCCCACCCGGCAGGCGAGGCGGCCACCGCATCGCCTGCCGTTTTCCGAATGTCCGGATGCCCGGTGGAGCATTCGTCCTGCCCGTCGCGGGGCGATGGTCGGTACTCGGGCTACCGGCCGCTGACCACCCTGGAGAGGTCGGAGGTGGGGGATGGCCGAGCCTCTCGTCCCGGAGGGCAGGATGCGCCGGGTGCTGCTCGAAGCGGCGATCTCAGCGGCTGCCGCGCCGTCGGTGTACAACGCGCAACCGTGGCGGCTGCTGCTTCGTCCGGATCGTCTGGAGGTGCATGCCGACCCGGGGCAGATGGTCTACCGGGCGGATCCGGTGGGGCGTCAGCTGCACATCAGCTGCGGCTGCGCGGTCTTCAACGCCGTGATCGCCGTCGCGGCGCAGGGTGCTGCACCGCAGGTGTGCACCCTGCCGCGACCCGACCGGCCGCGCCTGCTGGCCGCCATCGCACCCGCGCCGGCCGGCGAGGCCGACCCGATCGGTGCGCTGCGCGAGTGGGTGCCGCGCCGGCAGACCCCGCGCGAGCCGCTCGAGGCCGAACAGGTGGACGCCGCCACCGCGCGGCTACTGCGACGTGCGGCGCGGGCAGAAGGGGCGGTGCTGGACGCGGTGGGCGCCGAGACCCGCGCCGCGGTTGCGGACCTGCACGACCGCGCGGTCCGCAGCGAGCCGCAGCTGGGCAGCAACGAGCTCCCGCGAGCGCCGTCCGGTGCGGGGTCCGCGGCACAGCACTCCGGCCTGTTCGTGCTCAGCACGCCGGGCGACGACCGGGCGTCGTGGCTGGCGGCCGGGCGGGCGCTGGAACGCGTCCTGCTGGAGCTCACCGCCCGGGGGATGACCGCGGTGCCGATGATGCAGGCGATCGAGTGCGTTCCGGTGCGCGCCGAGCTCGCGGATCTGCTGCCGGGACAGCGCTTCCCGCAGCTGCTGTTGCGCGTGGGGCGCGCCCCGCAGCGGCCGCCGGTCCACCGCCGGCGCCTGGTCGACGTGCTGGTGCACGGTGCCGAGTGGGATTCCGGCAGCGTTCAGGACCGTGCGGCCACGGGTTGCTGATCCTGCTCGGCGCCGAGGTCGCGCTGGATCTCCTCGAGCGAGCGGTCCTTGGTCTCCGGCAGGCGGACGGTGAAGTAGACGAGGGCGGCGACGCCCAGCCCCGCGTAGAGGTAGAACGTCCCGGACTTGCCGATCACGTCGACGAGCTGCAGGAAGAAGTAGGAGACGAGGAAGTTCGCCGTCCAGTTGGCCACCGTCGCCACCGCCATTGCCCGACTGCGCACACCGACCGGGTAGATCTCGCTGATCATGAGCCAGAACACCGGGCCCAGCCCGACGGCGAAGCTCGCCATGAAGGTGAGCAGGAAGATCAGCGCGATCACGCCGTGGGCGTTCAGCGCCGACACCTCGAACCACAGCCCGAGCCCGATCAGGCTCAGCACCGCGCCCACCGTGCCGATCAGCAGCAGCGGCTTGCGGCCGAGGCGGTCGAGCAACAGGATCGCGACGACCGTGAACACGACATTCGTCAGCCCCACGGAGATCGCCTGGAGCACCGAGGAACTCGCCGACAGACCGGTGAACTGCAGGATCGTCGCCGAGTAGTAGATGACCGTGTTGACGCCGATGAACTGTTGGCCGATGGCGAGGGCCAGCCCGACGACCATGAGCCGCCGCAGCGGGTTCGCGAACAGGTCGCGCAGCCCGATACCCCGTGACTCCTCGACGGCGTCCTTGATCTGATCGATCTCGTCGTCGGCCTCGTCCTCGGAGCGGGTGCGCAGCAGCACCTCGCGGGCCTCGTCCTCGCGTCCCCGGCCGAGCAGCCACCGTGGGGTCTTCGGGACGGTCAACATCCCGAGTGCGAGCGCAAGCCCGGGGACCGCGGACAGCCCGAGCATCCACCGCCAGGTTCCGGATACGTTCTGGAACCCCGCCGCCACCAGGTAGGACACGAGGATGCCGCTGGTCACCATCAGCTGGTTGAAGCTGGTGACCCCGCCGCGCAGCCGCGGCGGTGACTGTTCGGCTATGTACTCGACCGACACGAACGACGCGGTGCCGACCGCGAGCCCCAGCACGAAGCGGGCCACGAGCAGGAAGACGATGTCGGGGGCGAGCGCCGAGGCGAGACCGCCCGCGACATACACGCTGCCCGCGATCACCTTCGTCCACTTCCGGCCGATGCGGTCGGCGAGCCACCCGGCCACCGCGGCCCCGGCGATCGCGCCCACTAGCAGCGCTCCCACCAGCCACTGTTGCTCCATCTGGGAGATCTTCAGATCTTTGGTGATGTAGACCTGGGCGCCGGAGATGATGCCGGTGTCGTAGCCGAACAGGAAGCCGCCGATGGCGGCGATGATCGCGATCCGGAGCAGGAACGTGTTCTTGCCGCGGAACGCTTCGCGGACGAAGCCCTTGCTGGTCATTGCAGATCCCTCGCTGCGGTGATGAGCGCCAGATGGCTGAGCGCTTGCGGGAAGTTGCCGCGCAGCTCGTGGCTGCCGGGGGCCATCTCCTCGCTGAACAGCCCCACGTCGTTCGACAGCTCGACGAGCTGGTTCATCAGGGCGACCGCCTCGTCGCGCCGGCCGACGTGCGCGAGCGCCTGCACCCGCCAGAAGCAGCAGGCGAGGAAGCAGCCCTCCTTGCCGCGCACCGAGCTGTAGCGGTACAGCAGCGGTCCTTCGCCGAGCTCGTCGGAGATGGCGTCGATGGTGGAGCTCAGCCGTACGTCGCCGCTCGGGCAGAAGCCGGTACGTGCGGCCAGCAGCACGCTCGCGTCGAGCTCGTCGGTGCCGGCGTAGAAGGTGTAGGCCCGCTTGGCTGCCGACCAGCAGTTCTCGTCGACCCACTCGTGCACGAGCGCGGCCTCGTGCCGCCACCGGTCGACGTGGGCGCTCGCCAGCTGCCCTGCGGTCGCAAGGCGAACGGCGCGGTCGAGCGCCACCCAGCAGCTGATCTTCGAGATGGTGTACTGCTGGTTGTCGCCGAGCTCCCAGATCCCGGCGTCGGAAAGCATCCAGACGTCGCAGACGCGGTCGGCCAGGTCGGACAGCAGCCGGGCGGTGTGCGGGTCGAGCACCGCGCCGTGCTGCACGAACCGGAAGACGGCGTCGAACAGGTCGCCGAAGCACCCCAGCTGCGTCTGCGTCTCGGCGCTGTTGCCGGCCACTGCCGGCTGCGAGTCGCGGTAGCCCCGCACCGGCAGGGTCCGCTCCTCGGCGTCCGGTATGGATCCGTCGAGCCGGTAGAAGACGCGGAGGTCGGGGGCGGTGACGGAAACCGTGCGCAACAGCCAGGCCAGCGCGGCATGCACCTCCTCGTGCATGCGCAGGTGCGTCATCGCGTCGATCGTGAACGACGCGTCGCGAATCCAGGCGTAGCGGTAGTCGAAGTTGCGCTCGCCGCCGATCGCCTCGGGCAAGGAGGTGGTGGCCGCGCCGGCGATGGCGCCGCTGGGCGCGTGGACGAGCAGCTTGAGTGCCAGCGCGCTGCGGCGGACGGCGGCGTGCCACGGGCCGTCGTAGTCGACGCCCTCGCACCAGCCCTGCCAGTCGGCGATCGTCATGTCGATGCGACTGTCGATGTCGGCGCACGACGGCTGGAAGGTCGGCTGGGCGTGCGTGCCGACGACCGCCAGGAGCCCTCGCTCGCCCGCGGATATCGTCGCCTCGCCGTACACCGCGTGCCCGGTGACCGTTGGCCGGCCCAGGCCTGTGGTGCGGACGGTGAGGTGGTCGTCCGCGACCTCCAGCAGTGGGGAGTCGTCGCGCATCCACGTCCACGGCCGGGCCGGGCCGATTGTGGAATCCGGCGCGACGGACCAGCGCAGCGCAACGCTGCCCTCCAGGCCCTCGACGCGCCGCGCCAGCTCCGTCCACGGCAGCCGGCCGGCTCGGCCCACGTTGAGCGAGTCGGTCACGCGCACCGCGCCGTGCTCGGTGCGGAACACCGACTGCAGCACATTGGAGCCGTCGACGTAGCCGCGCACAACCGTGAACGGCTCGGTGGGGGAGAGCTCGATCGAGCCGCCCGCGTGTGGGTCGAGGAGCCCCGCGAACGTCGGGTGCCCGTCCAATGCCGAGGTGGGGAGCCAGTCGACCGCCCCGTCCTCGGCCACGAGGGCCACGGTGCGGCCGTCGCCGAGTACCGCATATGCGTCGATCGGCGCGAACCCGTTACGGCGCCGGGGTTGGCGTGGCGCGGTGTGCACGACTGCCTGCCCGTCGCTCGCTCAGCGCCGCAGCAGCCGGGCGCCGACTGCGGCCACACCGCCGAGGGTCGCCGCGGCCCCGGACAGCAGCGCACGGCGGTGGGTCGACATCCACAGTTGCGGGTCGCGCGCGTGCGCCATGTCGTCGAACGGCCCGTGCGCCCCTCGGTCCTCGTCGGCGTCGCGGGGCTCGAAGACGTTCGAGCCGTGGCGCGGGGCGTCACGGTCGGTCAACTGTGATCCGACGCCCTTTCGGCCGAGGTAGAGGTCGACGAGCTTCGGCGCGAAGCGCTCGCCGAGGATTGTGTAGGCGGTGGAGATGCCGACCCACATGTTGCGGCGCGGGTGCTCGGAGAGGAACACGATCGCCTTGGCCGGCAGCTCCGGCTGGAAGACCGGCGGCACCGGCATCGGGTGCTTGCCCATCTTGTTGAGATTCCAGTCGAACTGGGGCGTGTTGAGGCCGGGCAGCTGCACCATGCAGAGCTTGACCTTGCTCTTCTCCGATGCCAGCTCGCACATCACCGACTCGGTGAATCCCTTGACCGCGTGCTTGGCGCCGCAGTACGTCGACTGCAGGGGGATGGACCGGTACGCCATGGCCGATCCCACGTTGATGATCACGCCGCGGTTGCGGGGCCGCATGCGGCGAAGCGCGGCGAGGGTGCCGTGCACCTGCCCGAAGTAGGTGACCTCGGTCATCCGCCGGAACTCCTCCATGCTGGTGTCCCAGGAGTAGGCCAGCGAGCCGACGAACGCCACGTTGACCCATACGTCGATCTCGCCGAGTTCCTGCTCGATGCGTTCCGCCGCGGCTTCCACGGCCGCGTCGTCGGCCACGTCGGTCGGCACGGCCAGCGCGCGTCCCCCCAGCTTCTCGGCCTCGATGACGGCACCGTCGAGCCCGGCCTGCCCGCGAGCGAGGATCGCGACGTCGTAGCCCTTGCGCGCGAACTCGGCGACCGCGGCCCGGCCGACCCCTGCGGTGCCGCCGGTGACGACTGCGACCTTGCGTCCTGATTCGGTTGCCATACCCGTCCTCTTCCCGTTCTCGTAGGTTCGTCAACGCGCCTTCGCGCCGCGCGCGGCGCCCGGCCGGCGCGAGCGCAGCGGGCTCACCCGTCGATGCGATCGTCGGCCGCACGGGCGTTGCCGGGTGCTGAGGCAGCAGGCCGGTGTGCCGCGTGAGCCGTTCCCTGCGGATGTGCGCTTACCGACGACCTACCCGACAGCGGCACGCGCTAACAATTGCGCGGTGAAAGGAGTCCTTCGTCAGAAGGAGGCGTCCGACCGGTCGGCGAGCGCATAGGTGGCGCCGCAGGCCGCACCGGTGACTGCGAGAACCGAGGGCCAGGCGCCGATCTTCTTGGCGAGCGGGTGCGAGGCACCGAACGCGGCGGTGTAGATACCGAGCAGGACGCCCATCACGCCGGGGCCTGACGAGCGCAGCCACGACGCAGCGCACCACGCGCCTGCGGCGCCGAGGACAACACCGCCGACCTCGCGCCGGCCGCTGTAGCGGGCGGCGGCGAACCCGCCGACGAGTCCGGTGGCGACGACGGGAGCGGTGGGCAACGAGGTCATATCGGGCACGCTACGCCGTCCGCCTCACGCTGCCGGGGCGAGGCGGCGACGGAACGCGCCGCGCCACCGGCTCCGGGGTACCGACGCGCGGGGCCCCTCGACCCCGTCCTCTTCGGCCTGCCAGTTGAAGTCGGCGAGCGGTCCGAAGATCTCCTCGTCATCGAGGTGGTGGTCCGGGTGCGGCTCGGCCGCGTGCAGTGCGTGCAGTGCGGGGACGTCTCCGGCCAGTTCGGCCAGTTGCCACTCCACGTCCGTCGCCGACGGGCGGTCCAGCGGGTCGGGCGCGGTCATCGCGCGCAGCAGCGTCGACCACGCGGGGCCGAGCGACGCCGGGACCTCGGGATCGCGCACCAGTCGCGCCAGCGCCGCATCGACACCGTGCCCGGGGAAGGCCTTGCGTGCGGTGAAGGCTTCCAGCAGCGTCAGCCCGAGGCAGTAGATGTCGCTGCGCGCGGTGATCTCGTGCCCCAGGGCCTGCTCCGGGCTGAGGTAGTTGGCCGTGCCCACGGTCATGCCGTACATCGTGAGGCTCGTGCCGTCGAGCACCCGCGCGACGCCGAAGTCGGTGAGCTTGGCGCAGACGCCGGCTTCGGCGGGTGGCGAGAGCAGGATGTTCGCGGGCTTGATGTCGCGATGAACGATGCCGCGGGCGTGGATGTCCGCGAGCGCGGCAGCGATCTGCCGGCCGAGCTGCGCGATCTCCGTGCCGGCAAGGGGGCGGTCCGCGATGCGCTGGGCGAGCGTCTGGCCATGGACGAGTTCGAGAACGAGGTAGGAGCGGCCGACGCCGTCGGCGTCGGTGCCCGCGCCGAGCGCCCGCACGATGTGCGGATGATCAAGATCGCGCAGGATCGCGACCTCGGCCGCCTGCCGCTCGGCGTCCTCGGCGGTGTCCGGGTCGGTGTGGAACAGCTTGATCGCCACGGGCCGCCCGTCGCGCTCGTCGCAGGCGCGGTAGACGACGGCCATTCCGCCGCGGCCGAGGACCTCCTCGACGCGGTAGCGCCCGTCGAGCAACGTTCCGGTCGTGAGGATGCGTGGCACCTGTTGTCCCGCTCTTGCGGGGACGGTCTCGGGTCCGGCTGTGTGGTCCATGGTTGCCTCTGTGGCTGCCGCGCGCGCAGCAGCGTGAGCGTGTCGTTGGTCGTGCACGGATTCCCACCCTGATTGTCCTGCCGCCCCGACCGGCTCGGCACGTCGTTCGTTGACGTATCAATTCCCGCCGGTCGGGGCGATGTAACGGATCAGGTCGCGTCAGCTACGAGGACTGGTGTTGTCGGTGCCGCCCAACTGCGCGAGAAACTGGTGACACTGGTGGGCGCGCTCCGCGTCCTCCTTCATCACCTGCTCGAAGAAGCCGGCGATCTCGTCCTTGCCCGCGTTGCGGGCGTCGCGGACGTACTGCCCGTAGTCGTGCCCCGCCTTGAGGGCGTGGTACTGAACGGAGATCAGGTCGAACGTGACGTCGTCGAACCCGGTTTCACCTGTGGCCATCGGAAAACGGCCTCCCTGACGAACGGTGTCGAGCTGGGGTTCAGCAGTCGCTAGGTACCCAGCGGGAGGAGGCACAAACAGGCGGTGGGGGGTTTCAGATCGTGCCGTTGGCGATTGCCTGCTCGATCCACGGGATGACCTCGTCGAGCATCTCCGACAGCGTGGTGGGCGCGTCGAAGCCGAGGACCTCGCGGGCCTTGCGGACGTCGGGCACGCGCTTCTGGACGTCGTACTCGAACGCGGGGTCGCTGACGTAGCGCAGCGGGACGTCCGCCCCCTTGATCTTGTGCCAGATCATTTCGGCGAGCTGCAGCACGGTTGTGGATTCGGCGGTCGAGAGGTTGAAGTCGTCGTTGCGCGCGGCGTCACTCTCGACGCAGTCGACGATGCCGCGAGCCAGGTCGGCGCCGTAGGTGTAATGGCGTACCTGGTCGCCGCTGCCGAGGATGTGCAGCGGGTCCTGGCCCTTCAGCACCTTCTGGACCAGGTCGGGCACCACGTGGCTCATCGCGAGCTTGACGTTGCCGGACTCGATCTCGACGTCGCCGAGCGCGCGCGTCTCGCCGATGCCCACGCAGTTGAACGGCCGGACGATCGTATAGGGCAGGCCGTACTGCTGTTCAGCCGCCACGGCGAAGTACTCGACCGCCAGTTTCTGGAATCCGTACGACGACATCGGCGGCGGGATCTTGCGCTCGTCGCCCTCGGCGGACGGCCACCGGTCGGTCGACTCGAAGACCATCGACGAGCTCAGGTAGGTGACCTTCTGCAGCTTGCCGGCGGTGTGCGCCTTGATCGCGGCATCGCACGACGACGCAATGATTCGCTCGTTGGTCGCGAGCAGATCGTACGGGTAGGTATGGAAGTACGAGATGCCGCCGATCAGCGCCGCGCCTGCGATGAAGTGGTCGCAGTCTGCCAGCAACTCGGTCATCAGGCCGGTGTCGCGCGCGTCGCCCTCGACGAACTGGTACCGCGGGTGGTCGTCGTAGGACTTGATCACCTTGCCGTACTTCGAGTAGTTGTCGATGCCGACGACGTCGTGCCCGCGGGCGAGCAGCTCCTCGACGACGTAGCCGCCGATGAAGCCGGCAGATCCACTGACGAGCGTTTTCACTCTTGATGCTCCGATCGGATGGGGACCGCTGTTCGGACGGCCTCGGCGAGGGCCTGGTCGTCCAAGCGTGGACCGTACGCGAACCAGTACCAACGCAAATACTTGGGCAGCCACCGCGCGATCCGGAAGTTGGATTCGCCGGCGGGCCGGTCGAGCCAGATCGTCGGGATCTCGGCGACCGGTAGACGGAGGCGACGGGCTTTCGCGGTCAGCTCCAGGGCGATCTCGAAACCCTCGGTGCTCTCGATGCCGACCCGCTCGACGAAGTCGCGCTGGTAGGCCTTGAACGAGTTCGTCGCGTCCCGGGTGCCGATCCGGGCGAACCAGTACAGCGTCCGGCCGGCGGTGCGCGACAGCGTCCGCTTGAGCACGGGGCCGCCCACCTGCTGGCCGCCCGGCATGTAGCGGGAGGCCGCGGCGACCACCACGCCACGCTCGACCAGGCGGGTGAGCTCGTCGATCTGGCGCGGGTCGTCGCAGCCATCGGCCATGGTGACCACCACAACCGGGGCGCGGGCGGCGTGGATTCCGAACCGGATCGCCCAGGCCGGCCCGCGTGCCCAGTCGTTGATGAGCAGGCGCACCGCCGGATGGGTGCGCGCGTACTTCTCAACCCACGGGGTGGTGGTGTCGTCCGGCGAGTCGACCACAACCAGCACCTCGCACGGCAGGTTCACCGACTCCAGCAGCCGATCGAGAACCGGCGCGATGTCGCCCGCCTCGTTGTAGGCGGGGATGACAACCGTGACGCGGGGGGCGTCCGTCGCGGTGAGCATGCTCAGCGCGTCGCGGCAGGCGGATGCTCCGCGGCGGCATCGGCGCCGAACACCCGCCAGACGTCGGCGACCGGCTTGTCGGTGACCAGTGCGCGGTACTCCGGGTGCGGCGTGGCGACGACAAGCAGATCGGACTCGGCGAGTACCTGCTCGAGAGGCACGAGCGCCGGGTCGAGGGTCACGTAGGGGTCGGTCATCAGCACGCGTCGCGCTTTGAAGGTCAGGATGTGCTTCAGCTTGTACGCGAGGCTGGAGCGGATGTCGTCGGAACCCGCTTTGAAGGACGCGCCGAGGATGCCGACCGTCGACGTGGCGAGGTCGTACTGCTCGGCGAGGCGGCTGACTATGTAGAGCGGCAGCCCCTCGTTGACCAGCATTGCCGCGTGCCCCAGGGCGAAGTTGTTGTCGTTGAACGCAGCGAGTTGCATCGTGTCCTTGAACAGACACGGTCCGGCGGCGAACCCGGCGCCGGGCATGTCGGCGGCGCGCGGGTAGTCCTTCGTCAGCGCTGCACGGATCCGCTCGAAATCGAGCCCGCGGCTGTCGGCGATCATGAAGAACTGGTTGACCGCAGCGAACTTGATGTAACGCCAGGCGTTGGTGAACAACTTCGCGAGTTCGGCCTCCTCGGGCGACAGCTCGACGATCCGCTCGGTGAGCCGGCCGAACAGGGCTGCGGCGCGCCGGCGGGTGCGCTCGTCGCGTCCCGAGACGATCTGCGGCAGCTCGTAGAGCTCGGTCATCGCCCGGCCCTCGGCGATCCGCTCGGGGCAGAAGGCCACGTCGATGGACAGGCCCCATGTGGCCAGGGTGCGCTCGACGAGCGCGGTCACGCCCGGGAAGACGGTGCTGCGCAGGACGACGAGCTGCCCGTCGCGCAGGTGCGGCGCGCACGGCTCGAGAGCACGCGGTATCGCGCTGGGGTCGGGGTTGAGGTGTTCGTCGACCGGGGTCCCGATCACGACGATGACGTTCTCGGCCGCGCCGACGACGGACGGGTCGGTGACCGCGTGCAGCACGCCGCTCGCCACGGTCGCCTTCAGGGCATGGTCAGCGCCCGGTTCGTCGAACGGCAGCTCGGCGCGATTGACGGCGGCGACCGTCTCGGCATTCGTGTCGAAGATGACGGTGCGGGCACCGGAGTCGGCCAGCGCGATGGCCAGCGGCAGGCCGACGTGCCCGGCCCCGCCGATGACGACGACGTCCGTGGCGAAGCCGGAGTCCCCGGCCGCGCTGCGGTTCGCGCCGTCGTCGCTGTCACCTGCCGTGTTGAGCTGGCCCACTCGTCACCTGCACTCTCACTCGCGGCGCCCGGGGTGGCAGCCGATACACATTTCGACGATAAGCGGCGCGAAATCAGCGTCGCCTGAGACGCACAGGTTTTACGTAAGGATTCTTCGCAATCGCTTATCCATTTGCCGACAGGCACGAGTAGCCCGGCAACATCTTGCCGTCGACCGTGTGCGCCGCCGCGCTCTTCTGCCGCGAGAGAGCAATGTCGTGACTTTTGGCCCTAGCGCGGGCCGCGTCGTCGAGAAACACCAACCATCCACCGAAGTGCACCGGGTGATATCCGATTTCGTGCAGGAAGGACCTGACCTGGGTGCGCCGCGGGGACTTCCAGCCGTCGATCACGACGGCGCCGGGGTTGCCGGCGGCGATTTCCTTCAACCACCCGGAGAAGCCGCCCGGCGTGTGCTTCGCCTTCCACACCGCGACCCCGGAGTCCAGGTAGATGTACGGGCTGGGGTTGGTCCGTCCGGTCAGCACGAGGGCGGGGGGATAGCCGAGGGAGAGCAGCTGCTGGCTCGGGCCGAGGCTGAGGTGGAGCGCGCAGGCGTCGGCCAGCTCGGCGTGCAGGCCGTGGTCGTTGAGCTTGTCGTGCTCCAGCCAGCTCCACGCGAAGACGACGAGGACCGCGGTGAGTCCGGCGACGGCGATCTCGGCGGCGCGCCGGGACGTGGGAACGCGGCGCGCCGCGTGCAGCACGAGGGCGACGGTCCCGGCGATGCCGAGCGCGGGGTAGGGGAGCAGTGGCAGCGTGTCGGGGTAGCCCTGGAAGTCGACGAGCACGTAGCCGACCTGCAGCACGCCGGTGGCGAACGCGATACACACGATGGGATCCGCGAGCGCCGCCCGCCACTCGCGGCCGTTGCGGACGAAGACAGCGGCCGTGACGGCGACGAGCAGGATGCCGCCGATCCAGATCAGCGCGGCGCCGTGGTAGTGGTGATCGATGACCTTTTGAATGTGCGCCGCGCGCGAGGCGAACGTCGTCGATCCGCGCCGCACCCCGGTGAGCGGGAAGACGATCGCGGCGGTCCACAGCCTGCCGAACGCGCCGTCGGCCGCGAAGTAGATCGCGACCGCGACGAGAGGCGCCGCGATACCGAGCAACAGCCTGCCCAACGCCTGCCAGTTGACGCGCCGCCCGGCAGCCTCGGGCAGCAGCAGCGCGCAGGCCGCGAACACCACCGGATAGGTGAACATCGGCTGCCAGGTGAGCACGGCGAGACCGCTCAGGACTCCCACCCACAGCCAGCGGCGGTGGGTCGCGAGCCACATCGCGAGCACGACGCAGAAGATCGCCGGGGTCTTGGCGTCCGGGCCCTGCACGGCGTCGTTGGCGAAGCAGTCGAACGAGCTGAGCACGGCCGCTGCGGCGACGCCGGCCAGCACGGACCCGAAGATGCGCTGTGCGAACAGGTACAGCGCGACGACCGTCCCTGCCGACAGGGCCGCGAACAGCAGCCGGATGGCGGTGAGCTCGCGCAGGCCGAAGGGCCCGGCGAGCACGGCGCCCAACGCGCACAGCATGTCGGCGAGCGGCCCTTTCGGGTCGAAGATGCTGACGTACGGCGCGGTGCCGTGGTGGGCCAGCTGTTGGCCGCCGTAGACGTAGATGCCTTCGTCGCGGCTGAGCGTTCCGGACAGGCTGTACCGGCTGAACATCGCGATCGCGATGCCGAGAGATGCCAACGCTCCCGCGAGGCGCTGCAGCCGCTCGTCACCCAGCGACCGCTGGATGCGCGACCTCCTGATCTCTCGCACGGGCGCAGTCTAGGTAAAGCGAGCTGACATTCCCCGATCTAGAACTGTGAATTCGCAGGGACGCGTCAATGCGGCTCGTCGCCGCGCTCGCCGGATTCCGCGGTCGGCGCCTGTTCGGATTTCGTCGCCGTCAGCCGCTGTTCGAGCTGTGCCGCCTCGTGGGCGAGCTCGGCGGTGGCCTCGACGATGCCCGGCGCGATGGGGCCGGCGGCGAGCAGTTCCTCGCACTTGTCGTCGAGTTCTTTGATCTTCGCTCGCAGCTCGGCCAGTTCGCGTTTCCACAGGTCGCTCATGTGCTCATCCTGCTGGGCGCCGGCCGTCGGAGTCCACGGGCGGGTCGCCGCGGACGTGCGCATGATGGCCGGCCAGGGTCAGGACCTTTCCCCCTATCGAGCGGAAACCGCGGATTGCACCATGTGCGACGGTGCGCGGGCTGCCCGGCGCGGTCCGCCTCGTGGTCGATCCGGGGGGGTCATCGTGCGGAGAACTGTCAGAAGGACGATCGGCCTCACCGCGGTGGCGGTCTCGCTGGCGGCGCTCGCCACAGCCGCCGTGCCGACGCTGGCCGCGACGACGACGAGTGTCGGCCCGTGGTCCCAGACGAACGCGGACGCCGCCTTGAGCCGCTCGAACCGCTCCGAGTCGGTGTTGACGGTGCGCACGGTCGCCGGCGTCCACTACCTTCGCAGCCTCACCGCGAACCCGCCGCCCGGGGACCCGGAAGCCGTCGTCGACTGCCCCGGCGGCAAGATCGTCGCACCGGTGCTGTCCGGCGGGGCGGTCTATGCGGTGATCGGCGACTGGCTGACCAAGGCCGACGCCTCGACGGGCAGGATCCTCTGGCGGGTCAAGCCGGACCCCTCGCTTCGGACGTTCTACGACGACGTCGCGGTCTCGCGCGGATTCGTCCTGGTGGCCAGTGAAGGCTGCCTCTCCCAGAGCCAGGCGGGCGGGACCATCCAGGCGTTCCGGGCCGACACCGGCGCGCGTGCGTGGTCGACGCCGATGCCGCTGGGTGGATCGCTCAGCCAGATGGTCGTCTCCCGGGGTTACGTCGTGACGATCGGCGAGGACATGATCAGCCGGACCGTCGCTGTGCAACGCGCCGCGACCGGGGCACTGGTCTGGGGCAAGAGCGTGGACAGCGGGGTCTGCGAAGCGCTTTACGGCGTGCGCGTCCTGGTTGCCGCCGAACGGGTTGTGTACGAGTCGTGCCGCAAGAGCGGGCCGCTGCTCGTCGGCCGCTGGCTGACCACCGGGGCGCGCAGTTGGACGCGACCGGGTAACTGGATCGTGGAGGCCGCGAACAGCGACCAGCGCACGGCGGGCCATCACCTCTACGTACTCGACGACGCCGGCCGGGTGGACGACCTGATCCCGCAGACCGGTGTCACCCGCTTCTCGTTGCCGGGGGCCGCGGAGGCAAGCGTCGTGGACGCCCAGCGCGTGTATGCGACCTGCGGCAGCGGCGCCGACGAGGTGTGTGCGTACGACACGGCCACCGGCGCCCTGACCTGGCGGGTCGCGGATCCCGCTGAACCCCTGGCCGCAGCGGGCGGCGTGCTCTACCTCGCCGACGGGACGGCGCTGAACGCGGCCACCGGCGCGAACATCGCGCCGGTCTGGCTGGGTACGGCGAGCGCGCTCGCCGTGGGCAACGGCCACGTGGCCGTCGTGGTGGAGCCGCGCATCCTCGACATCTACGGCCTGCGCGGATACTGACCGGCGCTGTCGTGGTCACCGGCCTGAATCACCAGTCGCCTATACGCGAATGGCCCCCGGAAAACCGGGGGCCATCGGCGCGGACGACGATCACACGTCGTAGTAGAGCTCGAACTTTCCCGCGGCCGTTGGCAACCGTTGGCGGTTGCTGTGACGCCCGGAATCGCGGGCCTCCGCGCGTTTGCTCGTGTTGATCAGCGGTGACGTCCTGCGGACGTCCTGCGGAATCTCTGCGGAATCTTCAAGATCGAAAGCGGCCCCGGCCGGTGTTACGGCACCGGGCCGAGGCCTTGACCGAACCCCTGCAGGCCAGGACAGGAGAACGATCTATGCAGGAACCTACAACGGAACCCCCGCGGGCGTCGCACACCGAGCACGGTCCGACCCCGCCGGTAAGACAAGAGCCGGCCCCGGCCGGTGTTACTTCACCGAGCCGAGGCCTGAACCGAATCCCCCTGATCAGGAACAGGAGAACCGATCTGATGGACAGCAAAGCGAACACAACCGACGAGGCGCAACGGGCCACAGGTCCCGACGATGAGCTACTCGAGCCCCAGCAAGCCGCCGATCTGATGGGGATCGAAGTCAAGAGCCTGATGGCCGCCCGTGCGCGCGGCTCCGCGCCCCGATCTGTGGTGCTCGGCCGGCGGCCGTTGTTTCTTCGCACCGCAGTTGAGGCGGCGGCGCGGGAACCGGAACGCACGCCATGCCCGCCCTGGTGCGACCAGGATGGTCGAGACGCGCACGGATACGACGTGTGGACCGAGGACCCGACCGTCTGGACCCGGTTCCACCAGATCTCGATGCCGGACTCCTGGTGCGTCTCGCGGCGTGAGGACGTCCGCGGGGGCGTGTCCGACCTCGGGCCCGTCGAGGTGAGTTACCACGGCGACGAGGACGCCATGACAGTCGAGCAGGCGCGGCAGTTCGCTACGGCGTTGCAGGCCGCGATCGAACGGGCCCGGCAGGTCGACGCAGACCAAGTTCGTGTGGAGAACTTGGTCTGACCAAGTTCTCCATCTCGTAGACGCTGCCCCGGCCGGTTCGCTGGCCGGGGCAGCGCTGCGTCGTCGTCCCGACATGGCACGGGGCCCAGCGGCACCTGTCCACAGTCACCGCTCGACCCCGTCCACCGACAACGTCCCCCGCTCCCGCTGTCGACCAACTGGCATCGTCACACGCCGAGCAAGGCGCCGGAGAGGCCGAAGGTCCCGGTCCGTGATCCTGTTACGCGGCTCCTACATTGCTGTCGGTAGCGTGCCGCCATGCCGGTGATCGGCATCGGCACCCCCGTCGCAGCGCCGAAGTTGGTCCCCCAAACCCAACAACAACCCCGGAGCTGCGGCGGGGGGCTGCTGCCGGGCGCGCGTCGCGTTCGCACCGCAAGCACTGGGGTTCGCGTCCCCGAACCGGCGGGGAGGCTGTACTCCGTGTCGACTACGTCAGCGGTGCTGCTCGGCGTCGCCTGTTGGCTCGGGGTCAGCGGGCTCCTCGGCGCGGTGTACGTGTGGTTTCGGCGGCGCCGGTGAAGCCGGTCGGTTCGCTGGCCGGGGCAGCGTTGCATCTACCGGTCAGGCGAGCTCGTCTATCCGACGCCGCTTGCCTGCGGCGGTGTCGCACTGCCGCTAGCGGGCGGCGTCGACTGCCTCTGCCGTTGGCGTGCTTTGAGTTGGGCCGGCAATAGATAGAGAAGCTCGATCATGCTGTAGATCAGACGGGACACTTCCTGGGCTTCCTCGAGGCTCACGTCACCAAACAGGTCGGGATGTGCGCCTGCGTTGCCATACAGCCGCACATGCGTCATCCAATCGGACAATGCCGCGACCGGCCCGCCTTCGGCTGTCATCTGCGCCAGTTTTGACTTGAGATCACCTTTCGCCTTCGCAGCCTGCGAGCCCTTGTCCTCGACGATGTAGGACAGTGCGGTGCGGAACAGCGCCACGGCGCCGTTAGGTGCGCTCGCACTTATGCAGCGTTGGCCTTCGTCGTATGCCGACGCCACATCGGTCGGGACGTCCGGGGACAGTCGTCCTGCGCCGAGCGGCGGCCACCAGTGCACACCTCGCAGGATGCCGCGCGGCATGCCCGGTTGCTGCTGCTCGACCACTGCGAAGCTCTCCTCGCAATACGCGCACCGGAGAACGATCACCCGCTCTTTCGCCAAGTGGGCAGCCATCCCGGCACGTCGGCCGAAGGTCTCAATCGTGGTCTCGCCAGTCTGCGCGAAGGTGCTCGCCCTGCCGCACCGCGGGCACGGGCCGCTGAGGTCCTGCGAATCAGGCAGGGTGTCCGGGTCGCGGGGTGGTGGCTCAGGATTGGTCACTCGAAGATCGTGACGGATAGACGGTGATGTTGTGAAGCGGGCAGGCGAGAATCGGCGATCTTGGGCAAGCGAGATGATGTCTGCGCCATGCCCCGGCGAACCAGCCGCAGTGCGGCGAAACCTTGGTTCGCGGGGAGGCGATCGGCGGTTTCGGGATTGATACGGGAAGCCTGAAGCACTGGCCTGGCGTGGCCGCCCATCCCAAAGCGGCCCCCTGTGTGGCGTTGAAGCGGACGCCGAGGGCCGCCAGGCCAGTGCTCAGGGGCTTAGTAGGCCGGCGTGACCAGGCCTGTGCCGTTGATGATCGCCACGCTCGAGGTGTAGCGGGACGGGATGAACGCCGAGTAGCCCAGCGCGCGGAACAGCACGCCAGCCGAGTCGGCATACGGGGCGTCGAACGATCGCATCGTCGGGCCGTTCTCCCACAGGTACAGATCGGAGAAGCGGCCGACCAGCACGGGGTCCTGGTTGGTGCTGGCGCCGATGTTGGTGGGGATGTTCGGGTCGACGTAGACGGGCAGGCCGGCCATCTCACCGACCGGTCCCTGTGCGGCGACGGTGCCAGCGTCGGCGACCTGGTTGAACGCGTTACCCGAGGGCGACACGAGCGGGCGGTTGTTGCCGTCGAAGGATCCGGCGACCCACGACCAGCGCCGCGGGTGCATGACGATCGCGGTCGGCGGCAGGAACCGGGCCCCGGCGATGCCGGCGATGGCCTTGTTGACCTGCGCGTAGAACCCGCCCGCACCGGCTACCGCGGGCGTGGTCTGCGTGTAGGTGATGTTCACCGCGCCGGAGGCGTTGAAGTAGGTGTAGACGCCGTTGAGCTGCCCGGACGAGCCGGAACCGGAGATGACCTGCAGACCGAGCGCGCGGGCGTAGTCCGCGGCCAGGTCGCCGAGAATCATCTGATCGAGCGCGATCGGGGACTGGTCGAGCAACTGCTGCGCGACCACGACCTTGCCGCCGATCGAGGTGATACCGCTCGACAGCGACGTCGTGGTCGGGTCGGTGTCGGACAGGGCGGTGTTCTGCGTCGACTGCACGGCCGTGGTCGAGCCGGTGGCAACCTTCGGAATGTTGATCGAAGACACGCCGGCCGGAAGTTCCTGGCGGCTGCAGCGGTCGGCCAGCCCGCGGCCGGCGCGGGCCAGCTCGACGAACTCGTCGACGAGGTAGCCGGGCGGGGCGAACTCGCCGCCAGAGCCACCGACGCCGCCGGTGTTACCCATCGCGCGCTGTTCCTGCTCGTTGGCCTGCAGCCGCTGCGCCGCTTCGAAGTCGCCGAGCGTGGCGTTGCGCAGGTCGCGGAAGAACGAGTGATCGCCACCGGGGCGGTACACGTCGCCGCCGCGCGGCGTGGTGTAGCCGACCGCGGCGCGGGCGCTGCCGTACTTGGCGCGCGACTCCGCGGCGCGGTCGTCGCGGGCTTCCTGCTCGAGCAGTTCGGTGAGCCGGTCGCGGTCTTCGTCGATGGTGCGGGCAAGCTCGCGCTTCTGCTTCTTGAGCGTGTCGAACTCGCGCTGCTCGGAGGCGAGCAGTGCCTTGTCCGAGCGTGTCTCGGCGGTGGCGAGGATGCCGGCCATGCGCTGGTGGATCTGGTCGTGCTCGAGTTGGTGCTTCTCGAGGTTCGCACGCATCTGGTCGCTGAGTTTCATGGGTGATTCCCGATCTGTGTGGGCGCACTGGGGCGCAACCGTGAATGACAAGGGGTTGCGGGCCCGGATGCCGCCTCGGCGAGGCTGGCCGCCCAATCGGGATCACTGCTCACGGCACAGTCGGCGGCGCCAGTCGTGTCGCGTGCGCGATCACCTACAAGATTAACAGCTGAGGCTGACAACATCACGGCGCAACACCGATCGCGCGCAGCCAGTCCTCGTCGCTGCACTCGTCGCGGCGCAGCTCCGCGTCCTGCTGATCGGCGTTTCGCGCGGTAGCCGGCGATCTCGGCGCCGACCGTCGACAACACCCGGGCGATCGCCGCAGCGCGTTCATCGCCGGTCGACCAGCGTTGCCGCGAAGTCAGCCGCTCATCGTCGGCGCCGGTCATCACGCGCGCTTCGAACAGCTCGACCAGCAGGTCGACGACCTCGGGACGGGGCTCGGGAGTCATGACGAACACCTTTCGTTGTTGATCCTGGCCATGTCACGCGCGAGCGGGGAGAGAATTTTTTTGCCGCGGCGGGTGATCCGTCGCTGCGTCCCTGAAAATGGATCTGCAACACGGTGCGGAGTGCCGCACTGCTGAGGCTGTGGCAGCCGTGAGCGGGTCACCATCGCGGCAGCTTCCGTGGACTTGGTGCGGGGATCTTGTGCGGCACTGGCGGCCGTTGGGGGTCTCGGGCGCGGCGTGCGTTGCGGTTGCCGAGTTGGGACCCGCGGCGTTGGTTGCAGGGTGTGCACACAATGCGGCAGTTGGCCTCGGTCGTCGGTCCGCCGTTGGCACGCTCGACGATGTGGTCCAGCTGCATCCGTGACGGGTCGGTCATCAGACCGGTGCAGTGCGGGCTGACGCCGAGCGGGCACGGCGTGCCGATCGCGGCGGGCAGCAAGCGGGCGCGGAGCTTGCGGTGCTCGCGGTCGACGCTGACGCGGCGGCCCCACTTGTGCGGCTTGCGTTCGTGGTCGCGGAACTGGTGCAGGCCGGCACAGCGCTTGGAGCAGAACCGTTGCTGCACCGTGCGGGCGCGGTAGGGCTGCTCGCACCACTTGCAGGTGGCGTCGATCATGACTCCGCCAGCCCCGCTTGGGAAAAACGGCGTGTGTGTAGGACTTGCCGCGGCGGGTGATGCGCGCCCGCTGGCGCCGAAAACTGGCGCGTCATGAGGCGTTCCGTTTCGCCAGGCCGCCGTCGAGGGTGCGGGTGACGACGCAGCCGAGCGTGAGCCCCGGTTGCCGTGCGGGCCACAGCAGGTCGTCGACAAACTCGGCGATGGTGTCGTCGTCGAGGCCGGGCACGGTGTAGCTACGCACGACGTCGGCGAGCTCGGCGGCACTGATCGGCACGTCGGCGAGCGTGGCGGTGCTGGTCACGCCGCCCGACGTGGCGCCGGCGAACAGCCGGTCACAGCGGGCGCATTCGTCGAACCTGGCGCACACGTTCGGGCGGACCAGTTCACCGTCGGTGCAGGTGTAGACGTCCCACGCGCGGGTGCCGTTCGTGCGCCGGGTGGCAACCAGCAGACGCATCACGACACCTGCCGATCATGTAGCCGCTCGAGGTCGTCAACGGTGATCGCGTCAGCGAACGGGTCGAACCGTGGCCGGCTACGGCGCGGTTCGCCGGTGCCGCTGTCGTGTGTGTGGCGTCGACAGGCCGCGCATACCTGGCGTGATGTGTTGCGGTGGCGACCGCAGCTCGTGCAGATCCGCCGCGGACGGGTACGGCGGCTCATGCGTCCTCACCGTCCGCTGTCATTGCGGCGAGCAGCGGGCACGTTGGGTCGTGCGCCACCTCGAGCAGGTAGATACCGGGCGTGTGTTCGGTCAGCCGAGAATCGGCAGAACAGTCCGGGCATCTGTAGCTACCGGCGAAGGCCTCGGCAGTGCGGCGCGTGGCCCGGTTGCGGTCACGGCGGGCGGTCATGATGCGGCCTCGACGATGCAGAGCGCGCACCGGCCGTTCGCGGTGTTGATCGCAGTGAGTGGGTGGCCGCACGGGGCTAGATCCACGGTCGCGCTCGGCGTATCGCTCGGCATAGGCGCAGCCATAGATGCCATAGGCGCAGGGTTCTGAGGGCTTGCGTCTATGGGATCTATGCGTGCATCTATGGCCCACACCCAGACGGCGCCTTTGCCGAATCCGCGGCGGGCGGTGGTCAGGCCGGAGGTGCGCTTGCGTGTGTCCTGCAGCGTGCGCTCGTTGAATCCGGCCGCGTGCCCGGCCTTGAGCACGTCGCGGGCTGGCGCTTCCCCTCCGCAGTCGGTCAGGTAGCAGCGGATGAACTCGGCGGCCTCGTCGCGTGTGGTCCGTTCGTCCTCGTCGCGAGGTCCGGCGAGCAGTGCGCCGGCGCTGTGCTGGCTGACGCCGAGCCATTCGACGCGGGCGCAGCCGTGCTCGGGACTGTCGACGAGCTGGTAGGCCAGCGCGTCGGGCAGCGGGGCCAGGTTGGACTTGATACCGGCCAGCACGCGCCGTGTGTCGTCTTCCGGGTCATGTGCGGCGAGCAGACCGACGCGAGCGGCGCCGATGATGCCGATGGAGCCGCCGCCGCGGTACATCGCCGAGCCGCCCGAGGCTTTGTTGAGGTGGCGCAGCAGCAACACGCACGAGCCGGTGCGCTCGGCCATCGCGGCCAGGCCGGACAGCACGCCGCGCACGTCCTGGTCGCGGTGGCTGTCCACCTTGGACGGCAGGAACGCCATCATGACGTCGACGACGACCAGCAGCGCGCGCACGCGGCGTACCGCGGCTTCGATGTGCTCGAGGTCGGCGAGCGTCACCGGGCGTGTCTTTGGCCTGCCTTCCTCGTCGAGGTAGCGGATCTCGGTCAGTGCGTGCACGCGGCGGGGGTCGCCACCGGCCGCGTCGAGCCGAGGCCGGATGGTGTCGGCTAGCCCGTCCTCTGCGGACAGCAGCAGCACCGCGCCGGAGCGGTTCGGCGCACCGTCGGGCCATGCCCGGCCGGATGAGACGCGGGCGGCACAGTCGACCGCGGTGGTCGACTTGCCGACCGACGGGTCACCGTCGAGGACGACGATCTTTCCCAGCGGCAGCCGGCCGTACCAAAGCCAGTCGACGCGCTCGGGTTCGACGTCGGCGAGAGCCACTGTCACGCCCCCTGTAGCCGGATCCGCCTCGAGCGGATCGGGGAACTCCTGTCCGTAGGTGATCACGTGTCACCTCGCAGCACGGCGACCCAACGGTGCGCAGTCTCCGCGTCGGGCGCCTCGACGAGGACGTGCACGTGCGGGTTCCAGTCGCGGAGCTGGCGAGCAACGATCGCCCGGACGATCTCAACCCCGCGGGCGACACGCAGTCGCACTGTCGAGCCGGCGGGGCAACCGACCACGCCCCAGCAGCGGCGCATTGCTTCCTCGTGCGTTGCGCCTTGCAGGTCGATGACGACCTCGGCGGTTACAGTTGGTGCAGCACGTTCGACCATCTCGACGGCCGCCCCTGTGACGGGCGGCCGTTGGTCGTTTCTGGGGCTCACGCGGCGTCGCCGCCTCGAGCGGCCGCGATCCAGGTCTCAAGATCGTCAACCGAGTACAGGACCCGCCTGCCGATCTTGAACGACTTGGGGCCGGTGCCGATGTGACGCCAGTACCGCACCGTCTCCGGACTGGTCCGGAGGACGTCTGCGACCTCGGCGGTCGTCAGGTAGCGCTGCATTCGTCTGCTGGCTGCGTTCGCAGCCTTGGTCGGTTCGGTGCCGGTCATTCCCCGGGCCTCCTTGCGAGTAGGTTTGCGGACCTACCAACGGTAAGTTACGCAACCTACCGAGTAAAAACGTTGACTTACTCTGAAAGTCGCGTAACCTACTCGCCATGAGGATGACATTCGGAATGGGCGGGTGGGTCGTCGTCGACGGCATCCGCCAGCTGACAGGACCGCTCTATCTGCGATTCCGCCGCGCCGCTGATGGCAGGTTGCAGATCAGCGAGATGTACCTCGACGCCAGCCAGTCGGAGGGCGCGTCGATCGCGTCGTCGGACGTCCGCGAATTGCCGCTCTCGCAGATGGAGGCTTTCGCGAACGTCCACGCGGATAAGGTGATGCGCCACGCCAACAAGCCGGCGCCCGATCTTTCGACGCTTGCCAGCTACTTCGACACCCGCCTAAACACCGCGACGTGGGCGGACCCGCGCGACAAGCCGAGTTGGGCAGTGTTGGCCCTGGCATCACAAGTCCCGGAACTGGTCCGTGGTGAGGTTGACGGGCCGGAGGTGATACCCGCGGAACGGAAGTTGCCGGGCCGCTGGCACGTGGCCGATGATCGCGATTACATGCTCATGAGCGGTCCGACAGACGGCCTCACTGATGAGTTCCTCCGCAACGTGGCGCGCGCCTACGCGGCCGCGGTCGCTCGCGGTGAGCGTCCGAACAAGGCGATCGCGGAGCAGACCGGATACGACATCAAGTCGGCGCAGCGCTGGGTATACACCGCGCGGCAACGCGGCATCATGCCGCGTGGGCGTCAGGGCCGGGTCGGATGACGCCCCGCACGCAACGCGCGGGCGTTGAGGACCGATGGCGCAAGCGCGACGGCAGCCCGTCCGCGATGGACGGCAAGGTGACGCGCTGGCGTGCCCGGTACGTCGACAACAGCGGCCGCGAGCACACGCGGCACTTCGACCGGAAGGTCGATGCGCAGCAGTGGCTCAACACGGTTACGGCGTCGCTAGTGCGCGGCGATCACGTGGCGCCGCGCACGGCCAGGACGACGGTGGCCGAGTGGTGCGACACCTGGCTAGCCGGCTACCTGACGCGCCGCCCGCGGACGGTGCGTCAGGCCGAGGTGCATATCAAGCTGATCAAAGCCAACTTCGGCGCGATGCCGCTCGCGGCGGTGAAGCCGTCCGACGTGAAGAGCTGGACGGCCGCGCTTAAGGCCGAGGGTCGCGCGGAGTCCTACGTCTACGCGCTACACGCGCGGCTGTCGCAGATCATGAGCGACGCCGTGCACGACGGGATCATGCCCCGTAATCCATGCTCGCGGCGGACATCACCGGGCACCGGCTCGCAGCGCCCCTACGTCGCCACGACAGAGCAGGTCTGGGGACTGTACGACGCTGTGCCAGCGGGTATCCGCCCGGCGATCCTGCTCGGCGCGCACGTGGGTCTACGGCTGGCCGAGGCGGCAGCGTTGCGGCCTGAGGATGTCGACTTCATGCGGGGCATCGTGTCTCCAGCGATTCAGTGGCCCGCGGAGCCGCTGAAGTCGGAGACCAGCCAGACGCCCATCCCGATCCCTAACGAGTTGTCGCTTGAGCTCTCCGCGGCGGTGGCTGCGGGGGAGGGGTTGACGATCGTCACGAACGATCTCGGGCGCCCGGCCGGCCCGTGGGCCATCGAGCGGGCCGTGCGCGACGCTCGTGGCAAGGTGCCCGGTCTGCCGGCGGCGTTCCGGTTCCACGATCTGAGGCATTATTTCGCCAGTCTGCTCATCGCGTCCGGCCTCGACGTCAAGGTCGTGCAGGCGCGGCTGCGGCACGCGAGCGCGAAGACGACGCTGGACACCTACGGGCACCTCTGGCCGGACCGCGATGAGTCGTCGCGGGCGGCGGTCGCGGCGGTCTATGCGGCGCGGAACGTATCTACTGCGGAATCCCTGCGGAATGGATCATGAAAACCGGGCCCGCATACGCAAAGGGACCCCGGATTCCGGGGTCCCCAGCGCGGACGACGACTACACGTCGTAGTAGAGCTCGAACTCGTGCGGGTGCGGGCGCAACCGGATGGGGTCGATCTCGTGCGCGCGCTTGTACGCGATCCAGGTCTCAATGAGTTCGTCGGTGAACACGCCGCCCTCGACGAGGTACTCGTGGTCGGCCTCGAGCCGGTCGAGCACCTCGTTCAGTGAGCCGGGCACCTGGGGGATCGACGCGGCCTCGTCCGGCGGCAGTTCGTAGAGGTCCTTGTCGATCGGCGCGGCCGGCTCGATCTTGTTGCGTATGCCGTCCAGCCCGGCCATCAGCATCGCCGAGAAGGCGAGGTAGGGGTTGCACGACGGGTCGGGCACGCGGAACTCGATGCGCTTCGCCTTGGCCGACATTCCGGTGATCGGCACCCGGATGCACGCCGAGCGGTTGCCGGCCGAGTAGACGAGGTTCACCGGAGCCTCGAAACCGGGCACCAGCCGGTGATAGGAGTTCACCGTCGGGTTCGTGAACGCGAGCAGGGACGGCGCGTGGTGCAGCAGACCGCCGATGTAGTAGCGCGCGGTGTCGGACAGCCCGGCGTAGCCCAGCTCGTCGTAGAACAGCGGGGAGCCGTCCTTCCACAGCGACTGGTGGCAGTGCATGCCCGAGCCGTTGTCACCGAACAGCGGCTTGGGCATGAAGGTCGCGGTCTTGCCGTGCTCCCACGCGACGTTCTTGACGATGTACTTGAACTTCATCACGTCGTCGGCGGCGGCCTGCAACGTGTTGTACCGATAGTTGATCTCTGCCTGTCCCGCGGTGCCGACCTCGTGATGGGCACGCTCGAGCTCCAGCCCCGAGGCGATGAGCGCCCGGCTCATCCGGTCGCGCAGATCGGCGTAGTGGTCGACCGGCGGCACCGGGAAGTACCCGCCCTTGTACCGGGTCTTGTAGCCGCGGTTGCCGCCCTCCTCGACCCGGCCGGTGTTCCAGGCGCCCTCGATGGAGTCGACGTGGTAGAAGCCCTCGTTGGCGGACGTCTGGAAGCGGACGTCGTCGAAGACGTAGAACTCGGCCTCCGGGCCGAAGTACGCGGTGTCGGCGATTCCGGTCGAGCGCAGGTACTCCTCGGCCTTCGCCGCGACCTGCCGCGGGTCGCGCTCGTACGCCTCGCCGGTGCGCGGGTCGACGATCGAGAAGTTCAGGTTCAGGGTCTTGGCCGCGCGGAACGGGTCGACGTAGGCGGTCGCCGGGTCGGGGATCAGCTTCATGTCCGACTTGTGGATCGCGGCGAAGCCGCGGATCGACGAGCCGTCGAACATCGCCCCTTCGGTGAAGAAGTCTTCGGGCAAGGTCGCCGCCGGGACGTTGAAGTGCTGCTGCTGGCCCGGCAGATCGGTGAATCGCACGTCGATGAACTCGACGCCCTCGCTCTTGACGTAGCTCAAGACCTCGTCAGGACTGGTGAACATCCGTCCTCCGTTGAACTGGGTAGGTACCGCGACCGTATGGAGCCGCGGTTGCCACGCAGTGTCCGAGTTGTTTCCGGCAGGTTTCGCGCCGGGCGGGGGCCCGGCGCACGCCGGTTGTCATGCCTTGACGACGGCGGTGTCGGTCAGGCGATCGTGCATCCCCCGCCCGTCCCGGTCGAAGACCACGGCGGGGATGAGCAGGAAGAGCAGGACGGTGCGCACCAAAATCCGCCCGGGTCCGACAGCGGCGAACCGGTCGACGCGGATGAGCCGCAGCCCGAACAGGTACATGCCGAGGGTGCGGCCGGTGAGCAGGATCCCGAGCACGTAGTCGATGGCGAGCGGGACGAGGCTCCACGAGCCGGGCAGGCTCGAGCTCACGTCGCCGGAGTGCGGAACGAACAGCGCCGCCACCAGCGCCGACGCGATCGCGTCCACGACGAAGGCGAGCAGGCGCGGGCCGGTGGCCGCGAGCGAGCCGGTGCCCGACTGGGGACGGCCGATCGCCTCGCCGCGGTACGCCTGCGGGGCGCGGCCCGGCCGCGACTGGTCACTCATCGTCTCGTCCATCGAGCGCTCAGGTGCGGCGGCGGACGGTGCGCTGGACGTTGCGCATCTTCGCGCCCTGGGGCATCGGGCCCTGCGGCATCGGGGCGCGGGTGCCGCCGAGCGCGGCGAGGCGCTTCTCGAGCGCGCCGACCTGCTCCTTGGACAGGTTCGAGGGCAGCTTGAGCAGGTACCGGTTCAGCTTCGCGAGCCGGATGTCCCCCTCGCCGGTGCCCACGGTGATGTCGTAGATCGGGGTGTCGCCGACGACGCGTGCGGTGCGCTTCTTCTCCTGCGCGAGCAGGCCGCGCACGCGGTGCGGTGCGCCCTCGCCGACGAGCACGACGCCGGGCCGGCCGACCAGCCGGTGCACCGCGTCGAGTTGCGTCGTCCCGGCGACGGCCTGGGTTAGTCGCCAGTCGCCGCGCAACTGCTGCTGCAGCATCCACCCGGCGGCGCCGGCCTGGCCCTCCGCCTGGGTGAACATGGAGCGCTGGGCACGCCGCGAGAAGACGAACAGGGCCACGACGAGCCCGAACATGACGGCCAGCGGGATCGGCACCCACACCGAGCCGGTCAGCAGGAAGACGACGACGTAGACGACGGCTGCTGCGGCGACGCCGGAGCCGATCAGCAGCGGCAGGAAGCGCGGATCCTGCTGCCGGGTGATGGTGAAGGCCTGGCGCAGGTTGCGCATGGTCTCGTGCCGCTTTGCGCGCTTCTCGGCCCGCGCAGCCGATCGATCGCCGCGGCTCGGTTTCGTAGCCCGCGCCGACCCGCCAGATTTCGCCATGGTGCTCAGGATAGTGGGGTGTCGACGGTCACTTCCTGCGGCCGTGTTGTGAAACCACCGTTAACTTCGTGACCGGTTCGTTATGATTCCGGGGTTTGTGTCCGCTAGACCCCCGGAGGTACCACAACGTGCAACGCCTGGTCCGACAGGGCCTGCTGGCCCTGCTCCTCGCCCTAGGCGTCACCATAGTGATCCCGTCCGCGGCGCACGCAACGACGAAGCGTCGTCCGGTCGGGACTGTGATGTCCGCGCACTACAACACCTTCACCAATCGGCTCACCTTGAAGGGCTGGGCCTACGACCCGGACCGGCCGCATCGTTCGATCACCGTGGGGGTGCGTGCCCACCGCCACCTGGTCGCCCGCGCTCGTGCCGCGCAGCCGAGTTCCAGCCTGGATCGGCACCGCCACATCCGCGGGCGGCACCGGTTCGTGGTCAAGGTGAAATTGCGCCACGCGCCGCGACAGGCGCAGCTGCTGTCCGATGGCGTCGGCAACGGCCGCCGCGTTCGTGTCGACCGGAGTGGCGTCCGCAGGTTCCACCCGTCGCCGTCGCGGCGGATCATCCTGACGGCCCGCCGCTATGTCGGCAAGGTGCCCTACCGCTACGGAGGAGCGTCGCCGCGTACCGGCTTCGACTGCTCCGGCTACACGATGTACGTCTACGAGCACGCGCACGTGAGGCGGATGCCGCACAACGCGGCAGCGCAGCGGCGCATGCGCGCGACGCACCTCGAGCGGCGGCGCAACGCGCGGCCCGGTGACCTGATCTTCTACTACAACCGGAGTGGGCACATCTACCACGTCGCGATCTTCGGTGGTCACGACACCGAGTACGCGGCCACGCAGCCCGGACAGAAGATCCAGCACCAGCGGATCTGGTCCCACAACATCCGTTTCGGGACCAACTGGCACCGACGCTGATCCGGAAGGGGCGCCGCCGCGGCGGCGCCCCTTCCGCTCGCCACCGCGCATAGTGAGTCGGCGCGGTGGGTTGCCAACGGCGGACGGGATCGCCCCGGGGCCCGTCCGGCCCCGCCGCGGCAGCTCAGGCGCGGGCGGCGACAGCCTGCTGGTAAAGGCGTCCGGCGCGGTAGGACGAGCGCACCAGGGGCCCGCTCATCACGCCGGCGAAGCCGATCTCCTCGGCCTCCTTGCGCAGCTCGACGAACTCCTCGGGCTTCACCCACCGCTCGACCGGATGGTGGCGCGGCGACGGGCGCAGGTACTGCGTGATGGTGATCAGCTCGCAGCCGGCGTCGTGGAGGTCGTGCAGCGCCTGGCTGGTCTCCTCGCGCTGCTCACCCATGCCGAGGATCAGGTTCGATTTCGTCACCAGCCCGTCGGCGCGCGCGGCGCGGATGACGTCGAGCGAGCGCTCGTACCGGAAGCCGGGGCGGATCCGGCGGAAGATGCGCGGCACCGTCTCGACGTTGTGGGCGAAGACCTCCGGCCGGCTGCCGAACACCTCGGCCAACAGTTCGGGTACTGCGTTGAAGTCGGGGGCCAGCAGCTCGACGCCCGTCCCCGGGTTCAGCTCGTGGATCTTGCGGACGGTCTCGGCATAGAGCCAGGCGCCGCCGTCCTCCAGGTCATCCCGGGCGACTCCGGTGATCGTGGCGTAGCGCAGGCCCATCGCGGCGACGCTCTCCGCGACGCGGCGCGGCTCGTCGCGATCGAGCGGCTGCGGCCGGCCGGTGTCGATCTGGCAGAAGTCGCAGCGCCGGGTGCATTGGTCGCCGCCGATGAGGAACGTGGCCTCGCGGTCCTCCCAGCACTCGTAGATGTTGGGGCAGCCCGCCTCCTGGCAGACCGTGTGCAGACCCTCGCGGCGCACCAGCGACTGCAGCTCGCTGTACTGGGGCCCCATCTTCGCCCGGGTCTTGATCCATGACGGCTTGCGCTCGATCGGGGTCTGTGCGTTGCGCTGCTCGATGCGCAGCAGCTTGCGCCCGTCCGGGCCGGTGGCAGAGGTGGTCGGCGGAGCTTGCGTCACGACATCAACACTACGCGCGCCCCGGCCCGCGCTCGTGCGGCTCAGGCGCTGGCCTCGACCCCGGCGAACAGCGCCGGCAGGTGCTTCTCCACCACCGGCAGGACCTCGGTCACGGTCACGTCCCGGCCGAGCTCACGCGACAGGGACGTCACCCCGGCGTCGGAGATCCCGCACGGCACGATCCGGTCGAAGGCGCTGAGGTCCGGGTCACAGTTCAGCGCGAAGCCGTGCAGGGTGACCCCCCGTGCGACCCGGATCCCGATCGCGGCGATCTTGCGTGCCGGGCCGCGGGAATCCGCGGGCAGCCACACCCCGCTGCGCCCTTCGACCTGGGCGGCCTCGGCGACGCCGAACTCGGCGCACACAGCCATCAGCATGCGTTCCATCCGCCGCACGTAGGCGACGACGTCCACCGGGTCGGGCAGCCGGACTATCGGATAGCCGACGAGCTGCCCCGGCCCGTGCCAGGTGATCTTGCCGCCGCGGTCGACGTCCACGACCGGGGTGCCGTCGAAGGGCCGCTCCCATGGCTCGGTGCGCTTGCCGGCCGTGTAGACCGGCGGGTGCTCCAGCAACAGGACGGTGTCCGGAGCCGTCGCGGCGACGACCTGCGCATGGATGTCACGCTGCCGCTCCCAGGCCTGCTCGTAAGGGACCAGACCCGCGCGAATCACCTGCACTCCGTCCACGTCATCCAACGTAGCGGGTCGGGAGTGCACATCATGACGAAAGTCAGGTGGAAGTCAGGGTGAAACCCCATCGTCAGGTGTCCGAAGCCGTCGGTACGGTCGGCCGACACCCGAGGAGATTCGACATGACCAAGCTCGACGAAGCGCTTGCTCCGCCCCCTGCCGCCCCGCCGCGCCGGCCCCGCACCGTGTGGGTGCTGGCCGCGCTGGCGGCGGTGTTCTTCCTCGTCGGCCTCGCCGGCGGCGCCTACCAGGGCAAGCTCAGCGACGTCCAGAAGAACGACAACTCCGCGTTCCTGCCGTCCTCCGCCGATTCGACGAAGGTCTCCGACGCGGCCCAGAACTTCAACCGGCTGCAGACGATCCCGGGCTTCGTCGTCTATCAGCGGGCCGGCGGGCTGACCGGGCAGGACCTCCGCAAGATCTATGCCGACGCCAAGAAGTTCCCCGGCGTCCGCGGCGTGGCCGGCGCGCAGGTCGGGGCGCCCAAGATCAGCCAGGACCACACCGTCGCCGCGACGTCGGTGCCGCTGATCGGCAAGAACGGCAACAAGAGCGTGAACGGCCCCGCCCTGGTCGACACCGAGAAGGCCGTCCTCAAGATCGCCCGCACCGGCGTGCCGCCCGGCCTGGTCGTGCACAGCGCCGGCGCCGGCGGCGTGCTCGTGGCATTCATCGACGCGTTCAACGGCCTGGACGGCACGCTGCTGATTGCCGCCGGGCTGGTCGTCGTCGTCATCCTGCTGTTCGTCTACCGCAGCCCGGTGCTGTGGTTCTTCCCGCTGTTCAGCGCCGGCCTCGCCCTCGGTGCGGCCGCGCTGGTCATCTATCCGCTCGCCAAGCACGGCGTGATCACCCTGAACGGGCAGAGCCAGGGCATCCTGTCGGTGCTGGTGATCGGTGCAGGCACCGACTACGCGCTGCTGCTGGTGAGCCGCTACCGCGAGGAACTCCACGAGCACCGAAGCCGCATCGACGCCATGGTCGCCGCCTGGAAGGGCGCGGCGCCGCCGATCGCCGCTTCGGCGTGCACCGTCATCCTCGGCCTGTTGTGCCTGACCGTCGCCGAGCTCAAGTCGACGGCGACGCTCGGTCCGGTGTGCGCCATCGGCATCGCCTGCACCGTGCTCGTCATGCTCACCGTGCTGCCGACGCTGCTCGTCCTCTGCGGACGCTGGATCTTCTGGCCGAAGCGGCCGCAGGTCGATCATCAGAGCGACATCGACACGACGCACCGCACTTGGAGCCGATTCGCGAACACGCTGGCCCGCAACCACCGCGCCGCTTGGGTGAGCGCGGCCGTCGCGCTCATCGCCTGCGCGATCGCGATCATCGGCCTGAAGACCCAGGGCCTGTCGACCACCGACGCGTTCACCAACAACCCCGACGCGGTCGTCGGGCAGCATTTGTACGACAAGGCGTTCCCGCAGTCGAAGGGCGCCGGCGCCCCGGCCGACATCCTGGTCAACGCCGACAAGGCGCCGGCGGTCATCGCCGCGGTCAAGAACGTCGAGGGGGTTTCGCAGGAACCCAACGGGGTGTGCGTGGAGATCGACTACTCCAAGCTGACGCCGGCCTACATCCAGGCCAATCCGCAGGTTGTGCAGCAACTCGCGCGCACCTGCCCGCCGCCGGCCCTGCAGGTCACCCCGCACAACGGCAAGCTACTGGTCGGTGCCACGCTGACGAGCAGTTACGACAGCACCGCCGCCTACGACACGATCAACCGCCTCCGGTCGACGGTGAGCAGCATCCCCGGGGCGGACGCGCTGGTGGGCGGCAGCTCGGCGACCAACCTGGACATCCAGAACGCGTCGCGTCACGACCGCAACCTGATCATCCCGCTGGTTCTGGCGGTGATCCTGCTCGTGCTCGCGGTCGTGCTGCGCGCGCTCGTCGCCCCGCTCATCCTCATCGCGACCGTGGTGCTGTCGTTCACCGCGTCGCTCGGGGTCAGCGCCCTGTTCTTCAATCACGTCTTCCACTTCACCAACGCCGACCCGGCCTTCCCGCTGTTCGCGTTCGTGTTCCTGGTGGCGTTGGGTATCGACTACAACATCTTCCTGATGACCCGCGTGCGGGAAGAGACGATCGAGCACGGCACCCGCCGCGGGATCGTGCGGGGCCTGGCGGTGACCGGCGGGGTCATCACCTCGGCGGGCATCGTGCTGGCCGCCACGTTCGTGGTGCTCGGCGTGCTGCCGATCGTGTTCCTGGCCGAGGTCGGGTTCACCGTCGCCTTCGGCGTGCTGCTCGACACGATCGTGGTGCGCTCGATCCTGGTACCGGCGCTGAGCTACGACATCGGCAAGAAGATCTGGTGGCCGTCGCGGCTCGCGGCGGCGCGCGCTCCGGACTGACGCAGCCGGACTAGCGGGGGAGCAGGCGGGTGTCGAGTGGCGTCTCCACGGCGCCCTCGCCGCCCGCCTCGACCCAGTACGCGCCCGCTCCGTCCTTCTCGGCGACGGCCCCGGCGAAGGCGGTGCCGCGGTAGAGCACGCCCGCGCCGTCGTCGGTCGCGTAGCCGGCGGGCAGCGTTCCGCCCGCGATCAGCGACTGGAACATCGGGCGGCGCTGCTCCTCGGAGTCGTAGTGCACTCCGTTGGCGAACGGCACGAGTCCCAGCCCGTCGGTCACCGGCCGCAGATCGGGCCCGAACGAGTCGGTGGTTCCGCCGACGTGCCAGCAGATGGAGCCGGCCGAGACGCCGGTGAGGACGACGCCGGCGTGCCACGCCGCGCGCATCGCGGCGTCCACGCCGTGCAGTCGCCACATCGCCAGTAGCCCAGCGACGCTGCCGCCCCACGACCAGATCACGTCCTGCGCGAGCAGGTGCTCGGTGATGTCGGCGACGTTGGGCATGGGGAACAGCGCGAGATGCGACGCGGCCAGCCCGCGCAACTGCGCGGCGGCATAGAAGTTGGCGATCACGGCCGGGCTGTCGCCCATCGACGTGGCGAGGAAGCAGATCCTCGGGGCGCGCCCCGTGACGCCGGCCAGGTCGATCGCGTACTCGGTGAGCGGGCCGATCTCCCAGGGAATGCGGGCGCTCGGGACGATGCCACCGGAGGTGGCGAGGATCGTGGGCACGTCGGCGGTCACGTCCTGCGAGCCTAGGGTCCGGGCGGTTGTGGATAACCGGCGGGGAGGTCGCCGCGGCGATCTAACCTCGCTGGCATGTCCGGACCCTGGAAGCTGCGTGGCTACGTCGTCGAGCGACTGCTCGGCGCCGGAGCGTCCGGCGAGGTGTGGCGCGCCCGGGTGGCAGCCACCGGCGAACCGGTCGCGTTGAAACGCCTGCCGCCCCGCGACGCGCGCGAGGACCGCCGCCTGCACTCCGAGGCGGCCGTGCTGTCGGCTCTCGAGCACCCGAACCTCATCCGGCTGCACGCGGTGGTGCCCGACGAGCAGGTCGCGGGCGGCAGCGTCCTCGTGTTGGACCTCGCCGAAGGAGGATCGCTGGCCCAGGTGCTCAACCTGAGGGGGAGGTTGAGCCCGGGAGAGGTCGTGACGGCTCTCGCGCCCGTCGCCGCGGCCGTGGCCTATGCACATGCGCAAGGGGTCCTGCACGGCGACATCAGCGCCGCAAACGTGCTGTTCACCGCCGAGGGCACCGCGCTGCTCGCCGACCTAGGCGTCGCCCGGCTCGCCGGCGACGACCACGAGGCCGAGAGCACCCCGGCCTACGTCGATCCCGCCGTGGCCGCCGGGTGCGTGCCGGCACCGTCGAGCGACGTGTTCATGCTCGGCGGCGTCGCCCTGCACGCGCTGACCGGCAGCCCGACCTGGCCCGGCAGCGCCGATTCCGCGCTGGTCGCCGCGCGGGCCGCGGCACTCGACGACGTCGGTGACCGCCTGGCGCAGGCCGGCGTGCCCGAACCGGTGGCCGGGGTCGTCGCCCGCGCGCTCTGCCCGGAGTCGTTCCGGCGCGGCACCGCCGCGGACTTCGCCCTCGACCTCCGGGCCGCGGCCGACCCGGTCGCCGTCGAGCTGCGCGCCGGGCGCAGCCGCGACGCCGTGCTGCGCGGTGCACGCAGCGCCGCCGCGAACGCCGAGGGCGGCCGGTCCCGGGGTGGCCGGCACGCTGCGGCCCCGCCAACCGCGACCCGCCCGCCGCTGCCCTGGCGTCCGATGGCTCCGGAACCCGCCGAACCGAGCCTGCCGCGAGATCCCGGGAACTCCCAGCCGCCGACACGGGCGGTGCGCGCCCGCCCCCGCCCACAGCTGCCCCCGGCGAAGCGCCGCCGTCCGGGTTTGCGCCGTCTGGCGTTCAGTGCCCTCGCCGTGGCAGCGCTCGCGCTCGCCGCGGTCGTACTGCTGCGGCCCCCGCACACTGGCGACGCTGCTGCGGCCGGCGGGCCCGCGGTCCGCAGCACCACGCCGGCGGCGCCGCCGGCAACGCCCCAGGGCGGCGTGGGCCGGTCGACCGTCGCTTCGCGCGCGCCCGCACGTTCGCAGAGCCCGAGCGCCCCCCGCGGCGACCGGCCGGCCCCGCAGCGCACCTCCCGACAGCCCAACGCCTGGGCCGGCGTCCTCGAGACTCTCGACCGGCTGCGGGAACGGGCGTACACCCGCCGCAGCCCCGGCCTGCTGCGCCGGCTGTACGCCGATCGCGGGCTGCGGATCGCCGACGCGGCGCAGTTGGTCCGGCTGGTCCCTCCCGGCTGCGGCCTGCACGGCGTCCGCACGCACTACCGGAACGTGCGCGCGGTGGCGGTGCACGGGCAGACCGTGCGGCTCAGCGCGACGGCGTCGCTGCCGCGGTCGCGGCTGGTGTGTGACGGGCGCCGGCGGGCCACCGCACGAGCCCTCGCGCCGGTGCCGGTGCGGATCGTGCTGGCCCGCACTCCGAGCGGGCCCCGGATCGCGGGGGAGCGTCGGCTCGACCCGTCATGACCGCGCCGCCGGGCGCTCAGCGACCGAGTTCGGCGCGCAGGGCGCTTTCCAGATCGGCGTGCGTGAACTCGAATCCTGCCTCCAGCAGCCGCTTCGGCACGGCGCGCTGGCCGGTCAGCACGTTCTCGGCGAACTCGCCGAGCGCGAGCCGCGCCGCGAAAGCGGGCACCGGAAACGGGGTGGGGCGGTTGAGCACCTTGCCCAGCGTGCGGGTGAACTCGTCGTTGCGCACCGGCGCCGGGCCGGTGAGATTGACCGGGCCGGGCACGTCGTGCTCGAGCAGGAAGCGGATCGCGGCGATCTCGTCGGTCAGCGAGATCCAGGGCATGAACTGCCGCCCGTCGCCCAGCTTGCCGCCGGCGCCCGTCCGAATGATCGGGACGAGCCGGGCGAGCATCCCCTGCCCTTGCGCCAGCACCAGTCCGGTGCGCAGGTGCGTCACGCGCACCCCCGCTTCCCGCGCCGGGTCTGCCGCGGCCTCCCACTGCCGGCACACCTCGGAGAGGAAGAGGTCGCCGGGCGGGCTCTGCTCGTCGACGATCCGGTCGCCGGACGCTCCGTAGTAGCCGACCGCGGATGCCGCGACGAAGATCCGCGGACCGCCGTAGTCGCGCAGCGAGCGCGCGATCGTGGCGACGCTGTCGACCCGGCTCTGCAGGATCAGCCGCTTGTACGACTCGGTCCAGCGGCGGTCGCCGACGCCGACGCCCGACAGGCACACGACCGCGTCCGCGCCCGCGAGGAAGTCCGGGTCGACCAGGCCCCGGCCGGGATCCCAGCTGTCCTCGCCCGGCTCGGCGGTGTCGTGCCGGACGAGCGTCGCGACGTCGTGCCCGTCGGCGAGAAGCGACTGCTTCAGCGCCGTGCCGAGGAAACCGGACGCGCCGGCGAGCACGACTCGCATGCAGCTCAGCCGAGGCCGAGGGCGCGTTCGAACGCCCCGGTCTCGAGCCGGTTCTTCATGGTGACGAGGAATCGGGCGGCGTCGGCGCCGTCGACGATGCGGTGGTCGTAGGACAGCGCCAGGTAGACCACGGAGCGGATCGCGATGGTTTCGCCGAGGTCCGGGTCGTCGATGACCACCGGCCGCTTGACGACCGCGCCGGTGCCCAGGATGCCGACCTGCGGCTGGTTGATGATCGGCGTGTCGAACAGCGCGCCGCGGCTGCCGGTGTTGGTCAGCGTGAAGGTGCCGCCGCCCAGCTCGTCCGGGCTCACCTTGTTGGCGCGGGTGCGCTCGGCGAGGTCGGCGATCTTGCGGGCGATGCCGGCCAGGTTGAGGTCGCCGGCGTCGTGGATGACCGGCACCAGCAGGCCGCGCTCGGTGTCGACCGCGACCCCGAGGTTCTCGGTGTCGTGGTAGGTGACCGTGCCGGCCTCGAGGTCGATCGAGGAGTTCACCGCCGGGTGCGCCTTGAGCGCCTCGACGGCCGCCTTGGCGAAGAACGGCAGGAAGGAGAGCTTGACGCCCTCGCGGGCCTCGAAGTCGGCCTTCGCCCGCTGGCGCAGGTTCGCGATCCGGGTGATATCGGCCTCGACCACCGTGGTGAGCTGGGCGCTGATCTCGAGGGACTCCACCATGCGGCGGGCGATGACCGCACGCAGCCGGGAGAGCTTCTCCGTCCGGCCGCGCAGCGCGGAGACCGCGGGTGCCGCTGCGGGCGCAGCCGAGGCAGCCGCCGGTGCCGGAGCGGCGGTCCGCTCGGCGGCGGCCAGGACGTCCTGCTTGCGGATTCGCCCGCCGACGCCGGTGCCGTTCACCGTCTGCAGGTCCACGCCACGCTCGGCGGCGAGCCGGCGGACCAGCGGGGTGACGTAGGCGGTGCCGCCGTCGCTCTCGGCCGGCGCGGCGGCCGGTGCGGGCGCGGGACGGGGCGCCGGAGCCGGAGCGGCGGGCGCGGCCGCCGGCGGCTCGGGAGCGCGCTCGGCCTCGGGAGCCGAGCCGGAATCGTCGCTCTCCGCCGCAGCGGGAGCGGGCTCGGGCATCGCCGCCGGCTGAGCCGGCTGGGCCGCAGCTGCGCCACCCGCGCCGCCACCGATGATGGCGAGCTGCGCGCCGACGTCGACGGTCTCGTCCTCG
>DASSEP010000060.1:0-54128 GCA_035695205.1 Jatrophihabitans sp. | reverse complement strand
GCCGTTGGGGGATGGGGTAATCGGCAGCCCGCAGGCCTTTGGAGCCTTGCAGTCTCGGTTCGAGTCCGAGTCCCCCAGCCAACGGCACACCGCGCGTAGAGAGGTCCCCCGCCCCGTGCCTGCCGAAGCCGCTGCCTCCGGCCACTCCCCCTCCGGCCCCGTCGCCGTCGTCGTTCTCGCCGCCGGTGAAGGCACCCGGATGAAGTCGAAGGCGCTGCCGAAGGTGTTGCACGGCTTCGCCGGACGTTCGCTGCTCGGTCACGTGCTCGCCGCCACCGGCGCGCTGGATGCGCAACGCACGGTGGTGGTGGTCGGTCATCGGCGCGACGAGGTCGTCGCGCACCTGCACGAGATCGCGCCGACCGCCACACCTGTGGTGCAGGCGGAGCAGCACGGCACCGGCCATGCGGTGCGCCTCGCGCTCGAGTCGGTGCCTGCCGACGCGGCGGGCACCGTTGTCGTGGTGCCGGCCGACGCGCCGCTACTCACCTCGGAGGTGCTCGCCGCGCTCGTCGCCGAACACGACGCGTCGGGCGCCGCCGCCACCCTGCTCACCAGCGTGCTGCCCGATCCCAGCGGCTACGGACGTGTCCTGCGCGATCCCGCCGGTGCAGTTGTGCGGGTGGTCGAACACCGGGACGCCGGGCCGGACGAGCTCGCCGTGTGCGAGGTGGCGACCAGCGTCTACGCCTTCGACCACGCGCTGCTGCGCGCCGCGGTGAGCGGGCTGTCGACCGACAACGCCCAGGGCGAGGAGTACTTGCCCGACGTCGTCGCGATCCTCGGCCGCGACGGCCATCGGCTCGCCGCGGTGACCGCTCCGGCCGAGACCACTGCCGGCTGCAACGACCGGGTCCAGCTCGCGCACGCGCACCGCGTCTTCAACCAGCGGCTGCTGGAGGCGCACATGCGTGCCGGGGTCACCATCGTCGATCCCGCGACGACGTGGGTGGACGCCGACGTGCGGCTCGATCCGGACGTCACCATCTGGCCGGGTTGCGACCTGCACGGCGCGACCCACGTCGCCACCGGCGCGCAGATCGGCCCGCAGACCACCCTCACCGACACCACGGTGGGTGAGCGGAGCGAGATCCAGCGCGCCGTCGCGGTGCGGTCCGCGATCGGCGCGGACGCCACGGTGGGGCCGTTCGCCTACCTGCGGCCGGGCACGGTGCTCGCCGACCGGGTGCACATCGGCACGTACGTCGAGCTCAAGAACGCCGACGTCGGCGAGGCCACGAAGATCCCGCACCTGTCCTACGTCGGTGACGCGACGATCGGCGCGCACACCAACATCGGCGCCGCGACGGTCTTCGTCAACTACGACGGCGTCGCCAAGCACCACACCACGATCGGCAGCCACGCCCGCACCGGCGCCGACAACATGTTCGTCGCGCCGGTCACGGTGGGCGACGGTGCTTACACCGCGGCGGGCTCGGTGATCACTCAGGACGTCCCGCCCGGGGCCATGGCCGTGGCACGCGCCCGGCAGCGAAACGTGGCAGGCTGGGTACAGCGCAAACGCGCCGGCACCCCGGCAGCCGAAGCCGCCGGGCGAGCAGCCGCCGAGACGAGCGAGGACAGCTGATGTCGACACTCGAAGTCGCGGGACGCAAGAGCCTCGTCCTCCTCTCGGGTGGCGCCTACCCGCAGTTGGCCGACGAGATCGCCGCGCAGATCGGCGTCACCGTCACCCCCACCACGCGCCGCCAGTTCGCCAACGGTGAGCTGTTCATCCGCCCGAACGAGTCCGTACGCGGCACTGACGCGTTCGTCATCCAGTCGCACACCACACCCATCAACGAGTGGGTGATGGAGAGCCTGATCCTCGTCGATGCGCTCAAGCGCGCCTCGGCGAAGCGCATCACCGTGGTCGCGCCGTTCTACCCCTACGCACGGCAGGACAAGAAGCACCGCGGCCGGGAGCCGATCTCGGCACGACTGATCGCCGACCTGTTCAAGACCGCCGGGGCCGACCGGTTGATGGCCGTCGACCTGCACACCGCCCAGATCCAGGGCTTCTTCGACGGGCCTGTCGACCACCTCTTCGCGATGCCGCTACTCGCCGGCTACGTCAAGGACCGCTACGGCGACCAGGATCTCGTCGTGGTCTCCCCTGACACCGGCCGGGTGCGCATGGCCGAGCAGTGGGCCGACGAACTGGGTGGACGCGACCTCGCCTTCGTGCACAAGAGCCGTGACATCGACGCAACCAACGAGGTCGTGGCCAACCGAGTGGTCGGCGAGGTCAAGCGCCGCTGCTGCCTGCTGATCGACGACATGATCGACACCGCGGGTTCGATCACCAAGGCCGCGGAACTGATCTTCGCCGAGGGCGCGACGGACGTCATCATCGCCGCCACCCACGGCATCTTCTCCGGCCCCGCAGTCGACCGGCTCAAGAACAGTCGGATCAGCGAGGTCATCGTCACCAACACGCTTCCGATCCGCGACGAGAGCGAGATCGACAAGCTCACCGTGCTGTCGATCGCGCCGCTGCTCGGCAAGGCGATCCGCGAGGTGTTCGAGGACGGTTCGGTGACCAGCCTGTTCCGCGGGCGCAGCTGACCGCGGCTCAGCTCCGCCCCGGCCGGTGCTCGGCCAGCCGGGCGAACGCTGCGACGTCGAGCGTTTCGCCGCGGGCGGCGGGGTCGATGCCCGCGGCCTGCAGCGCGCGCTCGGCCTCGGCGGCCGACCCGGCCCAGCCGGCCAGTGCAGCCCGCAGGGTCTTGCGCCGCTGGGCGAAGGCGGCGTCGACCACCGCAAAGACCTCCGGACGGCTGGCCGTGGTGGCAGGGGCAGCCGTGCGGACGAGCCGGACGAGCCCGGAGTCGACGTTGGGCACGGGCCAGAAGACCGAGCGCGACACCGCGCCGGCCCGGCTCGCCCGCGCCCACCAGGCGGTCTTCACGCTCGGCACGCCGTAGGCCTTGGACCCCGGCGCTGCCGCCAGGCGTTCGGCGACCTCGGCCTGCACGAGCACGAGACCGCGCTGCAGGCTGGGCAGCGCGGCGAGCAGATGCAGCAGGACCGGCACCGCCACGTTGTAGGGCAGGTTGGCCACCAGGGCCGTCGGCTGCGGGTCGGGCACCTCGTGCAGCCGCACCGCGTCGCTGACGAGAACGGTGAGCTCCGCGTCGGGGAACCGCTTGGCCACCGTGTCGGGAAGCGCCCGCGCCAGCACCGGGTCGATCTCCACAGCCGTGACCCGATGCCCCTCCGCCAGCAGGCCCAGGGTGAGCGAGCCTAGCCCGGGGCCGATCTCCAACACCGGCTCGCCGGCTTCGAGAGCGGCGGTGCGCACGATGCGCCGGATCGTGTTCGCGTCGTGCAGGAAGTTCTGCCCGAGCGTCTTGGTGGGGCGGATGCCCAGCTCCGCGGCGAGCTCGCGGATCTCGGCAGGCCCGAGCAGCGCCTGGGTCACCCGCTCAGTCTGCCGAATCTCGCAAATGGCGCATGCGCGGGGCTCGTCCGGCTCAGCCGTGCCCGGCGGCGGAGCGGGCCCGGTACCGGCGCATCTTAGCCGCGCTGCCGCAGGCCCGGCTGCCGACGCCGCCCATGCTGCACCACACCCGGGTGTTGTTGCGGCTGCGGTCGACGAACACCCAGTGGCAGTCCGGGCAGGCGCGGGTGCGACGCCAGTCGCCGTCGGCAACCGCGCGGAGGAACGCGACCAGCACCCGCGCGTCGGGCGAGTCCACGCGCGGACGCCAGCCCGCCCGGAGCGAGCCGTCCGCGACCGGCTCGAGCCGGCCCACCAGCCGCGCACGCACCAACTCGTCGACCGCCGCCAGCGCGGCCGCGTCGCGCGGGGCCTCCACCAGCCGGCGCAGCGCATTGCGGACTTCGCGCAGCGCAGGTTCGTCGTCCGGACCCGCCGCGAGGTCGGGCCACTCCTCGGCCGCGGCCGGCTCGGCGAGCACGGCACCGAGGACGTCGACGGGCGTGCGCGGCTGCTCGTCCGGGATCCGCCAGGTGTTGAGCAGCCCGCGGACGACCTCGATCGGACGCCAACCCTCTTCCGTTACCACTCAACCAGCATAGATGGTTGCGTTCCTGCCTGGATCAGCATTACCGTCTAATGAGTGACGCAGGTAACGCGACGGCGGAGGTAACCGGGATGACGGTCGTTTTGCTGCATTCGATCCTGGGCCAACGGCAGGCCGTCCGAGCCATGGGAGCCGCGTTGGCCGCCCGCGGCAGCGACGTGATCGTCGCTGATCTGTACGGGGACGGCCGCGAGTTCGACGACTCCGCCGAGGCGGCGGCCTACGCCGAGCGGATCGGCGAGCGCACGCTGCTCGCCCGGGCCCGCGCGGCGGCCGCCCGGGCGGCCGAGCCTGTCGTGTATGCCGGCTTCTCGGCCGGCGCTGGCATCGCCGAACGCCTGGCGGTGGGGGATCGCCGCGCCCGCGGGCTCGTGCTCATGCACGGCGCGCTGCCGGTCGAGGAGCTGGGCGTGGCGCGCTGGCCGCGTCGTCTGCCCGTCCAGACGCATTTCGCCGACGGCGATCCGTACCGGGATCCGGCGCGCTTCGCCGCGTTCACCGCCGCGGTGCGCTCGTCGGGCGCGCGGCTCACCGAGTACGACTATCCGGGCTCTGGTCACCTTTTCGGCGACCACGGGTTGCCGGACGAATACGACGCGATATCGGCGCGGCGCATGCTCGACCGCGTGGCGCGGTTCGTCGCCGGGATGGCGGCATCACCGCGGTCCGGCGTCCGGGCCGTCGGCGCTCAGTACCAGCCGCCGTTGGCCTGCCACTGTGCCCACGCGCCGCACGGCGTGCCGTACCGCGACGCGATGTAGTCCAGGCCCCAGGTGATCTGCGTGTGGGCGTTGGTCTGCCAGTTGGGTCCCGCCGAGGACATCTTCGACCCGGGCAGCGCCTGCGGGATCCCGTAAGCGCCGCTGGGGTTCTCGGCCGTCACGCTCCAGCCGCTCTCGTGGTTCCACAACGTGACCAGGCAGTCGAACTGGTCGGAACTCCACCCGCGATCGGCGACCATCTGCCGCGCCATCGCCTGCGCCTCGGCGGGTGTGGCGATGTGCCCGCTCGAACCCGAGGCCCCCGACCCGCCGGAGTGCCGGGAACCGTTCGACGCCGCCTCGGTGGTGACCGGCACCGGCTTGGTGCCCACGCGGATGATCTGCGGGCGCGGCCGGCGGACCACGACGGTGTCGATGCGGGTGCGGGCGACCTGCTTCCCGTTGAGGTAGACCACGGCGTAGGTGATCTTCTCCAGGCCGTCGCGGCCGGTCTGGGCGACACGGGTGGTGCCCTGCCGGAGCTGCGGGTCGTTGCGCCGGATCGTGGGGAAGTCCAGGGTGCGGCGACGCACGATGTGCGACTTGTCGACGCGGGTGATGACGATCCGCTCACCGTCGGTCAGCGGGGCGCCGAGGCCGGGGCGCACCTTGTCGTCGCCGTGCAACGCGATGCCGAGGTCGGAGAGCAAGGCGCCGACCGTCGCGTCGGTCGAGGTGAGGTGCTCGCGCCGGCCGTCGTGGACGAGGGTCACCGAGCGGGGGGTGCGGATCGTGAGATCGCTGGGCGAGAGCGGCAGCCGTTCCGAGCGCGACACCGACACGAAGTCTTGGGTCGAGTAGCCGAGCTGGCCGAGCGCGGCCTCGACGGTACGCGCGGTGGTCCACACGTTCCTGCGGGTGCCGTCGACGTTCAGGTGCAGTAGCCGCCCGCGGCGAAGAACGACCCGCATGCCGTTGTGCAGCGCGGCGTTCGGGGCCGGGGCGACCAGGTCGTGCGCGTCGGCGTGGTAGCCGCGACTGGCGAGCAGTTCACCGACGTCGGCGGCCGTGGTGCGCACGGTGCTGCCGTGCCCGTCGACAACGAGGTGGACTGTCTTGTCGACGGAGAGCCAGACGACCGGTGCCGCGACCAGTCCGGCGAGTACCGCGCCGAGCGTGCCGTACTTCATGCTTCGCAGCACTAGGTGGGCTCCTGGGGGGTCAGAGCGGGCGTAGCGAAGATCGTTCGGTCACGGAACTGTAACGGATCCGTCCAGCCCGGGTGCATCCGGGTCTAGCGGGCAGCAATCGGCCGGGCCGGCCAACCGCGGAAGGCGGCAGGCCGGCCCGGCCGGTGTCCGTTACAGGTAGGCGCCGCAGACTGGCCAGGGGCTCGACCCGCGTGCGTTGTACAGGCGGGTGGCCACGGCGATCTGCTGGTCCCGGGTGGCGAGGTCCGCCCGCGGAGCGTAGGCGCCGCCGCCGTAGGCGAGCCAGGTGCCGTAGTCGAACTGCAGCCCGCCGTAGAACCCGTTGCCGGTGTTGATGCTCCAGTCGCCACCGGACTCGCACTGAGCCACGGCGTCCCAGTTGAGCCCGCTGGTGCTCACCGGAGCGGGAGCCGGGGCGGGCCGGTTCTTGGTGCCGATGCGCTCGATCTCGGCGACCGGCCGACGGACCATCTGGCGGCCGATCTCGGTGCGCTTCGTGCGCTTGCCATCGACGCGCACGACCCGGTAGACGACCTTCTCCATGCCTTCCCGGCCACTGCGCACGACCTTGCTGTGCCCGTCGTACATCGACGACGTGTAGTGCTTGACGATCTTGTAGTCGATCGTCTCGTGCGCGGTCACCTCGTGGATCCGGACGCGTTCCACGCGGATGTCGAGGTTCGGCGAGATCGGCGTGCTCAGCGCGGGGTGCACCCGGTCGTGCTTACCGAGCGTCACGCCCACCTGGTCCAGGAACTGGCCGACGGTCGCCGCGGTGGTGACCGCCGTCTCCTTGCGGTGGTCGTGCCGGACGGTCACCGTCTTCGGCGTGCGCACGTCGATGCTGGTGGCCGACAGCGGCAACCGCTGCGAGCGCGACACCGAGACGAAGTCGGCGGACGGGTAGCCCAGCTGCTGCAGCGCGAGCGCCACGGTCGGGGCCGTCGTCCAGACGTTCTTCTGCTTGCCGTCGACTGTCAGGTGCAACAACCGGCCGCGCTTGAGCACGATCTTGCTGCCGTCACTTACCTGCGCGTGCAGGTCGGGCGCGACGATGTCGTGCTGGTCGACGTGGTATCCCGCGGCGGCGAGCACGCCTTGCACGTCACTCGCCGTGGTGTTGATGTCTTTCACGTGGCCGTCCACCACCAGGGTCACCGGCGTGGCGCTTGCCGCGGTGGCGAAGGCGGCGGATCCGCCGACTACCCCTGCCACGACAGCCCCGTAGAGGCCGTACTTGACGCTGCGACGCACACAAACTCCTCACTGTTGTCGCACGCTTCGCGTACTGGTCGGTCACGGAACGGTAACCACGCGTCAAGAGCCAGGCCAAACCGGCGCGGGGCTTCGGCGCGCCCGGAAATTGGGTCCTGTGACGCTCCGGAGACGATCTCGAGTGCGCCTCCGGAACGATCTGTGCCGGAAATGCCCGAATCGTCGGGGCCCTCGGTGAAGCGCTCCAGTGCCGAGATCTTCGGGGGTCCAAGGTCCCGGTCGGCCGGGACCGGCGGCGTGTGCGGTGCGCCAACGAATGGTCACGCACAGTGACGGATTCTCCAGCTCCGGTAATTCTTGTGAGCGCAGACACCGCTGGCACGGAATGTCCCATTCGCCGGGCTGTCCGCCGCTGGACGCTCAGCCGAGTTCGAGCCCGAACAGGCGGTGTCCGGTCGCGCGAACCGCGCCGCACAGCTCGTCCAGGTCATACCCGGTCGCCGCCGCGAGCCCACGCAGGGTCAGCGGCAGCAGTCGCGGCGCGTTCGGCCTGCCGCGCAGGGGATGGGGCGTGAGGAACGGCGCGTCGGTCTCGACGAGCAGTTGCCCGAGAGGGACCACGCCCGCCGCCTCACGCAGGGCCGGTGCGTTGGTGAACGTGACCACTCCGGGAAACGACAGCACGTAGCCCTGCGACACGCACTCGCGTGCCATCGCGGCGTCGCCGGAGAAGGCATGGAACACCACCTGTTCCGGTGCCCCCTCCTCGCGCAGGATCCGCAGCACGTCGGCGTGCGCATCCCGGTCGTGGATCATCAGCGGTTTGCCGATGCGCTTGGCGAGATCGATGTGCCGGCGGAAGTGCTCCTGCTGCCCGGTCGGTTCGGTGCGCTTCCAGTAGTAGTCGAGGCCGGTCTCGCCGACGGCGACGACGGCGGGGTGGCTCGCCAGTCGTTCGAGCTCCGCGTAACCGGCATCGTCCAGCCCCTCGATCTCGGTGGGGTGGACGGCCACCGCCGCGCGAACACCCGGGTGCCGTTGCGCCGCCGCAACGCACCACTGCGACGACGCGATCGTGTCCCCTACCGTGACCGCGGCCGCCACACCCACCGCGCCCGCCTCGCGCATCGTCTGCGCGACGAACGCATCATCCGGCGCCACGCCCGCCCGCTGCGCCATCGCGTCGAGATGCGTGTGCGCGTCGAACACCGGCGAGGGCAGCGGCTCGATCTCCACGCACGCGACGCTATCGAGCACCGTGACGGTGAGCCCAGCCGGTGCAACGAGCGGGGCTACTTCCCTTCCAGCCGCGCGAGTTCCTCGTCCACGATCGACGGGTCGAGCTTGGTAAACACCGGTTTCGGCGGCGCGAGCTCGCGGCCGACCTCGATCGGTGACGACTCCCAGCGCGCACCGGTGTCGTAGTCGCCCATCAGCACCGAGTAGGACGGCGACCCGACGGCAGTCTCCTCGTCCAGCTCCACGAGGTCCGGCATGCCGGCCCACCGGTCGGAACCGCGCAGCATCGAATGCACCTTTGTCGATGACGTGGGCAGGAACGGCGTGAGCAGCGTCTTCGCGTCGTCGACGACCTGCAGCGCGACGTGCAGCACGGAGGCCATGCGCGCCGGGTCGCTGTTCTTCAGCTTCCACGGCTCCATGTCGGACAGGTACTTGTTCGCTGCGCCCACGATGTTCATCGCCTCGCCGATCGCCGCTTTCTGCCGCGAGCGGGCAAGCAGGTCACCGACCGTGGCGAAGGCGGCGCGCGACTGTTCGAGCAGCGCGCGGTCGGCGTCGGTGAGCTCGCCGGCAGCCGGGATCGCGCCCAGGTTCTTCGCGGTCATCGAGATCGTGCGGTTGACCAGGTTGCCCCATCCGGCGACGAGCTCGTCGTTGTTGCGACGCACGAACTCCGCCCAGGTGAAGTCGGTGTCCTGGTTCTCCGGCCCGGCCACGGCGAGGTAGTAGCGCAGGGCGTCCGCGTCGTAGCGGCTGAGCATGTCGCCGACGTAGATGACCACGTTGCGCGACGAGGAGAACTTGCGCCCCTCCATCGTCAGGAATTCGCTCGAGACGACCTCGTACGGGCGGTTCAGCGCGCCGAGCCGTCCCGGCGCGCCGTCCTTCGCGCCGATGCCCGAGTAGCCCATGAGCATCGCCGGCCAGATCTCGGCGTGGAAGACGATGTTGTCCTTGCCCATGAAGTAGTACGCGCGCGAGTCGGGGTCCTGCCACCACGGCCGCCACGCGTCCGGATCGCCGGTCAGCTGCGCCCACTGGATCGACGCGGACAGGTAGCCGACGACCGCGTCGAACCACACGTAGATCGACTTGTCGGAACGCTCGCGCCACCCGTCCAGGGGCACCGGGATGCCCCACTCGAGATCGCGGGTGTAGGAGCGCGGCTTCAGGTCGTCCAGGAGGTTCAGGGCGAACTTCTGCACGTTCGGGCGCCAGTGCTCCTGTTTCTTCAACCAGCCGGCGAGCACGTCGGCGAAGGCCGGCAGGTCGAGCATGAGCTGCTCGATCTCGACGAACTTCGGCCTCTCGCCGTTGATTCGGCTGCGCGGCTCGATGAGATCGACCGGGTCGAGCTGGTTACCGCAGTTGTCGCACTGGTCGCCCCGCGCATGCGGGTAGCCGCAGATCGGGCAGGTGCCCTCGATGTAGCGGTCGGGCAGGGTGCGTCCCGTGGACGGGCTGATGGCGCCTAGCTGGGTCTGCGGGAACACGTATCCGTTGGCGAGCAGCCCCAGGAACAGCTCCTGTGCGATCTCGTAGTGGTTTCGCGTGGTGGTGCGGGTGAACAGGTCGTAGGACAGCCCGAGCTTCTGCAGGTCCTTCGCGATGACCAGGGCGTTGCGGTCGGCGAGCTCGCGGGGTGTGACTCCCTCGGCATCGGCCTGCACCTGGATCGGTGTGCCGTGCTCGTCGGTGCCGCTGACCATGAGCACCTTCTGGCCCGCCATCCGCTGGTAGCGGCTGAAGACGTCGGACGGGACGCCGAAGCCGGCGACGTGGCCGATGTGGCGGGGGCCGTTGGCGTACGGCCAGGCGACCGCGGTCAGAACGTGCTCGGTGCTCACCCGCACAGCCTAGTGAGGCCGCGCAGGCGGCTCGTGCGGGCAACGATCCGGTGAACGGCCGCTGCCGAACGCAGGAACTCCGTGAGAACCGTCCTCCGGGCGGGCACTTTCGAAGGTGTTCGGCTCGTTCTTCCTGTGTCGGCCCGTAGCCCCCGGGGTCGGAGAGGAGTCCCCCCATGAGCATCCTGCTGTTCCTCGTCCTCGCCGCCGCCCTGGTCTATGCGATCGACCTCGCCACGAGCGCTCCTCGTGCCCGCCAGGTGCCCGCCCGGGTGCGAATCGCCGAGGCGCGTCAGCTCGTCCGGCGTCCCGGCGACTGAGCGGCGGTCTTCGCCGCCACCACGGCGTCGAAGACGACCCGCTTCGCCAGCCCGCGACGGCGGGCCACCTCGGCGATCGCCTCCTTGCGCTGCTGTCCGGACGCCTCCCGCTCGGCCACTTCGGCCGCGAGGTCGGCCGGGCCGGCCACCTGCTGCGATTCCGCCGCCCCGGCGACGACCAGCGTGATCTCGCCGCGCACCCCGTGCTGCGCCGCCCACGCCGCCAGCTCGCCGAGCGGCGCGCGCCGGACCTCCTCGTAGGTCTTGGTGAGCTCGCGGCACACCGCCGCGGGCCGCGACGTGCCGAACGCCTCGGCCAGATCCGCCAGCGACGCGGCCAGCCGGTGCGGCGCCTCGAAGAACACCAGGGTGCGCCGCTCGCCGGCCAGCGCGGCAGCCGTGCGGCGGCGTTCCCCCGCTTTGCGGGGCAGGAAGCCCTCGAAGCAGAAGCGGTCCACGGGCAGGCCGGACACCGCGAGCGCGGTGGTCACCGCCGACGGCCCGGGCAGGCAGGTGACCTGCAGGTCGTCGGCGACCGCTGCCGTGACCAGGCGATAGCCGGGGTCGGAGACCGACGGCATGCCGGCGTCGGTGACCACCAGCACGTCGTTGCCGGCGTGCAACTCGGCCAGCAGCTGCTCGACGCGGCGGGACTCGTTGACGTCGTGGAAGGAGACGATGCGCCCGGACGGCTCGATCCCGAGATCCGCGCACAGCCGGCGCAGACGACGCGTGTCCTCGGCAGCGATGACCGGCGCGTCCGTCAGCGCGTCGCGCAGCCGTTGCGACGCGTCCTCCGGACGGCCGAGCGGCGTGGCCGCGAGCAGCACCCGTCCGTCCGATCCCACCTGTCGCACCCTAGGCCAGCCTCGTCGCGGCGCGGGTAGCTGATCCACTCAGCCGGCGCCCCTACTATCAACCGGGTGACGGCGACTCTGCAGGCCCCGAAGGGCGCTGTCACCGCCGAGTCCGACGGCCCGAACGAGCCGCCCGCGTCCGCGCGCCCGGTCCCGGCCGCGCTCACGCCGTGGCGCGACCCGCACCCGGTGGTCGGCTGGCTGATGACGGCGGCGCTGGCCGTGCTCGCCGGGTTCACCCGTTTCTGGGCGCTGGGTTTCCCGCCCGGCGCCAACCACATCCCGAAGAACGGGATGAACTTCGACGAGGTGTATTACGCCGTCGAGGCGCAGGAGATCCTCCGGTACGGCTACGAGGACAACCGCGGCTACATGTTCATCGTCCACCCGCCGCTCGGCAAGTGGCTCATCGCGGCGTCGGAGTGGCTGTGGGATAGCCCGAACACGTCCGCGCAGTACCTGGAGAATTCGCTCGGCTGGCGAATCGCGCCGGCTCTGTTCGGCTGCGCCGGCGTCATCATGATGGCCCGCATCGTGCGGCGGATGACACGCTCCAACCTGTTCGGGTTCATCGGCGGGCTGCTGATGGCCCTGGAGGGCATGTCGCTCGTCCTCGCCCGGACGGCGATCCTCGACATCTTCCTGCAGACATTCGTCATCGCCGGGTTCGGCGCGCTGGTGATCGATCGCGACAAGATGCGCGCCCGCCTGGCGGGGCTGGTCGCCGACGGCGTAGACCTCACCGGCGGCGCCCCAACCCTGGGGCCGCGGCCGTGGCGGCTCGTGGGCGGTGTGATGCTCGGCCTCGCCTGCGCGATCAAGTGGACGGGGCTGTCGTTCTTCGTCCTGTTCGCCGTCCTGTCGTTGGTGTGGGACCGGGGAGCGCTCAAGTCGGCAGGCGTCCGGCGTCCGACCCGTAACTGGAGCAAGCGCGCACTGCTGCCCGGGCTGGGCTCGTTGATCGTCGCGCCCGTCGGCGTCTACCTGCTCACCTGGCTGGGCTGGTTCGTCGGCGAGAACTCGTGGAACCGGCACTGGGCCGACAGCCACTCCCCGTCCGGCCATCTCGACATCTTCGGCCTGATCCGGATCCCGTTCACCTGGGCGTGGGTGCCCGGCCCGATTCGAGCGTTGGGCGATTACCACTACGAGGCCTACCAGTTCCACGAGGGACTCGACAGCGGGCACGCGTACGCATCGAGCCCGTGGAGCTGGCTGGTTCTCGGCCGGCCCGTCGACTTCTACTACAACGGGTCGGGTACCGCGTGCGGCGCGTCGTCGTGCTCACGGGAGGTGCTGCTCATCGGCACGCCGCTGATGTGGTGGGCCTTCGCCCCGATGCTGCTCTGGCTGGCCTGGCACTGGATCACGACGCGTGACTGGCGCGCCGGCGCGGTGTGGGTGGCGTCCGCGGCCGGGTGGTTGGTGTGGTTCCAGGATCTGAAGCGGACGATGTTCCTCTTCTACATGGCGCCGCTGGTGCCGTTCCTGATCATGGGCCTCACGCTCGCGCTCGGCGTGATGCTCGGCCCGGCGGTGCAGCCGGACGGTGACCCGTCACGCGTCGCGCGCGCCCGACGCCGCAGATCCTGGGGGATCGCCGCCGTATCGGTCTATCTCGGACTCGTCGTCGTCGACTTCGCGTGGATGTGGCCCATCTTCACCGGCGGTCTGCTGACCTACGGCGAATGGCACGCGCATATGTGGTTGCCCTCCTGGGTATGACGCGGGAAAGTCGAGCTACCAGGAGGAACGTCATATGAGCCTGTCCGCCAAACTGCGTCGCGCCCCGATGCGGGCCGCCACCGGTGCGTTCATCCTGAACAGCGGCGTCGGCAAGCTCAGCATCGACGACGAGGCCGCCAAGTCGTTGCACGGCATGGCCAGCAACACCTACAGCGCGCTCGGCAACATCGAGGCCAAGAAGTTCGCCAAGGGCCTGGGTGTCGCCGAGATCGCGGTCGGGAGCCTGGTGCTCGCGCCCATCGTCCCGCCGGTCATCGCCGGCGGAGCGCTGATCGGGTTCTCCGGCTTGCTGTTGAACATGTGGTGGCACACGCCCGGCATGCACGAGGAGAACAGCCCGCGGCCCACTCCCCAGGGAGCCGGAATCGCCAAGGATGTCTGGATGCTCGGCATCGGCACCGCGCTGCTCGCCGACGGGCTCATCGAACCGGCGCACGACAAGCGGGTCGAGATCACCGCTGCCGCGCACGAGAAGCGCAAGGGCAAGCAGGCGCGGCAGGCGCGCAAGGAAGCCAAGCGGCTGCGCGCCGAGGCCCGCGCCCAGGCGCTGGAAGCCGCCAAGGAGGCGCGCTCCGAGCTCGACAAGCACACCCGCAAAGCCACCGAGAAGGCGATGAAGGCCACCCGCGAGGCCGAGAAGTTCGCCAAGGAGCAGAAGGCGCAGGCCAGCTTGGCAGCCGCGAAGGCAGCCGCCAAGCTGGAGAAGGCCGGCAAGGCCGAGAGGGCCGAGAAGGCCAAGCCGGCCAAGCATGCCGGTAAGAAGGCGTCGGAGACGGCTGCCGAGCGGCTGGCCGAGGCCCGCGAGGAGTACCTCCCCCTGGCGGTCGCCAAGGCCAAGCAGGCCCGCGTGGCGGCCGAGGAATTCGCCGAGGAGTACGGCCCGGTCGCCGCCGAGAAGGCCAAGCAGGCCCGCGAAGCCGCGCGCCACCTGGCGGAGGAGTACGGCCCGGTCGCCGCCGAGAAGGCCAAGCAGGCCCGCGCCGCCGCGGTCGAGTTCGCCGAGGAGTACGGGCCGGTCGCCGCCGAGAAGGCCAAGCAGGCTCGCGCCGCCGCCCTGGAGTTCGCCGAGGAGTACGGCCCGGTCGCCGCCGAGAAGGCCAAGCTCGCCCGCGCCGCTGCGATGGAGTTCGCCGAGGAGTACGCGCCGGTCGCCGCCGGCAAGGCGAAGCAGGCCCGCGAGGCGGCGCGCCACCTCGCCGAGGAATACGGTCCTGTGGCCGCCGAGAAGGCCAAGCAGGCTCGCGCCGCGGCGCGCGAGGCCGCCGAGCGCGCGCAGCAGGCCATGCGCTGAGCGCTGCACCCTTCGTAGATCGACAGGGGCTTGGCGTCCTCATGCGGCGTCAGGCCCCTGTTGATCACCAAGGCTTGAGAGGATGGCGGTAGCCACATCGGGACACCTGGGGGGTGCCGGCCGTGTTCTATCCGCTGACCGTACGCGACTTCCTCGACCGCGCCGAGCAGGTCTACCCGGACCGGATCGGCGTGATCGACGAACCCGACCAACCGGCACCGAGCCTGGGTGAGCTCACCTACCGGCAGCTGGCCGAACTGGCCCGCGCGCAGGCGGCGAAGCTCGACCAGTTGGGAGTGCCGACCGGTGGCCGCGTCGCGTTCATCTCGCAGAACTCCGCCCGCCTGCTCACCTCGTTCTTCGGGGTCGCCGGTTTCGGCCGGATCCTCGTCCCGATCAACTTCCGGCTGAGCGCGGCAGAGATCGACTACATCGTCGGCCACAGCGGGGCGCAGGTCGTGTACTGCGACCCGGAGCAGAAGGCGGTGCTCGACAAGCTCGACGTGCCGCACAAGTTCCTGCTCGGCGAGGACGACGACCTCTACCTGCGCGACACCGATCCGCGGCCCTGGGCCGAGCCGGACGAGGGTGCCACGGCGACGATCAACTACACCTCGGGCACGACGGCCCGGCCCAAAGGCGTCCAGCTCACGCACCGCAACAACTGGCTCAATGCCACCGTCTTCGGCCTGCACACCACGATCAGCGACCGGGACGTCTACCTGCACACGCTGCCGATGTTCCACGCCAACGGCTGGGGGATGCCGTTCGCCATGACCGGCGTCGGGGCGAAGCACGTCGTCCTGCGCAAGGTCGACGGCGCCGAGATCCTGCGCCGGGTCGACAAGTACGGCGTCACGGCGATGTGCGCCGCGCCGGCGGTGATCGCGGCGGCACTCGACGCGGCGGCTACCTGGGACGGCCCGATTCCCGGACGCGACCGGGTGCGCATCATCGCGGCCGGCGCACCGCCGCCGACCCGCACCATCGAGCGGGTGCTGGACGAGCTCGGCTGGGAGTTCATCCAGATCTACGGCCTCACCGAGACCTCGCCGCTCGTCACGATCAACCGGCAACGGGCGGAGTGGGATGCCATGTCCTCGCACGAGCGCGCGCGCCGGCTCGGTCGCGCCGGTGCGCCGGCGCTGGGTGTGCGGGTGGCTGTGGACGCCGACGGCGAGGTGCTCACGGCGTCCAACCACAACCTCGACGGCTACTGGGAGCAGCCGGACGCCACCGCCGAGGCGCAGGCCGGCAACTGGTTCCACACCGGCGACGGCGGCTACCTCGACGACGACGGCTATCTGAACATCTCCGACCGCAAGAAGGACGTCATCATCACCGGTGGCGAGAACGTCTCCTCGATCGAGGTCGAGGACGCGCTGATGTCCCACGACGCCGTGAAGGAGGTCGCGGTGATCGGCATCCCGGACGAGAAGTGGGGCGAGTTGGTGACCGCGCTCGTCGTGACGGACGGCTCGCAGGTGACGCCGGAGGAACTGATCACACATTGCCGTGCGCATCTCGCCGGCTACAAGTGCCCCAAGCGCGTGGACTTCGTCGACGCCTTGCCGCGTACCGCCACGGGCAAGTTGCAGAAGTTCAAGCTCCGGGAGCCGTTCTGGGCCGGTCAGGAACGTCGCGTCCACTGAGCGGCCGGCGCCGTTCGATCAGCCGATCGATGACCAGCGCGGCGGCAACGACCGTGCCGACCGCCACGCCCAGCGCGCCGATCGTGTCGGTCGGGTAGTGGTAGTAGTTGCGGATCAGCCCGATCGCGCCGAGGAGCGTCCAGGCGGTCAGCAACGCGACGAGGAGGGCCTTCGCGGCGGTGGGCCAGCGGGTGCGAATCACGAGAACCGCGAGCAGCGCGGTCAGCGCGCACAACCCCGTCTCGTGCCCGCTGGGGAACGCGTCGGCGACCGGATAGTGGACGCCCTCGTAGGTCCCGCCACCCAGTGGACGGTGCACCAGCGGTTTCAGGACGAACTCGGTCAGCCCCACCGCGACGAGCGGACCGGAGACGGCAAGTAGCACCACGTTCCACCGGCGCCCGAGCGCCGCCGTGCCCGCGACGACCGCGCACACGCCGACGGCCAGCGTCGGGTCGCTGAAACCGAGCAGGAACACCGCCGTCTGCCGACCGGCGAGGTGCACGGCGAAGAAATGCGTGATGCTGTGGTCGACTCCCGTCGACCAACGGTCGTGCAGCCAGAACCCCAGGCCGGCGACGACCGCCGCGGCCAGCGCGACGACCAGCACGGCGCTGCCCCGCCGCTCAGGTGGGACGAGTGGTGCAGAGGACGCCACGCGGCGATCCTGCCAGCCGCTGCCAGGCCTAGAGGTGAAATTGGCGTTGTATCCGCGTTGAGCGGTTAGCCGCCTTCATCACGCGGGGTAACGCTTGCGGTACTCATCCGTTTGGTCGCCTTGCCGGAGGCCCCAGCAGGAAGGCACGTTCATGCGTATTTCCCGAATCTCGACCATGGCCCTCGCCACGGTCACCACTGTCGCGATCACGACGGCCGCCGTGCCGTCGAGCGCAGCTCCACATCCGACGTCCCGGGCGGCGGCGACGTCTTCGGCCTCGACGAGCACCGTCGTTGCCGGCAAGAGGGGCACCCTCGAGTCGCACGTCCACGGCACCTTCGGCCGCAAGGGGACGGTGCGCGGCACGTTCGTCCCCACGCGTTCGTTCGTCCGCCACGGCCGCACGTTCGTCCAGGGCACCCTCTCGGCCACCCTGCGGCGCGCCAACGGCCACCTCGTCGGCCGCACGGTGCGCCATGACGTGGCCCTGCCGATACACGCCCGAGGCGCGCACACCTCCGCAGCTGCGCTCGCGGCGGCGCACGCCTCCTGCAACGTGCTCCACCTCGTCCTCGGCCCGCTCAACCTCAACCTGCTCGGGTTGAAGGTGCACCTGAACCGCGTCGTTCTGGACATCACCGCGCAGTCCGGATCGGGCAACCTGCTCGGGAATCTGCTGTGCGCCGTTGCTCACCTGCTCGACAACACGAGCCCGAACATCCTCAACCTGCTGCGGCTGTCCAACCTGCTGAACCGGATCACCGGCATCCTCACCTGATCTCCTCCTCAGAACACGGTCACCCGAAGCCCCCGCCGAACCCGTCGGCGGGGGCTTCGGCCATCGAGGACCAACTGCCTATTTGTGTCGTAATCCGATAAATATGATCACCGTCGGGTAGGCCTTCGACATCCGCGGCGAACAGCTCAATCCGATGCCGCACTCGCCGCAGCGAGGAGGTATGACATGAAGGCCGTCGTCTACAAGAAGCCCTACGAGGTCGTGGTGGAGGACGTCGAGGACGCCAAGATCCAGGATCCGACCGACGCGGTCATCCGGGTCACGACAACGGCGATCTGCGGCTCCGACCTGCACATGTACGAGGGCCGCACGGGGGCTGAAGCAGGCATCGTGTTCGGCCACGAGAACATGGGCGTTGTCGAGGAGGTCGGTCCGGGTGTTGCCAGCGTCAAGCCCGGCGACCGGGTGAGCCTGCCGTTCAACGTCGCGTGCGGGTTCTGCGAGAACTGCCAGCGCGGGTGGACCGGGTTCTGCCTGACGGTCAACCCGGGCTTCGGCGGCGGCGCGTACGGCTACGTGTCGATGGGCCCCTACCGGGGTGGCCAGGCCGAGTACCTGCGGGTGCCGTTCGCGGACTTCAACTGCCTGCAGCTACCCGAGGGCGACGAGCACGAGAACGACTTCGCGATGCTCGCCGACATCTTCCCGACCGGCTACCACGCCACCGAGCTGGCCGACGTCAGCCCGGGCGAGACGGTCGCCGTGTACGGCGGCGGACCCGTGGGCCAGATGGCTGCGTACTCCGCCATGCTGCGCGGCGCTGCGAAGGTCTTCGTGGTCGACAAGGTGCCCAGCCGGCTCAAGCTCGCCGAGAGCATCGGTGCGATTCCGGTCGACTTCTCCACCAGTGACCCGGTGGAACAGATCGTCGACCAGACCGACGGTGACGGCACGCACAAAGGCATCGACGCCGTCGGCTACCAAGCCACCGTCGCCGAGGGCGAGGAGCAGCCCGCCACCGTGCTCAACCAGCTGGTGCAGACGGTCCGGGCCACCGGAATGATCGGCGTCGTCGGGCTCTACGTGCCCAGCGACCCGGGCGCGCCGAACGAGGACGCGGCCAACGGCCGGCTGCTGTTCAACGTCGGCAAGTTCTTCGAGAAGGGCCTGCGCATGGGCACTGGCCAGGCCAACGTGAAGGCCTACAACCGCTACCTGCGCGACCTGATCGTGGCGGGCCGGGCCGAGCCGAGCTTCGTGGTGTCGAAGGAGCTCCCACTCGATGAGGCCCCAGACGCCTACGCCCGCTTCGACAAGCGGGAGGAGGGCTACTCCAAGGTCGTGCTCAAGCCGCACCGGGCCGCAGCATGATGAGCGGCCGGGGATTCGGCACCGCACGTTCCGGGCTTTCGCCCACGTCGGCACTCGGCGCACTCGCCGCCGAGTTGCTGGGGACGTTCGCCTACGTCTGGATCGGCACCGCCACCGTGATGTCGACGGCGAGCAGTTTCGGGCCGAACGCCACGCTGAACACCACGGCGATCAGCGTGGCCTTCGGCTTCGCCGTGCTGGCCGCGGTGTACGTGACCGCGCCGCTGTCGGGCGCACACCTCAATCCGGCGGTGACCATCGCGCTCACCGTGATCCGGAAGTTCCCGGTCCGCTGGGTGGCGCCCTACATCGTGGCGCAGATGATCGGCGGGTTGCTCGCCGCGCTCGCCAACTGGGGACTCTTCGGTGACACGGCCCGCAAGAACCTGCTGCTGGGCGCGACCGTGCCCGGTTCCGGAGGTGCGTGGCCGGCGTTCTGCGCCGAGATCCTCCTGGGCCTGGTGCTGATGATCACGGTTATGGCCACAGCGGTCGAGAAGGGCGATGCGGGACCGGTGCCCGGTGGCCTCGGTATCGGCCTCGTGGTGGGCGCGGGCATCTTCGCGATGCTGCCGATCTCGGGCGGTTCCTTCAACCCGGCCCGCACGTTCGGTCCCATGATCGTCTCGGGGCAGTTCCCCGGCTGGGGGGCGTACGTCGCCGGACCCATCGGCGGCGCGGTGATCGGCGCACTGCTGTGGCAGCTGCTGCGGCGCGGGCGAGCGCCCGACGCGCCGGATGCCGACGAGCCCGCGGACGAAGCAGCGACCAGCGACTTGGAAGGAGCCAGCCGGTGAGCGCTCCGCGCGTGCTCGTCGCCGGTGGCGGCTACGTCGGGCTCTACGCGGCCCTGCGGCTGCGTAGAGCCCGACGCGATGCCGAGATCACCCTCGTCAATCCGGACAACTACCTGCTGTTCCGGCCGCTGCTGCCGGAAGTGGCTTCCGGGACGCTCGAGGCGCGGCACGCCGCGGTTCCGCTGCGCGAGGCACTGCACGGGGTAGACGTGGTGAGCGGGCGACTGGCCGGACTCGACGCCGGCTCGCACACCGCGACGGTGACAACCCTCGACGACGGCGAGACGCGGCGCGAGTACGACCACGCCGTCATCGCAGTCGGGGCGGTCAGCCGGATGTTGCCCGTGCCCGGGCTGGCCGAGCACGGCATCGGGTTCACGAGCGTGGCCGAGGCGCTGTTCCTGCGCAATCACGTGCTCGGCCGCCTCGAGACGGCGCACGCCACGCCGGACCGGCAGCGACGCGAACGTGCGCTGACCTTTGTCTTCGTCGGCGGTGGTTACAGCGGCGTCGAGGCGTTGGCCGAATTGCAGGACCTCGCCACCGACGCGTGCCGCTGGTACCCGACGATCGACCCGCGCGACATGCGCTGGGTGCTCGTCGAGGCGGCCGACCGGTTGTTGCCGAGCCTTCCGGACGAGCTCGAGTCCCGCGCCTCGAAGTTGCTCGTCAGCCGGGGCGTCGACATCAAGCTCGAGACCCAGGTCGCCAAGGCCGAAGACGGTGCGGTAGAGCTCTCCGACGGCACGCGACTGGCGACCGACACCCTGGTCGCGGTCGCCGGCGTGGCACCGAACCCGGTGTTGCGTGAGCTCGGCCTGCCGCTTGACGACGCCGGCCGGTTGCCTGTCGACGCGTGCTTGCGCGTGGCCGGCGTCGAGGGCGTGTGGGCGGCCGGCGACTGCGCCGCGGTACCCGACACGGTCGGCGGCGGGACGTGCCCGCCGACGGCGCAGTACGCATTGCGCGAGGGCCGCACGCTGGGCGACAACCTGGCCGCGGCGCTCGACGGCCGGGAGCCGGAGGAGTTCCGCTATCGCAGCAAGGGGCAGTTCGTCACGCTCGGCAACCGCAAGGGCGTTGCCTCGCTCGGAGGGCTCCGGCTCGACGGCTCATGGGCGTGGGCGCTGCGCCGCGCGTACTACTGCGCGGCGATCCCGACCGGGAACCGGAAGCTACGCACGCTCGCCGACTGGCTGATCGCGACGCCGGGCCACCACGACTCGAGCAACCTACGCACCGAGCACGACCCGAAACAGCCGTTCGAGCAAGCCCGCGCGGCGGCGGAGAAGCGCAACTAACGGTGCGGTCGTCGCGCCGACACCGCATGACGGACGGCGATCATGTCGTGGTTGCCGAGCCCGGCGTCGACCGTTTCGGCGAACATCGCCTCGCAGACGTCGAGCAGTGGCGAGGCTGCACGGCGTCGACGAGCCGCCTCGACGATCAGTCTCGTGTTCTTGTGCACGTCGCTCACGGCGGCCTCCACGGCCACGTCCTGGCTCAGCAGCAGGTCCAACTTGCGGTCGGCGACGGCGCTCGACATCGGGCCGCTGGTCACGATCTGCGCGAACAGGCGCGTGTCGAGGCCGAAGAGCTCGGCCGCGTCGAATGCCTCGACGAGCCCGCAGACCAGCGAGATCAGGAAGGTGTTCACGGCGAGCTTCATGAGCAGCGCGTTCGGCACCGGCCCACACACGAACGACGTCCGGCACATCGGTTTCGCCAGCTCGCCGACTGTCGCGACCGTGTCTGAATCGCCGGCGAGCATCCCGACGAGCCGGCCGGCCTCCGCCGGGCCGCGCGAGCCGGACACCGGCGCTTCGACGTACCGGCCGCCGGCCGCGTGGACGTCTGCCGCCAGACCGGCCGAGTACTCCGGCGAGGTCGTGCCCATGTGCACGAGAACGCGACCCCGCACCATCTCGCCGAAGCCTGGCGCCCTTCTGCGCAGCGTCTCGTCGACGGCGGCTTCGTCGCCCAACATAAGCAGCGTGATCTCCGCTTCCCGCAGAACCTCTGCCGGGCTGCCGGCAACGGTCGCGCCGAGGCGTTCCAGCGGCTCGGTCCTCGCTTCGGTGCGGTTCCAGACGATCAGCGGGGTCCCAGCGCGCGCGAGGTTGCGTGCCATCGGCAGCCCCATAACCCCGAGTCCGAGGAAGCCGACCGGCGGGTCAGCGGCGTCTCGGGTCATTGCGCCACAGCTTGGTCGAGCAGCGGTGTCAGTTCCCGGACGACCGCGCGCAGCGGAGCCTGGTCGGCGCGGGCGCGGGCGAGCGCGATCGCTCCCTCGAGCGAGCTGATCATCAGCACGGCCAGCGACTTCGCCCGGGCCGGTGGCACGCCCATTCGCTTGAGTGCAGCGCCGACAGGTGCCAACCAGGCGTCGAAGGCGGCTTCGACCGTTGCTCGCAGCTCGTCGTCGGTTCCGGCCACATCCGCCGTGGCGGCGAGCAACGGGCAACCGCGCGTGTAGCCGCGCTTGTCGAACTCGTCCTGCCACTGGCGGGCCATCAGCGCGAACAAGGCGCCTGGCGTCGGCGTACGCAGCTGCTGCTCGTAGCGGGCGACGGCGGCGGCGGCGTAGTCGGCACTCCAGGCCAGCGCCTCGGCAACCAGCTGGTCTTTGCCGCCGGGAAAGTAGTGCTGCAGCGAGCCGCGCGGCGCGCAGGCGCGTTCGACGACGTCCCGCAGCGCAGTGCCGGCGACGCCTCGCTCGCGAATGGATTGCGCCGCCGCGTAGACGATCCGGTCCCGCGGCGAATGGCCGTTCGCCATGCAGCCCTCCGTCCTTCTATGACGCACGTCATATTGCCAGGTGTACGCACTTAAGACAAGCGTCATAGTCACCGAAACTGTCGAGCTGGGAGCCCGCCGTGTGCGATGCCAGTAGCCGATTCGCACTCCGCCGTGCGCGACCGTCGGATCGGGCCGCGATCGAGGCCATGCACCGCAGCTGTTCCTATGGCTCCAGGCTGCGTCGGTGGCGCGCTCCGTTGCCGGAGATCCCGCGTCATTACCTCGACGACGCTCTTTCGGGATCTCCGGCGCACTTCGCCCTGCTTGCCGTCGATCCTCGGACGAACCGCGTGGGTGCGCTGGGCAGCGTGGTGGCGGGCCCCGACACCGTCTGGGAGTTGGGGCTCCTGATCGCCGACGAGGTGCAGCGCATGGGGCTCGGCGACCGGCTCGCACGGGCGCTGACGGCCGAGGCGACTCGGCGCGGCGCACGTCACCTGCGTGCCGAACTTGCCCCCGAGAACCGCGGCTTGGTCGCACCTCTCTCCCGGCTGGGGCCGCTCACGCACCAGTGGACGGCTGACGGCATCGTGGTGACCATCGACGTCTCGGCACATACCGTCGAGACCGGCCATCAGCGACCGCCCGCACTCCGGCAAGCTCCACCCGTCCACCAGCTTCCGGTCGCGGTGAGCGCATCGACTGCAGGAAGGACATCGTGATACTCGAGGAACGCAGTCTGCCGATAGTTCTCGCGCCCATGGCCGGCGGGCCCTCCACCCCGCAACTCGCCGCCGCCGTCAGCAACGCAGGCGGCCTGGGCTTCCTGGCCGGCGGTTACCTGCCCACCGCAACGTTGGCCGAGCGCGTGCGCGTCACGCGCGAGCTGACCGGCGAGGCGTTCGGGGTCAACCTCTTCGTCCCGGGGCCCGAGTCACCGGCCGAGCCGGTGGCGCAGTATGCCGCGGCGATCCGCGACGACGTGGCCGCGGCGGGCGCCGAGTTGGGCACGCCGCGATACCACGACGACGACTGGGCCGAAAAGGTCGCGCTGCTGGCCGCGGATCCGGTGCCGGTGGTCTCGTTCACCTTCGGGCTACCCCCCGAGGACGTCGTCGACCGGCTGCACGCCGCCGGCAGCGAAGTGTGGATCACGTCGACCACCGCCGCCGAAGCTCGCGCCGCTGCCGGCCGCGGGGCCGACGTGCTGCTGCTGCAGGGCGCCGAAGCCGGCGGGCACCGCGGCGGCCTGCACGACGACCCGGCCTCGGAAATCGGCGTGCTCGCCCTCCTGCAGCTGGTCGCCGCCGAGCTGCCGGTGCCGCTCGTCGCCGCCGGCGGGATCGCGACCGGAGCCGCCGTGGCGGCGCTGCTGTGCGCGGGCGCAAGCGCGGCTGCGCTCGGCACAGCCTTCCTCGACTGCCCGGAGGCGGGGACGTCGGCGGTGCACCGGGCGGCGTTGCACCGGGAGGGGACGACGGCCCTGACCCGGGCGTTCAGCGGACGCACCGCCCGCGGGATCCGCAATGCCTTCCTCGACCGGCATTCGGGCGAGGCGCCCGCCGGCTACCCGGAGATCCACTACCTGACCTCGCCGATGCGCAAGGCCGCCCGCGAGCGGGGCAACGCCGACGCGGTCAACCTGTGGGCGGGGCAGGCCTACCCGCTGACGCGCAGTATCCCGGCTGCAGAGCTCGTGCACTCGCTCGCCGACGACATGCGGACGGCTCTCGAACGCGCTCGCGCGCGCGTTGACGGCGCGGTGTGACCGAGTGCAAATCCGGCCACACCGCGCCGCCGCGCCCGGTTACCCGCCGACGCCCGCGTTGACGAAGTCGTAGACGCCGAACCCCAGAGCGTTGTCGCAGGTCACGTTCGTCATTTCGGGGTTGCGGTAGTAGAGAACCTTGCCGACCACGAAGGGCAGGTACACGGCATCCTTCATGATCGCGTGATCGAGGTTCCGCCAATCCTGCTCGGTCGCCTTGCCGGACGGCGCTTCGTCGAGCACCTTGTTGACCACCGGATCGTTCAGGCTGGCGACGTTGGAGTTACCGGTCGGCAGGATGTTCTTGCCGTTGGCGATCGAGTTGTAGAAACCGACCGGCGTCGGGAAGTCCGGGCCCCAGCCGTAGAGCATCATGCCCAGGCCCTGGTTCTTGATATTCGCAGGCGAGCCGACGAACGTGCTGTAGTACGTCGACTGGTCCTGGGTGGCCGCCGAGATGTGGATGCCCACCCGGGCCAGTGCCGTCTGCTCGGCCTTGAAGATGTTCTGGGCCGTGGTGCTCGGCGTGTTGTAGGCGAACTTGGTGCTGAAGCCGTTCGGCTTGCCGCACTCCTTGAGCTCCTGCTTCGCCTTCGCCACGTCACCGGTCTCGTTCGGGCCCGACGGGTACGGGTTGTAGCCCGGCTCGTAGCCCTCGATGCCGGGCGGAGTCATCGAGTGCGCGACGACGCCGTTGGTCGCACCGCCGAGCCCGCGCAGGGCACCGGCCTTGTCGAAGGCGTAGAAGATCGCCAGCCGGCAGTGCACGTTCGGAATGACCGACGGGGCGATCGCGATGTAGCGGACCAGCATCGTCGCCGGGTCGTCCGCGTGTGCCTTCAGCGTCGGGTCGGTGAGGATCTTCGACTGGAAGGTCACCTGCACGCCGTTGTCGGCGCGGGCGTCGGCGAGACCGGCCTGCAGCTTCTGGTCGATGTCGTCAGGGTTCGTGTCGACGGTGAGGACGACCTTGTCGGCCAGCGGGTGGCGGATCGTGTCGGTGCTCTGCTTCCAGTACGGGTTGCGCACGAACGTGATCTCTTTGTTCTGCGTGTACGACTGGATCTTGTACGGCCCGGACGCGAGCGGGTGCTTGGTGTAGGTCGCTCCCTTGTACTGGCCGTTCTCCACCTTGTACGGCACCGGCGCCGCGGCCGGCAGCGCCATCAGGTAGTCGAAGTCCGCGTACGGGGTGGACAGATTGAACGTGATCGAGTTCTTGGTGGTCTTGATCGTGTTCAGGTCGCCGTCCTGGTACGGGCCCGCGTAGTCCTTCGGATGCGCGACCGTGTCGATGAAGTAGGACGAGGGCCCACCGTTGATCACATCTGTGGCGAACAGCCGCTCGATGCCGTACTTGATGTCCAACGGCGTGATCGGCCTGCCGTTCTCCCACTTCAGGCCGGGCTTGAGCGTGTACGTCCACTGCGTGTAGCTCTTGTTGTGGCGGCCCATGGCAGTCGCCAGATCCGGCGCCAACTCGAACTTGTCGCCGTTGACCTTCTTGTAGCCGATGAGGGTGCGGGTGAACAGGCGCTGCAGGTTCATGCACCACCCGTAGTAGGTCCGTTGCGGGTCCCACGAGTCGCAATCGCCGGTGGACAGCAGCTTCAAGGTGCCGCCGGTCTTGGTCGACGGATTGACGACGTGGTCGTACGCGGCGTTGTAACCGGTGGAGCCGCCCCCGCTCGGTGCGGTCCCCGTCGGGTTGCCGCCTGAACCCGCGCCGCCGGCGCTCGCGGAACAGCCCGCGACCACGCCCATCGTTGCCAACAGGGCGGCGGGAATGCAGATCCGCCGATAGTTACTCATCCTGGTCGTCCCTCTCTGTCGGTCGTCCGGAACGGCCGGCCACCGCCGAGCCGTTGACTAACCAGATACTTGCCACATCCGGTTACTAACCGATAACAGGGCTGTTTCAGTTACGATGCGGCTCGACACCGTCTCCCGATCGGACGTCCGGATGCCGCAGCACTACGAGGTGGTCGACGGCGAACCCCTGCCGGTTCAGCTGGGCGGCCACCCCGCCCTGGACTTCTGCAACACCTGGGCAGGCTGGGACGGGCACGACGCAGGCGACTACCTGGTGAGCTATCGCTCGCTGGCGGTCTGGTCGGCGTGGGTCGGGCTGCTGTCCGAGACCCAGGCTCGGGCGGCCGAGCGCGACGCCGCCCACTCCGCCGGGCGGGCGGCTACCGTGCTCGAGCGCGCACGCCGGTTCCGGGCAGGGCTCTACGAAGTGCTCACGACCCGGGCCGCCCTGTTGCCCTGGCCGCAACCGCTCGTCGACGAGTTGCGCGGGGCCGTCGGCGCATGCTCGTGGTCCGACGACCCGCCCGGCCCGCGCTGGGCCGTCGATCCCGACGCCGGCGTGGCCGCCCCGCTGGCCGCCGTCGCGTGGTCCGCGCTCGGGCTGCTCACCTCGTCCGAGCTCGCCCGGATCCGGATCTGTCCCGGACCCGGTTGCGGCTGGCTGTTCGTCGACCCGAGCGGCCGCCGTAAGTGGTGCTCGATGGCAACGTGCGGCAACCGCGCCAAGGCGCGCCGGTTCGCCGACCGGGCGCGCGCCGCGCGCGGCTAGAAGGCCGACCAGCCGGCGTCGACGGGCAGGACGGCGCCGTTGACGTCGGAGGCCTCCGACGAGCCGAGCCAGGAGATGACCGCGGCGACCTCGTCGGCGGTGGCGGTGCGCTGCGAGCGCGGGTACGAGGTGGCGGAGAACCGCTCGAACACCCACGCCTCGCGCGGCACTCCCCCACCGGCCGCGATGTTGGTCTCGACGCCGCCGGGGCAGATCGCGTTGCACCGGATGCGGTCGGGCGCGTACAGCACGGCGATGTTGCGGGTCATCCCCACAAGTGCGTGCTTGGAAGCGGTGTAGGCGACCCCCGCAGCGCCACCCATGGTGGCCGCGACAGAGGCGACATTGACGATCGCTCCCCCGCCCGCCGCCTTCATCAGCGGCACGACGGCCCGGCAGAACCGCATCGGGGCAGTGGTGTTGACGTCGATCACGCGCGCCCAGGTGTCATCGTCGATCGAGTCGACCGGCAGGAAGTAATCCATGATCCCGGCGTTGTTCACCAGCAGGTCTATCCGCCTGCCGGCGGCGCCGACCGCGGTGTCGACGACCCGCTGATCGGTGATGTCACCGGCCACCGGAACGATCTGCCCGCCGCCGTGCTCGATCTCCTTCCCGAGCTGGCGCAGCGGTTCCTCGTGCAGGTCGACGGCGACGATCCGCGCGCCCTCGGCCGAGAGCCGCACGACCGTCGCCCGCCCGATGCCCGATGCCGCTCCGGTCACCAGTGCGGTGCCGCCGACGTGTCGTGAGGTGTCCACGGTGGCCTCCTGTCTTCGCCGACGAGTCTTCGCCGGTCCGCGCGAACCGAGCAGGGTGCAATGTCCGGCATGGGCACGCCGTTCGTCCTGGTAGCGGCAGCTCGCGGCGCAAGATCTTTCCGGGAGCGCCCGGTCGTGCCGCATACTGCTTCGCAGCAGCTGAGCTCGTTTCGGGATCGGATGCACGGCGGACGGAGGTTCTCGTGCAGGTCGTCTGTCCGGCGTGCGGGGCGCCGAACCGGAAGACCGGCAAGTTCTGCGGCGCCTGCGGCACTCGGCTGACCGCCGCGTGCCCGGCCTGCGGAACACCCGCCGAAGCTGATCAGCGGTTCTGCGACGAGTGCGGCACGCCGTTGCCGGGCTCCGGCGCATCAGGAGGTTCCCTGGCGGACGTCCCGTCGCCGCCCGTTGCGGAGCGGCGCGTGTGTTCGGTGCTCTTCGCCGACCTCGTCGGCTTCACCCCGCTGTCGGAGGCGCAGGATCCGGAGGCGGTCCGAGAACTGCTCACCCGATACTTCGACACCGCTCGCACGGTCATCGAGCGCTACGGCGGGGTGGTGGAGAAGTTCATCGGCGACGCGGTGATGGCCGTGTGGGGTGCCCCGTCGACCACCGAGAGCGACGCCGAACGAGCCGTGCGCGCCGGGTTGGACCTGGTGTCGGCGGTGGCAGCGTTGGGCGCCGAGCTCGGCGCAGCGGGACTCGCGCTGCGGGCGGGAGTCGTCACCGGCGAGATGGCGGTGACTCTCGGCGCCGTCGGGCAGGGCATGGTGGCGGGGGACGCCGTCAACACCGCCGCGCGTGTCCAGTCGGCCGCCGGGCCGGGACAGGTATGGGTCGACGACACGACCCGGCGGCTCACCTCCGCCTCCGTCGGCTTCGCCGACGAAGGCGAACATCACCTCAAGGGCAAGAGCGAGCCGATGGCATTGTTCCGCGCGACGCGGGTACTCGCCGGGGTCGGCGGCTCGCAGCGCGTCGATGGTCTCGAGGCGCCGCTCATCGGTCGCGATGCGGAGCTCCGCACGATCAAGGAGTTGTTCCACGCGACCGCCGACCGGAAAAGCCCGCGGCTGGTCGTGGTCTCCGGCCCGGCCGGGGTCGGGAAAACGCGGTTGGGCTGGGAGTTCGAGAAGTACGTCGACGGACTCGCCGAGGTGATGTGGTGGCACCGCGGCCGCTGCTTGTCCTACGGCGAAGGTGTCGCGTACAGGGCTCTGAGCGAGATGATCCGGCAGCGCTTCGGGATCGCCGAGGAAGACCCGCTCGATACCGCGGCGGCCAAGCTGGCCGACCTGCTTCCCAGGTTCGTTGCGGACCCGGCCGAGCGGTCCTATGTCGGCCCGCGCCTGGCTCGGCTGCTCGGTGTCGGCTACGGCGCGTCGCCGGGCGCGTCGGCAAGCTCTGCCACGTTGACCCGCGACGAACTGTTCGCCGGTTGGCGGCTGTTCTTCGAACGGCTGGCCGATTCCGGCCCGGTGGTGCTCCTCGTGGAGGATCTCCAACACGCCGACGACGCGGCGCTGCTCGACTTCTTCGACCACCTCATCGACTGGGCGCGCACCTCGCCCATCTACGTCCTCGCGTTCGCCCGCCCCGAGGTGTCCGAGCGGCGTCCTGGCTGGGGGATCGGCCGTAACCGCACCGCCTTGAACCTCGACCTGCTCGACGACCGGTCACTCGACGAACTGGTCGACGCCCTCGTGCCGGGCATGCCCGCGAGCGCTGTGGCGGCCATTGCGAGACATGCCCAGGGCAATCCGCTGTTCGCCATCGAGACCATCCGATCGCTGGTCGACCAGGACGTCGTGGTACCCGTGGCGGGCAGTACACCTTGGTGGGCGACGTTCGCACGTTGTCGGTGCCGGACAGCCTGCACGGCTTGCTTGCCGCACGCCTGGATTCCCTACCGCCCGGCATCCGGGAGCTGGTCGGCGACGCGGCGGTGCTCGGCACCGCGTTCCCCGCCGAGGCCTTGTTGGCCATCTCCGAGCAGCCGGCCGAGACGGTGCAGGCGGAGCTCGCCGAACTGGTGCGCCGCGAGGTTCTGGAGATCTCCGCAGACCCGCTCTCCCCGCAGCGCGGCTCGTATCGGTTCACCCAGAACATGTTGCGTCGGGTCGCGTACGACACTCTCTCGCGCCGCGACCGCAAGGCCCGGCATCTCGTCGTCGCCGCCCATCTGCGTAACGCGTTCGAGAACGACGAGATCATGGAGGTCGTCGCCCGCCACTATCTCGACGCTCTCGCCGCCGTTCCCGACGACCCGGACGCCGGAGCGATCCGCTCCGCCGCCATCGAGGTCCTGCTGCGGGCAGGCGAACGCGCCGAGGAGTCCGGCGCCCCTGGCCGGGCGGCGGAGGACTTCGCAGCGGCGGCCGATCTAACCTCCCAGTTCCCGGAAGCGATGAACACCGTCGGCGCAACGCTGTGGGAACGCGCCGCCACGGCGGCGCGCACCGCCGGCGACAACGAGAAGCTGATCGCGTATGCCGAACGTGCGCGGAATATCTACATCGAGCACCGGCGTGAGCGCGACGCCGCCCGCGCCCAGACGCTGCTCGGCTTCGGCACCTCGCTGGACGGACACATCGCGCAGGCTCGCGAGCTGCTGGCCGATGCCGTCGAGGTGCTGCGGCCCAGCCCGGACGCCGACACGGTGACGGCGTTGCGCGAACTCGCCGTGCTGGAGACCTTCGACGGCAACCCCGTCAGCACTCAGCTCACCGAAGAGGCTCTCGTCCTGGGCCAGGCGCTCGACGTGCCCGACGCCCAGCTTGCCGACCTGGTCGTGTCCCGTGCGCTGAACTACAACAACCGGGGCCAGTACACCGAGGCCGCCGCACTCTACGAGTACGGCGTGAGGCTCGCCGAGCGAGTGGGTGACACCGCTGGGCATGCACGCGGTCTGACCGGCCTGGCGTCCATGAAGCTCGCGCTCGATCCGCGCGCGGCCGCCGACGCTGCCCGGAGCGCATATGAGCTCGGCAAGCGACTCGGTGCGCGCAGGCTGATGGCGGTTTCGCTCACCAACGTCGGGTGGGCAGAGATCTTTCTCGGCGACTGGGAAGCCGCCGGGCGCGCGTTGCAGGCCGGCATGCACGCGGACGGCTTGGCCGACGACGACACCGCCGCGTCGGTGGTGGCCACGCTCGCCGCTCTGCGCGGCGAACTGTCCGAGGGCGACGCCCGGACCACGCTGACCGCGTGCCGTGCCTCGGAGGATCCGCAGGACCGCTGCCAGGCGTTGCTGGTGGACGCCCTGGCGGCGGCTACCGCCGGACGGCTCGACGAAGCGCTCGACACCGCCACCGAGATCGTCGACCACGGACAGGCGCTCGGGCTGACCCACGAGCTCTACGTGTTCGGGTGGACGACGGCGGTGCGCGTCGCGTTCGAGCGCGGTGACCTGCCTGCCGTCGAAGCTCTCGTCGCCCGCTTGGATGCCCACCCGGTCGGCCACGTCCCGCCGCTGCTGCGCGCCGAACGAAGCCTTGCCCGCGCCCGGCTCGGCGCCGCTCGCGACGAGGCCGATGCGGACGACGATTTCACCGACGCAATCGCCCAGCTGCGCGCCGCGGGCAGTCCGTACCATCTCGCGCACGCCTTGCTCGACCAGGCGGAGTTCCGCGCCGTGACGGCGGTCGGGCCTGCCGACCTTCTCCTTGCCGAGGCCGCCGCCATCGCCGATCGGCTGCGCGCCACCCCGCTTGCTGCGCGCGCCGCGGCGGCCCGGGCCGCCGCGGACGTCCCGGCTGTGGGCTGATCGCCGCGAGCCGGCGTTACGGGGCGGTGGCGGTCGGTACGGCGGCCTGCCAGCACTGCTGATAGCCGTGGCACGTGGTGAGCGCGGCAACGATCTTGTTCAACGCTGCGACGCGCGAGGCGGGCAGCTGCTGGTACACGTTGTGCAGCTCCCACGGGTCGGTGGCCCGGTTGTAGAACTCACGTTCCCCGTCGGCGTAGGCGACGTAGGTGAACGTCGCGGTGCGCACCGCGTTGTAACTGGGCAGGTGGCCGGACAGCCAGCGCTGCCGGTCGGGGTCGCCGGGGTGGCTGCCGGGGTTGAGGTGCTCGATGCCGGCATAGGTCCGCCACGGCACGTGCTGCCCGTGCAGGAGCGGCACGAAACTGTGGCCGTCCACGGTGGCCTGCGGGATGGGCGCGCCGGCCAACTGCTCGAAGGTGGGTGCCAGGTCGATGTTCTCCACCGGCTCGCTGTTCACCGTTCCGCCGGCAATGCCGGGGCCGGCGACAACGAGGGGGACGTTGACATCGGTGTCGAACGCCGTCATCTTCCCGGTGGTGAGCGTGTAGTCGCCCATGTGGAAGCCGTTGTCGCTGCTGAACACGAACACGGTGTTTCGATACTGATGGGTACGGCGCAACTCGGCTTCGATGTGCCCGATCATGCGGTCGACCGACTGCACTGCCTCGACACGGCGCTCGTAGACATGGTCGAGCCGCGAGATTTCGTCGGTGTTCAGCGGTTCGTGCGCGGCGAGCCAGGGCGGGGCGTCTGTCGGCAGCGTGTTCCACCGCGGCGTACGCGGCGCCCGCACCGTGGGAAAGCTGCCCTCGTCCTGCGGGGCAGGCACGTACGGGGCATGCGGCGAGTACGACGCGACCTCGAGCATGAACGGGCGCTTCCGGGCTGCGGCAGCGTGCACGAAGCGCACGGCGTAGTGGTTGAGCGTGAAGTTGGTGTAGTCGCGCGGGTCGCCGCCGAAGCGGACGAGCTTGCCGTCCAGCGACATGCTGTAGTTGTAGCCCCGGTATCCGCCGCCGCCGATGGGATCCCAGAAGTCCCAGCCCGGTTGGTTGGCTGGCGACCGGTTGACGTCGTAGGCGTTGAGGTACTTGCCCTCGAAGCCGGTGAGGTATCCGGCGTGCTGTAGGGCGACGGCGAACGACTTGCTCGCGTCGTGGTTGCGCTCGTACGCGGCATAGCCGCCGTCGGGCGCGGTGTTGGACCGCACGCCCGTGTTGTGCGGGAACTCCCCGGTGAAGATCGACGCGCGGGAGGGGCAGCACAGCGAGTCGGTGACCGTGAAGTTCGTGAACGTCATTCCGCGCTGCTCGAGAGCCTGGACGTGCGGCATCTCGGCGACCAGGTCGGAGGAGAGATCGTCGGTCAGCACGAAGACGATGTTCGGGTGTTGGGGGGACGGCACCGGCGTGCGCACTGCGGCTGCCGCCAGCACCGGCATCGCCGGGTAGAGCGGCTTCGAGGCGCCCGAGCACCCCGAGAGCACTGCCATGAGGACGGCGGCAGCGAAGCCGAAACGAACGGTGCGGCGAGCGACGGACAAGATCAGTAAGCCCCCCGATACGCCGGTCCATGTCGTGGAGGCGCGCCGCACGACTGCCGAGTCGTGGGCGTCCGCCGACCCCCTTGATCTTACCGGCCCGGCCAATTGGCGCAGAAACCGGCCACTTCAACAGGATTGCCGGAAACGACGGGTGCTATCCCGGAGGGAAAGCCCTAGGTCCTGCTCTGCTGGTGCCACTCCGTCCGGGTGCAACGGCCCGCGGCGGCGCAACGTTGCATCGTGGACGTTGACCCTCACACTCTGTACGAGCCGGTGAGCGAGCCCATCGGGCCCTGCGACCACCAAATCGCTCAACTGCGCAGCCGGATCGAGCATCTGGAACGGGTGACCCTCGCCCAGGCGCTCGAGAACGAGCAACTTGCCGATGAGAACGAGCGGTTGCGCGTGGCGGCCGAGGCACGGTCCGGCCGGCTCGGCTTCCGGACGATCCTGCGCAAGCGGGACGTTACAGCCGGCGAACAGGCCGCCGAAGGCACCTGACGACCGGCGGGCACTTCGCAGGTCTCTCGGCCCCTTGTCCGGTTCGTGCAGCGCTGTTCACACTCGCCCAAACGGCACGGCCGAGGAGGGACCATGAGTCACCGCCGTCCACTCGTTCTGGCAGCGGCCGCAGTACCCGCGGCCATCGGACTCACCGGCATCGCGGCGGCCGCCGCTCCCACGAACAGCCGGTCGTCCGGCACCGAGCACTTCATCGTGTTGCGGACTTCGCTCAAGAGCGATCCGACGATCATCGCGCGAGGCCCGGTCCACGCACGCGGCAAGGACGTGATCGTCTCAGGGCGCCTCGAGCGATTCGTCTTCCCCGACGGCGTGGTCATCGTCCGCCACCACCCCACCGAACACCGCGACAGGTTCGACCCGGTGACCTGCTACGGCCGGCACACCGAGTCGGGCCCGTACACGATCGTCGGCGGAACCAAGGCCTACGCCAACGTCGCCGGGCACGGCACGTATCACCTGAGGGTGCAGGCGGTCGGGTGTTCGCAATCCAAACCGCCGCGCCCCTTCCTGCTGCAAGCCGGTTTACGCGGGCCGATCCACCTCTGATCCGCGACCCGCTCGGCAGAGCTGCAGGATCGCCGCCGAGGTCAGGTAGGCCGCAGACGCCGCCTCCGGGTCATGCAAGCCATGGGGGTTCGCCAATATCGCCCGCAACCGTGCGCGCACCGCAGCACCGGGATCGTCGACGACGAGATCCAGGCACAGCCCGGCGACAACCGCATGAGCGTCGTGGTCGTCCAGACCGTCGAGTGCGAGACCGGATAGCGTCGCCACCATGGCCATCACTGTGTGCGTTGCCGGCGCGACCGGGTGGACCGGACGCCCGATCGCCGAAGCGGTCCTCGCCGCGGACGACCTGATCCTTCGCAGTGCGGTGAGCCGCTCCGCAGCGGGACGAGATCTGGGAACTGCCTGGGGCGGTGAATCCATCGACGTGCCGGTTCATGCCGCTGTGGCCGATGCGCTGGACGGCGTCGACGTGCTCGTCGACTACACCTCCGACGAAGCCGTTCGCGCGAACACCCTCGCCGCCCTGGATCGAGGCGTGGCCGTGGTGATCGGAACGTCGGGCCTGTCCGCCGACGACTTCGCCGACATCGAACGCGCGGCCACAAGCGCCGGCGTCGGAGTGGTCGCCGCAGGCAATTTCTCCATCACCGCGGCGATGGCACAGGCCGCTGCGCTGCTCGTCGCCCGCCACCTGCCGTACCGGGAGATCATCGACTACGCCTCGGCCGGGAAGCCGGATGCACCGAGCGGTACGGCGCAGGAAATTGCCGAGCGCCTGGGCGAGGTGCAGCCGAACTCCGTCGACGTGCCGGTCGGACAGACGCGGGGACACGTCGAAGCGCGCGGCACGACCGTGGCCGGAACCCAGGTGCACTCGCTGCGGCTGCCGAGTTTCGTGGTGTCGACCGAAGTGGTGTTCGCTTTGCCGGACGAGCGGTTGTCCATCCGCCACGACGCGGGCGGAACCCCCGTGCCCTACGTCGGCGGGACGCTGCTCGCCGTGCGGGCGGTGCAGGGTCGCGTCGGGCTCACCCGCGGGCTCGACAACCTGCTGCTCACTTCCTGAGGAGCCGACGATGCGGCTGACGCAGATCGCGCGCTACCCCGTCAAGTCGCTGCAGGGTGAACTGGTTGCCACCGCGGAGATCGAGGTCGATGGTCTGCGCGGCGACCGTTGCTGGGGCATCCGCGACGAGAGCACCGGAAAGATCCTCACCGGGCGCCGCGCACCCCAGCTCCTCTTCGCGAGCGCAGCGCTCCTGCCGGACGGCGCACCGCTGATCACGTTGCCGACTGGTGCCACCTGCCGCGGGCCCGGAACGCAGACGGACGCGGCGCTCTCGGCATGGCTCGACAAGCCGGTGCGCCTGGTGAGCTCGCGAGATGCGCCTGCCGCACGGGCGGAGTTCTTCGCCGACGCCACCGACGACAGCAGCCCGGCCGTCGAGTGGACCATGCCCGCCGGTCGGTTCGTCGACGCGTCGCCACTGCTCGTGCTCACGACAGCCAGCCTGCGCACGGCAGCGGCCCTGCACCCGACCGGCAACTGGCAGGTACGCCGATTCCGTCCGAATCTGCTGCTCGACGTCGCCGGCGACGGCTGGGTCGAGGACGCCTGGTGCGGACGGGCCACCCTCGGCGTCGGCGCCGTGGCACTGCAGCCGCAGGAGCCATGCGTGCGCTGCACGATGGTCACCCGCCCGCTGCCGGGCTTGGACGGCGACCGGGACGTCTTCCGCACGCTCGCCCGCAACCACCGCGGGCATCTCGGGGTCTGGACGACCATCGCCACCGGCGGCACCGTTCGCGTCGGCGACGAGGTGAGCGTCACGCCCCGTTAAGTCGCACACCGACCCCGCACGTGCACACGCCAACAGTTGCACTATGCTACGGTTGTGGAACATCCCTCTTTGGACCGGTTCGCCGAGGGCTCGTCGGCGGTGGACGTGCTGGCCGGCCAGGCAGAGATCGTGGATGCCGTGCTCGCCGCCAGCCGGGTCTTCGTCGCCGTCGCCTCCGAGGCGCTGGCCGGTTCCAGCCCCGACGTCACCATTCCGCAGTTCCGCGCCTTGGTCCTGCTCGAGGCCCGCAAGGCGATGACGATCGCCGAGCTGGCCGAGGCTCTCGGCGTGGTCCCGTCGACTGCCACGCGCATGTGCGACCGCCTTGTGGCGAAGCGGCTGGTCACCCGCGCGACGGATCGCACGAACCGCCGGCAGGTGACGGTGTCGCTCCGCCCGGAAGGCCGGGCGCTCATCGCCGAGAGCACGCGACGCCGCAAGGAGCGCATCAGCGAGTTGTTGACCAGCATCCCGCCACAGGACCAGGTGGAGTTGGCCGCGGCGTTGCGGTTGCTCGTGCAGGCGGCAGCACGATGACTGCTTTCGCCCGTCGAGAGCTGCGCACCGTCGGTGTGCGCGCCGGCGCGTGGGTCCGCGGCGCGTCCTATCTGCCGAAATGGCTGGTGCTCGGCAGCGCGATCGGCGTGATCGCAGGTCTCGGGGCGGTGGCGTTCTACTGGGCGCTGACCCAGGCGAGCCAACTGCTGCTGGGCGTGCTCGGCGGGTACACGCCGCCGGCCCCCGCGGGTGAGGGCGGCGGCGCCGGAACCGGCCATTTCACGCGGTGGTGGGTCATTCCGCTCGTGGTCGCGGGCGGGGGCCTGCTGTCCGGGCTCCTCGTCTTCGGCCTGGCACCCGAGGCCGAGGGACACGGGACGGATGCGGCGATCGACGCGGTGCACAAGAACCCGCGCATGATCCGGGCCCGCGCCGTGATCGTGAAGCTGGTGTCCTCGGCGATCACCATCGGATCGGGCGGCTCGGGCGGGCGCGAGGGGCCGACCGCGCAGATCTCGGCCGGCTTCGGCTCGCTGCTTGCCCGCACCCTCGATCTGTCTCCGGAGGACGGCCGGATCGCGGTCTCCGTCGGCATCGGGTCGGGCATCGGAGCGATCTTCGGCGCCCCCCTCGGCGGGGCGGTGCTGGCCGCCGACATCGTTTACAAGGAGGATTTCGAGTCCGAGGCGTTGGTGCCCGGCCTCGTGGCGTCGATCGTCGCCTACACCGTGTTCGGGTTCATCGACGGCTTCCACCCGCTGTTCGGCTACGCGGCAAAGGGGTACGAGTTCCACCAACCGATCCAATTGCTGTGGTTCGCCGTGATCGGGGTCCTCGCCGGCGCCGTGGGCCTCGCCTACAGCGCAACGTTCTACGGGACAGTCAGGCTCTCGGACCGGCTTCGGGCCAGCCGGGCCGTCAAGCCCGCGCTCGGTGGCCTGCTCGTCGGCCTGCTCGGCCTGGCGGTGCCGCAGGCGCTCGGGACGGGCTACGGCTGGGTGCAGCACGCCCTGAACCACCAGGCGCTCATGCACATCGCGTTGTGGATCGTGCTGCTGGTGCCACTCGCCAAGATCGTGGCCACCTCGCTGTCGATCGGCACCGGCGGTTCGGGGGGCATCTTCGGCCCGGGCATGGTGATCGGCGCGTTCGTGGGCGCGGCGGTGTGGCGCCTGCTCGAACCCATAGCGCCGGGCGTGCCGCACAGTCCGGCGGCCTTCGTCATCGTCGGGATGATGGCCTGCTTCGGCAGCATCGCGCGTGCTCCGCTGGCGATGATGCTCATGGTCGCCGAGATGACCGGCAGCCTCGCCATCCTCGCGCCGGCGATGATCGCCGTCGGGCTCGCCTACCTCATCGTCCGGCAAGCCGGAAAGACCATCTACGTCAGCCAGCTGCGCAACCGTGCCGAGGCGCAGGCCGCGCGGCTGCGCCAGGGCCTGCCGCTGCTCGCCCGCGTGCCGGTCCAGCGCACGATGCAACCGCCGCGGTTGGTGCTGCCGGCCGGCACGCGCGTGACCGACGCGGCCCAGCGGATCGCCTCGGCCCAGGTGCCGGGCGCCCCGGTGGTCGACGACCAGGAGCGGTTCATCGGCACGGTCGCCGCCGCAGTGGTCGCCGAACGTGCCGCGCGCGAGCCCGAGAGCAGGGTCTCGGCTCTGGTCGACCCCACCGCGGCATCGGTAACTGCCGAACAGACCCTCGATCAGGTGGTCGACGCGCTTCCCGCAGGCCAGCCCTGGCTCACCGTGGTCAACGACCAGAGGCGTGTCGAGGGCGTCGTCGCCCTGAGTGACATCGTGCGTGGCTACCGCCGCGCCGTCCGCGCCGACGCCAATCGCCTCGCCCGCATCGCCTCCAACGCGAGCATCTTCGAGTACCGCATCGGACCGGACGCACCCGCGGTCGGCAACACGATCGTGACCGCCGGCCTGCCCGAGGGCACCATCCTCATCTCGCTGCTGCGCGGCGACACCGTGCACTACGCGGCCGCCCGGCTCGAACTGCGACCCGGCGACGTCGTCACGGTGCTCGCCCGCGCCGATTCCCAGGAGAGGGTCGCGGCCCTCTTCGGCGCCGAATCCGCCGACGGTGCGGGCGGGTCACCGGCCGACGGCACGCCGCGGCAGAACGGCGGCGGTTCCGCGCGCCCTGCACCGGCCCCGTCCACGTCCGGATCCGGCTGAGGCCGAGCGAGTTACTGCACCGGCTTGCCCGTCACACCAGGCTGGGTGCCTGGACGCGCAGCAGAGGTCGACCCGCGGTGTCGTCGTCGTGCCCGACCGGCTCCAGGTGCAGACCGCTGCCGGAGAGCAGCATCCCGGCAGCGGCGGACACCCAGAGTTCGCCGGGGGCCGCGACGTCCGCGATCCGCTGCGCATGCTGCACGCCGGGCCCGTCGACGGTCGTCGCGGTGCGGTCGACCTCGGCTATGGACAGTCCGAGCTGCGCGTCGGCACGCAGGCCGGCCAACGCGCGGCGCACGGCGGTAGCGGGGCCGTCGAACAGCGCGACGCGCCGGCCGGCTGCAGTCGTCCGCGCGAGGCCGCCGCCGGCGGCGAGATGGTCGACCGCCGCGGACCCACCGTCACCGGCCGCCGCCACCACGGCGACGAGGGCGAGCGGATGGCTCTCGCCCCTGCCGATCTCGTGCAAGAAGTCCTCGATCGGGTCGAGGATCTGGTCCGGGTCACCGCACGGCAGGTGGTCTGCGCCGTCGAGCAACCGCAGCTCGGCATCCGGGATCCGGTCGGCGAGGTAACGCGCCCCCTCGACGCGGAACACCGCGTCGCCGCGGCGATGCAACACGAGCGTGGGCACGCGTACCGCGCCGAGGGCGTGGCGCACGTCGACGGCGGAGTTCATCAGCATCAACGCACGCACGGTCGACGGCGTCGCCGCGGCGCGGATCCGCTGCGCCCACCACCGCGCCATCTGCTCGTCACCGGACGGGCAGCGCATCCGCAGGTCGGCCATCCAGTCCCACGTGTCGACCAGCCGTTCGGTGTAGGCGCGGCGTTCCTCGTCGGTCGGCGCCCACGGGTAGTCCGCGGCCCGCGTCCGCTTCGCGTAGCTGGCGTACAGGACGAGCGACGCCACCCGCTCCGGATGGGTGGCCGCCATCAGGATCGACATCGGCCCGCCCTCGGAGTAGCCGCACAGCACCGCCCGCTCCGAGCCCGCCGCGTCCATGACCGCGAGCACGTCGTGCATGCGGGTCTCGAGATCCGGCAGGCCCTGCGGCCGGTCGGACATGCCGGTGCCGCGCTTGTCGAACCTGATCAGCCGGCCCATCGAGCCGAGCCGTTCCAAGAAGTGGGCGTAGCGGTGGTCGGCCCAGTCGAGTTCGAGGTGCGACACGAAACCCGGGATCAGGACGATGTCGAGATCGCCGCCACCGGTCACCTGGAAGGCGATGTGCAGCCCGTCGCTGACGACGTACCGGATCGGCGCATCCGGCCCGGCGAGCTCCCCGCTTGGCGCGTTGGCGCGGTCCGCCTCGACCGGTACGGCGACGAAGCGGTATCCACGGCCGTGCACCGTGCGAATCAGGCGCTGAGTGCGGCCGTCGTCGCCGAGCGCGCGGCGCACCTGCTTGATGCGGCTGGTGACCGCCGCCTCGGTGACGAATCGCCCGCCCCAGATGGCGTCCATGAGTTCCTGCTTCGACACCACGCGATCGCGGTGCGACACCAGGTAGGTCAGCACGTCGAAGGCCTGCGGCTCCATCGGCACCGGGCGACCGTCGCGGCGCAGCTCGAACAACGCCGGGTCGAGCACCAGGCCCTCGTCCAAGGCCCACGCCACGCCCGCATGCTCTCACGTGCCGGACTCACCGCACGAGCAAGAGGTCGATGGTCAGCACCGCCGCGAGAGCGATCCCCACACTGAGCGCCACGCTCGGACGCCGCCGGGCCACGGCCGCGACGCCGAGCAGGCACGCCAGCACGGCAAGCCGGACGGCGCCACTGTCGTGCTGGATGCTCGTGACCGTCCCGACGGAGATCAAGGCGGCGAGGACCGCGGGGGCGGTGTGGTCGAGGGCAGCGGTGATCCGTGCCGGCAGCCGGTCGCCCGAGATCAGGACGACGAACGTCAAGCGCAGCAGCCAACTGACTCCCGCCGTGAGCAGCACGTAGGTCAGGCCGTTCATCGCCGCCGCTTCTTTCCCGTGAACTCGCCCACGAACTTGCCCACGATGGTTCCGGCGACGATGCCGGCGGCAGTGCCGGCGAGCACACCGATGCCCGGCATCGCGGCCGCGGACAACGGGCCCACCGCTGCAGCGACGGCCGCGGCGGCTTTCCCAGCGGCGTCCTGCACGCGACGCACCAGCATGGCGATGAACAGCGCGACGCCGGCGAGCGAAAGATGCGGCAGGTCGGGCAGCCGGGGTCCGATCAGGACGCCGAGGCCGACGCCGGCCGACCACACCGCCATCACCGCGAAGCCGACGGCGAGCCAGTACTCGCGGAATTCCCGGCCCCGGTGGTCGGGACGCCGCAGCGCGGCCAGATACGTCTGGTCGATGATGAAGTGGACGCCGGCCAGCCGGAACCAACGCGGCTGCCCGGCGAACCGCGGGGCGAGTGCGGCGCCGTAGACCATCAGCCGGGCGTTCACCGCCACCACGGACCCGACGATGGCCACCAGCCCGGCGCCCTGCTGGAACATCGTCGTCGCGGTCAGCTGCGCGCTCCCCGCGTAGATGAGCGGTGCGCCGAGCAACCCGGCGCCGTCACCGGTGACGGTCGAGCCGATCAGCACACCGAGGGTGACGCCGTAGACAAGCAGGGCCGGCGCCACGTCGAGCGCGTCGCGGATCCCGTCGCGCCGCGCCGCGACGGCCGGCCGCGCACTTGCGGGGTTCGTGAACGTGGTCATGGCCGCGAGCCTCGTCGCGCCGGCGGATCGAAGCTCGACGTTTCCGTGGAGATTTCGAGACGGCCCGGCTCCCCGAAATCTCCACATCACCGGCCGGTGATTGCCCGCCCGGCCGGCGCACTCATACCGTGAGCCCATGCCGACGGCAGATGGATCCCCGATGCAGACGTGGTCCACTGCGCTGCACCGGATCGGTGCCGCCTACCGGGAGGACATGGGCCCTCGCGAGCGTTCGATCTTGCTGTCCTGGAGCAGCTTCACCTGCGCCTTCGGCGCCGTGCGCGCGATGACGCACGCCATTCGCGCCGGCAAGGGACCGTCCGAGAACTTGAGCATCGGCAGTGAGCACCTCCATCACTACATGTGGGGCATCGCGCTGCTGGTCGGCGTCGGTGGTGTCGGCGTGGCGGGCAAGGAGGAGCGGCGGCGGCACCCGGCGGTCGCGCTCGCCTACGGGGTGGGCCTTGCGCTCATCGTCGACGAGTTCGCCCTATTGCTCGACCTGCAGGACGTCTACTGGGCCAAGCAAGGTCGCCTCTCGGTCGACCTGGGCATCGGCACGGTGGCTCTCGGCGGCACCGCTTTCGCGGCTACCCCGCTGTGGCGCCGCCTGCTACGGCTGCCCGCCGCAAGGTGAGCGACCAGCTTTCGGCCAGCGTCGGGGGCTGGCTACTGCCGCGCGCCGGGGCTACGTGCGCCGTGGCCAGGGCGCAACGAATCACCATCCTCGATATGTCTTCTCCGCATGAGGGATCCCATGAGCGCTCGAGCGGTGGGTGCGCTCTGTTTCGTGGCCGTCGCGATGGTGGGCGGCTGCGCGACGTCGCCCGTCGTGTCGTCGCGGCAGCCCTCCCCCGCCGCATCCCGGCTGAGTTCAGCGCAGCCGGTTCGGGGCGTCGTCCCTTGGATCGACGCCCCGCCGCCGCCGTATCAGCCGCCCGCGACAACGACGCCGCCCGCCCCGCCCGCGAACGCGCGTGCCTGCAGTCGGCACGACGTATCGGCGTCATTCGATGGACATGACGGTGCCGGCGGCCACTTGATCGCCTACGTCCGGTTCCGCAATGTCGGCGGCTCGACGTGTCTGCTCGCCGGCTATCCCAGCGTCGTCGCCGCCCAGCCTGGACGCCCCGACGTGACTGCGACGGACGGAAGCTTCTTCCCTGCTGGGCACGCAGCGAACATGCCGCCTGGCGGCGTGACCATGCTCGGCCTCGAAACCGACGCGTACTGCGCCGCACGGCCCGGGGGCGGCGGCGGTGGGCACACGTACGACCACATCAGCATCGCGTTGCCCGGCGGCGGCACCGTCCACCTCGACGTGCCCAGATCCACCGAGCTCGATGTCACGTGCGGACTTCATTCGACCGGATTCTCCGACCCGCACTACCCGCAGCCGGAACCGGTCTATCCGCTGTCCGTGCTGCGCGCGTCGCTCGAACTCCCGCGCACAGTCCAGGTCGGCTCAGTTCTTCGATACACCGTTGCTCTGCGAAATCCGACCGCGCACCGCGTGAGCCTCGCTCCGTGCCCCGGCTTCGTCGAGGCAGCGGATACGACCACGCCCGACAAGCGAACGTACGCGCTGAACTGCGCGCCGGTCGGATCGATCGGCGCTGGCCGGACGGTTCGGTTCGCAATGCGACTGCCGGTACCTCCCGACAGCACAGCTGGCCCAGTCAGGGTGCTGTGGAGCCTCCAGGCACCAGACACCGAAGCGACAGGAACCATCGTCGTCATCGGGTAGTCGGCGCTGCGCGTGCTGCTCTTTGGTGGAGCTGAGGGTGTGATCCCTCAGGACATCCCGGAGAGGTGTCGCAAGACATCCCGGACACTCCAGCTGGTCTTGCGGTGATCAGTCTGCGCTGGTGTCGAAAGCGCGTCTGGTCATCACCGCTGTCGTCGTCGAGCAGCGACCCGTGGCCGAGGTGGCCGCCGAATACGGCGTGTCCCGGTCCTGGCTCTACGAGCTGCTGGCCCGCTACCGCGTCGAAGGGGAAGCCGCGTTCGAGCCACGCTCCAAGCGGCCACGCCACTCGCCGACCGCGACCCCGCCGGCGACGGTCGAGCTGATCGTCAAGCTGCGTAAGCAACTGGCACGACGCCGGCCCGGCCACCATCGGCTGGCATCTGGAGCACCACCACGGCCTGCGGGTATCGGTCGCCACCATCGCCCGGACCCTGACCCGCCACGGACTCATCACCCCGGCGCCGAACAAGCGCCCGAAAGCCTCCTACATCCGCTTCCAGGCCGAGCAACCCAACGAATGCTGGCAGTCCGACTTCACCCATTACCGCCTCGCCGAGGGCACCGACGTGGAGATCATCACCTGGCTCGACGACCACTCCCGCTACGTGCTGCACTGCAGCGCCCACACCCCGGTCACCGGCACGATCGTGCTGGCCAGCTTTCGACAATCCGTTGCCACCTACGGCATCCCGGCCTCGACGCTGACCGACAACGGCATGGTCTACACCGTCCGCTTCGCCACCGGCCGCGGCGGCCGCACCGCCCTGGAGGCCGAACTGGCGCGCCTGCACGTCCGGCAGAAGAACTCCCGCCCGAACCACCCCACCACCTGCGGCAAGGTGGAACGCTTCCAGCAAACACTGAAGAAATGGCTGCGCGCCCAACCCGCCCAGCCGGCCATCACCGCCGAACTGCAGGCCCTGCTCGACCGCTTCGTCGACGACTACAACCACCGCCGACCGCACAGCTCGCTGCCACGCCACGCCACGCCAGCCGCCGCCTACCAGGCGCGTCCCAAAGCCGCCCCGGGCGTCGAACCCGGCACCGACAGCCACGACCGGGTGCGCGCCGACCGCGTCGACAGCGACGGCAAACTCACCCTGCGCGTCAACGGCCGCCTGCACCACATCGGCATCGGCCGAACCCACGCCCGAACCCCGGTGCTGATGCTCATCCACGACCTCGACGTCCGCATCATCGACGCCACCACCGGCGAACTGCTCCGCGAACTGACCATCGACCCCAACCGCGACTACCAATCCACCGGAAAAGACCGCTACGCACGCTGGCGCCAAGCAGCTCAAAAACCAGAAAAGACCGACCCCTGAGGGTTCGGCCTGTCCGGGATCTCTTGAGAGATCACATGGTGGAGCTGAGGGGATTTGAACCCCTGACCCCCTCGATGCGAACGAGGTGCGCTACCGGACTGCGCCACAGCCCCGAAACCGGTAAGGCCGCACGCCAGCACGGCCGCCGATCAGGGTATCAGCCGGGCGAACTCAGCTCGCGCGGCGCTGGACCGCGGGCTCCGGCTCCTCGGAGTACAGGCCGGTGAGGTCGATGGTGTCCATGCTCTGCAGTTCGAGGTCGTCGTCGTCGATGCGGACGACGGACGCGGGCGGCTGCTCGAAGTGCGTGACCTGCTCGGTGGCGTCGTAGCCGACCGGGCGTCGGGCGGCGGCCCGCGCCTGCCGGTTCTCGCGGCGTGCGCGGTCGCGCAACGCCTGGTTGCGCAGGAACAGCAGGTAGCCGGCCGTGCCCAGCCAGAACGGCAGGGCGAGCGCCCAGGCGATCCCGCCCATGACCAGCGCGAGCAGGCCGAAGACGATGCTGCCGCCGATGAGGATGCTGAGCGAGCGACGGCGGCGGGTGAGCATCTGAACGCGGGCGGCGGACAGGTCAGAGCGGTCGGGTGGGTACATGAGGGCCTCCTGGGCGGCGGGCACGGGCCGGCGGGCCGGGCCGGCGAGCGGTGCCGGCTGAGCGGGAGCGGTCTGGCGGGGGACGAAGACCTCGGCACGCTCCGCGCTCACGTTCGCGCGGCGGCCGAGAGCGCGCATGCCCCGGCCCCAGTCCGCGACCGAGCGCTCGCTGCGACGCTCGTCGCTGCGGCGCAGCACCATCGGCACGATCACGATCAGCCACAGGACGACGAGGACGGCCACAGTCAGGAACGGTGGTGGCATCCTCGCACCTCCAGTCACACCAGTAACACGACCGCGCTAACGCTAATGAGCCCGGAGCCTCCCGTTCGGTACGTGCTACGGCGTGTCGAGCGACAACCTCGAGTTGAGGTTGAGAAATTTTCGCGGCGCTTCCCGACCGATCGGTCAGCGCAGGCTGCGCCAGGTCGGCTCGGCGAGCGGGCCGGGAAGCCGGGTGAGCATGCTGCGGCCGCCGAGCTCCTCGACGGTGATCGCGAAGGCGATGTGGTCGCGCCATGCGCCGTCGATGTCCAGGAAGCGTTCGAAGAAGCCCTCGCGGCGCAGACCCAGCTTCTCGACGACGCGGAGGCTGGGCTGGTTCTCGGGGCGGATGTCGACCTCGACGCGGTGCAGCCCGACCGGTCCGAAGCAGTGGTCGATGACCAGCGCCAGCGCGGTCGGCGTGACACCGCGCCCGGCGACCAGCTCGTCCACCCAGTACCCGACGGTGCACGAGCGCAACGCGCCGTGGACGACGTTGGAGACGTTCATCTGCCCGACGAGCCGGCCGCCGTAGAGGATCATGAACGGCAGCATCGTGCCGTGCCGCGCCGCCGACTTCAGCGCCGAGTGCAGCGACGGCCACGCCGAGACCGAGTTGCGTTCCTCCCACGAATGCGGCGAGGTCGGCTCCCAGGTGCTCAGCCAGCGTTCGTTGCGCAACCGGATCTCGCTCCACGCACGCGCGTCGCGAAGCCGCGGCGGGCGGAGCACGAGCGGCCCGGTCGTCGGCGTCGCGGGCCAGCCCGGAGTTCTCGCCATCGGGTCAGCGGTTCGACAGCAGCAGGGGCATCACGGTCACCGTCGAGCCGGCGACGACCTCGGTGGTGTCCTCGTCCAGCACCACGAGGCAGTTCGAGAGCGCCAGCGAGGCCAACAGGTGCGAGCCCGGCCCGCCGACCAACGACACGCTGTAACCACCGCTGCTCTCGCGGTGCAGCACGCCGCGGCGGTACTGGCGCACGCCGCGTGCACTCGTCGCGCCCTCGAGGGCGACGGCCTCAACGGTGGCGCGCTGCAGGCTGCGTTTGCCCAACAGCTTGCGGATCGCCGGCCGGACGAACGCCTCGAACGACACGAGACTGCTCACCGGGTTGCCGGGCAGGCAGAAGATCGGCACCCGGTCGCCGAGATGACCGAAACCCTGCGGCTTGCCCGGCTGCATCGCCACCTTGGTGAACTCGACGGTGCCGAGTTCGGACAACGCCTCCTTGACCACGTCGAAGGCGCCCATGCTCACGCCGCCACTGGTGACCAGGATGTCGGCCCGCAGCAGCTGGTTCTCGAGCGTGTCGAGCAGCGTCGCGTGGTCGTCCGGGACGACCCCGTAGCGGTAGGCGTCGGCGCCGGCGTCCTTCGCCGCGGCCGCGATCATGTAGGAGTTGGAGTCGATCACCTCACCGAAGCCCGGCCGGTGCCCGACGTCGATCAACTCGCTGCCGGTGGAGATGACGATCACTCGGGGCCGAGGACGGACGAGCACCCGGTCGCGCCCGATGGCGGCGAGCAGCGCGATCTGCTGCGGGCCGAGTGCGGCTCCGGCGCCCAGCGCGGGCGCACCGGCCTGGATGTCCTCGCCCATCCGCCGCAGGCACTCCCCCGGGCGGACCGGCCGGTGCACGGCGACCCGGGCGAGCCCCCGGTCGGTGTCCTCCAGCGGGATCACCGCGTCGGCGCCGGACGGCATCGGCGCTCCGGTCATGATCCGCATGGCCAGGCCCGGACCCATCCCGGACCGCGACTTGGCGCCCGCGGCGATGTCGCCGACAACCTGCAACCGCGCCGGTTCGTCGGGCGTCGCGCCGCGGGTGTCGATCGAGCGGACCGCATAGCCGTCCATCGCCGAGTTGTCGAACCCCGGCAGCGGAAACTGCGCGGTGATGTCCTCGGCGAGCAGCAGGCCCTGCGCATCGAGCAAGGTGAGCTCGATCGGCTCCATCGCCCCTACGCCGTCGAGCACGATGGCCAGGTGCTCGTCGACCGTGCGTAGTCGATCGGTGTCGGGCACGTGCGCGCTCCTCGATCCTGCGTCGATCAGGGCGACCGTCCTCCGGGTGAATCAGTCGGCCGCCGGCTCATACTCCCGTAACCATGCCCGGAAATCGGCTCCTATGTCCGGGTGGCGCGCCGCCAACTGCACGACAGCCTTGACGTACTCGAACCGATCGCCGGTGTCGTAGCGCCGGCCGCGGAACACCACTACGTGCGTCGGGGTGCCCGCGTGACACAAGGCCTTCATCGCGTCGGTGATCTGGATCTCACCGCCCGCGCCGGGGTCGGTGTCGCGCAGCGCGTCGAAGATCTCGGGCGGCAGCACGTAGCGGCCGATGATCGCGAGCGTGCTCGGCGCCTCCTCGGCCTTGGGCTTCTCGACGAGATCGGCGACCGCGAGGATGTCGGCGTTCGGGTCCTCACCCTCAGCCGGGACGACGCAGCCGTACTTGCTGATGTTCTCGATGCCGACGTCGATCACGCCGATCACGATGCCGCCGTGCTCGGCGTAGACGTCCAGCATCGTGCCCAGCAGCTCGTCGCGGTCGTCGATCAGGTCGTCCGGCAGCAGGACGGCGATCGGTTCCCCGGCGGCGAAGTCCTCGCCGCAGCCGATGGCGTGGCCCAGCCCGCGCGGGTTCAGCTGGTCGGTGTAGGAGATCTTGGCGAGTTCCTGCGGACGGCGCACGCTCGCCAGACCGGCGTCGTCGCCCTTCTTCTCGAGCGCCTGCTCGAGGTCCGGGCTGGCGCCGAAGTACTCGCCGATGGTCACCTGCTTCTCCGGGTTGACCACGAGTAGGACGTCGGTGATCGAGTTCTGCGCCGCCTCGGCCACGACCAACTCCAGCGTCGGCGTGGTGACGATCGGGGCCAGCTCCTTCGGCACCGCCTTGGTGAACGGCAGGAAGCGGGTGCCGCGGCCGGCGGCCGGGATCAACGCTTTGGAAACACGGGTCTCGGGCATCTTCGGAGCGTATCGGGGCGACAATGGCGAGGTGCACGACGCCGGGAGCGCGCGAACCGCATCGGCCGCCGACAAGGCAGTGCTGCGGCGCCGGTACCTCGAGGCACGGGCGGCGCTGCCGGTTGCCGCGCTCGACGAGGCCCGCGCCGCTGTCCGGGCGCACGTGCTGGAACGCCAAGCGGAGTCCGGCTGGCGATGTGTGGCCGGTTACATCCCGCTGCGGACCGAGCCCGGGTCGCTGGAGCTGCTGGCCGCCCTGCGGGCGCGCGACGTCGACGTGCTCGTCCCGATCACCCTGCCCGACCGGGATCTCGACTGGGCGCGGTGGGAGCCCGACGGGCTCGGCCCGGCCCTCGGCGTCGGCGCGATCGGCCGAGCCGACGCCGTGCTCGTCCCGGCGCTCGCCGTCGCCGACGACGGGATCCGGCTCGGGCGGGGCGGCGGTTCCTACGACCGCGCCCTGAGCCGGGTGGGTCCCCGCGTCGCGACGGTGGCGCTGTTGCACGCGGGCGAGCGGGTGGCCCGCTTGCCGCGCGACCCGTGGGACGTGCCGGTGGCCGGGGTGGTCGCGCCGACGGGCTGGGAACGGCTCGCCGAGCACACCGATCTCGCGAATCGTGATTAGCAGTCGTACCCTTGGAGTGCTAAGCACCGCGCCGGCTCCGACGGGCCTCGGCGCTGCCACATCCGCGGAGGTTCGTCCATGCCCACCTACCAGTACGCCTGCACCGATCCGGCGTGCAAGCACGAGTTCGAGCTCGTGCAGTCGTTCACCGATCCGGCGGCGAGCGAGTGCCCGGTATGCGGGCACACGGTGCGCAAGAAGTTCTCCGCCGTCGGCGTCGTGTTCAAGGGCTCCGGCTTCTATCGCACCGACAGCCGCAGCGACGCGAAGACGAAGAGCAACGGCTCGGCCAAGTCCGACTCCTCCGGCTCCTCCGGCTCCTCCGGCTCGTCCGGCTCGTCCGGGGAGAGCGGCGCGAGCAAAGAACCCGCAGCCGGCAAGGACACCGGCTCGTCGACGAGCGCCAAGCCGGCGGCCACCGGCAGCGGGTCCGGCGGCGCGGCCGGCCGGGCCGCCGCCTCCGCCTGACCCAAACCCTGACCTACACCCTGACCCACACCGGGGCGGACGCCGTCCACAACCTCCGTCGGCGTCCACAGCCCGGTTCCTCCGCCGCCGCGGCATTCGCGGCGCCCCTAGCGTGGCCGCGTGCTGCGCAACCTGCTCGCCTCCGCCCACCCGCACCTGCGCTCGCCGCTCGGTCGGTGGGTCCGCATCGGCGCGGCGATCCTGTGCCTGCTTTTCGCCGGCGCCGCCGCACTGGGCGCGGCCAGCCGTCCGGACCGCGCTGCGGTGGAGCCGAGCGCGTCGGTCGTCGTCGCAGCGCGCATGCTGCCCGCAGGCCTTCGGCTGCGCGCCGACGATCTGCGGGTCGCGCAGTGGCCCCGCTCGCTCCGCCCGGCCGGTGCCGCGCAGGCGGCGACCGATCTCGTCGGCAGCCGGCTGGCCGGACCGGTCGGCCCGGGCGAGCCGATCACCCGGCTGCGACTGGCCGGCTCGGCGCTGACCGCAGGGTTGTCACCCGGCACCGTGGCCACCCCGGTGCTCGTCGGCGGCGACGTGGGCGATCTCGTCCGCGCCGGCGACCGCGTCGATCTCATCGCAGCACCCCCGTCGCCCCTAACAAGCCGGCTCCGGGCCTCCCCGGCGCAGGCCTCGGTGGTGGCTTCCGGGGTTGCCGTGCTCGCTGTGCCCAGGCCGCGGGCCGCCGACCCGCTGGGCGGCAGCGCGACGCAGCTCGTGCTCGCCACCGACCGCGCCACCGCTCTGCGAATCGCCGCCCTGCAGGCCGCGCGGACGTTCACGGTTGTCGTGGACCGCCCGTAGCAGCCCGCCGGCTATTCGTGGTGCGGCGGGCGTTCGCGGCGGTACCAGTCGTCGTCGCGCTCGCTGGGCTCGTCGCCCCAGCCGATGTCGGTCTCGTCGCGCGAGATCTCCGGCAGCACCGGTTCCTCCGGACGCCGGACCCGCGGGCGGGCGCTCCGGCGCGGAGTCTGCTCGTCGTCGGCGGCCACTAGACCAGTGTGCCTCGTCCGCCGATCACGGGCAGTTGACCCATTCGTCGCTGCCGTCGGTGAACACCTGGCGCTTCCAGATCGGCAGCCGCCGCTTGACCTCTTCGACGAGGCGGGCGCACACCTCGAATGCCGCGGCCCGGTGCGCCGTGGCCACCGCGGCGACCAGAGCGACGTCCCCGATGCGCAACGTGCCGACGCGATGGCTCACCGCCAGCGCCAGCACGCCGGGTTCGGCGGCGAACTGCTCGGCGATCTCGGTGAGCACCTGCTCCGCGCTCGGGTGGCCCTGGTACTCCAGCTCGACGACACCGCGGCCGTGGTCGTGATCGCGCACGACGCCGCAGAACACCACCCGGGCGCCGGCACCGGGGTGGTCGACGGCCGCCTCGTGCACACTCGTCTCGATCGGCGCGTCCGACACCGTTACCAGGCGCAGCACCGGATCGACCGCACTGCCCGGCTCGGCCTTCTGCGCCGAGCCGGCAACCAGATCACTCACACTCCACCTCCCGCACGATGGTCGCCCCCCGCGAGCTGCTCCAGTGCGTGGGCCAGCAGCGGCGCCAGTACGCCCATACCGTCGCGTACGCCACCCGGTGATCCGGGCAGGGTGACCACGAGCGCGGACCCGACCGTGCCGGCGATGCCACGCGACAGCACCGAGGTCGGCACCTTCTCGCGGTTGGCCTGGCGCACCGCCTCGGCGATGCCGGGCACCTGCTTGTCGAGCATCGGGCCCACCGCCTCGGGCGTCACGTCGGTCGGCGTCAACCCGGTGCCGCCGGTGGTCAAGACGGCTTCCGCCCCGGCGGCGACCGCGTCACCGACCGCCGCGCGGATCTGCTCGACGTCGTCCGGCACGATGCGCCGCAACACGATCTCGAACCCGGTCGATTCCAGCATCGACGCGAGCAGCTCGCCGCTGTCGTCCGGGCGTTCCCCGCTCGCCGAACGGTTGGAACAGGTGATGACCGCCGCCTTCATCGCGTCTCCTCCGAGGTCGTTGCGGCTACTGCAGCGACGTCGTCCGCCCGCCAGGTTCCGGATCGTCCCCCGGATTTCGCCACGAGGTGGACGTCGGTCAGCCGCGCCGCGCGGTCGACGGCCTTGACCATGTCGTACAGCGCCAGCCCCGCGGCAACCACCGAGGTCAGCGCCTCCATCTCGACGCCGGTGCGGTCGGCGGTGCGGGTCGTCGCGGTGATGTCGACGCCGTCCTCGCGCAGGTCGAGCTCGACCGTCACGCCGTGCAACGCGACCGGATGGCACAGCGGCACCAGGTCGGGAGTGCGTTTGGCGGCGGCGATGCCGGCGATGCGCGCCACGGCCAGCGCGTCACCCTTAGGCAGGCCGTCGCGCCGCAGCAGCGCTACGACCTCCGGCGTGGTCGTGAACCGTCCGGCGGCGGTCGCCTCGCGGGCCGTGACGTCCTTCGCCGAGACGTCGACCATGCGGGCGGCGCCGCGCTCGTCGACGTGCGTCAAACCCCGGGAGTGCTCTTCGGAGGCGTTCACCGCTCCGACACTAGTCACCGGCCGGCACAGAAATCGGGGCCGCGCGGCGCACCATCGCGCCACGCGGCCCCGAAGCCGAGCTGGGTGGAACCGTCAGTTGCTGCTGATCTTGATCGCGCCCGACGTGGAGCTGATCACGTAGGTCGCCTGGAAGGTCACGATGTCACCGTTGTTGATCGTGCCGAGGCAGCCGGTCACGTTCGACACCTTGAGCTGGTGACCGGACTTCTTCGCCGGGGCGAGGCTGAGCTTGTGCGTTCCGTTGTGGTACACGCCGTCGGCCGCGCCGGTCACCGTGAACTTGCACAGCGACGGCGTGGGGCTCGCCGCGACGTTGGCCTTGACGTTGCTCACGTACACCGGGGTGTTCCCGTTGACCGTCTTGCCGCGGCCGTTGAGGTACCAGGTGCCGACCTGGGCGGGCACCAGCACGAGGCCGCCGGGGCCGCTGCAGTTCTTCCACGTCGTCTTGGTGATCGTCCCGGCCTTGCTCGCGGACACCTTGCGTCCGAGAGTGACCGCACCCGACGCGGTGCCGCCGGCGCAGCCCAGGTCGAGGCCGGACGTCGTGTCGGAGAACTTGATCGTCGTGCCTTTGGCGGTCTTGCCCACGTACGCGGCGGTGCCGCTGTGGTGCGTGCCCGCGGAGATGTTGTAGGTGAGGCCTGCCGCGAAGGCGGCGGGGGCCGCGACAATTGCGGCCGCACCCGCGGCCGCGGCCACTGTGGCGATCTTGCGAGTGAACATGTGGTGGCTAGTCCTTCCTGACGACTGATCGACGGCCCGGAGGAACGCCGTCGGCGACACCGGCAGCGAGCACCGTATAGCGCCCCGGAACGGATCTCCATGAGTCGAGATCGAGGCCCGCGCCGATTCGTGAGACCTGCCCGATCGGCGCTGCCGAGTTCGTACGCACGTCCAAGACGGGCATGCGGCGATGCGTGCCGGCGCGGCGTTCGTTGCCACGTTTCGGGCACCGCTCTAGCCTCGCCGCCATGGTGATCCGCGCGCGGCGTCTTCCCGCCGCCGCGGCAGCCGTGGTTGCCACGCTCGCCGCGTTCGGCCTGGGTGGGGCGCAGGCTGCGCCGCCGGCGGCGACGGCTGCGGTCGCGAGCGGGGGCGCGGCACACGGCATCCGCCCGCCGCACGGCGGCACCGACGCAGCGGTGCTGGTCGACGGCGAGACGACGGTGCGCAAGGCGCGCACCACTGTGCGGCTGCCCCGCGTCGTCCTGCGCACCTACGCCAACGAGACGTCGGTGATCAAGAACGACATCCTCAGCAGCTCCTCCCCCGCCTGGGTCGTCACCCATCCCGGCCGGCACCCGGGCTTCGGCGTGTTCCCCGACACCAGAACGACGGTCCTCGGTTTCGGGGCGATCCCGATCGTGGCCACGCTGCACCTGCGCCAGCTGGTTCGGCACGGGCGCATCACGCCACTGACCATCCGCACCAAGACCCAGACGGTGGCGCCGTTTGCCACGCAACCGACCCACGTGTCCGGGCTGGTGCAGGTGCGGATAAGCAACGTGCTTGTCGATCAGGTGCCGCTGCGCGTCGGATCGCACTGCCGCACGGCCACGCCGATGCACTTGCATCTCGTCGGCATCTCGCCGCAGTACAACCTGTTCACCGGCGGTCCGCTCGACGGCAAGGTCACGATTCCGCCGTTCACCGGCTGCGGAATCGGCCGCGACGACCTGGACCCGCTCCTCACGGGAACGATCTCCGGCCCGGACAACCCGCTGCACATGATCCAGGGCATCCTCGGCACCTGGGACCCGAAGCGTCCGCACGACTGCAACGGCTGCAAACCGCCGGTGCACCACCGGTAGCTCAGGGCGAGTCGGCCTCCCATTCGGCCTGCGGCCCGGCTGCCCACTTGGCCTCCCCACTGGCCTCCCACCTGGGCAACGCTGCGCGCAGCGCCAGCAGGATCTCGACCCGCGCCTGCGCGTCGCGCAGCTGCGCGCCGAACATCTCCTGCAACCGGCCGATGCGGTAGTGCAGGGTCTGCCGGTGCGCCCCGAGTTGCTGCGCCAGCTCGGCCTGGCTGCCGCCGTGTTCCAGCCACGCCGACAGCAGCCGCGCGAACTTAAGCCGCCGTGCCTCCGGCAACGCCAGCAGCGGCTCCAGCCGGCGCCGGACCAGCACGTCGGCAAGCCCGGGTTCGCCCTCCAGCAACAGCAGCGGCACGTGCTCGTCGCACACCAGCACCGGCTCGTCGGGCAACAGCCCTGCAACACGCAAGCGGCTCGCCAGCCGGGCCCAGCGCAGCGACTGCCCGGCCTGCGGGAGGGCCAGCGTGCAGCCGACCGAGATGCGCGAGCCGGGCAGCATTGCCGAGACTGCGGTGACCGCCGCGAGATCGGCGGGCGCGGGGAGCACGACGAGCCGCGAACCGGGCTCGATCTCGGCCAGTGCGTCCGGACCGAGGCCCGCGAGCAGAGCCGGGTACGGGTCCGGCTCGGCGAGGTCGTAGTGGATGTCGAGCACCACGACCTGCT
>DASSEP010000059.1:0-24725 GCA_035695205.1 Jatrophihabitans sp. | reverse complement strand
GTTCGGCAGCCACTGGCCGGTGCCGACGCTGACGATCGTGATCATGGTCGTCGTCTCCTACGCCGTCGTCGGCGTCGGGCCCCGCACGCTCGGCCGGCAGCACCCCAACGCGGTCGCGCTGGCGGGCGCCTCCGCGGTGCGGCAGCTGGGCCGGCTGTTCAACCCGCTCGCCGGGCTGCTGACGCTGTTCGGCAACGCGATCACGCCCGGCAAGGGCTTCCGCGACGGGCCGTTCGCCTCCGAGGTGGAGCTGCGCGAACTCGTCGACATGGCCGAGGAGCGGGGCGTCGTCGAGCACGGCGAGCGGCAGATGATCCAGTCCGTGTTCGAGCTCGGCGACACCATCGCGCGCGAGGTGATGGTGCCGCGCACCGACATCGTGTGGATCGAGCAGTCCAAGTCGGTGCCGCAGGCCCTGGCGCTCGCGCTGCGCAGCGGTTTCTCGCGCATCCCGGTGACCGGGGAGAACCTCGACGACGTCGTCGGCATCGCGTACCTCAAGGACCTCGCCCGCCGCGGCCAGGACGTCGACCGCGCCCGAAACACCAGCGTCGCCGAGGTGATGCGCCGGGCCACGTACGTCCCGGAGTCCAAGCCGGTCGACGAACTGCTGCGCGAGATGCAGGCGGCGCGCAGCCACATCGCGATCGTCATCGACGAGTACGGCGGCACGGCGGGGCTGGTGACGATCGAGGACATCCTGGAGGAGATCGTCGGCGAGATCACCGACGAGTACGACGTCGAGCGCCCGCCGATCGAGCGGCTGGACGACGACCACGCGCGGGTGACCGCACGGCTGGCCGTGGAGGATCTCGCCGAGCTGTTCGACGTCGAGATCCCCGACCGCGACGACGTCGAGACCGTGGGCGGGCTGCTGGCCGAGGCGCTGGGCCGGGTGCCGATCGCCGGCTCGACCGCCCGGGTGCACGGGCTGGAGCTGCGGGCCGAGGACGTCGGCGGCCGCCGCAACCGCGTCGACACGATCATGGTCACCCGGGTGCGCACCGACAACGACGGCGGCGAGGCCGACGGGCATGACGAGCGGAGCGCGATCAGCCCCGACCGGGACTCCGTCCCGCAGTAGCAGAGCTTCGCGCCCGCCGTTGGGTATAGACGTCCCATGAGGTTGCTTCGGGGACTCGCCGGTGCCCTGCTCTGGATCGTCGCGCTCGTGCTCGGCCTGGTCGCCGGGATCCTGTGCATCACGCTGATCCTGCTGCCACTCGGCCTACCCCTGCTCGGGTACGCGCGTCGCCTCTTCACACTGTCGCTGCGCCTGATGTTTCCGCGGACCGCGGCCGGGGCGCGGCGGTCGAGGTCCGCACTCACGTAGCTCGGCCGGCGGGGGTCGCGAGCACCGGCGGGTTCGACGTGACCGCATCGATCGTCGCGATGATGTCGTCGGTGGGGACGCCGAACGGTGCGACCAGGGCGAGCGCGTCCGCGTGGGCGTGCCAGCGGCGGCACAGTTCGGCCGCCTCGCGGTAGGTGCCGAACATCAGCACCTCGTCGGCCAGGCGGGTGGCGCGCGCGGGGAGTACCGGACGCCGAGGATCGCTGTTGGCTGCCAGCAGCGCGTCGAGTTCACGGCCGTAGCCGTGCGCGCGCAGCACCCGCGGGTACACCGGGCCCATCCTGGTGGCATAGGTGACCAGCCAGCGCGCGGCGATCCGGGCCGCGCCCTGTTCGTCGACCGCGAGCGCGACGGGCACTGCCGCGGTCACGGTCGGCACCGTCGGCCGCGCGTCGGCAGCGGCCGTTGCGGCGATCAGGCCCCGGCCGTCGTCGAGCGCGGCGCGCGGCAGCAGGAACGGGACCCACTGGTCGGCGACGCTGCCCGCGAGCCGGATGCTCGGGCGGGTGATGGCGGCCAGCGCGAGCGGTACCGGCGTGGCCGGGGGAGATCCCAGCGGCAGCGGCCGGGCGCCGGTCGGTGCGGCGGGCAGCCGCTCACCCCGCAGCAGAGCCCGGACGGCCAGGCAGGTCTGCCGCAGCCGGCCGAGCGGCGCCTGCCACGGCTGCCCGTGGAAGCCCTCGGTGATCGGCGGCGTGCTCGCACCCAGGCCCAACACGAACCGCCCGCCGGACGAACGCTGCAACTCCGCAGCCGTGAGGGCAAGCGTGGCCGGGCTGCGGCTCCAGACGGACAGCACACCGGTCATCAGCGCGATGCGGTGGGTCCGTTCCGCGAGGCGGGCGAGCACGATGGGCGCTGCCAGGCTCATTGCCTCGGCGACGGACACAAAGCCCAGCCGACGTCTCTCGGCGTGTACGGCGACGCGGTCGATCACCTCGACGCGATCCTCGAACGGGGTGAAGCCGATGCCGACGGAGGCGGCGGCGATCGACGTGTCGCTCAGCATGGCGTCACCACTGACCGCGCCGCGGCGACGAACGCTTCCTCCTGTTGCCACCGCCGGTACGCCGCGGTGCCGACCCGCTCCTCCTGCCCGCGCGTCTGGCTGGCGTGCGCACGCAAAGCGGCCAGCTTGTGGTCGAGCAGATCCTCGTCGAGCGTCAGCCGCAGGGCGAGTTCCGACGGCGGGGTGGTCACCGGCAGGCCCGGACCGAATGCGCCCAGCGCTTCGCTGGTCGACCGTTGCCGGTGCATCTCCTGCGGCGTCACCGCGGCGTGCAGCAGCCGGGCCGGGTAGGCGCTGCTGTCGAGGGCGCACGAAATCCACGTGCTCACTGCGACGTGGTCGGGGTGCCCGGTCATGCCGTCCGGGCCGAACGTGACGACGGTGTCCGGCTGGACCGCCTCGATGATCTCGGCGAGGCGTGCGGCCCCCTCTGCCACGGCGACCCGGTCGCAGGTCCCGTCGGTGTAGCCGAGCACGATCGGCTCCTCGACGCCGAGGACCTGCAGCGACGCGCGATGCTCGCGGGCGCGCAGCGGGCCGAGCCGATGCGGCGGCCACTCGTCGGGGCGGTCGGTGCCGTGCTCGCCGAGGGTGGCCGTGACGCACACGACGCGGTTGCCGGCGCGCCGGGCGAGCAGCATCAGCCCGGCGGTGAGGAACGCTTCGTCGTCGGGATGCGCCCACACGCCGAGAAGCGTGCCGAGGGATGCGACGTCGGTGCGGGTCATAGTCGGACTCCTTGGATCTCTGGTAGGTCAGAAGCTGGTGAGGACGGTGACTGTGGCGGCTCCCGCCAGCAGGGGAATGGCGAGGTTGCGCCCAGGCCGTGCGGTCAGCGCCGTGACCGCTGCGGCGATCGCGTAGCGCCAGACGGCGTCGCCGGTGTCGTGCGACGCGGCGGTCAGCGATGTGACGGCCAGCGACGCGAATGCGGCCGGTGCTGCGTAGCGCAACGCAGCCGCAATGCGGTCGGCGACGGCGGTTGACGGCATCGCCACGATCAGTGCGGCGCGCAACAGCCAGGTGACCGCGCCCCCGGCGGCCAGCACGGCGAACGTCGTCATCGCCGTACCGCCTTGGCCGCGAGCAACCCGGCGATGGCGCCGGCCGCGGTGCCGAGCAGCACCCGGCTGCCTGCCGGCAACGGAACGAGTGCAGCCAGGACACCGGTCGCCACCGCCACCGCGCTGGGCCGGTGGGTGAGCGTCGGCGCGAGGAATGCGACGAAGATGGCGGCCGGCATCAGCGCGATCGCGGGAGCGTGCGGCACGACCGGGCCGAGCAGCGCGCCGCCGGTCATCGCTGCCAGCCAGACGACTGCGATCACGACGCCGCCGGTGAGCCAGTAGCGGCGGAAGCGCGCCGCGTCGCTCAGGTCGTTCCGGGCCGTCACGACCGCGTAGGTCTGGTCGATCACGAAGTGCGGCGCGAGCCAGCGGAACCACGCCGGCTGCCGGGCGAAGTACGGCGCGAGCGCCGCGCTGTATGCGACGAACCGCGCGTTGATCAGGGCGACTGCGGCGAGGATCGAGACGAGCCCCGCGCCCTGGTGCACCAGGCTGAGGGCGCTGACCTGCGCCGACCCCGCGTATAGCACCAGCGTGCCCGCCAACGACCCCGCCGCGCGGCCATCGGCGCTGGACTGCACGCCGATGACCGCGGCAAACGGGGCGAGCGCCACCAGCAGCGGCGCGACATCACGCAGGGCGTCGCGGTCGAGCCGAGGACCCCCCCGATGACCGCGGGCGCCGGTGGTTGCGACGTTGCTGTCGGCGGTCATGTCGACCTCCGCGTCGACCGGCGGGCGCGGCGAACGGCTTTCGCCCGGCGGGCCTCGTCGGCGTCCTGTTCGAGGACGCGCCGGCGTTCGGCGGCCAGGTAGGCCGCCAGCGCTGAGGTGATCACAACAGCCTTCTTCGGTTACGGGGTAGGTGAGATGTTCTGGTTGAGCCGGAAGACGTTGTCCGGGTCGTAGTGACGCTTGACGCCGGCCAGACGGGCGTACGTGTCCGGGGGATAGGCGGCGCGCACCTTGTCCGCGTCGCCGTCGCCGGTGAAGTTGACGTACACGCCGTTGTTTCCGTAGGTGGCGAGCGTGTCGCGCGCCGCGCGGGCCCAGGCTGCTCGCGAGTCGAAGTCCTGCCCGTCCGTGGCCCGGGCAATGACGTTGCAGATGAACGGCGACGACCGGTGCGCGAAAGCGGTCGCGTCTGCCGAGACGTCGCCCATCGCCCCCGCGATGTGGTGGAGATGCAGTTCGCTCTGCGGCGTCGGTTTGTGCTGCCAGCGTCCGATCACTTCTTCGAGCACCTCGTCGGACAGCGTGTCGACGAAGGCGGAGGTGAAGTAGTTGTGCGCCCCGCGCGCCCACAGCGGGTCGAGCACCTGCTGCATGGCGGCGTACGGCATCGGGCCGACGATGTCGAGGATCGGCTCGGCGAGCGCGCGCAGCGGTGCGACCGCCCGCTCCCCGTCGGCCAGCGGTCCGCAGTGCATCAGCGCGATCGCGACGATGGGCGTGCCGTGGACCGCCTCGGGCAGGAACGGGACCGGCGGCGCGGTGGTGAGGTTGACGAGGCTGGTCAGCTCGCGCGGCATCGACCCGGTCAGGTCGCGCCAGCCGCGCAGCACGTCGCGCGCCGCGGCACCCGGGAAGAAGATCAGCCCGGCGGTGACATCGGGACCGACCGGGTGCAGGTCGTACTCGAACGATGTGACGATGCCGAAGTTGCCGCCGCCCCCGCGCAGCGCCCAGAACAGCTCCGGGTTGTCGACCGGGCCGGCGTGGACGAGCTCGCCGTCGCTGGTGACCACGTCGGCGGAGACGATGTTGTCGCAGGAAAGGCCGTGCTTGCGCACCAGCCAGCCGATGCCGCCGCCGAGCGTGAACCCGCCGACGCCGGTCGACGAGACGAGCCCGCCGGTCACGGCGAGCCCGAACGCCTGGGTCTCGTGGTCGACCTCGTGCCAGGTCGCGCCGCCTTGCACCACGGCCCGGCGGTTGACCGGGTCCACCGTGACGCCGCGCATCGGCGACAGGTCGATCACGACGCCGTCGTCGACGGTGGAGAACCCGGCGATGCTGTGTGCGCCGCCGCGCACGGCGACCGGCAGCTGCTGGCTGCGGGCGAACTGCACCGCCTTCATCACGTCTGCGGTGCCGGCGCAGCGGATGATCAGCGCCGGATGCTTGTCGTGGCTGGCGTTCCAGATCGCTCGCGCCTCGTCGTAACCGGCGTCGCCGGGGCGAACGACGGTGCCGCGAAGCGCTCCTTCCAGCTCGGCGACGGTCGCGTCGCCGATGACCGTGCGCGACTGGTGTTGCGTGGTCGTGGTCATGACATCCTCCTGTTGTCGGTCGCGGCCGACGCTAGGAAGGAGGTCTTTGCAGCGACTTAGCCCGGACTTTTCACCGTCGGCATCGGCTCCAGCCCGAGCGGTGCGCCGACGAGCCCGAGGACGGCCGCCCGGTGCCGCGCGTCGGCGCGGGCAGCGTCGGCTGCTTCCGGTCTTCCGAGCCGGTCGAGGATCCGGGCGTGCATCAGCAGCGCCCACGTGATCGGCAGGTGACACCCCGGCAGCGACACCTGCGGCTCGACGACGTCACGCAGCAGGACGTCCGCGCCGGCGTCGTCGCCGGCATCGGCGCAGGCGCTGGCCAGGGTGAGCGTCATCCCGACCTGTGCTGCGACGTCGCGAATCGCGCGCGCTCGCTCGATCTGCGCTTCGATGGCCCGCCGCCCTTCGTCGACGTCGCCCTCCGCCACCAGCAACAGGCCGAGGTTCGTGCGTGCCAGCGCGATCGCACGCCGTTCACCGGACGCTTCGCGCAGTGCGAGCGACTGCGTCAGCGCATCACGGCCAGCGGCGTATTCGCCGCGCACGCGGTGCAGGCAGCCCCGCCGGCTCAGCGCGACGGCCTGGCCGTCGGTGTCGTCGAGGGCGGTGAACAGCTCTTCGGCCTGTCGCAGCAAGCGCAGCGCGTCGTCGAGGTCCCCCGCGGCGCGGGTCAGGTCGGCCAGGTTGCACAGCACGTGCGCTTCCGCGTGCTGCGCGCCGACGATCCGACCGTGCAGCACAGTTTCCTCGAAGTACACCCGCGGCTCGCCGTCGGCGTCGACGCTCACGGCGAACCCTTGCGACACCGGCCGCAGAAAGGGCCGGGGAGCGTCGTTCACCCGGGGAAGCAGTCCGCGGATCTCGTCGAAGGCCTCTCGCGCGTCGTCGAGGCGGCCTTGCGCCGCGCGCACGATGCCCTGCAGGTGGCGGGCGCCGATCTCGAGATCCACCGCACCGACGGCGGACGCGACCGCCCGGGAGTCGACGGTGCGTTGCCAGCAGTCGTCCCACGCGCCGAGCAGGTATGCGAACACCGCCTCGGCGCCCAACGACTCGGCGAGCCCACGCTGGTCACCCAGCGATCGTTGGATCGCGACTGCCTCGGCGCCGAGCTCGTGCAGCCGCTCACCTGTGCCCCGCCGGATGTCGAACGCGGCGAGCGCGAGCAGGGCGCGCGCGCGGGTACACGACGGTTGCGAGATGTTGTCGAGCGCCGCCTCGATCCACCGGCGACCCTCGGCGAGGAAGCCGCGCGCCAGCCAGTACCGCCACAGCGACACGGCAAGCTCCAACGCGTTGCGCGGGTCGTGGCGCAACGCCCAGGCCAGCGCGGCACGCAGGTTGTCGTGCTCGACGTCGAGGCTCGCCGGCACGACCGTCGCGAAGAGGTGCAGCTCGGGATCCCGCGCGGCCGCGAACGCGCGGTACCACTCGCAGTGACGCCGCTCGACGTCGAGTTGCTCGTGCGAGGCACGCAACTGGTGCAGGGCGTACTGGCGAACGGTGTCGAGCAGCCGGTAGCGCGTCACCTCGGCACCCTGGTCGGCGACCACGAGCGAGGTGTCGACGAGCCGTCCCAGTGCAGACATCACCGCGCCGGCGGGGAGGCCGGCCCCGCCGTCGGTTCCGTCGGCGGCCACGGCCTCCACGGCGTCCAGGGTGAAGGAACCGGCGAAGACGGCAAGCCGCCGGAACAGCGCCCGCTCCTCGGCGGTGAGGAGCTCGTGGCTCCAGGTCAGCGTCGCCTCGAGCGTCTGCTGCCGGGTGAGGGCGCGGTCGCCTCGCCGGAGCAGCGCCATCGCGTCGCTCAATCGCTCTGCGATCTGCTCCGGCGCCAGCAGCGGCACGCACGCTGCCGCGAGCTCCAGGGCAAGGGGGATCCCGTCCAAACGGTGGCAGATCGCGCTCACGGCGGTGGCGTTGCCCTCGTGCAGCGTGAAGCCGGGAAGCGCTGCCGCGGCGCGCTGGACGAAGAGGTCGACCGACGGGGCTCGGCGCAGTTCGTCGCAATCGGCGCAGTCCCGGGCCGGAAGCGCGAGCGACGGCGTCCGCCACGACACCTCGCCCTCGATCCGCAACGGTTCGCGGCTGGTGGCGACGACGCGCACGCCGGCGCACCCGCGCAGCAACTCGGACACGACAGGGGCGCAGGCGTCGAGCAGGTGCTCGCAGTTGTCGAGCACCACCAGCAGACTGCGGGATCGCAGCTGCGCGACGATCGCGTCGACCGGCGAGGAATCGGCCGGCAGCGCCAGCCGTAGCGTTCTCGCCAACTGCGGGGCCACCTGGTCGCCGCTGCGCAGGGCGCCCAGTTCGACCAGGTACGCGCCGTCCGGGTAGTCCCCGGCGACCCGGCGGGCCAGGGCGGTCGCAAGCGTGGTCTTGCCGATGCCGCCCATACCAGTCAGCGTCAGCAGCCGCGTGCGGCGCAGCGTCGACGCCACGTCGTCGAGCTCGGGTGCCCTCCCGACCAGCGATGACATCGGCGCCGGGAGGTTGCCTGCCGGCTGGTGCGTTAGAACGCCCGCCCGACCCCCGCCCGGCTGCTCGTCGGACGACCCGGTGAGTACGTCGCGGAACAGCGCCCGTGTCTGCGGCTCGGGATCCGAGCCCAGTTGTTCGCGCAGTTCGGCACGCAGCCGCTCGTAGGCGAGCAGCGCCTCCGAGCGCCTGCCCGACGCGGTCAGCGCCCGCATCAGAGCACGCACCGCAGGCTCGTTGAGCCGATCGGTTTCCGTTATGGGCGTGAGAAGCACCACCGCCTTCTCGCCCGCCCCCGCCTCGGTCTGCTTGTTCGCGACGTCGAGCGCGAGTTGCGTGCGCCAGGCGCGGAAGGCGATGACGTGCGGCTGGAGCCAGGGTTCGTACGCGTCCTCGGGAAGCAGCTCGGGCGCGCTGTCGTGCAGCAGCGTCGTGAGGCCTTCGATGTCGCCGGCCGACACCGCATCGCTCACCGCGGCGCGCAATTCGTCGACGTCGACGCGTACCTCGACATCGCGCCCGAAAGCGAGCAGGTCGTCGCGCAAGGTGAGGACCGCCGCGCCGTCGACTCCCAAGGTCGACAACGCACGCCGGGCCGCGTGCAGCGCCTGGTGGAGGTTGTTCCGGGCCGCTGCTCGATCGCGATCGGGCCAGAGCGTGTCGGCGGCCTGCTCGACGTGCACCGTGTGCGCGGCGTCGAGCGCCAGGAGCTTCACCAGGGTCTTGGCCTTGCGCAGCCGCCAACCGCTGCTCGGAACCTGACGCTCCTGCGATGACGCCGCGAAGCTTCCCAGCAGCTGGATCCGCACGACATCGGCCACCTGCGCCTCCGGCGCGAAGTGTACGGGCCGTCGGCACGTCAGATGGGTTGCAGAAGTCCGGTGTGCCCGCGAGCCAACGCGTCGATCAACGCCGCGTGGTCCCTCTGAGTCGTGTCGGCGTAGCGGGCGGCGAACGTGACCATGGCGTCGTCCCACTGCTTGCCCTTGTCGAGGTAACCGGAGATCTGCACGGCGTCCCCGGTGCGGGCATGTGATCTCGCGAGGATCCATCCGCAGAGTTCGCTGTACCGGGCGAGCGCGCGGGGCTTCATCAGCAGAGGGTCGGCTTTGCCTTTCGCGTCCCACAGTTGCCGCACGTAGTAGTGGTTGCCGCCTTCGGGACCGGCCGCCCAGCCGAGGAAGACGTCCCCGGCCGCCTGGATCAGACGCTGGCCGACCACAACGCGGCGGCCGTGGTGGTCGAACTCGGAGGCGCCGACATGCCGCTCGAGTACCGAAGGCAGTGCCTGCTTGGCCTGAAGTACGAGCAGATCCCCTACGGGGTCGTCGCGCCCCTCGAACAGGCCGACCCAGCAGCGGGTGCCGACACTTCCCACGCCGACGACCTTGCGGGCTACATCGAGCAGCCGGTAGCGGTCGAACATCTGCCGGCGATCGTCGCTGAGCGTCGCCCGGTACGACTCGATCAACCCGTGCACCTCGTCGATGTCGTGCGAGGTGCGATCCAGGCGGACGGTCAGCGGCGGGTCTTCGATGAACACCCGCCGCCCGTCCACGACGGTGGTCAGTTTCGCAACCGCCCGAACGTGATCCTTGCGTCGCGCGCGCCGCACGTTCCGCCGGACCTCGGCACGGTACTGCGTGGGAAAGCGGTCGATGACCTGTTTGATCTCCGTCCGCTCGTAGAACAGGTCGAGGGTGGTCCACGTGGCGTACTCCGCGAGCCGGCGCCGGTAGGAGCGCGCCGCGGCGCGGACCACCGCATTGCCGTCCCCGGCGCTCCAGCGGCGCTGATTCGTCAACACCCGCAGGCTCGCGCACAGCCGCGCGACGTCCCACTCCCACGGACCGGGCGCGGTTTCGTCGAAATCGTTGATGTCGAAGACCAGATTGCGCTCGGGGCTGGCGAAGAACCGGAAATTGTTCACGTGCGCGTCGCCGCACGCCTGCACCCGAAGACCCGTGTCCGGAAGCGTCGCCAGGTCGGCGGCCATCACGGCGGCTGCACCGCGCAGAAAGGCGAACGGCGATTCGCTCATCCGGGCATACCGGAGCGGCGCAAGCTCCGCTAACCGTTGCGCGCTCTGCGCGGCGAGGATCTCCACGGCCTCGACCCGGTCTGCGGACGGCGACCATTCCGCCAGGCTCTCGCGAGGCACCATCTCGCGGAGGGCACGTCCGAAAGCCGCGCGTTCGGAAGGGGTACGTGACGCCACCGCCGGTTCCATCGGGGCACGGTAGGCCGAACGGCCAGTCCCGCACATCGTCTGCTCCAGATGAGGCAATCCGCCGTGCGGGACGTGCCCAGGTCGTCATCACACGGATGAGAAGATGGAGGTGATCAGCCTGCCCGAGATTCGAAAGGTCGCCGCCCGTGACCGCTGCAGACGCCGAGGCGCTCGACCCCGAGGACGCCAAGCTCGTCACCCTCGCTCGCTCGGCCCGCTCGCGCACCCGCGCGGCGCAGGGGGCGGCAGTGCGCGACGGCGACGGGCGCACCTACGTCGCGGCGACCGTCGACCTGCCCTCGATGTCGCTGTCGGCGCTGCAGGTGGCGGTGGCCATGGCCGTGTCGTCCGGAGCGCCGGGCCTCGAGGCGGCGGTGGTGCTCGGCGAGGATCCGGCAGATCCGGTGGGTGAGCTGGCCGTGCGCGACGTCTCACCCTCCGCGGCGATCCTTCACGCCGGCCCGGACGGCACGCTGCACTGAGCGTTCGGCGTCAGCCGGGCAGGCGGCCGGCGAGCAGGTCCGGTAGCGCGTCGCGGGTCATTGCCCAGGCCGGCGACGCCGGATCGATGACGGTGAAGTGGTCGCCGTCGACCTCGCGCAGTGCGGCCTGCGCCCCGGCGGCGCAAGCCGCCGCGACGTAGGCGGTGCTCTGCTCGAACGGCACGTCCTCGTCGTCCCGTGCGTGCACGCACAACACGGGCGCGGTGATCGGCAACCGACGGATCGGGTCGGCGAGCGCGTACCGCTCGGGCTGTTCGCCGGGGCCGGCACCGAGCAGGTCGGCCACGGCCGTTCCGCCGACGCCGTCGCGATGTGCGGTGCCGAGGTCCAGCACGCCGGCCTGCGACACGGCCGCGGCGAGATGCACGCGCGGTGCGGAGCCGGGCGCTCCGGCGGGCAGCGTTTCGCGACCGGCCGCCCACACGGCGAGATGCCCGCCGGCGGAGTGCCCGACCGTCACCACGCGCGCGGTGTCGACGTCGAGGTCGGCGAGCCGATCGATGGCGGCCGCGACGTCGTCCAACGTCGTGGGCCAGCCGCCGCCGTCGCCGACGCGGCGGTACTCGATGTTCCAGCACGCGTAGCCGTGGGCGGCGAGGTCGGCGGCCAGCGGGCGTCCCAACGACAGGTCGTAGCGCGCCCGCCAGAACCCGCCGTGCACGACCACCACCGTGCCCGCCGGTGCGCCGTCCGCTGGTCGCGAGAACTCGCCGAACTGCGTGGGTCCGGGGCCGTAGCCGATCCGTCGGAAACTCACGAAGGCATTTTGGCGTGCCGGTGTCTGGGAGGATGAGCTGGTGACCTACCGTTCCGGCTTCTGCTGCTTCGTCGGACGGCCCAATGCCGGCAAGTCGACGCTCACCAACGCGCTCGTCGGCGCCAAGATCGTGATCACCAGCGACAAGCCGCAGACCACACGCCACGCGGTGCGGGGCATCCTCACCCGTCCGGAGGCGCAGCTGGTTCTCGTCGACACCCCGGGTCTGCACCGGCCGCGGACACTGCTGGGTGAACGGCTCAACGACGTCGTGCGCGCCACGTTGGCCGAGGTCGACGTCGTCGGGTTCTGCGTGCCCGCCGACCAGCGCATCGGACCGGGTGACCGGTTCATCGCCAACGAGCTCGCCGAGCTGCGCGCGCCGGTGGTTGCGATCGTCACCAAGACCGATGCCGCGTCCCGGCAACAGGTGACCGAGCAGCTGGTCGCCGTCTCACAACTGGGGGACTTCGCCGACGTCGTCCCGGTGTCCGCCGTGTCGGGCGAGCAGGTCGAGCTGCTCGCCGACGTGCTGACCGGCCGCCTGCCCGAGGGGCCGATGCTCTACCCCGACGACGTCAGCACCGACACCGACGTCGAGACCCGCATCGCCGAGCTGATCCGCGAGGCGGCGCTCGAAGGCGTGCGCGACGAGCTGCCGCACTCGATCGCCGTGACCATCGACGAGCTACGCCGCCGCGAATCCGGCCTGCAGGAGGTCTTCGCGACCATCCATCTCGAGCGCGACAGCCAGAAAGGCATCGTCATCGGCCCAGGCGGCTCACGGCTTAAGCGCATCGGCACCACGTCCCGCGCCGGCATCGAGGAGCTGCTCGGTGAGCGGATCCACTTGGCCCTGCACGTGGCGGTGGAACGGAACTGGCAGCGGGACCCGAAGAAGCTGGATCGGCTCGGATTCTGACGTGCTCGACACCTACCGGTCGGTCTTCCGTGTGCCGGGCACGGCCGCTTTCTGCCTCGCTGCGTGGGTCATGCGCATCCCGATCGCCATGTACCCCATCGGGCTCGTGCTGATCCTCTCGGCACGCACCGGCCACTACGGCTTCGCCGGCGTGCTCAGCGGGATCTATGTCGTCTCGAACGGCATCGGCAACCCCGCGCTCGCCCGGCTGGCCGACCGGCTGGGCCAGCGGCGCCTTCTGGTACCCGCCTCCCTCGTACACGTGGCCGCGACGGTGCTGCTCGCGATATGCGTCACGCTGGGCTGGGCCGACTGGACGCTGATCTTCCCCACGGCGGTCGCCGGCTTCGCGTACCTGTCCGTCGGATCGCTGGTGCGCGCCCGCTGGTCGTACGTGCTGGCAGGACGTCCGGAACTCAGCACCGCCTACTCGGTCGAGTCCACGCTGGACGAGGTGATCTTCGTCCTCGGGCCGATCATCGCCACGGTGCTCGCCACCCAGCTGGATCCGGTGCTCGTTCTCTACGTGTCTGCGTCGATCGTGCTGATCGGCGCGTTCTGGCTCGCTTCGCTGCGCGGCTCCGAGCCGCCACCGCACGCGGCGGGCGCGCCGCGGCACCGCTCGGCCGTACGGGTGCGCGGCATGCCCTTGCTGACGATCTTCGCCGCGGCGATGGGCGCGATCTTCGCCAGCGCCGAGGTGACGATGGTGGCTTTCTGCGGCCAGCACGGCGAGCGGGGGGTGAGCGGCGGGGTGCTGGCGGCGATGGCCGCCGGCAGCGGCGTGGCCGGCTTCGTCTACGGAGCGCGCACCTGGCGCTCGCCGTTGCTGGAACGGTACCGGGCCCAGGCCGTGGTGTTCGGCCTGCTGCCGTTGCTGTTCCTCGCCGCCACGAACGTCTGGGCACTCGCCGCGTGTGCGTTCATCGTCGGCCTCGGGATCGCGCCGACCCTGATCGCCGCGTTCGGGCTGATCGAGCAGATCGTGCCCGCACCGTCGTTGACCGAGGGCCTCGCCTGGCTGGTCACCGGCCTGAGCGTCGGCTACGGCGGCGGCGCCGCGCTGGTGGGCGGCATCGCCGACGCGCACGGAGCGCGCACCGCGTTCCTCGTCACCGGGGGTGCGGGGCTGCTGATGGCCGTGCTGGCGGTGGTCGAGCACGCTCGGCTGCGCACCCCGCTGCCCGAGCCTCCGCTGGTTGTCGGCTGACGATGGGACGATGGGGGCATGCCGCTGTACCGGGACGACGCGGTCGTGCTGCGCGTGCACAAGCTCGGTGAGGCCGACCGGATCGTCACGTTGCTGACCCGCCGCCACGGCCGGGTGCGTGCTGTCGGCAAGGGCGTGCGGCGGACGAATTCGCGCTTCGGCGCCCGGCTCGAGCCGGGCAGCCACGTCGACGTGCAGCTGTACTCGCGGCTGCCGGAGGGGCAGGCGGCGCCGGGCGGCCGGCGGGCGCTCGACGTCGTGCAGCAGACCGAATCGCTCGACGCTTTCGGCGCGCGGCTGGCCGGCGACTACCAGCGCTGGACGGCGGCCTCGGCGATCTGCGAGACCGCGGAACGGATGACCGACGAGGGCGAACCGGCGCTGCGGCTGTACCTGCTCGTGGTCGGCGCGCTGCGAGCGCTCACCGCCGGCGAGCACGACCCCGGCCTGGTCCTCGACGCGTTCCTGCTCCGCGCGATGGCCAACGCCGGATGGGAACCCGCGCTGCAGGAGTGCGCCGTGTGCTCCGCGCCGGGCCCCCATGCGGCGTTCAACGTGCCGGCCGGGGGAGCGGTGTGCGAGAACTGCCGGCCCCCCGGGTCGGCCCGCCCGCAACGCGCGACGATCGTGCTGATGACCGCCTTGCTGTCCGGCGACTGGGCGACGGCCGACGCCGGCGAGGCGGCGGCGCGCTCGGAGTCGAGCGGCCTGGTCGCCGCGCACCTGCAGTGGCACCTGGAGCGCGGGCTGCGTTCGCTGCCGCTGGTCGACCGCACTGCTCGGTAACGGTCCGGCTGCTCCGCGCCACTCAGTAGTGGGCGACGATGCGACGTCCGGGCCCGTCGACGGTCAGCCGTCCTCCGTACGGGAGCACCCACTGCGGGTCGGTGTGCCCGAAATCGACGTCGAACACGATCATCGCGTCGGGGTTGTAATCGGCGAATGCGCGGAGCACTGCTGCGCGTTGGTCAGTGCGGTAGCGGCGGCGTTCCTCCGGTGACTTCGGGTTGAGCACGAAACTCGCCTTGGGCCGTCCCACGAGGACGGCCGGGAACTGCTCCAGCAGCCCTCTCTCGCCCGCGTTGCGCAAGGTCCAGTACACCTCGTCCGCCGGCGGCATCTCCTCCGACGTCTCGAGCAGCAGCACGCAGCCCGCGTAACGCTCGACCGGGTGCACGTACTTGGAGACGGCGAGTGTCCAGCCGAGGATTTCCAGGTTCCCGCCCCAGGTCGGCCCCGTGACGATCCGGTCGGGCTGGTGCCAGAAGAATCCCTCGGACGGCAGCATCGGCGGAAGGTCGCTCAGCCGTCGCGGATCGCTCCACCCGTACTCGTCCTCGGCGAACTCGTCCACCGGCGTGACCTCGACGTCGCCACTGTCGAACAGGGCGGCTCGAAGCGACCGGATCGACACCGGGTGCGTCGAGTGGCCCCGGCCGAGATGCATGATCGTCGAACCGCCGTGATAGCTCGCGACGCCGTGGAACCACAGCCAGTTCAGCAGGTTGGTGTTGTCGCTGAAGCCGAAGAACGGCTTGGGGTCGGCGCGGACGACGTCCGGGTTCAGGTAACGCAGCACGGTGATCTGGTCGCTGCCGCCGATCGTGGCCAGTACCGCGCGGACGGATGGGTCGGCGAACGCGGCATGCAGGTCCGCGGCGCGCTCGGCCGGACTGCCCTGGCGGCGCGTCGTCGGGTACTCGACCGGCTCCAGTCCGAGCTCCTCTCGCAGGCGGAGCATCCCGAGGTCGTGGACCGCCGGAGCCACCGACGGTGCCGCGAACGAGGGCGACACCACTGCGACCCGATCACCGGGCGAGAGCTTGGGCAACGCAACCGAGTGCATGAGCACATTGGATCAGGGACGCGCCAGCGCATATGCCCGGTCCTTCCGGGCTGGGCACATGATCAGCTGCGCCGAGATAACCTGTCGCGATGAGCGTCGCCGACCGACCCGACCCGCGGGCGCGTGCCGGCGGCCTGGGCGGCTGGCCGGATCCGCCGCCGCATCCGTCGGGTGCCCGGCCGCCGGAGATCCCCGCGGCGTTCGTTCCCAAGCACGTCGCGATCGTCATGGACGGCAACGGCCGCTGGGCGCACGCGCGGGGGCTCTCCCGCACCGAGGGGCACCGGGCCGGCGAGGCGAGCCTGATGGACGTCCTGCACGGGGGCATCGAAATCGGAATCTCCACGATCTCGGCCTACGCCTTCTCGACGGAGAACTGGCGTCGTTCGCCGGAGGAGGTGCGCTTCCTGATGGGCTTCAACAAGGAGGTGATCCGCCGCCGCCGCGACGAACTGGCCGCGCTCGGCGTGCGGATCCGCTGGGCCGGACGCCGTCCGCGGCTGTGGCGCAGCGTGATCAGCCAGCTCGAGGACGCCGAGGAGTACACCCGCGACAACGACCGGTTGACCTTGCAGTTCTGCGTGAACTACGGCGGCCGGGCCGAGATCGTCGACGCCGTGCGGGCCATCAGCCGCGAAGTGCAGGCGGGCCGGCTCAACCCTGCCAAGATCGACGAACGGACCATCGCCGCCCACCTCGACGAGCCTGGGCTGCCCGACGTGGACCTGTTCATCCGCACCTCGGGCGAGCAGCGGATGTCGAACTTCCTGCTGTGGCAGTCGGCCTACGCCGAGCTGGCCTTCGTCGACACCCCGTGGCCGGACTTCGACCGGCGCCACCTGTGGCAGGCGTGTCTCGACTACGCCAAGCGCGACCGCCGGTTCGGCGCGGCCGGGCCCGTCGATCCGGGGCAGCTGCCGGCATGATCGCGCTCACCCACTTCCGCGACGGATCGCCCGACTTCGCCGGCCGGGCGCAGGCCGCGCTGGCCGCCCTCGCCGCCCGCCCCGGCTACCTGCGCGGGACGCTGGGCCGCTCCACCGACGACCCTAAGGCGTGGGTGCTGCTCACCGAGTGGGAGAACGTCGGGTCCTACCGGCGTGCGCTGGGCGCCTACGAGGTCAAGCTGCACGCCACCCCGCTGCTCGCCGCGGCGATCGACCTGCCCGGCGGCTTCGAGGCGCTGCTCGACGTCGCGCCGGGCGGCGACACCGTCCTGGCGCCGAGCGACCTCGAGCCGGGCGAGCACGCGCGGGACGCGTGAGCGGCGCATGACCACGCAGGAGGCCGAACCGAGCGCGGTCGCTGCGGTCGCGGCAGCGCCGCGGGCCCGCACCGCCCGGCTCGCCGACCGCTGGCATCGGTTCTGGACGAAGACCCGGCCGGACTGGCTCACCGAGGAGATGCTCACCGGCGCCCGGTGGGGTCTGGTCTGCGTCTGGCTCCTGCTGTTCGTCCTCAAATGCGCCACGACGGGCGTCCCGTTCGACCGGGAGGGCCTGCTGCTGTGGATCGCCACCGGCGCCGCGGCCGCGAGCCTGGGCAAACGCGCGATCGCCACCGTCGTGCTCGACTTCCTGCCGCTGGCTCTCGTGCTCGTGGCCTACGACTACCTGCGCGGCGTGTCGGACACGCTCGGCATGCCCACCTGGTGGCAGCCGCAGATTGCCGTCGACAAGTTCCTTGCCGGCGGCACCGAGCCCACCCTGTGGCTGCAGGAGCACCTGAAGTACCCGAGCGTGCAGTGGTACGACATCGTCGTCTGCCTCTGCTACTACTCGTTCTTCTTCCTGCCCTACGTCACCGCCGGTGTGCTGTGGATGCGTGGCCGGCGCGACTTCTACCGCTGGTCGCTGCGCTTCGTCAGCCTGTCGTTCCTCGGGTTCGCGTTCTTCGCGCTGATTCCCGCCGCGCCGCCGTGGGCCGCCGCGCTGTGCCGTCCGCGCGAGGTCGCCGGCCACCCGAACTTCCCGGCCTGCATGCAGTTCTGGCCGCACACGGTGCCGGGCAATATGCTCGGCCGCTGGACCGGCGGGCAGCCACACGCCCATCCCTTCGTAGAACGCATCGCCGCTCGCGGCTTCAGTGATCTGCATCTCAGCGTGGCGCACGACCTGTGGACGAAGGGTTTCTCGATCGCCGACCCCGTCGCGGCCGTGCCCTCGCTGCATCTCGGCGGAACGATGCTGTTCGTCCTGTTCATGTGGCCGCGGGTGCGCCGCTGGTGGCGGCCGATCCTCGTCGCCTACCCGCTGGTGATGACCTTCACGCTGGTGTACTCCGGCGAGCACTATGTCGCCGACTGCCTGGCCGGCGCGCTGCTGGCGGTACTCGTCCAGGCGGCCGGCAACCGCATCGAGCGGCGGCGGGAGCGCAAGCGCAGCCCGGATACCCTGGAGACCTCACCGCAACCTGCGTAGGAGTGTCTTCGTGCCCGCCGTGTCGCCCGCCGCCAGAAACGATGCCGTCGTCAACCTGAGCAAGCGGCGCGGATTCGTCTACCCGTCCAGCGAGATCTACGGCGGCACCCGCTCGGCCTGGGACTACGGCCCGCTCGGCGTGGAGCTGAAGGAGAACATCCGCCGGCAGTGGTGGAAGGCCGTGGTGACTGCGCGCGAGGACGTCGTCGGCCTCGACTCGGCGGTGATCCTCGCTCCCGAGGTGTGGCGCGCTTCCGGCCACCTCGACGTGTTCACCGACCCGCTCGTCGAGTGCCTGAGCTGCCACAAGCGCAACCGCGCCGACCAGCTCGAGGAGGCGTACGAGGCCAAGCACGGCCGGCTGCCCGAGAACGGGCTGAAGGACGTCCCGTGCCCCAACTGCGGCACCCGCGGCCAGTGGACCGAACCGCGCGACTTCAACATGATGCTCAAGACATACCTCGGCCCAGTGGAGTCCGAAGAGGGCATCCACTATCTGCGGCCCGAGACCGCGCAGGGCATCTTCATCAACTTCCTCAACGTGCTCAACACCTCGCGGCGCAAGCCGCCGTTCGGCATCGCGCAGACCGGCAAGAGCTTCCGAAACGAGATCACGCCGGGCAATTTCATCTTCCGCACGCGGGAGTTCGAACAGATGGAGATGGAGTTCTTCGTCGAGCCGGGCACCGACGAGAAATGGCACGACTACTGGCTCGAAGAACGGTGGAATTGGTACGTCGACCTCGGTATCGACGCCGCGAACCTGCGCTACTTCGAGCATCCGGCCGAGAAACGCAGCCACTACTCGACCCGCACGGTCGACATCGAGTACCGGTTCGGTTTCGGCGGCACCGAGTTCGCCGAGCTCGAAGGCATCGCCAACCGGACCGACTTCGACCTGACCACGCACACCAAGCATTCGGGCGTCGACCTCAGTTACTACGACCAGGCCAACGACCGCCGCTACATCCCCTACGTCATCGAGCCGGCCGCGGGCCTGACCCGGGCGACGCTCGCGTTCCTGCTCGACGCCTACAGCGAGGACGAGGCGCCCGACGCCAAGGGCAAGCTGGAGAAGCGCACCGTGCTGCGCCTCGACAGGCGGCTGGCGCCCGTCAAGGTCGCCGTCCTGCCGCTGTCGCGCAACGCCGACCTCTCACCCAAAGCGCGTGACCTCGCCAGCGCGCTGCGCAAGCACTGGAACGTGGAGTTCGACGACGCGCAGGCGATCGGCCGCCGGTACCGCCGGCAGGACGAGATCGGCACACCGTTCTGCGTCACCGTCGACTTCGACACCCTCGACGACAATGCAGTCACCGTCCGCGAGCGTGACTCGATGACCCAGGAGCGCATCGCGATCGACCAGGTCGAGAGCTACCTCGCGGCCCGGCTGCCCGGCTGCTGAGCCGATGACGATCGAACCGCTGCGGTTGAGCGAGCGGGTCGTCGCCGACCCGCCGGTCGTGCTGGCGCCGATGGCGGGCATCACGAACACCGCTTTCCGCCGGCTGTGCCGGGAGGCCATGGCCACCCAGCTCGGGCCCGGGCAGGCCGGCGGTCTGTTCGTCAGCGAGATGATCACGACCCGGGCGCTGGTCGAACGCAACCCGAAGACGATGCAGCTGATTCGTTTCACGGCCGACGAGGCCCCGCGCAGCATCCAGCTGTACGGCGTCGACCCGGTGGTCGTCGGCCAGGCTGTGCGAATGATCGTCGACGAGAACCTCGCCGATCATGTCGACCTGAACTTCGGCTGCCCGGTGCCGAAGGTGACCCGCAAGGGCGGGGGAGCGGCACTGCCGTGGCGCATCGGGCTGTTCGACGGCATCGTGCGCGCCGCGGTGCGCGAGGCACGGGGCGCGGTGCCGGTGACCGTCAAGATGCGAGTGGGCATCGACCGCGAGCACGTCACCTTCCGCGAGGCCGGGCTGCGGGCCCAGGACGCCGGCGTGGCACATGTCGCGCTGCACGGCCGCACCGCCCACGAGTACTACGGCGGCGAGGCCGACTGGGCCGCGATCGCCGAGCTCGTCGACGCCCTCGACATCCCGGTGCTCGGCAACGGCGACATCTGGGAGGGCGACGACGCGCTGCGCATGCAGCAGGCGACCGGGTGCGCGGGCGTCGTCGTCGGCCGGGGCTGCCTGGGACGGCCCTGGCTGTTCGCCGATCTCGCCGCCGCGTTCGCCGGCAGCGGGCAGCGCATCCGCCCCCGGCTGGGTGAGGTCGCCGACATGATGCGTCGGCACGCGCAGCTGCTCGCCGACTGGATCGGCGAGCAGCGCGGGGTCACCGAGTTCCGCAAGCACGTCGCCTGGTATCTGAAGGGCTTCCCGGTCGGCGGCGAGCTCCGCGCCGCCCTCGCCTGCTCGTCCTCGCTGCTCGAGCTCGACGACCTGCTCGGCAAGCTCGACCCGGACGAGCCGTTCCCCGAGGCGGTGCTGGGCCGTCCCCGCGGCCGCACCACCGGCGGACGCGGCGTGGCGCTGCCGGAGAACTGGCTCGCGTCCCGGGAATCGCGCGAAGTGCCGGCCGGCGCCGAGCGCGACGACAGCGGCGGCTGAGCGAGTGGGACTGGATTTTAGGTGCCGCACCAAGCAGGGGCGTATGAATCAGCCCAAGATCCGCATACATTGATGCGAATGGCCGGACGACCCGGAGGTAACAAATGACGTTTGCACCGGGACCAGGCGGATACGGCGCCCCCACAGACCCCGAAGTTCTTCGGCAACAGGCAGAGGCGAAGATTCGGAGGTACACCGAACAGGGGAACGCTGACGAGCAGGCACGCGCGTACCGCAAGACTCACCCGGGCTGGTTCCGGCGCCTTTTCCGGCGCCGCTGAACCCACCCGAATATTTGGATAGTCGCGTCGTCCTCGCTGGCAGTATCGACCGGGTGAGTCACTGGAGCGACCGGGAGCCGGTCTATCGGAGCGCGGTTCCGACTCCAGGTGATGACCCGTTCAAGGGTGTACTTCCCTCGGAGCCTGAGCTTCGGACGGACGATCTCGGGCCAGGCTGGGAGCACGCCAGCAAGGCGCTCGCCGACCTCCAGGCCGACCTATCGCGGACGGTCCCGGACGCGCCCAGGCTGATGCTGCTCTGGTATCAGCGCCGAGAAGGCGGCCGCCATGCGTACCTGGGCAAAGCGATCGACTGGTATCACGGGGCAAGCGGCGGTCTCGATCTGAGCCCGCATTACGTCGTCGCGGTCATCGATCTGGCTGACGAGTTGCGCAGCGCCATCCAGGACGACCTGCTCGGCTCCTTGTCGGATTGGCCGCTGTGCCCGCAAGACGGCTGGCCGCTGACGATCTCTGTCAACGCCGACCAGACTTGCCTGTGGGTCTGCGACCACGGCAGACACACGCTTGGTGAAGTCGGCCATCTGCTCGCCAGCACGTAGCCCTCGCCGAAGTGCGAAGCGCGGCGCCGGTGGACGGTCATCTGCCCGGCGGGCGGAGCCGGGGCGGCGATGGGACGTTGGGGTTCTCACCGCCCCCGCCGGCTCCTTGCGTCACCGTGTGATTCTCAGGCAAGAGTGGTGGCGCCGGGCTCGATCTTTCTGGTCGCTGCGTCCGGGCCGCAAGTCCCAATGGCCCCTGTATTCGGGAGTACTCCCGCATCTGGCACAACCGTCGGCGATCAGCCCGGGACCAATGCGGACATGGCGGGACCGAAAGACCTATCAGCACGCGCCGGGCCCGTTGGAAGTCTTGGTTGCAGAGCCCGGACGAGAGCCGGGACTCTCCCGGAAGGCCCCGCGCGAGCCTGGATGCCGCAGTCGGGGGGCGTTGGTCGGCAACAGCTCCCGCGGGGCCACCGGGGCCAAAAGGATCCCAGGCAGGTTTCGCCACGCGCGCGGCCTGCCTTTCTCCTTCGGCCTCACCTCTGTGCGCCCGACCGGCCGGCACATCTGGACGGCGGGGGCGTCCGGCAGCCACGATGAGCGCGGATTGAGGAGCGCGCGTGGCGGCTGAGCGACCGACGGTGATCGGCGACCGCTACGTTCTGCTGCGTCCGCTCGGCAGTGGTGGGATGGCCGAAGTCTGGCTCGCCGCGGACGAACGGCTCAACGGCAAGCACGTCGCGGTCAAGCGGCTGCGCGGCTTCGCCACCGACACCGAACGCTCGCCGGTGGACGTGGAGAGGGCGCGGCGGGAGGCGTTCGCAGCATCTCGGGTCAGCCACCCGAATCTGGTCGCGGTGACCGACTTCGTCGCCGACGACGGCGAGCCGTTCATCGTCATGGAGTACGTCGCGGGCACCACGCTCGCCGAGATCTGCGAGTCGGGCGGTCTTCCGGCGCGCGTCGCCGCGCGCATCCTCGCGCACGTCGCCGATGCGCTCGCCGCGGCCCACCACGCGGGCATCGTCCACCGCGATGTGAAGCCGGCCAACATCATGGTGGCCGAACGCGGCGACGCGAAGTTGACCGACTTCGGCATCGCCCGCTCGCCGGACGACGACCGGCTCACCAAGACCGGTTTCTTCACCGGCACGATGAGCTACCTCGCCCCGGAAGTGCTCGACGGCAACCAGGCGGGGCCCGCGGGCGACGTCTGGGCGCTCGGCGCCACGCTCTACGAGGCGGTAGAGGGACGCCCCGCTTTCACCGGCGAGAGCACCGCCATGCTCATCGCCCGGATCGTCATGGGCCCTGGACCCGAGCCGTTGAGCGACCCGAGCCTCGCGCCTCTCGTCGACCGCATGCTCAGCCGGGATCCGGCGAACCGGCCGACGGCCGCCGAGGTCGCCGACCAGCTGCGCGCGATCGCCGCGGACGAGCCCGGCGCGGAGCCCGCCGCCAACCTGACCGCGCCGACCGTCGTCAACGCCGAGGCGCGCCTGACGACCGGCGACGGCGCGCGTCGTCCTCCTCCGCGTCCGCGCGCCCGGCCGAAGACCCGGGGCCGCATCTGGCTCGTGGCCGCGCTGCCGGCCGCACTCGCGACGGTGATCGGCGTGTCCCTCGCCGTGACCGCAGGGCAGGGCGCCGACACCCCGGTGGCCGGTGGCGAGCATCCACCGATCCTCAGCTCGCCCGCCGGCTCACCGACGACCGTGGCGCAGTCGACCGTGGGCCAGCCAACGACGTCCCCACCCGTGGTAGTCGGCGGCGGCGGCCCGGAAACGCCACCGCGCGGCCTCGCAGGCACCTGGCAGGTGCGTGGTGTAGTCGAGCGCCTGTCCGGCCGCCCAGGCGATGTCGCCGCGCTCGCGCCGGTGCGCCGCGGCTACACCTTCACTGCGACCTGGACCATCACCGTCGACGGATCCGGCGGGTCACCGGTCGCGGCCGTCCGGCGCACCGGCGGCGCAGCCGGCCTGCCCGCCCGGACCCAGTTGCGGTTCGTCGACGGCGCGTGGGTCGCCTCGGAACCGGCACGGTCGGCCTGCCCGGGCTCGACATCACCGTCGGAATACTCGGTGACCCGCACGCTGCGCCTCGGGCCGGCCCAGCCCGGCGTGACGCGTCCGCGCGTCTACCGGGGCCGCTTCGCGTACAGCTACGCCGCGCCCTGCAACGGGCGTGAGGTACTCGCGCTCGCCCTCATCCGAGCAAGGTGACCCGGATCAGGGGAAGGCAGGCACCATCTCGCGCATGCGCTCACGTTCGGCCTTCTCCTCCGGCGGCATCACGTAGGCGCCGGGCTTCCGGCGTGGCCCGCCGCCAGGGAAGGCAAGGCGGAGGATCGTGCGCTGCACGGTGCCCCACTGCTTGCGCAGCGGGCCGGTGTTGTACGGCAGGCCGTAACGCTCGCAGATCTCCTTCACCCGCGGCGCGATCTGCTGGTAGCGCGAGCTGGGCATGTCCGGGTAGAGGTGATGCTCGACCTGGAAGGACAGGTTGCCGCTCATCACGTGGAACAGCGGGCTGCCGTCGATGTTCGCCGCGCCGATGAGCTGGCGGACGTACCACGCGCCTCGGGACTCGTCGGCGACCTCCTCCTCGGTGAACATGAAGGTCTGGTCCGGGAAGTGGCCGCAGAAGATGATCGCGTGCGACCACACGTTGCGCACGATGTTGGCGACGACGTCGGCCAGAAGCGTGGACTTGAAGCCCTTGCGCCCCGACAGCGCCGGGTAGACGACGTAGTCCTTGGTGATCTGGCGGCGCGCCTTGACGCCGATGGCCTTCAGCTCGTCCCAGAGCTGCTTCTTGTCCTTGCGGCCCTGGCGGATCGCCTCGAAGTCGAGGTCGTGCAGCGCCACGCCCCACTCGAACAGGGCCATCAGGATCAGGTTGTAGACCGGCTGCGCGAGGTAGACCGGGTTCCACCTCTGGGCCGGATCGATCCGCATGATCTCGTAGCCGAGGTCCTTGTCCTTGCCGCGGATGTTGGTGTAGGTGTGGTGGACGAAGTTGTGGGAGTGCTTCCAGGCCTCCGCGGTGGAGGCGGTGTCCCAGTCCCAGGTCGATGAGTGGATGCGCGGGTCGTTCATCCAGTCCCACTGGCCGTGCATGACGTTGTGGCCGATCTCCATGTTCTCGAGGATCTTGGCCGCGGCGAGGGCCGAGGCGGCGCCGACGGCAAGGGGGCGGAAGCGCGGCAGCAGCAGCCCGACGCGCCCCATCACCGCGAGGCGCCGCTGCATCTCGATCATCGCCTCGATGTAGCGACGGTCCCGTTCGCCGAGCTCGGCGGCG
>DASSEP010000058.1:0-4682 GCA_035695205.1 Jatrophihabitans sp. | reverse complement strand
GTCCAGGCTATTGCGCTCGGTCACCATGAATGGTTGCATTCGGTTGCCCTGCTACGCCTGCGAATTTGCAGGCGGTTCAGCGGGTAATCGCACGAGAAGTCCCTGGGGGGGCCGATGTCTGCTGCCGTGATCCGGCGGCCTGGAAAGTTCCGCGACACCAACCGGCGGCTCATGCTGCACGGTGCCCTGCTGGCGATCTCCGACATCGCCGCGCTGTACGCCGCACTGCTGATCGCCTACGCCATCCGCGCGTCGAACCCGCAGCCCTTCCTGCACCCGACGAGCATCGGCCGGTTCGCCTGGGTCGCTGCCACGGTTGCTCCCGGCTGGGTGCTGATCTTTGGCGCCCTGGGTCTCTATGCCAGCGGCCCAAAGCGTCCGTTCTCCGGCGAGTGCGTGCGCATCGCGTTCGGCGCTTGCTTCGGCGTGATGGTGCTCGTCTGCATCGACTACCTCCGCAATGACATCGTCGTCTTCCCGGCGAGATCGGTTCCGGTCTACGGCTTCTTGATCGGCGCTGCGATGGTCGCTCTGTTCCGCGCGCTGCTGCGGCTCGGCGTCCGCACCGCCTACAGCCGCGGCATCGGGCTGCACAGCGTGATCATCCTGGGATCGGACGCGTTGGCCACCCGGCTCGTCGCCTACCTGCGCCGGCCGGGCAGCGGCTACCAGGTCGTCGCCGCCGTCGCCCCCGAGGAAGATGGCGGCACGCTGCTCGGCGACATCCCCGTCTACCACGATTTCGAGTCGGCGATGGCCGCCCAGGTCGCACCCGTCGACGAGATCGTGCAGGCCGACGTCAACATGGACCGCGACGAGGTCACCCGCCTGATGTCGCTGGCCAACGCCGAAGGCATCACCTACCGCTTCGTGCCCGACCGGTTCGGCGTCTACGCGGCGTCGTCGCGGCTCAAGGCCATCGACGGCATCCCGGTGCTCGACGTCCGGCTGACCTCGCTCGACGGCTGGGCCGCCGTCGTCAAGCGGATCTTCGACTTCGCTGTGACCAGCCTGCTCGTCGTGCTGCTGCTCCCGCTGTTCGCCGCGGTCGCCCTCGCCGTCAAGCTGCGCGAACCCACGGCGCCGCTGCTCTACCGGCAGGAGCGCGTCGGCCGGCGCGGCAAGACCATCCGCATCCTGAAGTTCCGCTCGATGCTCTGGGAGTACTCGACCGGCCCGGACCGCAAGTACACGACGCCCTACGACGCCTTCCTCGCCATGGGCCGCGAGGACCTCTGCGCGGAATTCCTGCGCGACCACAAGGTACAGGACGACCCGCGCGTCACCGCGATCGGACGCTTCCTGCGCCGCACCAGCCTCGACGAGCTGCCGCAGCTGTTCAACGTCCTCAAGGGCGACCTCAGCCTCATCGGACCGCGACCCATCACACCCGAGGAACTCGAGCGCTACGGCGCGCAGCAGTACAGCCTGCTTGCGCTCAAGCCCGGCGTCACCGGTCTCTGGCAGGTCTCCGGACGCAGCGACGTCAGCTACGAGGAACGCGTCAAGCTCGACGTCTTCTACATCGAGAACTGGAGCGTCAGCCTCGACGCGCGCATCCTCGCCAAGACGCCGATCGCGGTGGTGGCCAAGCGCGGCGCCGTCTGATCGGTGCTCTGGGCCGATGCCCGAGGGCGTCCGCTTCGGCCGCCCAGACGGCCTAGCCGTGGCCTGTCGCCCAGTGAAAGGTTCGGCAACTTCTTCGCGCGTAAGCTGGCGCTCGTACGATTTTCGCGGTATGAAGATCGGCACGGGGGATCTTGCACGCTGAGCCTTGTCACCGGGCGAAGGGAGCGGTCCTTGCCGTTCTGGCTTGATCTCCTCCTTATCTGGATCGTCGCCAGCGTTCCGCTGAGCGCGCTGCTCGGCACCGCGTTCCGCGAGGCGCCGCCGCAGGAACCGACCCGTCCCACCATCAAGCAGCTCATCCGCCCGCGCGCCTGACGCTGGGGCACGCCGGGCTCCGATCGGACGCCCGGTGGTCAGTAGCCCCTGAGCCCGTACAGGTCGAGAATGCGCGGTTCCACCACCACCGCGACGTGCCCGTTGCCCACGCTCAGGTCGGTCGCGGTGCCGGCCCAGAGCGTCGTGATGTCGGCGCCGGTGGCGGCGTTGAGCACCGAGCCGTCCGCCAGATAGAGGACGCCACCGGCCGAGGCAGCAAGCGATGTTGACCTGCCGGGCCGGACCCACAGCCGGGCGCCGGTCGCCTGGTCGTAGGCGCAGAGATCGCTGGTCCCGCAGTTGCCGTAAACGCGCCGGCCGTCCACCGCGAGGTAGCGCGTCGCGCCGGCGAGGGTGAAGCGGGTCCGGCCGCTCTGCGGAATCAGGTCCTGCACGTTGCCTGCGCTGTCGACGGCGTAGAGATGGTGGCCCGCGGTCGGGCTGTCGCTGTTCGCGCCGCCGAGCTGCCACGCACCGGCTCGCGTCCAGGTGCGGGCACCCGTCGCCAGGTCGCGCGCGACGAGGGCACTACCTTTCGCGATGCACGAGGGGTACACGACCTGCCCGGCGGCGACCAGCACCCGCATCCCGAACGCATTGCAGTTGGCCGACACGCGCCGGACGGTCGACCACACCTGCTCCCCGGTGGCGACCTTGTAGACCGCGACGACAACGTCCGGGGTGGCGGCGGCCGGCTCCCCGATGGCCACGACGTAGCCGGAGGAGAGGAGGAAGTGATCGAGCATCGGGTCCGACGGCAGGCCTGGGACGGACCAGACTCGAGCGCCGGTGCCAGCCCGGAACGCCTCGATGCTCCCGCCCGGGTCGCTCTGCGAGATGCAGTTCGTGCTGCCGAGCACGACGAGCCCGGACGACGAGACGGCGAGGTCCTCGAAGAAGTTGGCTGACGACTGGCGGACGCGCCACACCACCGCGCCCGTCGAGGCATTCGTCTTGGTGAGCCAACCACCGGCCATCGCATAGACGGCGCCGCCATATAGAAGCGGTGGCACTGGGAACCGGCCACCGGTGCAGTCGTCCTCGTTGTTGGGATCTTGCGGCTCGGCCACCACGCTGCGCAGGTAGCGGGCGCGCGCGATCGTGCGCGCCGTGAGCACGGATTCCGCCGGGTTCGACCGGCTCAGCGCGGCATCCGCATTGCTTTGCGACCACGGTCCCACCGTCGTCGTGGTCGCCGCCAGCGTTGGCCCGCTGCCGACCGCGACGAATCCGACCGCTGCCAGAATGAGCGCCACGATGGCAGACCATCGCGACCGGCGCCATTGCTTCCTCATTACCGCCCCCCGCGGAGAAGCACCGAGCATCCGACCCGCGCGCCGACGCAGCCGAGCGCCCATCGTAGCCCGGCAGTTCGGCAAGGCATATACCAAAGTCCGCGCCGTTATCACGGGCCTCTGACAATTCGGAATTCGCCGTCCACAGCCTTTCAAGTTCATCCACAGCACTTGATTTCTCGCGTTTCTTGTCGTTTTCCGGCGTAATTTTGTCGGTATGGATCTCGGCCAATTCGCGGAGGCGGTCGCCCAGCTACGGGCGGGCGTCGACGCGTTGCTGACCGAGAATCTGGCCGGGCTCGACAGCGCCTCCGTCGTCGAGCTGCTCTCCGAGGTCGAGGTCCAGCGCCGGCGGCTGGATGCCGCCGATACGCGGCTGATCTGCGAGTCGCAGAGCCGCTGGCGAGCCGGTGACTACGGGCAGGCCAGCACCACCGACCTGCTGACGCAGTCTCTGCGGGTCTCATCCCGCAGCGCGCGGGCACGGGTAAAGCGCGCCGACGAACTCGGCCCGCGCCGCACGGTCACCGGCGAGCCGCTGCCACCGCTGTTCCCGCAGGTGGCCACTGCCCTGGCGGCGGGAGCAATCTCGGCCGAGCACGCCGACACCATCCGCCGACAGCTCGCCGAGCTCGACCACATCCCCGGCCTCGACCCGGCCGCCCTCGACATCGCCGAGAAGGTGCTGGTCGAGGCCGCCCACCACGAGCAGCCGAAAATCGTCGCAATGATGGGCGCCCAGCTGCGCGACCGGCTCGACCCGGACGGCCGGGAGCCCCGCGAGGAAGAACTGGAACGCCACCGCGACTTCAACCTCGCCGACACCGCCAACGGGTGGGCCAAGGTCACCGGCAATGTGTCGCCCGAACTTGCGGCAGTTCTCCGGGCCATCTTCGACGAGCTTGCCGCACCGCAGCCGGCCGCCGACGGCATGCCCGACGACCGCACCCCCGCCCAACGGCGCCACGACGCGCTGGCCGAAGCGTTGGGGCGGCTGCTGCGTTCCGGCGAATTACGGGGCGCGGGCGGCGCGCCGGTCACCGTGCTCGTGCGGGTCGACCACCGCGACTTCTGCGCCGCAGCCGGCACCGGCCACGGCGTCCCTCCCGAGCCGGAGAGCTCGGGCGACTTCACCGACGCGATGCGCGCCGCACGCCACCAACCCGCGCGCAGCGGCCCGACCGGCTGGGGTCCGACCGGTGGCCCGGCTCCTCGCGGCGGGTACGCGACGCTCGGCGACGGCGGGATGCTGCCGCTGACCCGGCTGATGTTCGAAGCCTGCGAAGCCGAGATGGCCACCATCGTCACCAACGACACCGGCGCCGTGCTCGCCCTCGGCCGCACCCGGCGGCTGGCCACCCACAAACAACGCCTCGCCCTCGCCGCCCGCGACGGCGGGTGCTCGTTCCCCGGGTGCACCCGGCCTGCCGCTTGGTGCGAGGC
>DASSEP010000057.1:0-4900 GCA_035695205.1 Jatrophihabitans sp. | reverse complement strand
CGGCCGAGCGGGCCGCGGCCCGCCGGGCCCGCATGCGCGACCAGGGCGACGGCACCACCGACGGGAAGGGCACGCGCTGATGTCGGTCTTCACACGGCTCTACCGCGGTGAGACTCAGCTGGACTTCATCGGGACGCGGCGACGGTGGTACCTCGCCTCGGGCGTCCTGCTGCTCATCTGCATCCTGAGCTTCATCTTCCGGGGCTTCAACTACGGCATCGAGTTCAAGGGCGGGACGACCTTTCAGATCAACGTCGCCGGCACCTCGATCACCGCCGACGAGGTCAACGCGGCGTTCGGCAGCGCGGGACACAGCCCGGAGAACCCGCCCGAGGTCGTGGGCAGTGGCTCTACCCGCCAGATCGTCGTCAGCACGCCGACTCTGCCCGCACAGGAGTCGCAGGATCTGCAGGCCAGCGTGGCCAAGTCGCTGCACCTCGGCTCGCCGAGCTCGATCTCCTACCAGAGCATCGGCAGCCAGTGGGGGCACGACACCACCGTCAAGGCCCTCGAAGGTCTGATCATCTTCCTGATAGCAGTGTCGATCTACATTGCGCTGCGCTTCCAATGGCGGATGGCGGTCGGCGGCATCCTCGCGCTGCTCCACGACCTCGTGGTCGCGGCCGGCATCTACTCGCTTGTCGGCTTCGAGGTCACCCCGTCGACCATCGTCGGGCTGCTGACCATCCTCGGTTTCTCGCTCTACGACACCGTCGTCGTCTACGACAAGGTCGGCGAGAACTCCAAGGACATCCTGGCCGGTTCGCGGATCACCTACGCCGAGGCCGCGAACCTTGCGGTGAACCAGACGCTGATGCGTTCGATCAACACCTCACTGATCGGCCTGCTGCCGGTCGCAGGACTGTTGTTCGTCGGCGCCGGGCTGCTCGGTGTCGGGACGATCAAGGACCTCGCGCTCATCCTGTTCGTGGGTCTCGCGTCCGGCGCCTACTCCTCGCTGTTCCTCGCCACCCCGATCGTCGTCGACCTGACCGAGCGCGATCCGCGGTACAAGGCGCTCACCAAGCGGGTCGTCGCCAAGCGGTCGAGTGAGCGCAAGAAGCTGGCCGAGCGCGGCGCCGAGCCGGAGCCGGCCACCGCCGGAGCGGCCGCGGCGGTCGCGCACCGCGGCGCCCCGGCGCCGGCACCGCGGCCCGGAGCGCGGCCCCAGCAGCGTCGCCGGCGGAGGTAGCGCGGTGACCGCCGTCGAGGACGCCGATCACCCGCTGGCCGCACGCATCTCGGGCCTGCTCCGCGACGTCGCCGACTTCCCCGAGCCGGGAATCCTGTTCAAGGACATCTCGCCGCTGCTCGCCGACCGCGGCGCGTTCGCTGCGGTGGTGCGCGCGCTCGCCGAGGCCGCCGGCGAGTCGGGCGACGTCGACGTCGTCGCCGGCGTGGAGGCCCGGGGCTTCCTCGTGGCTGGCGCGCTGGCCTGCCAACTCGGCTGCGGGGTCGTGCCGGTGCGCAAGGCCGGCAAGCTGCCGCCTCCCACGCTGCGTCGCTCCTACGAGCTCGAGTACGGCAGCGCCGACATCGAGGTGCCGACCCATGTGCTCGACGGCGCCCGGGTGCTGCTGGTCGACGACGTACTCGCCACGGGCGGCACGCTGCGCGCCGCGGCGGGCCTGATCGCCGACGCCGGTGGGACCGTCAGCGCGATGAGCGTGATCATCGAGCTCGGTTTCCTGTCGGGGCGCAAGGTGCTCGAGGGCATCGCCCCGTTGCAGGCTTTGCTGCGCCTGTGATCGCTCGGGGGATGAGCTCCGGCCGCCGGTAGGAGCGCGGCGCCCGGCATACCGCCGCGTCCGTCCGCGTTGTGCCTTGCATCGGCTTCGTCCGGGCCTGTTCACGGGATCTAGGCCGTAGACTCGAGGGACATCACGCCGAGGGAAGGGGGCCGGTCCTGACGAGCGAGACCGGCACGCGGCAGCAGCGGCCGCAGACCGACAGGCGTGTTGCGTCCGCCGAGCCGGAGCAGCGAAACGACGCGCCGACCGAAGCGCGCCCGGATCCGGCTGCGCCCGCCAAACGGGCGCCCGCCTCGCGGGGCGCCGGGACCGACAACGGTAGAGCGGCCGCGGCCGACACCGGCGCCGGCCCGAAGGGTGCGGCCGGCAAGCCCCGGGCTGCCGCCGCGGGCGGTGCTGCGGCTGCCACGGCGGCTCCCGAGCCCGAGGAGGGCCAGCCGGCTTCGGCCAGCCCCACCCACCGCCGGCGGGTGCGCGACCGGCTCGCCCGGCGGCTGGTCACCACGAGCCGCCAGTCGGCTGTCAAGCCGGTGCTCGAGCCGTTGCTCGCCATCCACCGCGCCGCGCATCCGAAGGCGGACGCCCGCAAGCTGCAGCACGGCTACGACGTCGCCGAGCAGTGCCATCGCGGCCAGTTGCGCAAGAGCGGCGATCCGTACATCACCCACCCGCTCGCGGTGGCGACGATCCTCGCCGAACTCGGCATGGACACCACCACCCTCGTCGCCGCGCTGCTGCACGACACCGTCGAGGACACCGGGATGTCGCTCGACGACATCACGCGCGAGTTCGACGAGCAGGTCGCGCATCTCGTCGACGGCGTCACCAAGCTGGACAAGGTCAAGTACGGCGACGCCGCCGAGGCCGAGACGATCCGCAAGATGATCGTCGCCATGGCGCGCGACCCGCGGGTGCTGGTCATCAAGCTCGCCGACCGGCTGCACAACATGCGCACGCTGCGCTTCCTGCCGCCGGACAAGCAGGAGCGCAAGGCGCGTGAGACGCTCGAGGTGCTGGCGCCGCTGGCGCACCGGCTCGGCATGAACACCGTCAAGTGGGAGCTCGAGGATCTCGCGTTCGCCACCCTGTACCCGAAGCGCTACGACGAGATCGTCCGGCTGGTGGCCGAGCGCGCGCCCTCGCGCGACACCTACCTGAGCGAGGTCATCGAGCGGATCAAGGTCGACCTGCGCGAGGGCGGCCTGAAGGCCGAGGTCACCGGACGTCCGAAGCACTACTACTCGATCTATCAGAAGATGATCGTGCGGGGACGCGAGTTCACCGACATCTACGACCTCGTCGGCATTCGCGTGTTGGTGGACTCCGAACGCGACTGTTACGCGACTCTCGGCGTGTTGCACGCGAACTGGCAGCCGGTGCCCGGCCGGTTCAAGGACTACATCGCGATGCCGAAGTTCAACATGTACCAGTCGCTGCACACGACGGTGATCGGCCCGGGCGGCAAGCCGGTCGAGCTGCAGATCCGTACGCACGCGATGCACCGCACCGCCGAGTACGGCATCGCGGCGCACTGGAAGTACAAGGAACGCAAGGACGTCGCAGTCTCCGAGCCGCGCGGGATGTCCGACGAAATGGGCTGGCTGCGCCAGCTGCTCGACTGGCAACGCGAGGCGCAGGACCCCGAGGACTTCCTCGACTCGCTGCGCTACGACCTCGGCGCGAACCAGGTGTACGTGTTCACTCCGAAGGGCGACGTCATCGGCCTGCCCGCCGGATCGACGCCGGTCGACTTCGCCTACGCGGTGCACACCGAGGTCGGGCACCGCTGCATCGGCGCCCGGGTGAACGGCAAGCTCGTCGCGCTCGAGAGCGGGCTCGACAACGGCGACACGATCGAGGTCTTCACCTCCAAGGCCGAGAACGCCGGGCCGTCACGTGACTGGCTGGAGTTCGTCAAATCCCCCCGGGCGCGGACCAAGATCCGCCAGTGGTTCGCCCGGGAACGCCGCGAAGACGCGATCGACGCCGGCAAGAACGCGCTGATGAAGGCGATGCGCAAGGCGTCGCTCCCGATCCAGCGGCTGCTCGGCGGCGACCAGCTGCTGACGCTGGCGCACGACATGCACTACTCGGACGTCTCGGCGCTGTACGCGGCGATCGGCGAGAACCACGTCTCGGCGCAGTCGGTGGTACAGAAGCTCGTCGCTCAGTTCGGCGGCTCCGAGGGCTCGGTCGAAGACATCGCCGAGGTCGTCGTCCCCACCGACGAGGCGCCGATCACCGGCACCCGTCGGCCGTCCGGGGGCGACGTCGGGGTGGTCGTCAGGGGCGTCAGCGACGTGTGGGTAAAGCTCGCGCGCTGCTGCACGCCGGTCCCCGGCGACGACATCATCGGCTTCGTCACCCGCGGCGGCGGCGTGTCGGTGCACCGGGCGAGCTGCACGAACGCCACGGCGCTCAACGAGCAGCCCGAGCGCATCGTCGAGGTCGAGTGGGCGCCGTCGGCGGAGTCGACGTTCGTGGTGGCGATCCAGGTCGAGGCGCTCGATCGGCACGGCCTGCTGTCCGACATCACGAAGGTGCTCTCCGAGGAGCGGGTGAGCATCCTGTCGGCCAACGTGACGACCAACCGCGACCGGGTCGCCACCAGCAGGTTCACCTTCGAGATGGCCGAGGCGAAGCACCTCGGCCACCTGCTGCGCGCGATCCGCGGCATCGAAGGGTGCTACGACGTGTCGCGCATCCACGCCGGCTGAACCCGCTGCCGTCCGCGAGCGGCTGCCTCTCCGCCTCGGCGCCCCGTACTACCCGTCTCTGGGCTGATCTTCCTGCAGCTATGCGATGTGGGCTGCAGGGGCGCAGGAACATCGCCGCGCGGGGTGGGGTCGGGGCCTGGGCTGGTGCGGTGCTGGGGTGATGTTCCTGCGGCTGCGCGGTGTGGGCTGCAGGGGCGCAGGAAGATCGCGGCGCCGGCCAGGTGCACTGCGCAGCCCGTCAGCGCAGCACCGAGCCGCTACTTCGCGATCGTCACGCTCTTGATCTCGACTGGCAGCGCCGGCTTGCCGTCGCTGCCGCCGCCCTGCACGCCCTTGGCGGCGACCTTGTCGACGACGCTCAAGCCCTTGCTCACCTTGCCGAAGACGGTGTAGCTCGGCGGCAGCTGCGAGTCCTTGTAGACGATGAAGAAC
>DASSEP010000056.1:0-36308 GCA_035695205.1 Jatrophihabitans sp. | reverse complement strand
TCCACGACCAGCTCGGTGTCCACGACCAGCTCCGTGTCAGAGCGCGTGCAGCGCGGAAGTCACGATCGAACTCAGCGCGCTGGACACCGCGTCACTGCGAACGATCTTGTACAGCACGACGGCGAACGCGACGGCGGCCACCGTGCCGACGGCGTACTCGGCGGTCGACATGCCGAGGTCGGGGCGGGTGCGGGAGAGGAGGCCGGCTGCGATGCGGCGAAGGAATCTCATGCGCTCAGCGTGCGGCCGTCCACCGACCCGGCACCGGAACTCCGGAAGATCTGTGGACGGCGGCTCAGCCTGTGGACGCCTCCCCCGCCGATCGTCGCCGCCCCGTGCTATCGCGCCCGACCTCGGAGCGGCAAGGACCTACGCCAGCACTGGGAGACCGACGATCGCCAGCAACGCGGAGACGCCGACCACGAGCCAGGCCAGGTAGTCCCCGACGTGCCCCGAGTGCAGGGTCCGCAGGCCGTCGAGCACCGGACGGAGCGACGTGACCGGCGAGCGCAGCCGCCCCGGCAGCCGGCGGAAGTGCAACCCAACCGCCGCCACCCCGATCGCGAAGGCGGTGGACAGGACGTCGAGCAGCACCCCGGCCAGCGTCCACCAGGTGTCCGCCGGGTGCAGGGGCACCGGCGCGATCCCGTGCAGCACCTGGTCGACGTAGCCGTGGGTGTCGACGAAGCGCTCTGCCGCCGCCTCCATGACCCTGCCGAATCCCGGGACGGTGCCGATCGTCAGCCCGCCGGCCATGAGCACCAGGACGGCGATCAGCATGGAGGCGGGCACGCGGTGCAGCCGTCCCTCGGTCTCCTCGTCGTCCTCGCCGCTCATCTGGCGCGCCGAGCCTTGCCGTTCCTCCTCAGTGGGTTCGGCGCCGAATCCGAAGAAGATCCGCCCGGTCGCGCGCAGCACCGCGCCGCCGGTGAGCGCCGATACCGCGACGAACAGGTACGGGCCCCAACCGAAGCCCTCGTGCGACAGGGCGTCCTCGCACATCCCCTTGCCCAGGCCGACGCCGAAGGGCGGCAGCCCGGCCATGCACAACCCGTCGAGGACCATCAGCCAGGCGAGCACGCTGCCCGGCTGTCCGCGCCCGTGCAGCTCCAGCTCGTCCACGGATCGGTAGCGGTTGAGCACGATGCCGGCGAGCAGGAACAGCGAGCCCTCTACCCCGGCGTGACCGGCGGCGTAGGTCGCCGCACCGGCGACGCCGTCGGAGCTGAGCACTCCGACCGCGATGAGGAACAACCCGACGTGGGCGATCGTCGCGTAGGCGAGCAGGCGCTTCAGGTTCCGCTGCGCGACGGCCATGACACCGCCGAGCACGGCGGTGAGAATGCCGACGGCCAGCAGCCCGCGGCGCACCGGGCCCTCGGGCAGCGCGTCGGCGAACACCGTCCAGTACACCCGCGCCACGCCGTACACGCCGAGCACGACCATGACACCGGAGAAGACCGCGCACACCGGCGACGGCGCGACGGCCTCGGCGTCGGCCGTCCAGAAATGGAAGGGCGCCGCCGCCGCCTTGACCAGCCAGCCGGTGCACACCAGCACGAAGGCGGCGACGACGAGCGCGTCGGCGCGGTGCCCAGCCAGCGCCTCCGAGAGCTGGGCCAGGCCGAGCTGTCCGGTTCGGCTGTAGAGCATGCCGATACCGGTCAGGGTCATGAAGGCGCCGAAGGAGTTGACGATCGCGAAGTTGAGCCCGCCCTGGACGGCGGCCTTCGCCTCGACGCGGAAGCCGGTGAGCGCGTACGCGAGCGCGCCCATGAGCTCGAAGAACACCAGCATGTCGAACAGGTCTGCCGACAGCGCGAAGCCCGTCATGCCGGCGAGGAACAGCAGCAGCATGACGTGGAAATGCGCCTCGGCGTCCTCGTAGTAGCGCCAGCTGTAGATCAGCGCGCACGTGATCAGCACCGCGGCGAGCAGCGCCGCCCCCACACCGATCCGGTCGGCGACCAGCGCGATGCCGACGGTCGCGCCGGCGTGCGGTGTCCAGCCGCCGGACCAGGTGACGACCCGGCCGCCGCTCACCGCATCGAGCAGCACGGCGTCGAGTGCCAGCACTGTCGCCGCGCCCGCGACGGCCACCGCGTCGAGCGCCCAACGCGGCAGGCTGCGGCCTATTGCGAGCAGCAGCGCGCCGGTGACGATGGGCACCACGACGACGAGCGGGGCGAGCACCGAGGCGCCCGTGGTGGTGTTCATCCGCGCAACTCGCGCAGCCGGTCGGGGTCCACCGTGCCGTGGGTCTTGTCGATCTGGATCGTCAGCGCGAGCAGTAGCGCCGTCACCGTGGCCGCGACGACGATGTCGGTCAGCGTCATCGCCTGCACCACCGGATCGACGACCGGGCCGTAGTGCCGCGGCGGGGCCACCGCGCCGAACACCGGCGCGGTCGCGCCTTTCTGGTAGCCGATCCCGACCAGCAGGACGTAGGTGCCGGCCTGCGACACCGAGAGGCAGACGACGCTGTGGACGAGATTGCGGCTGCGCACGATTCCCCAGCCACCGAACAGCAGCAGCCACCCGCCGACGAGATACGCAAGCACGCTCACTCGGGGCCCCCGCGGAATCGTGGAGCGCTAGCGGAGCGATTTCGTGGGGTGTCGCTCACTCGGGGCCCCCGCGGAATCGTGGAGCGCCAGCGGAGCGATTTCGTGGGGTGTCGCTCACTCGGGGCTACCAGTGCGGACGAGGATCTCCTGGTCCAGGAAGCTGGCCAGCAGCACGACGACGCCGGCGCCCACCTCGACGCCGACGAGCCCGTTGAGGATGGGCACCGTCCCGGCCGAGAAGAGCTGCGCGAAGGTGCCGTGGGCGATGGAGTTCGCCAGGAAGCCGGCGCCCGCGACGGCGGTCGCCAGGCCGAGGCAGACGAAGCCCGCGGCGCCGACCGCCTCGGCGATCCGGTAGGGCGTCAGCGGCCGGATCCGTTCGACGGCCTGGAAGCTGCCGGAGACGTAGAGCAGATGGATGCCGGTGCCGATGACGACCCCGCCCTGGAACCCGCCGCCCGGGGTCAGGTGGCCGTGCACGACCAGGTCGATGCCGATGACGATGGTCACCGGCAGCAGGACGTAGCCCAGCAGCCGGGTGGACGACAGGATGCGCCCGACGTCGGGGATGCGTCGTTCCTCCTCTCCGCGGACCGGGCGCAGCAGTGTGGCGGCGGCGAGCACCGATCCGAGCAGGATCGTCTCCTCGACGAGGGTGTCGATGCCGCGCTGGTCGAAGTTCACCGACGCCACGACGTTCGCCGTTGCGTGTTTGACCGCTGCGGGGATGGCGAGATCCCGGTACGGGTGGAAGCCGCTGCCGAAGGGCGTCATGTCGAGTGCGGCTGCGACGAAGAACGCGGCGAGCACCGCCCCGGCCACGGCGAAGACGAGCGCGCGGGTCCGGCGGTTCATTTCCGCCGCCGCAGCTTGCGCACCGTCAGCATCACCATGAGCGGCACGATCGCGGCTCCGACGCCGAGTTGCGAGAGGGCGACATCCGGCGCCTGCAGCACGACGAACAGCACCGTCAGCACGATCCCGAAGACCGACAACGTCACGGCCTGCCGCTCCGGTTCGCCCGTCACCACCACCGCCGAGCCGGCGAGCGCGGTGAGCACCAGGCACACGGCCACGACGGCGCTCACTCCGGGGCCTCCTGCTCGCCGCCCTGCTCGCGCTGCCTGCCGGCTCGCGCGGTGGCCATGCCGATCGCCGGCCCGCTCGCCGCCAGCAGAACCGCGATCAGCAGGATCTGACCGGTGGTGAGACTCCAGCCGTTGGCCACCGCGAGCGAGGCCGCGATCAGCGGCGACCCGAGCGAGGTCACCGGCGCTAGCAGGTGCAGCCGCTGCCGGAGTTGCGTCGTCCACAGCATGGCCAGCGACGCAAGCACGGTGACCGCACAGCCGCCGGCGAGCAGCACGATCTCCACCACGTGCCGGGCGGTCATTTGCGCGGGATGAGCAGCCGGGTGAACACGAGGGCGCCGGCGAACGAGACGAGCACGAGCACCAGGGGGACGATGAGGTAGTCGGAGCGGTCGACGGCCTGCGCGAACAGCATGAGGACGAGCACGGCCACGCCGCCGAGCTGCTGCAGTCCCGCCAGCCGGTCGACCGGACCGCCCCGGGCCCCTACGTAGACGGCGGGAGCGAATGCACCGATCAACAGCGCCAGCGAGGCGACGAGCCACATCGACATGTGCTCTTCCTACCCGCGCCCGCCCTCGACCGGGCGCCGCACCGCCCGTGTCGCCCTCGACGTCGTCATTCCTCGCTCGGGTCGGTCTTCGCCCACTCGGGCGCCGGACTGCCCACGGTGTGCACGATCATCTTGTGCTCGTCCGGATCGGCGTCGACCACGTAGGTGGCGGGTGAGGCGGACATCCCGAGCGCGCCGATCGCGCACCGTCCGGCAGCGAGGTCGTGGTCCTCCCCCTCGGGCAAATCCAGCGTCTGCATCCGTCCGTAGTGCCGGCGCGCCGAGTAGACGAGCGCCAGCACCTTCACGGTGTCGAGCAGGATCGCGACCGGCAGGCCTAAGTACCAGCGGGTCCAGGCCAACCGGCCACGCCAGCGCCCGCCCGCGACCTTGCGCCCGGCGACCGCGCACACGGCAGCGAGTGCCGCGGCGAGAGCCGCGAGCAGGATGTCCTCCGAGGTCACCGAGGACAGCGTGAGCAACCAGATGCCGAAGCAGAGCCCGGCCCACACGACCAACTCGGTGCCTACCCGCCAGTAGCGCGTCACAGCCCAGCCACCTCCCTCGCCTGCACGGCACGCTCGTCGTCCCGGATCCATTGCCAGCTCAGCCAGAGCGCGGCGAACCCGATCGGCAACATACCTACGATCATGGCCAGGCCCCCGACGCTGTTGCCCTGCGCCACCAGGAACGCGCCGGCGATGTCCAGTGCCGGGCAGCCGATGAACAGATAGACGCAGCGCTCGCCGTCGCTCAGGCGGTGATGACGGCCGAACACCGGCAGCCAGAACGCGATCGAGCCCACCAGCAGGGCGCCGTGCACGAGCAGGTTCGGCACCAGCCGCTGCTCCAGCGGGTCCATGACCAGCATCAGCGCGGTGTGCGCCACCGCGAAGACCGGCAGCACCACCGCTGCCGGGAAGCTCAGCCAGTACCAGTCGAACCTGCTGCGGGTGGCGAGCACGATCGCCGGTGCGAGCACCGCCGTGATCGCCCCCATCAGCACCATGTGCACAGCCTCGTGCATCAGTCGCTCCCCCGGTTGCGCAGCGCCCGGCGTACCGCGGCGCCCGCGCCGACGACCGTGGCCGCCGTCGCGGCCATGGCGGTGCGCGAGGTCGGGGTCCGAGTTCGTTTCACATGCCCGTTTGCCTGCTGGCGTTGCTGCTCGGCCTCCTCCTTGGCCTTGATCGCCTCGGTCGTGTCGTCGGGTGGGGACTCCAGGGTGCGCACCGGCAAGCGGGCGAGTTCCTCGGGCGGGGCGTGCAGTTTCTCCGGGCGGCTGCGCAGCATCTGGACGGCCGAGACGAGCACGATCCCGATGCCAAGCAGCCAGAGCCAGCGGGCGTAGATGGCACCGACGCCGATGAGGGCGGAACCGAACGCGAAGGGCACCGCGGTGCCGGCGTTGCCGCCGAGCGTGCGTACCCCACTGTGGCTGGTGTGGTCGGAGACCCATACGCCGATCCCGAACAAGGTCAGCGGCAGCGCCGAGGCGACATAGAGCAGCTCGGCCCACAGCCTGGCGTGGAACGCGAACATGACCGACCACAGGGCCACGTTGAACGCGCCCCAGCCGAATACGACTGCCCACGGCCTCATGGTCATGACGTGCTGCCGGATCCGGCCAGCTCGCGCTGCTGCTCCTGTTCGCGCTCCCGGAGGTCGAGCAGCGGAGCAAAGCCGGTGATCGGGGGCAAGGGATGGGCGGCGTCGAAGTTGAACCGCGGCGGCGGCGAGGACGTCGCCCACTCGACCGTGGTGCCGCCCCAGGGGTCGTCGCCTGCGGGGATCTTGTTCATGAACGTGCGGATCACGTTGTAGATCAGGACGAGCATGCTGAGCCCGATGGTGAACGCGCCGATGCTGGAAACGAGGTTGAGGGTTCCCCAGCCCGGTTCCGAGTAGCTGGAGATCCGCCGTGGCATACCCATGAAGCCGAGCCCGAACATCGGCAGGAACGTGACGTTGGTGCCGATGACCATGAGCACGAAGTGCAGCCGCCCGAGCCGTTCGTCGAACATGTAGCCGGTCATCTTCGGGAACCAGTAGTAGAGCCCGGCGAACAGCCCGAACACGCTGCCGGCGAACAACGTGTAGTGGAAGTGCGCGACGACGAAGTAGGTGTCCTGGAATTGCGCGTCGATCGCCGGCGTGCTGACCATGATTCCGGTGAGTCCCCCGACGAGGAACTGGGGGATGAAGGCGAGCGCGAACAGCATCGGAGTGCGGTAGCTGAGCCGGCCGCCGACGATGGTGCCGAGGAAGCCGAAGTACTCCAACCCGGCGGGTATGGCGAGCAGTGTCGACGTCAACGAGTAGTAGTCGTCAGCGTTCTGCCCGGTGGTGAACATGTGATGGCCCCACACGCTCATCGACAGCCCCGCGAAGGCGAGCAGCGCCAGCACGGTTGCCGTGTAACCGAAGTACTTGCGACGGGCGAAGGTCGCGAGCACTTCGGCGACGGCCCCTACGAAGGGGAAGAACATGACGTAGACGACGGGGTGACCGTAGAACCAGAACAGGTCCTGGTAGCCGATGTTCCAGACGTTGCTGTCGAAGACCTGGGGGTGGATGCGCCCGATCGCCAGCATGCCCAGCGCGGTCAGCAGGGACGGGAAGGCCATGATGACCATCAGGCACGTCGCGACCTCGGACCAGGAGAAGACCGGCACGCGCATCATGCTCATCTGCGGTGCGCGCAGGCGCAGCACGGTCCAGAGCACGGTTCCGCCCTGGCACATCATGCCGACGGTGGCGAGGAACGTGCCGACGAGCCAGAGGTCGAAGCCCACGCCGGGTGACTGCTGGCTGTCAGACAGCGGCGCGTACGCCGTCCAGCCGTCGGCCGCCGCGCCGTCGGCGGTGAGGAAGCCGGACAGCACGCAGGCTGCGCCGAACGCGTACATCCAGTAGCCGATGAGCGTGAGCCGGGGCGCGGCGATGACCGGTGCGCCCACCTGCAGCGGCACCACGTAGACGCCCAGCCCGATGGCCAGCGGGGTGACGACCAGATAGATCATCCCCGAGCCGTGGATCGTGAACAGCTGGTCGTAGACGGCGGCGCCGACGACGTGCTCGTTCGGCTGCGCCAGCTGGGTGCGCATGGTCAGCGCGAGAGCGCCCATCAGCAGGAACAGCCCGAGAGCGGTACCGATCGTCAGCAGGCCGATCCGCTTGTGGTCGCGGCTCGACGTCCAGCCGGTCAACCCGCCCTGCTCCGGCCGCTGCGCGAGCGCGAGCGTGCGCTGCTGCCACGTGGTCACGCGACGGCTCCCACCGGTGCGTTGCCGGCCAGCCACTGCTGGTACTGCTTCAGCGGCACGACCTTGACGTAGAACAGCATCGAGTAGTGGTTCGGCCCGCAGAATTCCGCGCAGTGGCCGAGGAAACGGCCGCGATGCTTGAAGACGATCGTCGTCGAGTTCACGTGGTTCGGGAACGCGTCGAGCTTGTACCGCAGCTCAGGGACGAACCACGAATGGATGACGTCGGCTCCGGTGATGTTCAGTTTCACCGGAACGCCGGCGGGCACCACCATCGTCGGCCGGTTGGCGCGGCCGATGCACGAGCCGGTCTCCGAACGGTCGTGGCCCGGGTAGCTGAACTGCCAGCACCACTGGAAGCCCTTGATGTTCACCGTCGCCGCCGGGTGCGGGCTCCGCTTGGCCTCTTCCGCCGTGGCGCGGAACGACGTGAAGACGACGAAGCCGACTATGCCGGCGACGACCGCCGCGTAGGTCAGCTCGAGCGGGGTGTTCTTCGACCGCTGCGACGCCGGCTTGCCGGACCTCTTCCGGAAGTGGCTGCGCACCATCGCATACAGCACGGTGAGCACGATCAGGCCGAACACGCAGGCAGCGATGATCCACTCGGTGCCGAACGTCTCGCCGAAGATTTTTCGTGGGTCCACGAGGAAGGATCCGCAACGCGCGAAGCTGTCCGGCAGGGTAAGGGCGGCCGGGCCTGGTTGGCGAAGCGGTGGTACCCAGCGCCCCAGCGGCTCTACCGAAAATTCTTGCAGCGGCGAACTGTTGCAGTTGTTGCCGCCCCTGGGTAGGCAGGAAGGTGCGGGCTGGTGTCGCCGTCCAACCAGGGCGGTTTTCGACTGCCTCTGACGTGCCGAGCGCCGTCTCGACCCGCGCCGGCGAGGAGCGAGCGGTGCTGCGCAGGCAGAGTTGGCCCAAGGGCGTCTTGCGGCGCCAGATCATCCAGCGCGAGCGCGAGGCCGACGTCCGTCTGCGCGTCGCAAGCCCACTGCGCGAGAAGCTGAACAAGGTCTTTCCCGACCACTGGTCGTTCATGCTCGGCGAGATCGCGCTCTACTCGTTCATCATCCTGCTGCTGACCGGCACCTTCCTGACGTTCTGGTACACGCCGTCGGACACCGACGTGTACTACCACGGCCGGTACGCGTTGCTCGACGGCGTGCAGATGTCGGACGCATACCGCTCCGTACTGCAGATCAGCTTCGACGTGCGCGGCGGCTTGCTGATCCGCCAGATCCACCACTGGGCCGCGTTGCTGTTCGTGGCCTCGATCGTGGTCCACATGGCGCGGATCTTCTTCACCGGCGCCTTCCGGAAACCCCGGGACGTCAACTGGATGATCGGCGTGACGATGCTCGCGCTAGCCATCGTCGAAGGCTTCTGCGGTTACTCGCTGCCCGACGATCTGCTCTCCGGCACCGGGGTGCGCATCGCGGCGTCGATCGTGCTTTCCATACCGGTCATCGGCACCTGGCTGCAGTTCCTGGTGTGGGGTGGCCAGTACCCGGGACACGAGTTCTTCCAGCGCATCTACATCGCGCACGTCCTGCTGATCCCCGGAATCCTGATCGCGCTGATCGGGCTGCACCTCACGCTGGTGGTGCGCCAGAAGCACACCGAGTTCCCAGCCGCCGGGCGCAGCGAGAAGACGGTGTCCGGCAGCCGGCTCTACCCGCAGTACGGCATCAAGTCCCTCGGCCTGCTCGCACTGATCGGCGGAGGGCTTGCCGCGCTGGGCGGGCTGGCGCAGATCAACCCGATCTACTTCTACGGGCCCTACGAGCCGTCACAGGTGTCGTCGCTGTCGCAGCCCGACTGGTACATGTTCTTCGTCGAGGGCGCATTGCGCATCTGGCCACAGGCGCAGCTCGAGATCTTCCACCACGACATTCCGTCGATGTTCTGGCCGAGCGTGTTCCTGCCCGTCGCCATGTTCGTCATCGCCTTCGCCTACCCGTCCCTGGAACGAAGATTCACCGGCGACAAGCGCCGGCACAACCTGCTCGACCGCCCTCGCGATCACCCGGTGCGCACCGGCCTGGGCGTGGCGGCGCTGACCTTCTTCGTCGTGCTCTCGATCTGGGGCGGCGACGACGCAGTCACCCAGTACTTCCACCTGCGCCTGGAAGGTGTCGTGTGGACGGGCCGGCTCGCCGCGCCGCTGCTTCCGATCGCCATGTTCTTCATCACCCGGTCGATCTGCCTGCGCCTGCAGCAGCGGGAACGGCGTCGGGAGCGCACCGGCGACAGCCCGGGCGTCATCGTCCCGGTCGAGGGCGGCGGCTGGGCCGAGGTCACCGAGCCGGCCGAGGTCGCGCACTCCGGCGATCCGGGGCTGCCTGCGGATCCGAACGTGCCGTCGGCCAAGCCCCGTCGGCCGATGGTCAAGCACCGCTGAAGGTCAGCGGCGCTTGCGCCAAGCACCGCTGAAGGTCAGCGGCGCAGGGCCTTGCGCAGCGTCGCGACGTCCTGCTTGACGCTCTCCAGCGTGTTCACGCGGACGGGATGACGGCCCTTCACGCCCTGCCAGCCGGGCAGCACGATCAGCAGCGCGGTGAATCCCAGCGCCCCCGAAACGATCAGGCACGCCCACCAGTCCTGCACCACCATGTTGAGCCCCTGGACGGCCGCGGCGACCAGGCAACCGAAGCCGAACACGGCCAGCACACCGCTGACGCCGAGCGCGGCCACCCCGAGGACGAGGCGTTTGATGCGCTGCCGCAGGCCGATCTTGGCCAGGGCGAGTTGGTCGCGCACCAGCCGCGCGACGAGCAGCCTGAGCGACTGGACGAGCTCCGGCAGGCTCGCCGGCTCCTCGAAGGGCACCGGCTCGTACGTGGTGACGGCCGGCGCGGGGACAACGTCGGCTCGGTGCCCGTTCATCTCCACAGGCATCTCGACCGGCGCCACGGTGGCCGGCGGGTCGCTGCGGGCCGCCTGTTCGGGGTCGGCGGCAATCACCGGGGGCGCAGCCGTCCTCCGGTGTCTGCCTTCTCCCATGCTCAGCGGCCTTCCCGCCTGCGGCGACCGACTAACGACGGCGTAACGCCGACCGCCCCGGCCGCCGCGGCAACCGCCCCAACGCGGGCGGCCCGCCGCCACAGTGGCGGCTTCGGCTTGCCGGGTACCTCACGGGCCGCACCGCTGCCGGTGCGCTTGCCGGCGCGTGCGAGCGCCATCACCTGCCCGAGGTGCAGCGCCTCGCGGTCGGTCTTGGGCGCGTGCTCGAGTTGCGTCTGGCAGGAGAAACCGTTGGCGACGACCACCGTGTCGTCGTCGGCAGCGCGGACGGCGGGCAGGTAGGCCTGCTCGCCGCAGTCGAGCGAGATCTGGTACTTGCCCTTCTCGAAGCCCCACGAGCCGGCCAGTCCGCAGCAACCGCCGCTGACGGACTCGGTCTCCACGCCCATCTTCTGCAGCACCTGCTGCTCGGTGTCGACGCCGCCGGTGGCGCGGTGGTGGCAGTGGCCCCACAGCATCGCCTTGCCCTCCAGCCGCGGCGGCTCGATGTCGAACGTCGAGAAGAACTCGCCGAAGTGATAGGAGTTCTCGGCGAGCCGGCGGGCGTCGTCGTCGTGCGGCAGGATCTTCACCAGCTCGTCCTTGAACACGGCCAGGCACGACGGCTCCATGCCGACCACCGGCGTGCCCTCGCGCGCGTACTCGCGCAGCTGGTCGAGAACGTTGTGCAGGTAGCTCTGCGCCTGGTCGAGAAAGCCGTAGTCGTAGAGCGGGCGCCCGCAGCAGATGTGCTTCTCGGGCATGATCACCTGCCAGCCGGCGTCCTCCAGGGCCTCGACGCAGGCGACGCCGACATCGGTGTGCAGGTGGTTGTTGAAGGTGTCCGGGAACAGCACGACCGGCCGGCCCATCGGGTTGGTCGTCCCGCCCCGCTCCCGGAACCACCGCTGCAGCGTCATCGGCGCGAAGCGCGGCAACGGCCGCTTCTTGTCGATGCCCGCCACCGCCTTCGCCAACCGGGCCAGGCCCGGCGTGTGCGTCGCGAAGTTGGCGACCTCGGGAATGAGCGAGGCCAGCGCCGCCCACCGGTCGATGAACCCGAACGCGTACGCGTAGCGCGGCCGCCGGCGCTTGCCGGACTTGTAGTGGTGGTAGAGGAACTCCGACTTGTAGGTCGGCATGTCGACGTTGACCGGGCAGTCGTTCGTGCAGCCCTTGCAGGCCAGGCACAGATCGAGGGCCTCGTAGACCTCCTGCGACTCCCACCCGTCGTCGATGACCTCGCCGCGCAGCATCTCGAACAGCATCCGGGCGCGCCCGCGGGTCGAGTGCTTCTCCTCACGGGTGACCTGGTAGCTCGGGCACATCGTGTTCTCGGCGTGCGGCACGCGGCACTTGCCGACCCCGACGCAGCGCAGCGTGGCGTGGGCGAAGTCGCCGCCGTCCTCGTCGTAGGAGAACTTGACGTCCGGGCGCCAGGGGTTGTAGTCGGTGCCGAGCTTGAGGTCCTCGTCGAGCTTGAACGGATCGACGACCTTGCCCGGGTTCATCGACCAGGTGGGATCCCAGATGCGCTTGAACTCGCGCATCGCATCGAGCAGTGTCTCGCCGTACTGCTTGCCGAGCAGCTCCGCCCGCTGCTGACCGTCGCCGTGCTCGCCGGACAGCGTGCCGCCGTACGAGGTGACCAGGTCCGCGGCTTCCTCCATGAACTTGCGGTAGTTGGCGATGCCGTCGGCGTCGCGTAGCTCGAAGCTGATGCGCGAGTGGATGCAGCCCTGTCCGAAGTGGCCGTACATGGCGCCGATCAGGCCGTGCTTCTCGTACAGCCGGTGCAGGTCGCGGATGTAGGGACCGAGCTTGGACGGCGGGACAGCGGAGTCCTCCCAGCCCGGCCAGTGGTCGTGGCTCTCGGGAAACGCGGTGGAGCCGAGCCCCGCCTCCCGGATCGTCCACAGGTCCTGGCTCTGCCCGCCCTCCTGCTTGCTCTTCATCACCACGACCCGGTCAGGGGCGAAGTTCTTCTTCTCGTGCAGCCACGCGACGAACTCCTCCGCCTGCCGCTGCGACTCCTCGGCAGTGTCGGCGCCGAACTGGACGAGTAACCAGCAACCGGCGTCCTCGTGATGCGGCAGCTCCTCGATGTCTTCGGCGTTCATGCCGAGGTGCTGCTGGTCGTCGACAAGCTGCCGGTCGACGCCCTCGAGACCGATCGGCTTGAAGTTGTCGATGATCTCCTGGCATTCGTCACCGGCCGCCGCCGCGTCGTCGAACGCGACCGTGACCAAGGTGCGCTGGAACAGCCCCGGGCAGAGCTTGAGCGTGACCTGCAGGACGGTGGCGCAGGTGCCTTCGGTGCCGACGAGCGCGCGGGCGACGTTGAAGCCCTTCTCGGGCAGCAGCTCGTCGAGGTTGTAGCCGGACACCCGGCGCGGCAGCTCGGCGACCGAGGGGAAGCCGGTACGGATCTCGGCCAGGTACTTGTCGCGGAGCTCGCGCAGCTGCCGGTAGATCTCGCCCTTGCGGCCGCCGGCTGCGATGATCTCGTCGAGCTTGTCCTCTTCGTTGACGCCGACCCAGAACCGCTCGCCGTCGTAGGTGACGATCTCCATCGCCTCGACGTTGTCGGAGGTACGCGGGCCGGCGCCGTAGAGCTGCGACTGGACCGAGTGCACGCCACAGGAGTTGTTGCCGACGTTGCCGCCGATGGTGCACCGGGAGTGCGACGACGGGTCCGGGCCGAAGATCAGCCCCGTCTTGCCGGTGTGCCGGTTGAGGTCCTCGTTGATGACGCCGGTCTCGCAGGTGACCAGCGCCCTGTCGACGTCCACCTCCCCGACGTCGAGCAGGTACTTGGAGTTGTCGATAACCACGCCGTAGTTGACCGTCTCGCCGGACAGGCTGGTGCCGCCGCCCCGGTTCACGATCGGCGCCTGGTACTTGGCGCAGATGCGGTGCGTCGCGACGACGTCGTCGAGGTTCTTGGGGAGCACGACGCCCAGGGGCACCTGGTGGTAGTTCGACGCGTCGTTGGCCCACATGGCCAGATCGCCGGTCTCGAAGCGCACTTCGCCCTTGATCGTTTTCTCCAGCTCGCGGCGCAGGCCCGCGACATCGACAGTGCGCGAGCCGTACATGCCGCCCGGGATCCGCGGGTCGCTCTTGGCGGGAATGGTTCTCGTCTTCGACAGCGCGATGGAGGTGCCCATGCTCGGTTTCTTCCCGCGGACCTGCCCAACTAACTGCAGGCGGCAAAAATTGCGACCCGATTCCTTCGCGCCCGTTATGTCCGGCCGCGGGTCCGGGTAGCGGCCTTAGTAGAGGGCACTCGCTGCCTGCTCGGAAGAACACCGACCCACTGGAAGGACACGGCCATGCCGGACGTAGCGCAGTACATGCTGAACCGACTCGAGGAGTGGGGCATCGACCGCGTGTACGGATATCCGGGAGACGGCATCAACGCCTTTCTCGGCGCCTTCGAGAAGGTGGAGAACGGGCCGAAGTTCACCCAGACCCGGCACGAGGAGATGGCCGCGTTCATGGCGTGCTCGCACGCCAAGTTCACCGGCCAGATCGGCGCCTGCATCGCGACCTCCGGCCCCGGCGCCATCCACCTCGCCAACGGCCTCTACGACGCGAAGCTCGACCACCAGCCGGTGATCGCGATCGTCGGACAGCAGAAGCGGCAGTCGGTCGGAGCGCACTACCAGCAGGAGATCGACCTGCAGTCCTACTTCAAGGACATCGGTGGCTTCGTCTCCACCGTGATGAAGCCCGCCTCCGCCCGGCACGTCCTCGACCGGGCCATCAAGTCCGCGCTCACCGAGCGGCGGCCGTCGATCGTCATCGTCCCCGACGACGTGGCCGAGGCCGACTACTCCGACCCGCCGTACATGCACGGCTCGGTCTTCTCCAGCCCGACGTGGAACCAGCCGCACATGGTTCCGGACAAGGAACTGCTGCGCCAGGCGGCCGACATCCTCAACTCCGGCGAGAAGGTCGCGTTCCTCATCGGCCAGGGCGCACGCAAGGCGAAGAAGGAGGTGCTGGAGGCCGCGGACATCCTCGGCGCCGGGATCGCCAAGGCCCTGCTGGGCAAGGACGCCGTCCCCGACGACCTGCCCAACGTCACCGGCGCCATCGGCCTGCTCGGCACCGAGCCGAGTCACAAAATGATGATGGACTGCGACACACTGTTCATGATCGGCACGAGCTTCCCTTATGCCGAGTGGCTGCCCCAGGAGGGCAGCGCGAAGTGCGTCGAGATCGACATCGACGGGTCGATGATCGGCGTCCGCTACCCGAACGACGTGTCGCTGGTCGGCGACTCGAAGGACACCCTGCAGGCGCTGATCCCGATGCTCGAGCGCAAGCAGGACCGCTCCTGGCTCGAGTACATCGAGAAGGAGGTACGTGCCTGGTGGCGCGTACTCGACGACCGCGCCCACCAGAAGGGCGACCCGATCAACCCGCAACTGGTCTTCCACGAGCTGGACAAGCGGTTGCCGTCCGACACCGTCATGACCTCCGACTCCGGCTCGGCCACGAACTGGTGGGCACGGCACATCAAGATGCGTGACGACATGCGCGGTTCGCTGTCCGGCACGCTCGCCACCATGCTGCCCGGGGTGCCGTACGCGATCGGTGCGAAGTTCGCCTACCCCGAGCGGCCGGTCATCGCCTTCACCGGCGACGGCGCGTTCCAGATGCTCGGCATGAACGAGCTGCTCACCGTCAAGCATTACCTGCACGAGCTGTGCGACAAGAACCCGACGCTGATCTTCACCGTGCTCGTGAACGAGGACCTCAACCAGGTCTCCTACGAGCAGCGTGTGCTGGCCGCCGACCCCAAGAACCCCGAGACGCAGACGGTGCCGTACGTGCCCGCCGCCGAGTTCGCGAAGCTGCTCGGCTTCGAGGGCATCAAGGTCACCAAGCCGAAGGACGTCGGCCCGGCGTGGGACAAGGCGTTGGCCGCCGACGGCCCGGTGATGCTCGAGTTCATCACCGACCCGCAGATCCCGCCGCTGCCGCCCCACGTGCGGCCCTCGCAGATGAAGAAGACGGTCAAGGGCCTGGCGCAGGGCGACGAGGATGCGGTCGGCATCGCGAAGAAGGGCTTCAAGGGCAAGCTGGCCGAGGTCAAGGAGCACCTTCCCGGCGCGGACAAGTGAGCGACACGGTGGCGACGCGGACCGACCAGGCTCCGCAGCCCAAGAACGACGTGCCGGTCATCGAGTCGGTCGAGGTCAGTGCCTACACGATCCCGACCGACAAGCCGGAATCCGACGGCACTCTCGAGTGGGACCAGACCACGCTCGTCCTCGTGCAGGCGCGCGCCGGCGGCAAGACCGGCATCGGCTACACGTACACCCACCCGGCGGCGGTCGAGGTCATCCGCGGCAAGCTCGCCGGCGTGGTCGGCGGCATGGACGCCCTGCGGGTGGGGGCTGCCTGGTCGGCGCAGTGGCGAGCCGTCCGCAACTTCGGGCAGAGCGGCTTGGTGGCCATGGCGATCTCCGCCGTGGACAACGCGCTCTGGGAGCTGAAGGCCAAGCTGCTCGACGTCGCTCTCGTGGACGCCTTCGACGCGGTGCACGACGCAACGCCGATCTACGGCAGCGGCGGGTTCTGCACCTACACCGACGAGGAACTCAGCGGCCAGCTCGCCGGCTGGGCCGAGCAGGGCATCCCGCGGGTGAAGATGAAGACCGCCGCCGACCCGGATCGCGACCGGCACCGCCTCGAGGTGGCCCGCAAGGCGATCGGCGACGACGTCGAGCTGTTCGTCGACGCCAACGGCGCGTTCACACGCGCCGAGGCCTTGCGGTGGGCCGAGATCTACGCCGAGTACGACGTGCGGTGGTTCGAGGAGCCGGTGAGTTCGGACGACCTCGCCGGCCTGCACCTGGTGCGCGACCGGGCTCCCGGAGGCATGGACGTCGCCGCCGGCGAGTACGGCTGGAAGCTGCCGTACTTCCAGAACATGCTCGACGCGGAGGCGGTCGACTGCCTGCAGGTCGACGTGACCCGCTGCGGCGGGATCTCCGGTTTCCTGCGGGCCAGCGCCCTGTGCGACGCGCGCAGCATGGATCTCTCGGCGCACTGCGCGCCGCAGATCAGCGCGCACGCGTGCACCGGCGCCTGGCACCTGCGGCACCTGGAGTACTTCCACGACCACGACCGGATCGAGCACCTGGTGTTCGACGGCTGCCTGGAACCCGAGCCGGGCGGCCTGCTGCGCCCGGACCGGTCGCGGGCGGGCATCGGGCTCGCGGTCAAGTGGCCGGACATCGAGCAGTGGAAGGTTGCCTGACCCGCACCGCTGTCACCGCAGCACCCCGAGCGCCGAGTGGGCGATGCCGACGATGACCGGCACGATGCCCAGGCAGACGAACGACGGCAGGAAGCACGCGCCGAGCGGGGCCAGCGCGAGCACGCCGGCGCGGTAGGCCCGCGTGGTCGCTGCGGCCGACGACTCCGCCCTGATCTGCTCGGCCAGGCGTTCGAACGCGGCCGCGGCGCGGATTCCGCTCGACGCGCTGCGCACCGCTGCGGCGGCCAGCGGCGCCAGGACCGTGTCTGGCTCGGCGGCTACGGCTGCCCAGGCCCGCTGTGGGTCCGCGCCGAGCCGCAGTAGCCCGGCGACCCGGCGGAGCTGCGTGCCGGTCGGCTGCTCGGCAGCCGGCGCCGCGGCGAGCAACGCGTCGGGCAGCGGCCGGCCGGCGCGCAGCGCGGCTGCGCACAGGTCGAGGGCCAGCGCGAGCGAGCGGTCGAGCGCTGCACCTCGGGCGCGATCCCGGTGCGGCAACCGCGCCAGGGCGACGGCGGTCACCGGGCACAGCACCCCGGCTGCGACGAGCCCGGCCGGCACCCCGCCGACCAGCAGGCAGGCCAGGCCGAGCGTGGCCACGGCCGCTCGGCGCAGCACGGATGCACGGCGGGACGCCGCTGCCGCGCCGGGCGGTGCAGCACCTCTCATTCCCGCACCGCCCGGCGCAGGATCGCGCGCAGCCAGAGCACCCCGCCGACATCGAGCAACACACCGGCACAGCACAACGCCTGGCCGGCCGGCGCACCGGTGAGGAACCGCAGCGGCGAGGCGCCCATCGCCATGCCGAGCAGCACGCCCAGCACCGGCAAGAGCGCGAGCACCGACGCCGACGAGCGCGGGCCGGCCAGGGCGATCGCGGTCGCGCGGCGCTGCTCGTCGGCCGCGGCAAGATCGGCGACCACCCGGGCCAGCACCCCGGACAACGCCGTCCCGGTCGGGGCGCCAAGTTGCCAGGCGAGGCCGACCCCGCGCAGGCCCGGCTGCCCGGCAGCCACGAGCACCGCCCCCGCGTCCCCGCCCACCGCGGCGACCTCAGCAGCGGTCGCGAACCAGCGCGCCGGCCCCGACTCTGCGGAGGCGACCGTGGCGGCGGCACGCAGCGCGTCGGCGGCTTGCGCCCCGGCCTCCAGTTCGCCGACGAGGACGTGCAGGGCACTCGACAGCTCGCGCCGGTCGGCCGTCGCGGCGCGGGCCCGCCGCACGTCGCGCACGAGGACCCACGCCGCGCCGCAGACCGCCGCGGCAGCCACGGCCAACGCCACGCCCCGCACGAGCAGCACGCCCAGCACGACGCCACCCGCGGCGAGGCCGGCAATGAGCCGGGCCGGGCGGGCTCCGCCGCCGCGCCGGGCGGCACGCGGCGCGGACCCGTTCGACGCAGACTCCTCCGACCCGGGTGGGAGCCCCAGCCGGCCGGCAGCGGTGAGTTCCGGCACCCGGCCGAGACGGCGGGCGGGCAGCACGGCCGCCGCGCAAAGGACGGCGGCCAGGGCGACCGCCCACACCGCGGGCGTCGGGCTCACCGGTGCCGCCCGTCGGCAACGAGTGCGCGCAACCTATCGGCCGCCGGGCCCTCGCCGCCGGTCGCCGTCCACGCCGAGCCGACCACCAGCTCGTCCTTCTGGCGGCCCAGCACCCCGATCTCTTCGACGGTGCGCCGGCCCTCCCGCAGCCGGCGCAGGTGCACGATCAGGTCGACGGCGCTCGCCACCAGGCTGGTGACCGCCGGCGACGGCAACCCGGCCAGCGCGCCGAGCGCGGCGAACCGCGCCGGCACGTCGGCGGCGGAGTTCGCGTGCAGGGTCGCCGCGCTGCCCTCGTGGCCGGTGTTGAGCGCCACCAGCAGCTCGACCATCTCGGCGCCGCGGAACTCGCCGACGACCAGGCGGTCGGGCCGCATCCGCAGGGCCTGCCGGACCAGCTCGCGCAGGCCCACCGCGCCGGCACCTTCGACGTTGGCGGTGCGGGTGACCAGGCGGACGACGTGCGGGTGCGCCACCGCGAGCTCCGACGCGTCCTCGATCAGCAGCATCCGCTCCGTGGCGCTGACCTGGCCGAGCAGCGCGCCCAGCAAGGTCGTCTTGCCCGTGCCCGTGCCGCCCGTGATCACGAAGGCGCGCCGCGCGGCGACGACGCCACGCAGCAGCTGCGCCACCTCGGCCGGCATGGCGCCCGCGGCCACGAGCGAGTCGAGGTCGAGGCGCCGCCGGGCAAGCACCCGCAGCGACAGCGTGGTGCTGGCCACGAGCGGCGGCAGCACCGCGTGCATCCGGGTGCCGTCGGGCAGCACCGCGTCGACGTAGGGCGCGGCGTCGTCGAGCCGCCGACCGGCACCGGCAGCGAGGCGTTGGGCCAGGCCGCGCACCGCCGCGTCGTCGGCGAACCGGACGGCCGCCCGGCGCAGCCCGCCGCCCCGGTCGACCCATACCGAGTCGGGCGCGTTGACGAGCACGTCGGTGACCCCCGGCTCGGCGAGCAGCGGTTCCAACGGCCCGGCGCCGTGCAGTTCGGCCGCGACCTCGCGGCGCAGCCGGGCGAACACCGTGTCGTCGACGATGCCGGCGGTCTCGGCGCGCAGCGCGCCGTCCAGATCTCCCGGCTCGCTGACCAACCGCCGGCGCACCCGATCGACCAGCTCGGTCACGAAGCCGCCCCCATCCCCGCGCCGGGCCGCCGCAGCCCGCCGAGTACGCCGGACGCGACCCGCACGAGCGAGCGCGGCAGGCGACGCGGATCCAGCGGCTGCGCCGCGCCGAGCGGACCCAGCTCGCCCAGCAACGGGGCGCCGATCAGCTCGGCGGCCTGCGTCGGCTGCACCCGGCCGCGCCGCACCACGACGCCCACCGCAAGCTCGGGCAGCTCGGCGACCACGGCGTGCGCCGCGACCAGGCCACCGACATCGGCGCGCGCCAGCACGACCACCAGATCACACAGCAGCAACGCCGCCGCCCGCTCGGCGCACCGCGCACGGGGCAGGTCGACCACCACCGCGCCGGCGGCAGCCGCGGCGGCGAGAACCTGCCGCACCGCGTCCGGGTCGAGCTCGGCGGTGTCGGCGGCGAGCACCGCGCACGACCCGGCGTGCGGCAGCCCGGCGGCCAGCGTGGCCGGTTCCAGTCGGCCGCCGGCGACCTCGAGCCCCGACCACCGCGCCCCGGGCACCGACTCGACGCCCAGCACCACGTCGATGCCGCCGCCGCAGACGTCCAGATCCACCAGCACCGACGGCCCGGCGGTGAGCGCCAGCACCGCAGCGAACGTCGACGCACCGACGCCCCCGCTGCCGCCGAGCACGCCGACGACGGGACCGCCCGCCCCACCCGCGCCACCCGGCTCCGTCGTCTCACCCACCGGCCCAGCCCACCGCGTCCCGGGCCGGATGCGGGCAGCTCCGGCACCCGCTGTGGATGTAGCGGCCCGCTGTGGACGGCCGGCTTGACACCGGCCGGAACGACCGCCGCGTCCGGGCGAATCCGTATCCTCGGCCTCGTGTCGCCCTCGAGCCCAACCGCGGCGTTCTTCGACCTCGACAAGACGATCATCGCCAAGTCCAGCGTGCTCGCCTTCGGCCGGCCGTTCTACCAGAACGGGCTGCTCAACCGGCGTGCCGTGCTGCGCAGCGCCTACGCCCAGTTCATGTTCGCGCTCGCCGGCGCCGACCACGACCAGATCGAGCGGATGCGGGCCTACCTGACCAGCATGTGCACCGGGTGGGACGTCGCCCAGGTGCGCGACATCGTCGCAGAGACGCTGCACGACATCATCGACCCGATCGTCTACGACGAGGCCGTGGAGCTCATCGGCATGCACAAGGCCGCCGGGCGGGACGTCGTGATCGTCAGCACGTCCGGCGAGGAGGTCGTCGCACCGATCGGCGCGATGCTGGGCGCCGACGAGGTCGTCGCCACGCGCATGGTCGTGGCCGACGGCCACTACACCGGCGAGATCGAGCGCTACGCCTACGGCCCCGAGAAGGCGGTGCTGGTGCGCGCGTTGGCATCCGACCGCGGCTACGACCTCGCGGGGTGTTACGCCTACAGCGACTCGGCAACCGACGTGCCGATGCTCGAAAGCGTCGGCCACCCGTATGCCGTCAACCCCGACCGCGCGCTGCGCAAGACCGCGGTCGAGCGGGAATGGCCCATCCTCGCGTTCTCGAACGCCGTGCCGCTGCGCGAGCGCATCTCCGGCCTGCGTCCGGAGCACCCGGTCACCGCGGCGACCGTGGTCGGTGCGGGCATGGCCGCTGCGGGCCTGGTCTGGTACACCGCGCGCCGCCGCGGCCCGCGCCTGTAGTACCCGATACGCGGCTACTGCGCAGTACCGCAAAAGACACGCCGGGAGTCCCTTGCGCGCGGCGCGGCATAGAGGTGGAATTCGAGTGCGGATGGTGAACGTCGATGGCGGTCCAGCCCCCAGCGGTCACCGTCCGGGCACGGACGGACGGGCACCCACGCGGCGAACCCACCACGCAACAGGTGAGTCGGCGCGGAACTGCCGGGCTCGCTAAAGGAGCCGGGCAGGCTGCGTTCGACGTTACTGTCAGGGCACGCCTGGTAACCCGTCCGCCCGTGCCAAATCACACGGCGCGCCGTCAGCCGCGCGCCAACGCCTCGCAGATCGCGCGTGACTCCTGCGCTCCCGCCACGACCGCGTCGGTGCAGTGCACCAGCCAGCGGGCGATGCCCGCGGGGCTCGCCTCCCGATACGCCGCCAGCGCCCCCGGGTACGCCGCTCCCAGTTCGCGATGCCCCGCTTCGACCACCACCAGCGCCTTCGGGTCCAGGCCGCGCTCGACCAGCGTCAGGCGCACCGCGGCGCGCGCCACCACGCCGGACGCGGGCGGGAAGGCGTCCAGGCCCAGCAGCTCACCGTGCACGATGCCCGCGACGACGACCGCCGGCGCGGTGGTGGCGCCGAGCACCGCGGCGAGCGTGTCGAGCCGCTCCGCGGTGCCGGGAGCGGGCCGGCCCAACGCGTCCGGGTCGGCGACCAGATCAGCCGCGGCCAGGGCGTGCAGCCGCGCCAGCGCCTGCCGCGGCGCGCGGGCCCAGGTGTCGGCGAGCTGGCCCAAGGCGCCGTAGGCCCGCAGCGCCCCTTGCACCGCGGGGTCGTCCGCGGCGGCGCCGGCGCGCACGTCGTCCAGCGCAACTTCGTGCCCGGAGAGCCAGGCCGAGGCCCACGCGCCGCGCAACACCGATTCGGCCGAGACGTCGGCCGAACGGCGACGCAGCGTGCGGTTGCCCAGCAGGGCGTCCACGGCCGCCCGCGCCCGCTCCACGCCGTCGCGCACCCCGGGCAGCTCGAGCAACGGGGCGAGTGGGTCGTTGGTCACGACCTGCCACGCTAGCGGCGGCGCATCCGCCGACGGTGGTCGCACCCGTCCGCGCGGGCTGCAATGATGCGGATCTACACCTGACCCCCACGCGAAGGAGTCGAGGCCGTGACCGGCATCCAGCAGCCCACGGGCGGCGACGGCGGTTCTGCCGCACCTGCTCCGGTTCCTGGGGGGCCCGGCGCCGCCCGGCACGCCGCCGAGCCCAGCATCGGCGAGCTGGTGTCGCAAGCCTCGGAACACCTTTCGGTGCTCGTCCGCTCCGAGATCGAGCTGGCCAAGCTCGAGCTGCGCAGCAGCGTCAAGAACGCCGGCGCGGGCGGTGGGATGTTCGCGGGCGCCGGGGTGGTGCTCGCGTTCTCGCTGACGTTCGGGTTCACCGCGCTGGCGCTCGGCCTGTACGCCGCCGGGCTGTACCTGTGGCTCGCGTTCCTCGTCGTCTTCGGCGCCCAGCTGCTCGTCGTCGGCCTGCTGGCGCTGTTCGGCGTCCGCAAGGTCAAGCGGGTGAAGGCGCCGCAGCGCACGATCGAGACGAGCAAGGAAACCGTCGCCTATCTGCGCAAACACGGGTGATCTCTTGGGATTCGGGCCACTTCCGGGTGCACCGGACAGCTCGGTCGTCCTGATCGACGGCCCGTGGACGCACCGGACGGTGCGTGCGAACGGGATCGCCCTGCATGTCGCCGAACTGGGCACCGGGCCGCTCGTCCTACTGATCCACGGCTTCCCGCAGTTTTGGTGGGCCTGGCACCGCCAGCTCGTCGACCTCGCCGACGCGGGGTACCGGGCCGTCGCGGTCGATCTGCGCGGCTACGGTGCGAGCGACAAGCCGCCGCGCGGCTACGACTCGCCCACGCTGGCCGCCGACATGGCCGCGCTGGTCACCTCGCTCGGCGAGTCGCACGCGATGGTGGTCGGCAACGATCTCGGCGGATCGCTGGCCTGGACGATGGGCGCGGTGCATCCGCGGGTGGTGCGCAGCATCGTCGTGCTGGGCGCGGCGCACCCACTGCGGATGCGCGCCGCGATGCGTCCCGGCGCCGGCCCGGGGCAGCGGCGCGCGTCGACGTTCGCGTGGCGGACGTTCCAGATCCCGCGCCGGCCGGAGAACCTGCTCTCGCGCGCCGACTCCACCTGGGTGCACCAGCTCTGCGACCGCTGGACCGGACCGCGCTGGCTCGGCACGCCCGGCTACCTCGCCGACGTCGACCGGTTCGCCGAGGCGATGCGCATCCACCCGGTGTCCTTCTGCGCGTCCGAGCACTTCCGGTGGGTGGTCCGCTCGCAGTTCCGAAGCGACGGCCGCCGCTACTACGACGCCGTCGAGGCGCCGATCGGCGCACCCGTCCTGCACCTGCACGGCGACTTCGACACCTGCGTGCTGCCGTCGACGGCGCAGGGCTCCGGACGCTACGTCACCGGCCAGTACGAGTGGCGGGTGCTCGAGGGGGTTGGCCACTTCCCGCAGAACGAGGCGCCGGAAGCGGTCAGCGGCGAACTGCTGCGGTGGGCGAAGCTGCACTGAGCCGCGGTGGCTAGTCCGAGGTGCAGGCGCCCGTCGGTTTCGGCGCGGTGCGCGAGCTGCCCTTGTTCGCGTCCTTCGTGATCTCGGAGTCGGTGAGCACGAAGCCGGTGTCCGGCGAGTCGAGCGCCGTCGCGAAGACCATGCCGAGCACCCGGCCGTTGAACCCCAGCAGCGGGCCGCCGGAGTTGCCGCTGCGCACGATCGAGCGGACCGAGTAGATGGACCGGTCGACCGAGCCGTGCCCGTAGATGTCGCTGCCGTGCACGGTGGTACGGGACCGCACCCGCGCAGCCTGGGCGGTGTACGGGCCGTCCTCGGGATAGCCGAGCACGACGGCCGGATCGCCGGTGCCGGCAGGCTTGCGGGCGAAGTCCAGCGCCGGTGCGCGCAGCCCGGGCACGTCCAGCACCGCAACGTCGCGTTCCGGATCGAACAGCACGACCCGCGCCGGCAGCGAGTTGCCGGCGTCCTGGACGACGACCGAGCGTGCTCCGGCGACGACGTGCGCGTTGGTGAGCATGTGTTCCGGGGCGTAGACGAAGCCGGAACCCTCCATGCCACGCCCGCACTCGGGCGCCTGCCCGTAGATCTTGAGAATCGACCGCTGCGCGGCGCGCACGCGGTGCTCAACCCGGGTCGGCAGGTTGGCCGGCGGCGCAGGTACCGCCACCACCGTCGTCGACGGGAAGTCCCCGAGCACCGGCGGGAAGCCGCTGCGGTCGAGGAACGAACGCAGCGAGGAGTACAGCCCGCGCACCCCCGAGGGGATCGCCCCGTTGACCGCGCGGACGATGCGCGAGTGGCTCGCCTCGGAGGCCAAGGTGGGGTACGGCGAGGACGCCAGGGGAACCGCGACCATCCACGCAACGAGCAGCACGGACAGCACCCCGAGCGCCGCACCGACGACGGAGTCCAGCGGACGCCCGCGCCCGCGCACCAGCCGCGCCTTGAGGTGCCCGGCGATGAACACGCCGAGCAGCTGACCGAGCGTCGCGAGCACCAGCACGCACACGATCGCCACCGGCACCTGCGCGGTGCCGTGGGCCACATGCGAGCCGATCGGATTGGCGATCTGCGCGCCGACGATCGCGCCGCCGAAGAAGCCGATCAGCGAACAGATGCCGACAACCGCGCCGCTGCGGAAGCCCCCGATGCCGTAGGCGATCGCGGCCACCACGATGATCACGTCGAGGAGGTTCACGACGCCGCCTCACCCGCCACCCGGGCCCTGCGGTCGCTGCACGCCGTCAGTGTGCCCCCGACGGTGGCCGCGGCGCCCACCGCGCACGCGCCTACGGCGACGCGGTGGAGGGACATGCAGAAAACGTACCGGCGGCCGGGCGCGGCTGCGTCCACTCGCTCAGCCCGCGCGCGGGGTGCCCGGCGGGGTCGGCAGCGGCCGGCGCGCCCGTTCGTCCCAGGGCCGCGCCCAGCCACCGAACTCCAACAGCGTGTCGAGCAGGCCGGCGGTGAATCCCCAGATGAACAGTCCGCCGGCCTCGAAGCCGGGACCGGTCCAGCCCGACGGATGGGTGACCCGAAACCGGTTGGCCGGGTCGACGAGCTCGGCCACCGGGACGAGTTCCACCCGCGCGACCTCCCGGTGGTCGACCGGGCGCACCTCGTGCGGGCGTTCCCACCACGCCAGCACCGGGGTGACGACGAAGCCCGACACCGGGATGAAGATGGCCGGCAATTCGCTGACGATGCGGACGGTGCGGGGATCGAGCCCGACCTCCTCGTTCGCCTCGCGCAGCGCGGCGGCCCGGTGCGAAGTGTCGGACGGGTCGACCGAGCCGCCCGGGAACGCCACCTGGCCGGCGTGCTTGCGCAGATCGGCGGCACGCTCGATGAGCAGCACCGCCGGGCCGTCCGGCAGGCCCGCGAAAGCCATCAGCACCGCCGATTCCCGGCCGCTGCCGTCCTCGGGCGGCAGGAATCGCGACAGCTCGCCGGCGTCCAGGTCGCGCGCCCGTTCGGCCAGCGGCGCCAGCCAGTCGGGCACGGGCGCACAACCGCCGGCGGCAGTGCTCATCGGCTCTCGACCATCTGGCGTTCCGACTTGACCAGCTTCGCCGCGACCTCGGGATCGGTGGGGCCCTCGCCGAACGACGGGCACAGCCGGGCGATCGGACACACGCCGCACGCCGGCTTGCGGGCGTGGCACATCCGGCGACCGTGCCAGATGGTGCGGTGCGAGAACATCGTCCACTCGCTCTTGGGGATCAGCTCGGCCACGACCTGCTCGACCTTGACCGGGTCGGTCTCGGCGGTGAACCGCCAGCGCCGCACCAGCCGGCCGAAGTGAGTGTCGACGGTGAGGCCGGGGACGTCGAAGGCGTTGCCCAGCACCACGTTCGCGGTCTTGCGCCCGAAGCCCGGCAGCGTGACGAGCTCGTCGAGAGTGTTCGGCACGACGCCGTCGAAGCGCTCGACCAGGGCCTGACCCAGCTTGATGAGCGAGGTGGTCTTGTTGCGGAAGAACCCGGTGGGCTTGATCAGTTTCTCGAGCTCGTCCCGGTCCGCGGCGGCGTAGTCGGCAGCCGCCGGATAGCGAGCGAACACCGCCGGCGTGACCTCGTTGACCCGCTTGTCGGTGCACTGGGCCGACAGGATGGTCGCCACCGCGAGTTCCAGTGGCGTGGTGAAGTCGAGCTCGCAGTGCGCTTCCGGGTACAACTCGGACAGTTCGCGGTTGATGCGGCGGGCCCGGCGGGTCAGCGCGAGTGGGGTCTCCTCGGTCTGCTTGGTCGGCGGCACGATGCGAGCCTACGAGCCGGCACCGACGGATAGGGCAGAATGGAGGGTGTCATGATCGGCTTTCTGCTGCTGCTGTTCCCGTTCGTGCTGCTCGGCTTCGTGCTGCTGATGGGGCGCGTCGAGGAACCGCTGAGCCAGGTCGCGCCCGAGCGGGAGTTCGAGCGCTTCCTCGAAGGCGCCAGCCGCGAGGAGCTGGACACCTTCGTCCGCGAGGGCACCGACTCGGCGTTGTCGCGGTTCCGCAGCCGGTTGCGACTCACCCGCTTCCGCCGCGGAAGCCGCAAATCGTCCAAGCATTCGACCGGCCCGGCGGCTGCCGAGACTTCCTCGCGGTACCGCTGATCACCCCCGCTGAGCGGCGTGTCCTAGACTTCCGCGAGACTGTGACGAGGCTCGCTCCCCCGCGGGCGATCGAGGAGCACACGTGGAAGAGACCCTTCGCAGGGCCGGGTTGTTCCAGGGCGTCGACCCGGACGACGTCGACGCGCTGGCCGGCGAGTTCGAGATCTTCGATGCGCCGCGCGGCGCGGTGTTGTTCAACGAGGGGGAACCCGGCGACAGCCTCTACATCGTGCTGTCCGGAAAAGTGAAGCTCGGCCGCCGCTCCCCTGACGGGCGCGAGAACCTGGTCGCCATCTACGGAGCGTCCGACCAGTTCGGCGAGCTGTCGCTGTTCGATCCCGGCCCGCGCACCGCCACCGCCACCGTCGTCACCGACGCCCGGCTCGCCCGGCTGCCCAAGGCCGCGCTGCAGAAGTGGGCCACCGAGCGTCCCCAGATCGCCATGCAGCTGCTGCGAGTCGTCGCCCGCAGACTGCGCCGGACCAACACCATGCTCGCCGACCTCATCTTCGTCGACGTGCCCGGACGCGTCGCCAAGCAGCTGCTGCAGCTCGCCCAGCGGTTCGGCTCGATCGACGGCGGGCAGCTGCGGGTCACGCACGACCTGACGCAGGAAGAGCTCGCCCAGCTCGTCGGCGCCTCGCGCGAGACGGTCAACAAGGCGCTCGCCGACTTCGCCACCCGCGGCTGGCTGCGCCTCGAGGGCAAGAGCGTGGTCATCCTCGACCGCGAGCGCCTCGCCCGCCGCGCCCGCTGACTGATCCGCCGGGCACTGCCGCTGCGCCTGCCTTGCCTCGGCGCCGAGTTGACGTTCCTGCACCCGCGCCGCGGCCGAGTTGACGTTCCTGCACCACGTCGGTCACGACCGCACCAGCGCAGGAAGATCACCTTCGGCGACTCAGCCGCCCGCTGCGCGCAGGTACGCCAGCTGCGCCTGAACCGACAGCTCGGCAGCCCACCACACCGCCCGGTCGACGTCGGCGTAGACGAGTTCGACGATCTGGCGCGCGGTCGCGTCCGGGCCGAGTTCGGCCAGCGCCGCCCGGATCTGCGCCAGGCGCTGCTGCCGGTGCTCCGCGTACGCCCGCGCCGCGCCGGCGACCTCGGGCAGCACCGGACCGTGCCCGGTGAGCACCGTGGCACCGCCGAGCTCGCGCAGCCGCTGCAGCGAGTCGAGATAGTCGGCCAGGTTGCCGTCCGGGTGGGCGACGACGGTCGTGCCGCGGCCCAGGATCGTGTCGCCGGTGAGCACCGCCTCGGTGGCGCCGACGACGAACGAGGCGCTGTCGGCGGTGTGTCCCGGCGTGGCCAACACGCGCAGGTGCACGCCGGCGACGTCGACATGCTCGCCGTCGGCCAGCGCCACGGCGCCACGACAGTGCCCGGGGTCGATCGCCCGCACCGGCGCACCCGTGCGTTCGTGTACGTCTGCCGCCGCCTCGCTGTGGTCGAAGTGGCCGTGGGTGAGCAGGACGAGACCGATTCGCGGCGCAGCGTCGAGCAAGCGAGCCATATGCACGTCGTCCACCTGCCCCGGATCGACGACGACCGTCTCGTCGGAATCCGGGGCGCGCAGCAGCCAGGTGTTGGTGCCGTCGAGCGTCATCGGTCCGGGATTGCGCTGCAGCAGCACGGACGCGACGTCGGTGACCGGGCGGACCGTCTCGTAGGCGAGCTCCTCAGCCACCGGCGTGCGGCCCGGAGCGCGGCGGCAGCATGCTGCGCGGGATGGGCACGACGGTGCCGTCGGGCAACGACACGTACGGCTCGCCGCCGTCGCCGATGTGCAACCTCGGCTGTACCGGCGTGATGACGCGGTCGTCGGCGGCGCGCAGCACGTCGCCGGCGGTGCCGAAGGGCCGCAGCGACACGAGCGTCGCCATGGTGGGCGGCAGCAGCCCCCGTTCGCCGCGTTCGGCCTGCTCGATCGCCGTAGCCACCGGCAGCCAGTCGGCTTCGCTGGCCTCGGTGGTCTCGTGGTGCGCCTCGGCGCCCTCGGGAAGCGCGCCCACGAAGAAGCGCGCGTCGTAACGGCGCACCTCGCCCTCGGGTGTGATCCACCGCGACCAGGGGCGCAGCGCGCGGGTGTCGACCGCCAGCCCGTGGTCGCGCAACAGCTCGCCGAAGCCGACCTCGCCCGCCTCGACCGCGGCCCGGGCACCGTCCAGGTCGGCGGGCGGGTCGGTCAGCAGCACGCCGGTCTCCTCGAACGTCTCGCGCACCGCCGCGCCGAGCAGGGCCCGGGCCAGGTCCGGCGTGCACTCCAGGCGTCGGGCGAGGTCGGCGAAAACGTCGTCGCCGGCGAACGGCAGGGCCGCGTCGTCGGCGTCCACCCGGCCTCCGGGGAAGACGGACATGCCGCCGGCGAACACCATCTGGGTGACCCGGGTGAGCAGCCACACCTCCAGACCGGCCGCGCCGTCGCGCAGCAGGATCACGGTGGCCGCGTCCCGCACCGGTACCGGCGTCACCGGACCTCCACGACGAGCTCGACCTCGACCGGCGCGTCGAGCGGCAGTACCGCGACACCGACGGCGGAACGGGCGTGCCGGCCGGCGTCGCCGAAGATCTCGCCCAGCAACTCGCTCGCCCCGTTGAGCACGCCGGGCTGGCCGGCGAATCCGGGCTCGCTCGCGACGAAGCCGACCACCTTCACCACGCGCACCACCGAGTCGAGGCCGACGAGGGCATCCACCGCCGCGAGCGCGTTCAGCGCGCAGGTACGCGCCAGCTCGGCCGCCTGCTCCGGCGAGACCGCCCCGCCGACCTTCCCGGCCACCGGAAGCGCGCCGTCGACCATGGGTAGCTGTCCGGCGGTGAAAACGAGCGCGCCGGAGCGGACGGCGGGGACGTACGAGGCCAGCGGCGCGGTCACGGGCGGGAGGGACAGGCCCAGCTCCCGTAGGCGGGCGGAAGGGGACGGCATACCGCGCGACGCTATCGGCTGGCACGCCCGCACGCGACGAGTCCCCTCACGAGTCCCCACAGGGGAACGCACACCCCGATCTCCTACGCTGGCCGATATGGCCGTCCCCCGCGTCGACACGAGCGCGCCTGTCGCCCTCGACGAGCGCCTGACCGCCGAGTTCACCGGCGACGGCGCGCCCGAGGGGCAGCGGCTGGCCAAGGGATTCCGCGGCAAGGCCCGGCTGCACGTGATCACCGGCAAGGGCGGGACGGGCAAGACGACCGCCGCGGCCGCGCTGGCGCTCGCGCTGGCCGGCACCGGGCGCAAGGTGTTGCTCGTCGAGGTGGAGTCCCGGCAGTCCATCGCCCAGCTGTTCGACATCCCGCCGATGCCGTACAGCGAGCAGCGTCTGTGCCGCACCGCCGGCGGCGGGGAGCTGTTCGGGCTCGCGATCGACCCCGAGCAGGCGATGATCGAGTACCTCGAGCTGTTCTACGGCTTGAAGCGCTCCGCCCGCGGGCTCAAGAAGATGGGTGCCGTCGACTTCGTGACCACGCTGGCCCCAGGGCTGCGCGACGTGCTGCTGACCGGCAAGGTGAAGGAGGCGGTCGTCCGCGTCGACTCCGACGGGCGTCCCGTCTACGACGCGGTGGTGCTCGACGCCCCGCCCACCGGGCGCATCGGCCGGTTCCTGGACGCCACCTCCGAGGTCGCGAAGCTCGCCAAGATCGGCCCGATCGCGAAGCAGAGCGAGGGGGTCATCAGCTTGCTGCACGGCCCGCGCACCGCCGTGCACATCGTCACCCTGCTCGAGGAGATGCCCGTCCAGGAGACGATCGACGCCGCGGGAGAGCTCACCGCGCTGGGCTTCCACCTCGGCGCGGTCATCGTCAACCGGGCCCGTCCGGCGCTGATCTCGGCCGGGCAGCTCGATGCCGACGGCACGGTCGATCGCAAGCTGCTGGCCGCCGGGCTGCGCAAGGCCGGGGTGCCGGTGGCCCAGGCGCCCGCGCTGGCGCAGGAGATGGCTGACTACGCCCTGCGCCAGCAGGTCGAGCAGGCGATGGCCGCCCGCCTGGACGAGCTCGATATGCCGCGCATCGAGCTGCCCGACCTCAACCCGCCGGTCGAGATCGGAGAGCTCAAGGATCTCGCGGCCCGCTTCTACGCGAGCGCCCCCCGATGACCGCTGCCACCAGGCCCGCGCCGCTCGACGTCGCCGCACTGGTCCGCGATCCGGCAACCCGCATCGTGGTGACCTGCGGCAGCGGCGGTGTCGGCAAAACCACGACGGCCGCGGCCATGGCGCTCATCGGCGCCGAGGCCGGGCGCCGCACCGTCGTGCTCACCATCGACCCGGCGCGACGGCTCGCGCAGTCGATGGGCCTCACCGAGCTGGACAACACCCCTCGCGAGGTCGAGGGCGTGGCCGAGGGTCAGCTGTTCGCGATGATGCTCGACATGAAGCGGACGTTCGACGACGTCGTGCTCGAGCACTCGACGCCGGACCGCGCCGCACAGATCTTCGCCAACCCCTTCTACCAGTCGCTGTCGTCCTCCTTCGCCGGCACGCAGGAGTACATGGCGATGGAGAAGCTCGGCCAGCTGGTGGCCACCCAGCAGTGGGATCTCGTCGTCGTCGACACCCCGCCGTCGCGATCGGCGTTGGACTTCCTCGACGCGCCGAACCGCCTGGGCCGGTTCCTGGACGGACGGATGATCCGGCTGCTGACCGCGCCGGCGAAGGCGGGCGGCAAGGCCTACCTCAAGGTGGTCACCGTCTCGGTCGGCATGGTCGCGCGGGTGTTCACCAAGGTCATCGGCGGTGACCTGCTCAACGATTTGTCGACGTTCGTCACCGCCCTCGAGTCCATGTTCGGCGGCTTCCGGGAGCGCGCCCAGCAGACCTACGACCTGCTCAAGCGCCCGGGTACGGCGTTCGTCGTCGTCGCCGCGCCCGAGCCGGACGCGCTGCGCGAGGCGTCCTACTTCGTCGAGCGGCTCTCGGCCGAGCAGATGCCGCTCGCCGGCGTCATCGTGAACCGCACCCGGCGGGCGGCGGCGGGATCCGGCGCCGAACCGCTGACGGCCGCCCGCGCCGAGGTCGCCGCCGACACCGTCGCGGCGAAGGACGCCGGCGAGGCCGGGGAGCTGGCGGCGGCCGCCTTGCGGGTCCACGTGGAGGTCGCCACGGCCGCGGAACACGACGCCCGGATGACGCGGCGTTTCGCCTCGGCCCACCCCGAGGTGCCGCTGGTGAACGTGCCCGCGCTGCCCACGGACGTCCACGATCTGGAAGGTCTGCGCGAGATCGGCACGTTGCTCGGCGCCCGGAGCGAGGTGATCGCGGGCTGAGCCGGGCCGGAGTGCTGATCGGTGGCGGGCGCCGGCACCCGTACGCTGGGTAGCCGTGGCAGACAATCCCGACCGCCCCGCCCCCTGGTTGACGCTCGGTAAACTCGTCGCCGCTCTCGTCGCCGCGGGTGTGCTCGCCGCCGGTCTGCTGATCCCGTACGTCGGCGGGCTCGGGCTCGTCGTCGGGCAGAAGGCCCAGCAGTTCAACGACACGGTCTGCCACCTGCGTGAGAGCAAGCCGCCGGAGCCGACGACCATTTACGCGCGGGACGGGTCGACCGTCATTGCCCGGCTGTTCACCCAGGACCGCGTCCCGATCCCGCTCTCGCAGATCCCCAAGTACCTGCAGGACGCGCTCGTCGCGACCGAGGACCGCCGCTTCTACTCCCACCACGGCGTCGACATGCGCGGCCTTATCCGCTCCGCGATCAGCACCGGCAGCGGCGACACCCAGGGCGGGTCGACGCTGACGATGCAGTACGTCAAGCAGATCCGCTACTTCCAGGCCAGCGAGATCCAGAACCCGGTCAAGCAGCGCAAGGCGCAGGAGGCCGCGATCGCGGTGAACCTGCAGCGCAAGATGGAGGACGCGAAGTGCGCCCTCTACATCGAGAACACCCTGCACGAGTCCAAGGGCGAGATCCTCGACAACTACCTCAACATCGCCTTCTTCGGCGAGCACTCGTACGGCATCGAGACGGCGGCCGAGACCTACTTCAACAAGCACGCGTCGCAGTTGACCCTCGACGAGGCAGCGATGCTCGTCGGCATGCTGCGGGCGCCCACGGCCTACGACCCGTTCCAGCACCGCGACGCCGCGACCGTGCGGCGCAACGAGGTGCTGCAGAACCTGGTCGCGGTCGGCAAGCTCAGCCAGGCCGAGGCGAACCGGGAGAAGGCCCAGCCGATCAGCCTGGCCACCCAGAAGCCGCCGACGTTGCGCGAGGGGTGCGTGAACGCGAACACCTCCATCGACAACGCCGCGTTCTTCTGCGAGTACGCGAAGAGCTGGCTGGAGAACGTCGACCACCTGACCGAGGCGCAGCTGCAGACCGGCGGATTGAACATCGTCACCACGCTCGACCCGAGGATCCAGAACCGGGCCCAGGCGCAGCTGGAGAAGACGATCCCCGCGACATCGCCGATGACGTCGGTGCTGCCGGTCGTCGACCCACGTACCGGCGACGTGCTGGCGATGGCCTCGAGCAAGCACTACGGCACCGGCAAGGGCGAGACCGAGCAGCCGATCTTCACCACGGCGGTGGCGCAGGGCGCGTCGACGTACAAGCTGTTCCCGCTGCTGGCCGCGCTGCAGACCGGCGTCCCGACCGACTGGACGCTCGAAACGGCAGGCGGCAGCAACACCTACAAGCCGGTGCACTGCCTGACGTCGAACCCGGTGCGCAACGGCGACGCGAACGAGACCTACAACCTCAACGAGACCCTCTCCTCGGCAACCGCGAAGTCGGACAACACCTACTTCGTAGGACTCGCCGACCACCTGTTCGACTGCCATCTGCAGCCGATGGTCGAGCTCGCCCGGCAGCTGGGAATCTCGAGCCTCAACCAGCCGAGCGACATCCACAACCAGGACATCGGGCAGTCGATCGTCAGCCAGCAGCGGGCGCAGCAGTTCGTGCTGGGCAGCGTCCCCACCAGCCCGCTGGAGCTCGCCGGCGCTTACGCGGCGGTGGCCGGCGGCGGCGTGTACAACGCGCCCGCACCCGTCCTCAAGATCACCACCAGCAACGGCAACGCGCTGCCGGTGAACCGCTCGCCGGGGCAGCAGGTGGTGGCGCCGCAGGTCGCCGCCCAGGCGGTGCAGGTGCTCGAGGGCGACACCACCTACCCGGGCACGTCCGCGGACGTCTTCGGCTCGAACTGGTACCCGTACAACGCCAGTCCGATCGCGGGCAAGACCGGCACCATGGAGTCGCAACGCAACGGCAAGAACGCGGCGATCTGGTTCGTCGGCCTGACGCCGAAGCTCGTCGGGGTCAGCGCGCTCATCAACTTCGACCAGTCCAGCGCGCCGTCGCGCGGGTTGCCGGGCGAGGGTCCGGGGCAGGCCTACGGCGACTACGCGGCCAAGGTCTGGCTGCGTGCGCTGAAGCCCGTGCTGGTGCGCCGCAGTTGGACGTGGCCGGATCCGGCGTACGTGCCGGGCGTCGACGTCCCGGACATCACCGGGATGAGCTTCGGTGCCGCGAAGCGGCTGCTGCGGCAGAACCACTTCAAGCTGCAGCGCCTCGACCCGGCCGACAACCTGCTCTGCCCGAGCAACGCTCCGCTGAACACGATCGCCTACTACGGCCCGCACCGCGCCAGGCCCGGATCGACGATCACCGCATGCCTGAGCCTCGGGGTGTCGCAACCCGTCTACGTTCCGCCTCCTCCGCCCCCGCCGCCCCCCGCGCCGGCCCCGCCGCCCGCTGACCACGGCGGCGGCCACGGCGGCGGCGGCCACGGCGGCGGCGGCAACGGCGGCGGCGGCAACGGCGGCGGCGGCGGTGGCGGCGGACCCGGCGGCGGCGGTGGCCCCGGCGGGGGCGGTGGCGGACCCGGCGGGGGCGGTGGCCCCGGCGGGGGCGGTGGCCACGGCGGTGGCGGCGGCGGTCACCACCCGTCGCACTGAGCCGCCTCGACCGCGGCACTGACGAACGAAGTTGTCCGCGCTTCCCGGCGTTCCGCCGCCCGGAGGCGCGGACAACTCGCTCGTGCCGAGGAGCGCTCCGCCCGGCTCAGCTCAGCTGGCGGCGCACCTCGTCGCTGACCCGCTTGCCGTCGGCGCGGCCGGCGACCTTCGGCTGGACGATCTTCATGACGGCGCCCATGTCGCGCGGACTGCTCGCGCCCGCCTCGCCGATCGCGGCGCGCACCAGTTCGGACAGCTCGGCGTCGTTCAGCTGTGCCGGCAGGTAGCGGGCCAGCACCTCGCCCTCGGCCTGCTCGCGGGCGGCGAGCTCGGCGCGTCCGGCGGATTCGTAGGCCTCGGCCGCCTCGCGCCGCTTCTTGCCCTCGCGGGTGAGCACCCGCAGCACCTCGTCGTCGGACAGCTCGCGCGCCGCCTTGCCGGCGACTTCCTCGTTGGTGATCGCGGTGAGCGCCATTCGAAGCGTGGCAGTGGTCAGCTCGTCGCGCGCCTTCATTGCGGCGTTCAGATCGGCATGCAACCGGGATTTCAACGAGGCGGACACGGTTTCACGCTACCGTCCGCCCCGGATCGGAAAACGGTACGTACGCTGGCGTGATGGCACTGGCCCGTACGTCCGCCGTCGTCGGCGCAGCCGCCGTCGGGTCACTGGCCTACGGCTCGCTGATCGAACGCAACGCCTTCACGCTGCGCCGGTTCGAGGTGCCGGTGCTTCGCCCGGACACCGAACCGATCCGCGTCCTGCACCTCTCGGACCTGCACATCACAGCCAATCAGCGCCGCAAGCACGAGTGGATCCGCGGGCTGGCCCGGCTCGAGCCGGATTTTGTGGTCAACACCGGTGACACGCTGTCGGCCGCCGACGCGATGCCCGCGGTGCTGTACGCACTCGAGCCGCTGTTCGCCTTCCCGGGCGCGTTCGTGCCGGGCAACAACGACTACTACGCGCCGGTGCCGAAGAATCCGCTGCGCTACTTCACGCCCAGAACGCCGCAGCCGCCGCACGGAGCGCCGCTGCCGTGGCCGGAGATGGCTGCGGCGATGTCGGACGCCGGGTGGACCGATCTCACCCACGTGCGCACGATCCAGTCGTCGGGTGCGGCGAAGATGGCGCTGGCCGGCACCGACGACCCGCATCTGCGCAAGGCCCGCTACGAGCTCATCTCCGGGCCGGCCGAGCAGGACGCCGCGGTGCGCATCGGGGTCACCCACTCCCCCGAGCCGTACCTGCTTTCGGCGTTCGCCGCCGACGGCTACGACCTCGTGCTCGCCGGACACACGCACGGCGGCCAGGTGCGGCTGCCCTTCGGCCCGGCGCTGGTCACCAACTGCGATCTCGACCGCCGGCGCGCACGTTGGCTGCACCGGTGGGACGAGCAGATGTACTTCCATGTCAGCGCGGGCCTCGGCACCAATCCGTGGGCGCCGGTGCGCTTCTGCTGCCGGCCCGAGGCGACGCTGCTCACCCTCGTCCCCCGCTGAGGGCCGGAAAGAATCGAGCTCGGCCCACCGGTTATGCTGGGCCGGTTGCTCGCCGGGGTGTGGCGCAGCTTGGTAGCGCGCTTCGTTCGGGACGAAGAGGCCGCAGGTTCAAATCCTGTCACCCCGACCAACAGATCCGGGCCCTCAAGGCACTTCGACCACCAGGTTGACGT
>DASSEP010000055.1:0-128658 GCA_035695205.1 Jatrophihabitans sp. | reverse complement strand
CCCGTCCGACGTCAGCGACGAGAAGAGCTTCGTCGACGACCTGGACGTCGACTCGCTGTCGATGGTCGAGGTCGCGATGGCCGCCGAGGAGAAGTTCGGCGTGAAGATCCCCGACGACGAGCTGCCCAAGCTGAAGACCGTCGGCGACGCCGTCCGCTACATCGAGTCGAACGCCTGAGTTCCATGCCTTCCAGTGCTCTTCGCACCGACGACGTCGTCGTCACCGGCCTGGGTGCCACGACCCCGGTCGGTGGCGACGTCAAGTCGTTCTGGATGGCGTTGCTCGAGGGCCGGTCCGGCGTGGCCGCGCTCGAGGACGAGTGGGCCGCGCCGCTGTCCGTGCGCATCGCCGCCCGGATGGCGGTCGAGCCGACCGAGGTGATCCCGCGGGTGCAGGCACGCCGGCTCGACCGTTCGGAGCAGGCAGCGCTGGTCGCCGCCCGGGAGGCCTGGGCGGACGCCGGCTTCAGCGGGAAGGCGGCCGACGCCGGCCTCGAGCCGACCCGCGTCGCCGTCGTGATCGGCACCGGCATCGGCGGCGTCACCTCGCTGCTCAGCCAGTACGACATCCTCAAGGAGAAGGGCCCGGGCCGCGTCTCGCCGCTGCTGATCCCGATGAACATGCCGAACGGGCCGGCCGCGTACGTTGGCCTCGAGTTCGGCGCGCAGGCCGGCGTGCACACCACGGTGAGCGCGTGCGCGTCCGGCTCGGAAGCCGTCGCCTACGGCCTCGACCTGCTGCAGCTCGACCGGGCCGACGTCGTCGTGGTCGGCGGCACCGAGGCGTGCATCCATCCGCTCAACATCGCCGGGTTCGCGCAGATGCGCGCGATGTCGACCCGCAACGACGAGCCCGCGCGGGCGTCACGGCCCTGGGACAAGGAGCGCGACGGCTTCGTCCTCGGCGAGGGCGCCGGTGTGCTGGTGCTCGAGCGGGCTTCGGACGCCGCCGCCCGCGGCCGCACCCCGTACGCGGTGCTCGCCGCCGCCGGGCTGACCTCCGACGCGTACGACATCGTCCAGCCCGACAAGTCCGGCCAGGTGCGCGCGCTCGAACTCGCCGTGCAGCGCGCGGGGCTGTCCTTCGACGACATCGCCCACGTCAACGCGCACGCCACCTCCACGCCGGTCGGCGACATGGGCGAGGCCGGTGCGATCGCCGAACTGTTCGGCGAGGACACCGTCGTCACCAGCACCAAGTCGATGACCGGGCACCTGCTGGGTGCGGCCGGTGCCATCGAGTCGGTGGCCACGGTGCTCGCCGTCCACCACGGCGTCGTCCCGCCCACGATCAACCTCGAGAACCCGGACGACGAGCTGCGTGTCGACGTCCCCCGCGAGGCGCGCCGCATGGAGATCGGCGCGGCGATCAACGACTCGTTCGGCTTCGGCGGGCACAACGCCGCCGTCGTCTTCCGCAAGGCCTGAGCAGGCCGCAGCCGGCCTGACGCAAGGAGAACCGCATGACCGCATTGGCCCATGCCCCCGCCGAGACGGAGCAGCGCGACCCGCGCGACCCGGTGCTGCGGCTGGAGCGCCTGTTCGACGCCGGCAGCATCGAGCTGCTGCACCCGCGCGACGACAGCGGCGTGGTCGGTGCCCGCGGCCGGATCAACGGCACCGCGGCCGCCGCGTTCTGCACGGACGCCACGACCATGGGCGGCGCGATGGGCTCGGCCGGGTGCCGGCACATCGTCGACACCATCGACCTCGCGGTGCGTGAGCGGGTGCCGGTCCTCGGGCTGTGGCACTCGGGCGGCGCCCGGCTCGCCGAGGGTGTCGAGGCGCTGCACGCGGTCGGCACGGTGTTCCAGGCGATGATCCGCGCGTCGGGCCGGGTCCCGCAGATCTCGGTCGTCCTCGGCCCGGCCGCGGGCGGCGCCGCCTACGGCCCGGCGCTCACCGACGTCGTGATCATGTCGACCGGAGGGCGGGTGTTCGTCACCGGGCCGGACGTCGTCCGCTCGGTCACCGGCGAGAACGTCGACATGGAATCGCTCGGCGGCCCGGACACCCACGGCCGGCGCAGCGGGGTCGTGCACGTGGTCACCGACGACGACCAGGCCGCGCTCGCGGCGGCGCAGAGCGTCACCTCGCTGCTGGCCCGGCCGGGCAGCTTCGACCTGGCGCAGCTGGGCCCGGGCAGCGACCTGCGCGGGCTGCTGCCGGACAACCCGAAGCGGGCCTACGACGTGCACCCGCTCGTCGCCAGCATTCTCGACGACGGCGGCTTCCTCGAACTGCACGCCAAGTGGGCGCCCAACATCGTCACCGGCCTGGGCCGGCTCACCAGCCGCACGGTCGGAGTGATCGCCAACAACCCGCTGCGGCTGGGCGGCTGCCTCGACTCGCCGTCGGCGGAGAAGGCGGCGCGGTTCGTGCGCATGTGCGATGCGTTCGGGGTGCCGCTGGTCGTGCTCGTGGACGTCCCCGGCTACCTGCCCGGGGTAGGCCAGGAGTGGGACGGCATCGTGCGCCGCGGGGCGAAGCTGCTGCACGCCTTCGGCGAGTCGGTGGTGCCGCGGGTCACGCTGGTGACCCGCAAGGCGTACGGCGGCGCGTACATCGCGATGAACTCACGCGCGCTCGGGGCGACCCGGGTGTACGCCTGGCCGGACGCCGAGGTCGCGGTCATGGGCGCCTCGGCCGCGGTCGGCATCCTGCACCGCAAGAAGCTCGCCGCGGCGCCGCCCGGCGAGCGCGAAGCCCTGCACGCGAAGCTGGCCGACGAGCACGAACGCATCGCCGGTGGCGTCGGGCGGGCGATGGACCTGGGTGTGGTGGACGAGCAGATCGATCCCGTCACCACGCGCAGCGCGCTCGCGCGGGCGCTGGCCGAGGCACCCGCCGGTCGCGGCGCCCACGGCAACATCCCGCTGTAGCCTCGCCGCCCTCCGCAGCTGTCCGCGCCCGGACGCATGTGGACGACACGACGCGCGGACAACCCCGCAAGCTCAGACCACCTGGTGCAGCAGGCTCACCGGAGCGCCGTCGCCGCCTTGGCGGTACGGCTCGAGCTCGGCGTCCCAGGCCGTGCCGAGCAGCTCTGCCAGACCGTGCCGGTAGTCGTCGGCGCTCTTCGCGCGAGCCAGCAGCCCGCGTAGCCGCTCCTCACCCACGACGACGTCGCCGTTGCTGGAGATCAGGCTGCGGTGGAAGCCGCGGCCCGGCACGTACGCGAGACGCTCACCGTCGCTGATCGAGGTGCCGTCCTCGGTCACCTCGAACACGAGCATCGGCCAGGCCCGTAGCGCCGCGGACAGGCGCGCGGCAGTGCCCACCGGGCCCGTCCAGGCCACCTCGGCGCGCAGATGCGTCGGCGCGACCGGCTGGTTCGTCCACTGCAGTCGGGCCGGCTGGCCCAGCACGCCGGCCAGCGCCCACTCGACGTGCGGCGCGATCGCCGACGGGCAGCAGTGCATGAAGACGACGCCACGGGTCGTCGGCGCGACCCGGCTCGTCTCGGTGCGGGCGTTCGTCATCGCACACCTCCCTGTCTGGACGGAAGACGCCTTCCCCAGCGGTCCGCTCCTGCGAGAGGTGTGTGGAGTCATTGTTACCCATGCGACCCCTGTTACGCCAGTGTTGTGAACCATCCGGCTGGCAGGCACGTAATGAGAAGTGGAGGATCAGGCCTATCGGCAGCTTGGGAAAGCAGGAGGCAGCTCATGACGAACCCACCGTCCAGCGTGCTCATCGTCGGTGCCGGCCTGGCCGGCGCGAAGACCGCTGAGGCCCTGCGCGACCAGGGCTTTGCCGGGGCGATCACCCTGCTGGGCAGCGAGACCCATCTGCCCTACGAGCGGCCGCCGCTGTCGAAGGACTATCTGCTCGGCAAGGCCGAGTTGGACGCCGCGACCGTGCATCCCGCCGAGTGGTACCGCGAGCACGACGTCGAACTGCTGCTCGGCACCGAGGTGGCTGCGATCCACCCCGACACGCATGAGATCGAACTGGCTGGCGGGCAACGACTGGGGTACGGCGCACTAGTGCTCGCCACCGGCAGCGAACCGCGCAAGTTGCCGCTGCCCGGCGCGGACGCCGACGGCGTCCACGTGCTGCGCACCCGCGAGGATTCCGAGGCGATCCGCGACCTGTTCGGCGCCGAGCGCCGCCTCGCCGTCATCGGCGCCGGCTGGATCGGTCTGGAGGTCGCGGCCGCCGCCTGCGAGCACGGCACCGCGGTCACGATCTTCGAGGCGGCCGAGCTTCCCCTGCTCGCCGTACTCGGCCCCGAGATGGGCGCCGTCTTCGCCGAGCTGCATCGCGACCACGGTGTGAACCTGCGGTTGGGGGCGTCCATCGCCGAGATCAGCGCGTCGGACGGCCGAGCCGACGGCATCGTCCTCGCCGACGGCACCCGCGTGCCCGCCGACGCCGTGATCATGGGCGTCGGTGTGCGGCCGCGGGTGGAGCTGGCCCGGGCCGCCGGCCTGGACGTCGACGACGGTGTGCTCGTTGACGCCGCACTGCGCGCCAGCGCCCCGGACGTCTACGCCGTCGGCGACATCGCCGCGCACGACCACCCCGTGCTGCGGCGGCGCATTCGGGTCGAGCACTGGGCCACCGCACTGAACCAACCGGCGACCGCCGCGGCGGCCATCCTCGGCGCGGACAAGCCGTACGAGAACCTGCCCTACTTCTTCAGCGACCAGTACGACCTGGGCATGGAGTACGTGGGATTCGCCGGGCCCGGCGACGACACCCGGGTGATCGTGCGCGGCGACCTCGGCAAGCGCGAGTTCGTGGCCTTCTGGCTCGACCCGGACCACCACCTGCTCGCCGCGATGAACGTCAACGTCTGGGACGTGCCGGACGCCGTGAAGCCGCTGATCGCCGGCCGGGTCGTCGTCGACCCCGCCAAGCTCGCCGATCCGGACGTCCCCTACGCCGAGGTCGGCGCGGCATAGGCGGGACTACGCGACCAGCGCCGGCAACACCTCGCCCAGCGGCGCGTCGATCTTCAGCTCGGCCAACGGGTCGCCGCGCGTCTCGCCCTGATTGACGATGGCGACCGGGATGTGCAGCGCGGCGGCACGGCGCACGAAACGCAGCCCGGACATCACCGTCAGCGACGATCCCAGGACCAACAGCGCCTTCGCCTGCTCCACCAGTCGGTAACAGGCGTCGACTCGCGCCCGCGGCACGTTCTCGCCGAAGAAGACGACGTCGGGCTTGAGCAGGTCCGAGGAACAGTGCCCGCAGCCGACCGGCACGAAGCCGTCCAGCTGGGCGTCCGTCAGCTCGACGTCGCCGTCCGGATTGATCCGTCCGGCCGTGGCGACGAACGCCGCGTTGGCCGCGCGCAGGCGCGCGTCGAGCGAGCGGCGGCGTTCGCGGATGCCGCAGCCGACGCAGACGACCAGATCGAGTCCGCCGTGCAGTTCGATGACGTCGCGGGCGCCGGCCGCCTGGTGCAGCCCGTCGACGTTCTGCGTGATGATGCCGTCGACCACTCCGCGCTGTTGAAGGGCCGCGACGGCCCGGTGTCCCTCGTTGGGCCGGGCGTTGGCGATCTGCTGCCAGCCGAGGTAGCTACGCGCCCAGTAGCGGCGGCGCGCGGCCGGCGAGCCGACGAACTCCTGATAGGTCATCGGCCCGTGGCGGCGCAGCGCGCCTGTCGGCCCCCGGTAGTCGGGAATGCCGGACTCGGTCGACAGCCCGGCGCCGGACAGCACCGCCACTGCCCCGCGGCTCAGCAGGTCGCGGAGCCGTTCCAAATCGGGTGCAAGGAGAGCGGCGGTCACCTATCCATGGTGCAACAGTCCCCGACTGGCTGTCAGACGTCGGCCATCGGCTCGCCGTAGCGCTCGGCGACCCGCTCGCGCATGTACTCGTCGGCGCAGGACGCCGGCTGGATGAAGATCTCGTCGAGCATCTTCCATTCCTTGCGCAGATCCCGGTCGAGCCGGACGCAGGCCTTCTCCAGCTCCGACGCGGTGACCGAGTCGACGAAGTCGACTCGCGCGCACAGCAGGATGCTGTCGGCGCCGGTCATCATCGTCAGCAGGTCGACGACGTCGTCCACCTCGGGCTGGTCCTCCAGCCACCGCTCGATCGCCGCCAGCAGCCGCGGATCGGCCTGCTGCCCCACCAGCAGGTTCTTGCAGGCCCGGGTCAGGACGAACGACACGCCGAGCAGCAGGCAGCCGATGAGCATGGACGCGATGCCGTCGTAGAGGCTGTCGCCGGTGATCTGGTGCAGGGCCACGCCGAGCGCGGCGATGGCCAGGCCGATGAGCGCGGCGCTGTCCTCCAGCAGGACGCTGTTCACGGTCGGATCGCGCGGACGCTCGAGGTAAGCGGGCACCGACAGCCGCAGGCGCCTGGTCTCGCGCCGCATCTGCAGCGCAGCCTGTCGGAACGACGTCCCCTCGAGGACGGCCGCCAGCGCCAGGACGACGTAGTTGATCCACAACATCGTCCCGCTCTCCTCGCTCGAGCCGAAGATCGTCGTCAGACCCTCGTAGAAGGAGAAGGCAGCACCGGAGACGAAGATCGCCACCGCGGCCATCAGCGACCAGAAGTAGCGCTCCTTGCCGTAGCCGAACGGATGGGTGCGGTCCGCCGGCTTCTCGGAACGCTTCTGCGCCACGAGCAGCAGCACCTCGGTGGTGCTGTCGCCCGCCGAGTGCGCCGCCTCGGAGAGCAACGCGCCGGATCCGGTCAGCAGGCCCGCAGCGAGCTTGAGCACGCCGACGCCGATATTGGCGCCGAGCGCCAGCAGAACGGTGACCTTGCTCTCGCCGCCGCCCTCACCGCCGTCGGGTTGGGCACCGACCGGGGCCTGGGGTTGCACGTGCTCCGTCTCGTCCTGCGCCACCTGGGAATCCTGCCCAGGTCGCGGGCCGCCGAACCCGGCAGCGCGGGTTTCGGCGTTCCGGTGGTTCCCGGGTATCTGGGGAGGCGCGGAGAGGCGCTGCCGGGCCGTGCATGAGCGTTGAATAAGCTCTCAGGGCAGACGGACGCAAGCACCGCGAGAAGTGCGCGAGCACGCGGCAACGACGCCGCACGAAGGGAACCGAATGACTGTCGCGTACGAGATGACCGATCTCGACCGGCTGGAGGCCGAGGCGGTCTACATCTTCCGCGAGGTCGCCGCCACCATCGAGCGGCCCGGCCTGCTCTTCTCGGGCGGCAAGGACTCCGTCGTCATGCTGCACCTCGCGGTCAAGGCGTTCTGGCCCGCGCCGGTGCCCTTCCCGGTCATGCACGTCGACACCGGGCAGAACTTCGACGAGGTCATCGAGTTCCGCGACAACGTCGTCGAGAAGTACGGCCTGCGGCTGGTCGTCGCGAAGGTGCAGGACGACGTCGACGCCGGTCGCATCCACGAGGAGTACCCGGGCGCCCCCCGCAACCGGCACCAGACGGTGACGCTGCTGCGCGGGATCCGCGAGAACAACTTCGGCGCCGTGTTCGGCGGCGCCCGCCGCGATGAGGAGAAGGCCCGCGCGAAGGAGCGGGTCTTCAGCTTCCGTGACGAGTTCGGCCAGTGGGACCCGCGCAACCAGCGGCCGGAGCTGTGGAACCTGTACAACGGCAAGCACCGCAAGGGCGAGAACATCCGCGTCTTCCCGCTGTCGAACTGGACCGAGCTCGACATCTGGTCCTACATCGCCGACGAGAACATCCAGCTGCCTCCGCTGTACTTCGCGCACAGGCGTCAGGTCGTCGAGCGCGACGGCATGCTGCTCGCCGTGAACCGGTTCATCCAGCCGGAGGACGGCGAGACGCCGTTCGAGGCCACCGTGCGCTACCGGACGATGGGCGACGCGACCACCACCGGTTGCGTCGAGTCGAGTGCCGCGACCCCGGCCGAGGTCGTCGCCGAGGTCGCCGCGGCCCGGATGACCGAACGGGGTGCCACCCGCGCCGACGACCGCATCTCCGAAGCCGGCATGGAAGACCGCAAGAAGGAAGGCTATTTCTGATGAGCGAGCATCGCAGCGAGCGCCAGCGAGCGAGGAGCGGAGCGAATCGGCCGATGAGCGCTCGCGCGAAGAGCGGCGGTGCAGCCTGATGAGCGAGCGATCCCTGCTGCGGCTTGCGACCGCCGGTTCGGTCGACGACGGCAAGTCGACGCTCATCGGGCGGCTGCTGTTCGACTCGAAGGCGATCTTCGAGGACCAGCTCAACGCCGTCGAGCGCACCAGCCAGTCGCGCGGCCAGGACGTCCCCGACCTCGCGCTGCTCACCGACGGCCTGCGTGCCGAGCGCGAGCAGGGCATCACGATCGACGTCGCCTACCGCTACTTCGCCACCCCGAAGCGCAAGTTCATCATCGCCGACACGCCGGGGCACATCCAGTACACACGCAACATGGTGACCGGCGCGTCCACCGCCGACGTCGCCCTGATCCTCATCGACGCGCGCAACGGCGTGCTCGAGCAGTCGCGCCGGCACGCGTTCCTCGCCAGCCTGCTCGGCATCCCGCACCTGATCATCTGCATCAACAAGATGGATCTCGTCGACTACTCGCAGGATCGGTTCAAGGAGATCCGCGACGAGTTCCGCAACTTCGCCACCAAACTCGAGGTCACCGACCTGTCGTTCATCCCGATCTCGGCGCTCACCGGCGACAACGTCGTCACCCGCAGCGAGACGATGAACTGGTACGAGGGCACCTCGCTCCTGCACCACCTCGAAGAGGTGCACATCGCCTCCGACCGCAACCTGATCGACGTGCGGCTGCCGGTGCAGTACGTGATCCGCCCGCACCAGTCGTCGTCGGCGCAGCTGCACGACTTCCGCGGCTACGCGGGGACGGTCGCCGGCGGTGTGATCCGCAGGGACGACGAGGTCACCGTGCTCCCGTCCGGCTTCACCACCTCGGTGAAATCGATCTGGGCGCCGGGCGGCAAGGAGCTCGGCGAGGCGTTCGCCGGCCAGGCGGTCACGGTCGAGCTCAACGACGACATCGACATCGCCCGCGGCGACATGATCTGCCGGCCCCACAACCGGCCGCACGTCGGCCAGGACCTCGACGCGATGATCTGCTGGCTGACCAGCGAGTCGCAGCTCACCCCGGGTGGGCGCTACGTGCTCCAGCACACCAGCCGCTCGACGCGGGCCGTTGTGCGCGACCTCGACTACCGCCTGGACGTCAACACGCTGCACCGGGACGACACGGCCAAGGAGCTCAAGCTCAACGAGATCGGCCGGGTACGGCTGCGCGCCCAGCAGCCGCTGCTCTTCGACGCCTACCGGCGCAGCCGCGAGACCGGCAGCTTCATCCTCATCGACGAGGCGACGAACTTCACCGTCGCGGCCGGCATGATCACCGGCCCGTCGATGCAGGAATCGCACGTCGTCTGGCACAGCGGCTCGGTCCAGCGCGATGAGCGGGCCACAAGGGGCATGACCGTGTGGCTGACGGGGTTGTCCGGCTCGGGCAAGTCGACCGTGGCGGCCGAGCTCGAGCGGCGTCTGGTGGCCTCCGGCCGTCCGGCCTACCTGCTGGACGGCGACAACCTGCGGCACGGGCTGAACGCCGACCTCGGGTTCAGCGCAGAGGACCGGCAGGAGAACGTCCGCCGGGTGGGCGAGGTGGCCAAGCTGCTGGCCGACGCCGGCGTCGTGGCGATCGTGTCGCTGGTCAGTCCGTACGCCGCCGACCGCGCCAAGGCCCGCGAGGCCCACGCGCAGCACAACCTGCCGTTCGTCGAGATCTTCGTCGACACTCCGTTGGAGGTCTGCGAGGCGCGCGACCCGAAGGGCATGTACGCCAAGGCACGTGCCGGTGAGATCAGCGACTTCACCGGGGTCAACGCCCCGTACGAGGCGCCTGAATCGCCGCACCTGCGGCTGCGCCCCGAGGATGGCGACGCCGCGACCCAGGCCGCACTGGTGTACGACCTGGTCGAGCGGATCGCGGAGTGAGCGTCGCGGACTCCGACGCCCGTCTCGCCGCCCGGCTGGCCGAACAGGCCGGTGAGCTGCTGCTCGAGCTGCGCGGCGGCAGCGGGCTGGCGGGCAAGGAGCTCGGCAAGCGCGGCGACGCGGAGTCCAACGCGCTGCTGCTGCGCGAACTCGCCTCCGCCCGGCCCGACGACGCGATCCTGTCCGAGGAATCCGCCGACTCGCCGGCACGGCTGTCCGCGTCTCGGGTCTGGATCATCGACCCGCTCGACGGCACCCGCGAGTACGGGATGGAGGGCCGCACCGACTGGGCCGTCCACGTCGCCCTCTGGCAGAGCGACTCCGGTATCACCGACGCCGCGGTCGCTCAGCCGGCGCTGTCGACGGTGTACGCCAGCGACGACGCGAAGGCAGCGACGACGCCCGCGACCAACCGCTTCCTGGTCAGCGACAGCCGCCCGCCCGCGTGGGCGGCACCGGTCGCCGAGGCGCTGGACGCCGAGGTCGCGCCGATGGGCTCGGCCGGCGCCAAGGCCATGGCCGTGCTCCGCGGCGAGGCCGATGCCTACCTGCACGCCGGCGGGCAGTGGGAATGGGACTCCGCGGCGCCGGTGGGCGTGGTCCTCGCCGCCGGCCTGCACGCCTCGCGCGTCGACGGCAGCCCCCTGATCTACAACAGCGAACACCCGTACCTGCCGGATCTGCTGATCTGCCGCACCGAGCTGGCCGAGCCGCTGCTCCGCGCGATCGCCGCGGCGGCCTGATCGGGCATTCTGGTGACGTGCAACTCGCCGATGTGAGAGGAGGACGGAATGACTGACCCGGAGAGCACCACGGATCTACCCCCGGCCGATCTGGCCGAGGTCGAGGTCGACGAGGCCGACGAGTTCAGCCGCCCACTCCCCGACGAGGCCGACCCGGCCGACGTCGCAGAGCAACGTACGGACGTGCCCACCGACGACGAAGAGCAGCCCGACCTCTGACCCGGCGGGCCCGGGTTTTCCGCGGTGGCGAACAAATTGAGGACGCCCCGGTGGAAATGTCCGGATTCCGAGGTACGCTGAGGGAACCCACACGACTCGCCGCGATGGGAGGGCGTCGACGGTAGGTGGGCCCGAGGCGGGGTTCGCCCTGCCGGGAAGCGGGAGCCGTTGACCGCGACCTCGACGCGCCCGTCCGGTGCCGAGCCGGACGAAGCGGGTGCGCACACGAGTTCGATGTCGGTCGAGACCGTCCGTTTCGACCGCATCCGCGCCGTGATCAAGGTGGCCGGTGAGCTCGACCTGCAGACCGCGGCGCCGCTGTGGGGGGTGCTCGAGAGCCATCTCGGCGCCGGGCGCCGCTTCCTGCGGCTCGACCTGTCCGGTGTCACCTTCCTCGACGCCACGGCGCTGACCGGAATCGCCCGTGTCCACCAGGATCTTCTCGCCCGCCGCGGCACACTGGTGATCACCGGCGTACGCGCCCTCGTCGGCCGGGTGCTGCGGCTCACCGGCCTCGACGAAGTGCTGTTCGTCGGCGGCCTGCGCGCCGACGACGACACCTTCGACGAGCACGCAGCGCTGGCCGAGCGGGTCGCGCTGCCGCCCGGCATGCCCGGGCAGGTCGGGAGCAACTGACCGGCAGCGGGTCAGCCCCCGCCGCGCAGCCGCCTGGCACGGCCCGGACGCGGACGTCCCACGCACCAGTGCCCACCCGGTGCTACCCCGGCGCCGGGAACGACGGCAGGATCGCGGGCATGACGAGCACGCCAGCGACCTCCGCCGTCGCCGACATCCCCGCCACCATGACCGCGGCCTTCCAGCAGACGGTGCGCCGGCATCCCCACAACCTGGCACTGAGCACACCGGACGGTTCGCTTCGGCTCACCTGGCGGCAGTACGGCGCCCGGGTCCGCGCGCTCGCGACCGGGCTCTGGGCGCTGGGCGTCCGTCCGGGCGACACCGTCGGGCTGATGCTCACCAACCGGCCCGAGTTCCACCTGGTCGACACGGCGGCGCTGCACGTAGGGGCCACACCGTTCTCGATCTACAACACCCTCGCCCCCGAGCAGATCGCCTACCTGTTCGCCAACGCCGGCAACCGGGTGGTGGTGTGCGAACGGCAGTTTCTCGACCAGATCCGCAAAGCGGCCGAAGCCGGCGAGACGAGCGTCGAGCGCGTGGTCTGCGTCGACGCAGGCGTCGACGGGACGATCTCGCTCGCCGAGGTCGAGGCCACCACGGCCGCCGATTTCGACTTCGAGGCGAGCTGGCAGGCCGTGCGTCCCGACGACGTGCTGACGATCATCTACACCTCGGGCACCACGGGACCGCCAAAGGGCGTCGAACTGACCCACGCGAACATGCAGGCCGAGTTGCGCGCCACCACGGCGATCTCGCCGATCAGTGTCGACGACGTCGTGATCTCCTACCTGCCCGACGCGCACATCGCGAACCGGTGGGGAGCGCACTACACGAGCCTCGCCACAGGCGTACACGTGGTGACGCTGGCCGACATGAAGAAGATGATCACGGTCCTGCCGCAGGTGCGCCCGACCTTCTTCGGCGCCGTTCCGCAGGTCTGGTACAAGCTCAAGGCCGGCATCGAGACGCAGCTCGCGGCGGAGAAGTCCCCGGTCCGGAAGCGCCTCGCCTGGTGGGCGATCGGGACCGGCCGTCGCCGCGCGCGGCTACTGTCGGACGGCGCGCCGGTACCTGCTCCCCTCGACTGGCAGCACGCCGTCGCCGAGCGGCTCGTGCTGCGCAAGATCCGCGCCCGGCTGGGCCTGGACCGGGTGAAGTTCGCCGTCAGCGGCGCGGCGGCCATCGACCCCGACGCCCTGGAGTTCGTCCTCGGGCTCGGCCTGCCCTGCTGCGAGTTGTGGGGGATGTCGGAACTCTCCTGCGCGGCGACGGTCAACCCGCCGCGAGCCGTGCGCATCGGCACCGTCGGCAAGGCGCTCGACGGCGTCGAGCTGCGGCTCGCCGACGACGGCGAGCTGCTCGTCCGCGGCCCGCTCGTCATGAGGGGCTACCGCAACGACCCGGACAAGACCGCCGGGGCGATCGACGCCGAGGGCTGGCTGCACACCGGTGACATCGCCTCGATCGACGACGACGGCTACGTGCGCATCGTCGACCGCAAGAAGGAACTGCTCGTCAACGCCGCGGGCAAGAACATGTCGCCGGCGAACATCGAGGGCACGATCAAGGTGAGCTGTCCGCTGATCGGGTCCGTGGTGGCCATCGGCGACGACCGGCCCTACGTCGTGGCGCTGATCACCCTGGATCCCGACGCCGTTGCCGGGTTCGCCGCGGCGCACGGTCTCGCCGATGCGTCACCGGCGGCGCTGGCCGCGGATCCGCAGGTGCGAGCGGCGGTCGAAGCGGGTATCAAGCAGGCGAACGCTCGGCTGTCACGGGTGGAGCAGATCAAGAAGTTCACGATTCTGCCCGAGACCTGGGAACCCGGAGGGGACGAGATCACGCCGACGATGAAACTCAAACGCCGGCCCATCGCGCAGAAGTACGCGCAGCAGATCGAGCAGCTCTACGCCGAACGCTGACGTGCGCGCACCCGGTACCGCAGGCTCGCTCGGCCTGGCCGTTGGAGCCCTCGGCGTCGTTTTCGGCGACATCGGGACGAGCCCCCTCTACGCCGTCCAGACCGTCTTCACCTTGGAGAACCACGCCATCCAGGCGAACGAGTCGGACGTCTACGGAGTGATCTCCCTCGTCTTCTGGTCGATCACGCTCGTCGTCTCGATCAAGTACGTCCTGTTCATCATGCGGGCCGACAACGACGGCGAGGGCGGCGTGATGGCGCTCGCCGCGCTGGCCCGGCAGGCGACGCGCAACCACGGCCGGCTCGTCGCGGCGGCGCTGTTGCTTGGCGTCCTCGGCGCGGCGCTGTTCTACGGCGACAGCGTGATAACCCCGGCGATCTCGGTGCTCTCGGCCGTCGAAGGCCTCGAAGTCGGCGCCCCGGGGCTCAAGGACCTCGTGCTGCCCATCGCCGGGACGATCCTGACCCTGCTGTTCCTCATGCAGCGGTTCGGCACGCACCTGGTCGGACGGTTCTTCGGCCCGGTGATGGTCGTCTGGTTCCTGACGCTCGCGGCGCTGGGCCTACCGGAGATCGCCCAGAACCCGTCGATCCTGCAGGCGCTCTCGCCCACCTACATCGGGACGTTCGTCGCCGCGCATCCCTATCTGGCGTTCATCGCGCTCGGCGCGGTGGTGCTGTCGATCACCGGCGCCGAGGCGCTGTACGCGGACATGGGCCACTTCGGCCGGGCGCCGATCCGGCAGGCGTGGTTTCTGCTCGTCTTCCCCTGCCTGGTTCTGAACTACCTCGGCCAGGGGGCCCTCGTCCTGCGCAAGCCCGCCGCCTCGGGCAACCCCTTCTTCGAGCTGGCTCCGGGGTGGGCGGCCGTGCCGATGGTCGTGCTCGCCACGATCGCGACGATCATCGCGTCGCAGGCCGTCATCTCCGGTGCCTACTCCGTGTCCCGGCAGGCGTTCCGGCTCGGCTACCTACCGAACATGACGGTGCGGCAGACGTCCAAGCGCGAGAGCGGCCAGATCTACGTGCCCGTGGTGAACTGGCTGCTGTTCGCGGGCGTGCTCGTGCTGATGCTCACTTTCCGGACCTCGACTCGGCTGGCCACCGCCTACGGGCTGGCGGTGACCGGGACGTTCCTCATCACCACGTTCTTGTTCCTCACCGTCGCAGCGACGGTGTGGCGCTGGCCGACGTGGAAACTCGCCGGGGTCGGCGCCCTGTTCGGCGCGGTGGAGGTCGTCTACTTCAGCGCGAACGCGACCAAGATCCTCAGCGGCGGGTGGCTGCCGTTGCTCATCGCGGTGGTGGTCGTGGCGGTGATGACCACGTGGCAACGCGGCCGGCAGCTCGTCATCGCGCGGCGGGACGAAATCGAGGGGCCCCTGCAAGGCTTCGTCGACCAGCTGTACGAGCAGCGGCTGCCGCGGGTGCCCGGCACCGCCGTGTTCCCCCATCCCACGAAAGCGACGACGCCGGTCGCTTTGCGGGCCAACGTCGAGTTCAACCGGGTGCTGCACGAGCACGTCGTCGTGGTCTCGGTGCGTCCGCAGAACGTTCCGTACGTGCCGATCGACGAGCGCATCGCCGTCGATCACCTCATCCACCACGACGACGGCATCGTCCACCTCGAGCTGAGCTTCGGGTTCCAGGACGAGCAGGACATCCCCGCCGCGCTGCGGCAGGCGGTCAGCGTCGACGACGAACTCGACTTCGACCCGGATCACGCGTCGTACTTCCTCTCGCGCTTGACGCTCAAGCGCGGCGACATGCCCGGGTTGGCGCGCTGGCGCAAGCGGCTGTTCGTGGCGATGGCGCACAACGCCGCCAACCCCGCGTACGGCTTCCATCTGCCCGACGAGCGCACCGTCGTGATGGGCGGCCAGCTCGACCTCTGACGCGGCATCCGACCGCACCTTGCGTCGCTACGGCGACACGAACCGCATCCCGATCGGCGGGAGCGCGCCGCTCAGCCGCGGCGGAAGGCGCGGTCGACGTCGTCGCGGTGCGCCCGGGCGAGTTCCCAGAAGCCGTACGTGCCCTGCTCGCGGAATTCCCGCGCCGCGTCGACCAGCGCGCCGAGCGCGGCGAAGGCGAACGCACCGCCGACCGAGATCCGCGCCACCCCCAGCTCGGCGAGTTCGGCCACCGTCGGCGCGCCCGGCACGGCGAGCACGTTCACCGGCCGGTCGACGGACGACACGACGTCGCGGACCTGCTCGGTGGTCGTCAGGCCCGGCGCGTAGAGAACGTGCGCACCGGCCTCCTGATAGCTCTGCAGCCGCGCGATCGTGTCGGCGAGGTCCTGCCGGCCGTGCAGGTGGTTCTCGGCCCGTGCGGTGATCACCAGCCGGTCGCCGGCCGCTTCCACGGCGGCCGCGACCCGGTCCTTGGCCAGCGCCGCGTCGTAGATCGGGTCGTCGGGGCGGCCGGTGGCGTCCTCGATCGAGCAACCCGCGATGCCGGTGCCCGCCGCCGCGTAGATCGTGGCGGCCACGCCTTGCGGGTCGTCGGCGAAGCACCGTTCCAGGTCGGCGGACACCGGCACGTCGACCGCGGCCGCGATGGCCGCGGCGTGGCCGAGTGCCTCGTCGCGGGTGACCGCGGTGTCCGGCCGGCCGAGCGTGGCCGCGAACCCGCTGCTGGTCGTGGCGAGGGCCTCGAACCCGAGGGTCTGCAGCACGCGGGCTGACCCGGCGTCCCACGGGTTGGGCAGCAGCAGCGGGTTACCCGGGCGGTGCAGGTCGAGGAAGCTCGTCATGGACGTCACCTCACTGGTTCGTCGGGAAGTGGTAGGTCGCACCGCTGGGGTGTTCGACGTGCGGCCACCGCGAGGTGACGACCTTGGCCCGGGTGTAGAAGGAGACCCCTTCGGGACCGTGGACGTGCTTGTCGCCGAACAGCGAGTCCTTCCAGCCACCGAACGAGTAGTAGGCCATGGGAACCGGGATCGGCACGTTGATGCCGATCATGCCCACCCGGACCCCCCGCCGGAACCGGCGCGCCGCCTCGCCGCTGGAGGTGAAGATCGCGGTGCCGTTGCCGTACGGGTTCGCATTGATCAGCTCGATCGCCTCGTCGACGGTCTCGACCCGCAGGACGGACAGCACCGGGCCGAAGATCTCCTCCTTGTAGACGTCCATCTCCGGACGTACGCGGTCGAGCACCGTCGGGCCGACCCAGAAGCCGTTGTCGTGACCTTCGACGCGCAGCCCACGTCCGTCCAGGGCGAGCGCTGCGCCCTGCGCCTCGCCGGTGCCGATCAGGCCGACGATCCGGTCCCGGGCAGCCGCCGTGACGACGGGTCCCATCTCGCTGCCCTCGGCGCGTCCCGGGCCGGTGCGCACCGACTTGGCCTTCGCGGTGACGGCCTCGACGACGGGGTCGGCGGCGGCGCCCACCGCCACGGCCGCCGAGATCGCCATGCATCGTTCGCCCGCCGAGCCGAACGCCGCCGCGGACAGGTGCTCCGCGGCGAAGTCGACGTCGGCGTCGGGCAACACGATCGCGTGGTTCTTCGCGCCGCCGAGCGCCTGCACCCGCTTGCCGTTCGCGCTGGCGCGGCCGTGGATGTAGCGGGCGATCGGCGTCGAGCCGACGAACGAGACCGCGGCGACCTCGGGTGCATCGAGCAGCGTGTCGACGGCCTCCTTGTCACCGTTGACGACGTTGAACACGCCGTCGGGCAGACCGGCCTGTTGCCACAGCCGCGCCGTGAGCAGCGGCGCGGACGGGTCGCGCTCGCTCGGCTTGAGCACGAATGTGTTGCCGCAGGCGATGGCGATCGGGTACATCCACATCGGCACCATGGCCGGGAAGTTGAACGGCGTGATCCCGGCTACGACACCGAGCGGTTCGCGGAAGGAGAAGACGTCGACGCCGGTCGAGACCTGGTCGGAGTAGTCGCCCTTGAGCAGGTGCGGAATGCCGCAGGCGAACTCGATCACCTCGAGACCGCGCTGGACCTCGCCACGCGCGTCGGAGAGCACCTTGCCGTGCTCGCTGGTGATCAGGTCGGCGAGCTCGTCGATATGGGCGTTGACGAGCTCGCGGAAGGCGAACAGCACCTTGGCGCGGGTGCTCAGCGAGGACTGCGACCAGTCGCGGAAGGCGGCCTGCGCACTGGTGACGGCGGACTGCACGTCCGCGGCCGAGGCGAGCAGCACCTCCGCGGACTGCTCCCCGGTGGCCGGGTCGAACACCGGTCCGGTGCGCGTCGAATCGAGTGCGGTCAGCTTGCCGTCGACCCAGTGTTCGATCGTGCGCATGTCGTCTCCTCGCTCCGGCCCGCCGGCGGGGCCCGCCCTCAGCATCCCATCCCGGCCGGATCAGCGGCTCAGCCGGACCGCCAGATCATGCGAGCGGTGCAGGTAGCCGCCGCCGAAGAGCACGGCGTGGACCAGCAGCGGGAACAGCTGCCACAGCGGGATCCGTTCGCGCCAGCCGCCGGCGAGCGGCGCGACCTCGTCGTAGGCCGCCGCGGTCCGCTGCGGAATCTGCCCGAACAGCTCCAGCATGGCGAGATCCATCTCGCGGTGCCCGCCGTACGCGGCAGGGTCGATCAGCCAAGGGCGCCCGTCCCGATCGGCCAGCACGTTTCCGCTCCACAGGTCGCCGTGCAGCCGGGCGGGCGGCTCGTCGGGCGCGTCGACGACGACCCGCTCGACCTCCCGCTCCAGCCCGACCCGGCGCGCGAGGGGCAACAGCCGGTGCTGCAGGTAGTACTCCGCCCAGTCGTCGCCCTCCGGTGATTCGAGTTCGCAACGACCGACGAAGAACCGGCCGGAGCCGGGCAGCGTGCCGAACCGGGCGGCGCCCGCGGCGTGCATATGCGCGAGCATCCGGCCCAGCTCCTCCTCCCCCGCGGGGTCGAGGCGGCCGGTGGTGATACGAGTCAGGACGAGCCGGTCGGCGCTCTCCTCGACGACGTCGGGCACCCGGGCGCCGGCCTCGGCGAGCCAGCGCAGGCCGGCCGCTTCGAGCGGAGCAGGGTCGCGCTTGACGAAGGTGTCCATGCCACTGTGCCTACCAGCCGGCCGACGAAGGGTCCGCATGTGCTGACCGATGCCCCTAGCGTCGCGCACGTCGAGGGACGACACCTGAAGGTGAACAAGCGTCCGCCCACGTGGCCGAAGCCCTTCCGAGGCGAGGAGGCGCGCCATGACCGTGACAACCGACCTGGTCGGCCGAGGGGCCGGTCCGCAGCAGCAGAGGCCGCCGTCGGAGCGCGGTACCACCTGGGCCCGGGTTACTGCTGTTGGCGGGCTGCTGTTCTTCGGGTCGTTCATCGCTTTCGCCACGCTGACGAGCAACACGCCCGCGGCGAGCGACACGCGTCGAGAGGTGTTCAGCTACCTGGCACAGCATCACGACCGCCTGCAACTGGCGGCTGTGGTCTATGCGCTGGCGATGCCGGCGGCGTTGCTGTTCCTGTCGGGTCTGTTCGCCACGCTGAGGACGGCCGAGGGTGGGCGGCCACGGATAGCGGTGGCGGCACTTGCCGGGGGCATCCTCGCAGCGGCCGCGACGGTCACCGGTGCCCTCGTTCTCGGGGTGCTCGCGACCCGGTGGATCGACCTCGGGCCTGCGGGTTCCCGCGTGTTCTGGACGATGTTCTTGCTGAGCGTCGGAGCGACGCTGGCCGGACAGGTTCTCGCAATTGGTGCGACCGGCGCGGTCAGTCTGCGAACCGGGCTGTTCCCCCGCTGGTTCACCGCAGCGAGCGTCGTCCTTGCCCTGGTCAGCTTGGCCGGGGCCTGCACCATCGGGTCCGCCGCCGCTGGGGTCCAAACCGTGGCGGGCATTGCCGCAGTGCTCGACAGCGTCTGGATCCTGCTCGCCAGCTTCTACCTGTGGCGCAAGCCGGCTGCGGCCAGCCGCTGACTTCGCGCGAGTGCCCGGGACAAGCGACGAGGTGGCCGCCGTTTACGCGCCGCAGGCTTCGTGGACCGGCCGAGCCGTACGCCGCTCGGCGCGGTGGTGGGTTCGCGCCGTGCTCGAACCGAGCAGCGTCATGGCGGCTCTGCGCAGGACCGGGCCGCCGACCACCGGGATTACCGCGGCCATCTTGAGGTTCGCCGTTCAGGACCTCGTCGAGACGCTCCCCCTGGCGCTGCTGGGTCGGGATCCGTTCATCGCGCCGAGGCTGCGGATCCAGCCGGACCGCTACTACCGCGCGCAGTTGGCGTTCATGCCCCCGTTCGGCGTCGCACAGTGGCTGCTGATGGGATCCGCTGCGAACCTGGTCCTCCGGCTGCGCGGCGAGCACGCCGACCTTCGGCGGGTCTTGGACGTCGCCGGGGTCGGGATGCTCGTCCCGATGCCGGTGCTGTGGGTGACCGACGCCGCGCTGATCGCATCTGATCGGTTCCGCATGCCGGCGTTGGCGCTGGTGAACCCGTTGATACAAGCATGGGAAACGGTCTTGATGGCGATCGGCCTGCGGGTCGTTCTCGGTTCCTCGGCTCGTGGCGCCGGCGCGGCTGCATGCACGGCAAGCACCGTCTATGTTCTCGGCGCCTCGCAGATCCTTCGCTGACAACAGGCATCGGCCGGGGTGGCCAAGCTACTGGTCGGCGCTCGGCTCGAGCGTCAGATCCCGCTGGTACCAGGTGCCCGCCTTCCCGCCGACGTCTGCCGGTTCTGCTGGACCGGTGGGGACGAACCCGGCCTTGGCCAGAACTCGCTGCGACGCTGCATTGCTGTGCGACGTGGCGGCCCTGAGCGTGCGCACGCCGTGTCGCGAGGCGGCAAGAAGGCACATGTCGCGGACGGTCGCGGTGGCCAGCCCCCGGCCACATGCATGCTGGGCAACGCGGTACCCGAGCGTGGCGCTGTCCGTCGGCCCGAAGATCAGGTTGAATCGGCCGAGCACGGACGCGTCGTCGTCGACGAGCACGTAGTACGCGCCGAGGCCCGCCTCCTGCTCCGCCACCCGCTCGCTGTGTCGTTCGGTGAACTGTTCGAAGTACGCGTCGCCCCGGTCGGAGATCGTCCTGGCGAAGAACGCGCGATTGGCCAGCTCGAACTCCAACACCGCAGACGCGTGGTCAGGTCGTAGCAACTGCAACTCGGGCACCGTTCGACGCTATCCGTTCGCCCGAACGCAATATTGGGGCGGCAGTTCGCGGCGCGGTTCAGGACCGGTCTTCGACGAGCTCGTAGAGGTGCCCGTCCGGTGCGACGAAGTGGGCGTAGCGCATCGCTTCGTTCTCCGACGGTTCGGGATCGGTGCGGACGCCGGCGGCCCGGAGTTCGTCGAGTGCGGCATCGAGATCGTCGACGAGGAAGCCGACCGACCGGTGCGTCTCGCCCATCTCGCCCGGCGCCGCCACGGCGAAGGTGCTTCCGTCGGGTAGTTCGAACATGTCGGCGTCGCTGCCCTCGATTCGCACGCTGGGCAGGCTCAGAACCTCGTTGACGAAGACCCGCATCTCGTCGCGGTGTTCGGTGGCGGTGCCGGCGAAACGTAGCCCGAGAATGCGCATGCCCTGCACCGTAGCCAGCTGGCGATCGCGCAGCTTGCTGCCGCCTCAGGCGGCGGCGAGATCGCCGGCGCGCTGCTCGAGGATCTGACCGAGGTAGGCCAGCAGCAGGCGTTCGTCGGCGTCGAGCCGGTTCGCCGGCCGCGGGCGGCGCGCGGCGAGGAAACGCGCCAGACTTCCCGACAGGTAGCCCTCGACCACGTCCGGGTGCACGTAGTGCGCGCGGGCCACCGCGCGGGTGTTGCCCAGGGCGAGCGACGCGGCGTCGATGGCAGCGAGGACGTGGGTCTCGGCGTCGCCGTCGCCGAGGTGCTGCCGAAGATGCCGGAACGCTGTCTTGGTGCCGATCCAGGTGCGGAAGTCCTTCGCGGTGAGGTGCGCGCCCGTCAGGTCCGCCAGCCGCGCGTTGATGACGTCGGATTCGATCGGTGAGCCGTCGACGGTGAACAACCGCCGGGTGCGCTGCTCGGCGAGCCGGGCGACCACGCGGGCGGCGCCGGCGTCGCGGACGGTCACCTCGGCGACGCGGCCGGACTTCGCCGGAAACCGGAAATCCATCGCCGCACCGCGCACCATGACATGCCGGCGGGTCAGCGTGCTCAGCCCGTAACTGTCGTTCTCCTCGGCGTAGACCTCGTTGCCGACACGCAAGCCGGCGACGTCGATGATGCGCAGCATCGCGGCAACCACCCGCTCACCGTCGAGCTTGCGGCGGCGCAACTGCGCGTCGATGTCCGCGCGGATCGTCGGCAGCGCCTCGCCGAAGCCGATCAGCCGGTAGAAGTTCAGTTGATCGCGCAGGGCGCGCCACCGTTCGTGGTAGATGTACTGCCGCCGCGCCCGGTCGTCCTCCCCCACCGCCAGGATGTGCCCGTCGTCGAACCGGCAGATCCACACGTTGTTCCAGGCCGGCGGGATCGCCAGTTTCGCGATGCGCTCCCGGACGGCGGAGTCGTGAACCGTCGTGCCGCCGTCGTCGCGGTAGGTGAAGCCACGACCGCGCCGCAGCCGGGTCAGTCCCGGTTCGTCCGGGCTCACGTAACGGAGCCCGGCGAGCCGCGCGCATTCCTGCGGATCGTCGTAGAGCGTGGCGATCAGCTGCGCGGGGTCGCTCGGGCGCGTTGCGGTCACCCGCGTGTGATACCCGTGTTCGAAGCGTCCCGATCAGCAGCGTCCGGTGGGAGGATGCGAACCATGCAGGTACAGCTTCGGCACAACCCGTCGTTCACGGTCGCCCGCTGCGTGCTCGCCGGCGGCGAGCCGGTCCGCGTCGAGGGCGGGGCGATGATCGCGCACAGCGCCGGGGTGCAGCTCGAGTCGAAGGCCCAGGGCGGGCTGATGGCCGGATTGCGGCGCAGCGTGCTCGGCGGCGGCTCGTTCTATGTCACGACCTACACGGCGCCGCCGCAGGGCGGGTGGGTCGACGTCGCGGGCATGCTGCCCGGTGACACGGTCTCGATCGACGTCACGCCCGACCAGCCGTTCTTCCTGCGCCGGGGCAGCTGGATCGCCAATTCCGCCGGCGTGGAGATCGACACGCAGTGGGGCGGCATGGCCAACCTCTTCGGCGGCGAGGGCGGCTTCGGCTACCGGGCCAGCGGCCAGGGCGAGGCGATCGTTGCCATCTACGGCGCCGTGGACGTCCTCGACCTCGACGACGGTGAGGTCGTCACCATCGACACCGGGCACGTGGTCGCCTACCAGCTCGACGTGCGTTTCCAGATGCGGCGAGCGGTGAGCGGGCGCAGCTTCCAGTCGATGAAATCCGGCGAGGGCTGGGTCTTCGACTTCTACGGCCCTGGACGGGTGCTGCTGCAGTCGCGCAACCCTGACGCGTTCGCGGAGTGGGTCGCCCAGGCGGTGCCCAGCGAGCAGCCGAGGCAGGGCATCGGCGGCCTGGGCGGCAACCTGTTCGGCTGACCGGCCGCGCCGCATCCCCGGCGCCGAAATTGCCGGCGCTCGGGTGAACCGAACCGGTCGGGCGTGCGTAGTGAACGGTATGAGTCCCGTCCTCGACAGCCGCTCCGGTCCGGCCACGCCGGCGGTCCGTCGATACCGTGCACCGAGTGCCGCGAGGGACGGCGCACCGGGCAGATGAGTGCGACACTGCCCTGCGAAGCCCCGGTACAACCGCCCGGTCGGAGACGGAGTGTGGGTGCGAGCGACTCGGATCTCATGCGTGCGCTGCACGACGAGCACGCGCCAGCCCTGTGGTCCTACGTGGTCAGCCTGACCGGAGGCGATCGCGCGCGGGCGCAGGACGTCGTGCAGGAGACGATGCTGCGCGCGTGGCGCACACCGGACGTTCTCAGCCAGGCCCGGGGCTCGGTGCGAGCTTGGCTCTACACCGTCGCCCGGCGCATCGTCATCGACGAGTGGCGGGCGAGCCGGTCCAGGCCGGAGGTCGTCACCGATGTGGTGCCGGAACGCAGCAGCGCCGACGAGGCCGAGGCCATCGTCAACCGCCGCATCGTCGTCGACGCACTGCGTACGCTGTCCGCCGAGCACCGCGCGGTGCTGATCGAGTGCTACTTCAAGGATGCGTCCGTCGCCGAGGCCGCGGCCACGCTCGGCATCGCACCGGGAACGGTGAAGAGCCGCACGCATTACGCGTTACGGGCGTTGCGGCTCGCGCTGGACGAGCTCGGAGGCGCGTCATGACCGATCCGTTCGAACACTTCGACGGCGCCTACGTGCTGGGCGCTCTGGACGATGCCGATCGCGAAGCTTTCGAGCAGCACCTGCCCGGCTGCATCGAGTGCCGGCAGCGCGTCGCCGAGCTCGCCGAACTGCCCGGCCTGCTCGCGGGCGTCAGCCTCGCCGAGGTTCTGGAGGAGGACGCCGGGCCGGTGCCGGACACCCTGCTGCCGGGACTCGTCCGGGAAGTGCGCCGGTCGCGGACGCGGCGCACCGTGCTGTCCGTCCTGGGCGCTGCCGCCGCAGCGTGCGCCGCCGCACTGATCGCGGTGGCCGCCACCGGCTCGACGCCGGGCACGGGTGGCAGCACGTGGACCCCGCCGAGCGCCGCTCAGATGATGCATCCGGTCGGCCAGTCGCCGGTGCACGCGGCGGTGGTGCTCGCCGCCCTCGGGCACGGCACGCGCGTGACGGTGTACTGCCACTACGACTCCGCCTCAGGGGGCGAAGCGGACTACGGGCTGACCGCGATCGACCGCAACGGGAACCGGCATGCGCTGGGTTCGTGGTGGATCTCTCCGGGCGAGAATCTCACCTACGTCGCGCCGACCGCGCTGGCCCGGCAGCAGATCCGCCAGCTGGCGGTGACGGATGCGGCCGGCACGCCGATCCTGCGCGTGAACGTCTGAACCTCTCCTGACGTCAGTAGACGCAGGAGCGTGGATGCTTCGCGCCGTGGTGGTGATGCCGGTGCGCCGAGGGTGAGCCCGTCGGCGCAGCCGAGGACGACGAGGAGCTGCCCGCCGGCGGGTTGCCGTAGAACATCTGGTGGACGAAGGCGCGCACCTTCGCGGGATCGACCTTCAGCACGTCCTGCCCGCCGATGACCGCCCCGCCCTCGGTGGGGATCGACTTGCCGCTGATGTTGCCCGCGCTGAGGTTGGTCATCTGCCGGGCGAACTCAGTCAGGTCGAAGTTGTGGTTGTCGAAGGTGAACGCGCCGTCGACGGCGTTGATCAGGTCGTGCAGCTTGACCGGGTTGAACAGCACGCCCGCGGAGAGGATCTTCTTGAAGGCCTGGCTGAGGAAGTAGCGCTGGCGCAGCTCGCGTCCGAGGTCGTCGGTCACCGGGCCGGGGATGTTGTGCCGCTGCCGCACGAACTCGAGCGCCTGCTGCGGGGTGAGATCGTGGTGGCCGGCCGACATCTTGAAGCCCGACCCGCCGGTCTCGCCGATCGCCACGTTGTGCGCGTGGGTGTCGTCGACGCTCTTGCACAGATCGATCGGGATGTTGCCGATCGCCCGGACGATGTCGACGAAGCCCGCGAAACCGACCTGCACGTAGTGATCGATCGTCACGCCGGTGAGCTTCTTGACGGTGGCGACCAGGGTGCTGGCGCCGGCGGCCTGCTGCGCCGCAGCGCCGTGCGCGCCACCGTAGTAGTAACCGTCCGCGTACGCAGCGTTGATCTTGTTGCTGGGGTGCCCCGGGATCTGGACGTAGCTGTCGCGCGGGATCGAGATCAGCGTGGCCCGGGATCCGTCGGCGGGCACGTGCACCAGCATGATCGTGTCGGTGCTGGTGCTCTGGTCGTTCTGGCCGACCTTGAGGAAGCGCTTCTGCGCCGCGGTGAGCCCGGCTCGCGAGTCGATGCCCACGATGAGGATGTTCTGCGCGGTGCCCGAGACCGGCGCCGGCGCCTGCCCCGTGCCGCCCGGGGTCGGTGCCCCGAGGCCGGCGATGTCGATGATGTGCGCGTTGGCGTTCAGCGTGTGGAAGTTGTACCAGCCGTAACCGCTGGCGAGCAGCAGCGCGACCGAGACCAGCGCCGCCGTGACCTTGCCGCCCACGACCGCGAAGGGACGCCACGTGTGCGACGCTGCTCTGCCGCCGCGGTGACGCCCCGAATTCCGGGCCTCGGAGGGGGTGGTCATCGGTTGTCGTGCTCGCTTTCTCGTCCGCCGGCCGGACGAACGGTCAGCTTATGGCCCGCACCTGTGGATCCGCCGCAGCGTCTCAGATCGGGGCCAGTTGCGCCCATTACCGTCCGCTAGACGTTGAGCGGCCCGGCTGGCGTTGCACTACCGCCCCGCGACCTCGCGTCGACGTTCGGCGGGCTCTTTCGGGGCGCAGCCTCTTTCGGGTACGTACCCGGCTCGTCGATCTCTTGCACGGTTGCGCCGATCCCGGTCACCGGGTGTGATCGAAGGCAAACTCACCGACGGAGGTCTTCGCATGTCCGACCACACCTACCGCGTCACCGAGCTCGTCGGCAGCTCGCCCGACGGCATCGATCAGGCGATCCGCAACGGCGTGGACCGGGCGGCCCGGACGTTGCGAAACCTCGAGTGGTTCGAGGTGACCGAGATCCGCGGGCAGATCGCGGACGGCGGCATCGGTTACTTCCAGGTCGGGCTCAAGGTCGGTTTCCGGCTGGAGGACGCCGAGTAGCGGCACCGGCGGGCCAGCGTCAGGCGCCGTCCGCCTCCGCTTCCCGCTCGCGCAGCGCGCGGGCATAGATGCGCACCACGTCGTCGAGGGTCAGCGGCGAGTCGACCGGCGCTCCTGCGGGGACGTCGTCGACGAGCACCGAGTAGCACGGGCCTTCGTCCTCCAGGTGTTCGACGACGGCCACCGTGTGGCGCCCGAAGCGATACGTCTCGAGCAATCGATCCATCGACCCTCCTCCGGTGCGCCTCGCCGGGTCGGCCGGAGCGGGTTCGCATCCCGTCCTCTGCCTGCCAACATCCCATACCCACGACCGGGCCGGGGTGGTCTTTCGACCCTGCCGGGACTACTGGCGCAGGCCGACGCTGGTCTGGAGAAGCCGTACCGTCCCGGTGCGACTGCGCGGATACCGGAGCGGAAGGTCAGGAGGGCGGACGAGGTGTCGATTCCCCCCAAGTCCGGACCGCCGCGCGAACCGCCGCAGCCGAATCCGCCCGAGCAACCGGCCTGGCAACGCTGGCTGTGGCCGGTCATCATCACGCTGATCTTCGTCTTTCTGCTGCTGCCCGGCCTGCTGAACACCTCGCTGGCGAACTCGCTGTCCTACTCGACCTTCGTGTCGAAAGTCGACGCCGGGCAGGTGCAGTCGGTGACTATCGACGACAAGGGCGCGGTGAGCGGCACCTTCAACAACGGCAAGGACTTCACCAGCCAGATCCCCACGGCGCTGGACACCACCGCCCTCGATCGCCGGTTGAGCGCACACAAGGTCGAGGTGACGGCGACGCAGAGCGGATCGACGTTCGGCAGCATCCTGCTCTCGTTGCTCCCGCTCCTCCTGCTCGTCGGCCTGGCCGTCTGGGTGGTGCGCAGCGCGCGCAAGTCGCTGTCCGGCGGTGTCGGAGGCTTCGGCCGGTCCCGCGCCAAGATCATCGAGAGGGAACGGCCGGAGACCCGTTTCGCGGACGTCGCCGGCTACGAGGGCGTCAAGCAGGAGATCAGCGAAGTTGTCGACTTCCTGCGTCATCCGTCGCGGTATGCCGCCGCCGGCGCCAAGGGCCCGCGGGGCGTGATGATGGTCGGCCCACCTGGCACCGGCAAGACGTTGCTCGCCCGCGCCGTGGCCGGCGAGGCCGAGGTGCCGTTCCTCTCGGTCACCGGTTCGGCATTCGTCGAGATGTTCGTCGGCGTCGGGGCCTCGCGGGTACGCGACCTGTTCAGCGAGGCGCGGCGGCGCGCGCCGTCGATCATCTTCATCGACGAGCTCGACGCGATCGGCGGCCAGCGCGGCATTGCCGGGCTCGGCGGCCACGAGGAGCGCGAGCAGACCCTGAACCAGCTGCTCGCCGAGATGGACGGCTTCGACCAGAGCAGCGGCATCGTGGTCCTGGCCGCCACCAACCGTCCGGAAACCCTGGATCCCGCCCTGCTGCGTCCCGGCCGGTTCGACCGTCAGGTCGTGGTGCCGCTGCCCAACCAGGCCGAGCGTGCGGCGATCCTCAAGGTGCACGCGTCGGGCAAGCGGCTGGGGCCCGACGTGGATCTCGGCGTGATCGCCCGGGCGACTCCCGGCTTCTCGGGCGCCGATCTTGCAAACCTGCTCAACGAGGCGGCGATCAACGCCGTGCGCGACGGCCGCACCACGGTGCGGCGCGACGATCTCGACAGCGCGCGCGACCGGATCCTGCTCGGCCGGCGCGAGACGTCGAACGCGTTGCTGCCCGAGGAACGCCACTCGGTCGCCGTGCACGAGTCGGGCCACGCGCTGCTCGCGGCACTCTGCGAGCACGCCGACCCGGTCGCGAAGGTGACGATCCTGCCCGCCGGCATGGCGCTGGGCGCCACCGAGCAGCTGCCCGAGGCGGAGCGGCACCTCTACAGCGAGAGCTACCTGATCGACCTGCTCACCGTGCAGCTCGGCGGGCGCGCCGCCGAGCTCGTCGTGTTCGGCGAGGGCTCCACCGGCGCGGCGAACGACCTGAGCAACGCGACACAGATCGCCACCCGCATGGTGCGCGAGTTCGGGCTGTCGAGGAAGGTCGGGCCGGTCGGGTACGGCACCGGCGCGCCTCACTATCTCGGCGAGCCGGCGCCCGAACAGCAGCGCCGCGCCTACTCGGAGCAGACGCAACGCACCGTCGACGAAGAGGTCGCGAGGTTGCTGCGCACCGCGGAGGAACGCGCCGTGCACATGCTGCGCGACCACCTGCCCGCGCTGGAGGACCTCGCGGCGTTGCTCGTCGAGCACGAGACGGTCGATGGTGACGTGGTACTCCGCGTGTTGCGCGACCACCCGGACGACGGCGTCCCCAGGCACACCGGCAAGCAGCCACACGCCCCCGCGCGCGCGTGACGAGACGGGTCCCGCGCGACAGCGCCCGGAACCCGGGAGCGTCAGTCGGCCGGAGTGATCAGCCCGTAGTGGCCGTCGTAGCGCCGGTACAGCACGCAGCCCCGGCCACGCGTGGGAGAGACGAAGAAGACGAACGGCAGACCGGACAGGTCGAGTCGCGCGAGCGCCGCCGCGGTGTCCAGCTGCGGTGCCGGAGCGGGGCTGACGGTCATGTCGACCGCGGCGGGCCGGGTCGCCAGGTCCGCCGGCACCGCGCCGGCGAACGCCAGCCGGTAGCCCGTCGGCCCACCGCGGTAGACGACGGCGTCCGTCCCGCTGCCCGCGTCGGTGAACAGCTGGAAGTCGTAGTCCATCAGATCCATCTCGAACACTGCCTCGTCCGGGGTCTCGGCCACCAGCGTGAACGACTTGCGCCGCACGATCTCGCGTTGCTCGGGCGGCCGCGGGAAGTAGGCGGGCCGCGCCGAGGGCTGCTGGCCGTGTCGCCACTCGTGAACGCCATCCTGCGGCACCCGCCCGCGACGCGCCGACCAGTCGAGAGCCATGCGCTCGACCCGCTCGATGAGCCGGTGCTTGAGCATCTCCAGCGCGTCGTGCATATCGCCCGCCGCCGCCTGTGCGCGCACCACCCGTCCGTTCAGGTCGAGGTTGGCCTGGGCCAGCGACGGCCGCTCGAGCGCCGGGTTCGTCCCGACGGTGAGCTTCACCCGGACGAACAGCACCGGCTCGTGTGCGTGACCGATCACCTCGGCCATGCAGGCGCGCGCCAGTTCGTCCGAGCTCGGCGGCACGTGACCGTGCTTCTCCACGACGACTTCCGGCATGGACCGAATTGCCTTGCTCATGAGTGCACTCCTGTCTCGCACCCCCAGGGTCGTCCGGCACCGACACCGGGCGCAGAGGCCGAAGACCCGCCGGAGCTCGGCCGGTCGACCACCCGCTTCCCGGATGACCTTCGCCTCTGCCCGGCGGTACACAACGACGGACCAATGAGATCGTGGCCAGCGCGCTGTCGACCGATCTCTACGAGCTGACGATGACGGTCAGCTACCTGCGGCGGCGGATGACGGCACCGGCGACGTTCAGCCTGCTGGTCCGCAACCTGCCGTCACAGCGCGGCTTTCTCGTGAGCGCCGGCCTCAGCGACTGCCTGGACTTCCTCAGCGGGTTCCGATTCACCGACGACGAGCTCGCCTACGTCGGTGAGTTGCTGCAGTTGCCCGACCGGGACGTGCGGCGGTTGGCCGGCTTGCGATTCACCGGCGACGTGTGGGCGGTGCCGGAAGGGCACGTCGTCTCCGGCGGGACGCCGCTGCTGGAGGTCACCGCTCCGCTGCCGGAGGCCCAGCTCGTCGAGACCGCGCTGCTGAACTTCGTGACCTTCCAGACTGCGGTGGCGAGCAAGGCCGCACGGTGCCGGCTCGCCGCACCGCACGCCCAGCTGATCGATTTCGGCATGCGCCGCACGCAGAGTCTTCAGGCCGCGATGCAGGTGGCGCGAGCGAGCGCGATCGCCGGCTTCGACGCGACGAGCAACGTCGCGGCCGCGCGGCGGTTCGGCCTGGTCGCGAGCGGGACGATGGCGCACTCCTATGTGCAGGCGTTCCCGAATGAGGCCGAGGCCTTTCGCGCCTTCGCCGCGGACTTCCCGTCCCGTGCGGTGTTCTTGGTCGACACCTACGACACCCTGGCGGGCACCGCGATCGCGGCCGAGGTCGCCAAGGCGAGTGGGCTCGGCGCGAGCGCCGGTATCCGCCTCGACAGCGGCGACCTCGCCGAGCTCGCGTTCGGGGCGCGGCGGATCCTCGACGCCGCCGGGGTGCCGGCGGTGCGCATCGTCGCGAGCGGCGGGTTGGACGAGTACGCCCTGGACCGCCTGGTGCGCGCCGGGGCACCCATCGACGCCTACGGCGTGGGCACCAGGCTCGGCACGTCGGCCGACGCCCCCTATCTCGACACCGCCTACAAGCTGGTCGAGTACGACGGACGTCCGGTGTTCAAACTCTCGCCGGGCAAGGCGACCACTCCCGGCCGCAAGCAGGTGTTTCGGAGCCCGGGGCTCGTCGACTCGGTGGGGATACGGGACGAAGTGCCGCCTGCCGGGACGCGACCGCTGCTGCAGCAGGTGATGCGCGGTGGCGAGCGGACTGCCATCGACTCGCTCGCACCCGCGCGCGCCCGGTGCGCGGCCGACCTCGCCGAGCTTTCCGACGACCACCGTCGCCTGCAGGACCCGGTGCCGCTCTTCGCCCGATGGACGCCGCAACTGCTGGCACTCGCCGCGATGATGAAAGGCCCGGAAAGCAGCAGCTCCGCCCGAACTACGGGGGAGCGTTCGAGGCGGAGCTACTGACGGGCACATTGCCCCCGCTCGCTCACCATACGACGTGTGTGACGATTCCACCTCCTGCGCCGCGCGGAAGCAGCCGGTTCGTCGTGCGATGCCCGGCTCAGCGAGCAGCACGCCTCGCGGGCGTGTCGGGTCTTTCGTCGCACACCGCACCGGCAGCGCATATTGCATCGAGGGCCTGCCGTGTCTGGTGCTCGACGGCCTCCGCGCTGCCGTGTTCCAGCACGTCGACCGCGTCCGCCGCCCACTGCGACCAGCGCCGCAGCGCCGCATACATCTCGGCCATCAACCGCATGGACACGACGTTGGTCGGCATCCGCTCGGGGAACTGCGAGGCTCCGGAAGCCATCGCGGCGAACTCGCCGAGCACGCGCTCGGCATCCTGTCCGAGCTCGGCGACCGTCACCCGCATCCGAGCCGCGTCGTCGCGGCCGGCGAGGAACAGTTTCAGCAAGGCCTCGGACTGGATCTGCGTCGGAGCGCTGGACGACTCCTGCCAATCGCGCAGCGCTTGCTCGCCCGCGCTGGGCACTCCCCCGGACTTCGGCGAAGCGCTCGCCGCGCTCCAGGATCCGCGCCACTGGTCGGCTGCCCGCGCGCAGTTGTTCGGGTTGTGGGGCGAGGGGGTGGACAACGCGGCGGTGCACAGCTACATCAATTCCATGGGCGAGTACGGCTTCGACATGTGGGCGCGCGCCGGCCGCGAGATCGCCCGCGCCTTCGCAGACGTCCCGGTGCCGTTGGCGGCTCTCGCCGAACTGGCCGACGCGGGCGCCCCGTGTCCCACGTTGCACCTGTACCCGCAACCGCGTGACGACGGCTATCTCGCCGCGCAACAGCGCTACGCCGCGGAACACCCCTGGTTCCAGGTGCGCCGCCTCGATGCGACCAGCCATTTCCCGTGCCTGGAGGTGCCCGCCGACATCACGGCCGCGGTCGAGGACTTCTCGAGGTCGCTGCCGTGACTACTCGGGTACTCGTGACCGTCGCGCATCCCGACGACGAGACGTTCGGCACCGGATCGGTGATCGCGGCGGCCGTCGAACGCGGCGCCGAGGTGACGGTGTGCTGCGCCACCCGGGGCGAGGCCGGCGAGGCACCTGGGCTCGATCCCGGCTGCGACCTCGGCGCGGTTCGCGAGGCCGAGCTACGCGCGGCAGGCGAGGTGCTCGGCGTCTCGCGCTGCCTCGTGCTCGGCTACGGCGACTCCGGCATGACCGGCGAACCACAGCCGGGCAGCCTCGCCGCCGCGCCGTTCCCCGACGTGGTGTCGGACGTGCGCCAGGTGCTGCGCGACGTCGAGCCGCACGTGGTGGTGACTCTCGACCCGGACCACGGCGACGGCCACCGGGATCACGAACGCATCGGCCGCGCGACGATCGAAGCGTGCCGCGAGCTCGCCGACGTGCGCCTGTACATCTGGGCGGTCGACCAGGCGCTGATGGCGCGGTGGTTCGCCGCCCTCGCCGACGTCCGCCCGAACAGTACCCACCTCGAACTCGATCTCGAAGCGCCGGGACGGCCCGGCCACCACATCACCACGGTGCTCGACGTCGCCCATCTGCGCAGCACTCGCGAGCGGGCCATGGCCATGCACCGCAGTCAGACCTCGCCGTACGCAGGGATGCCCGAGGACCTGCGCGCCGCCTTCCTCGAGACCGACCGGCTGGTGCGGCTGCAGCCACCGTGGCCGGGCGGCCAACTCGAGCGCACGCTGTTCTGAACGGCGGACGGCCGCTCACGGGTTGTGGTAGCGACCGATCCAGGCCAGCCGCCACGTGTTCGGGCCGATGTATCCGTTGGGCACCAGACCGTTGAGGCGCTGCAACTGCTTGACGACCTCGAGCGTGTGCGGACCATACTCACCGGTACCCACCGGGAAGTAGCCGCGGCGGTGCATCTCGTCCTGGAAGATCTTGATTTTCGGGGACGTCTCGCCGTAGTAGTACCAGTGTGAACCGCCCGGGAACGGCGGGATCTTGGGAGCCGAGCCGGTGCCGGGCTCGGAGTAGCGACCGATCCAGGCCAGCCGCCACGTGTTCGGGCCGATGTAGCCGTTGGGCACCAGACCGTTGAGGCGCTGCAACTGCTTGACGACCTCGAGCGTGTGCGGACCATACTCACCGGTACCCACGGGGAAGTAGCCGCGGCGGTGCATCTCGTCCTGGAAGATCTTGATCTTCGGAGACGTCTCGCCGTAGTAGTACCAGTGCGAACCGCCCGGGAACGGCGGGATGCCGCGCGCCGAGCTCCTCTGGTGGTTCCGGTGGACCGCGTGGTGGTGCCGGGCCGCGTGGTGGTGCGGGCCGGCGTGGTGGTGCCGGGCGGCGGCCCGCCGGCCGGAGGGCACCCGGATGTCGGAGATCCGCCCCGACCCCGCATCGGCATCGGGACGCAGCCCGAGGATGCCCGCGCACTGCCAGGGCTGCCACCCGCGTTCGCGGTAGAGGATCAGCGCACGGGCGTCCTGCTCGGCCTTGGACGCCCGACTGGGCAGCCCGGACCCGCCGACGCTGCGCCAGGTGGGCACGTCGAACTGGTACGCGCCGTAATGGCCGTTGCCGGTGTCGGTGCCGTAGTTGTTGCTGGACTCGCACATGCGCAGCCGGTACCACGTATGCGCGCTTGGGTCCGCCGAGGCGTGTGACCCGGTGAGCAGCAAGCCCGCCGCGGCCACTCCCACGACGGCACCCACCGCCAGGACTCGGCGAGGCGGCTGCATGGCGATGGACGCACGGTCCGGCCCGGTTCCGGCGTTGCGCCGCGCCCACTCCTCGAAGAAGCTGCCGGCGCCGTCATGCGCGCGCGTTCGTCGGAACGGGAGTCGGCTCATCGGTGGATTCCTTCCGGCGGGCAGCGGGCGGCCTACGGACGTCTGCCTGGCGCGTGCGCCCGCCGACCACTGTCGTCACATTGGCACCAACCGTCACACGTGCAACGCGCCGAGGTCAAGACTTGCCCGGACTTTGTTCCACTCCAACTCGGCGTGTCGCCGAAAATTCGGGCTTATTCGGTGCTAGATGCCGCGCCGTCAGTTGATGCGCAGGTCCGGCCCGTAGGGCAGCTGGGGCACCGCGGTGATGCGGCTGCTGCGCAGGGCGTGGAACAACATCCGCCACGCTCGCGGGTTCACCACCGAGAAGCAGGACCGCGCCTGCTGGCAGGCCTGGTGCTCGGTGAGCGGACCGACCACGTCGAGGCGGGCCTGATGCACCGCCGAAATCGCCTTCCACTGCCACGGCATCGTGGTGTTGTAGATCTGCGGCAGCGCCATGATGCGGCTCCGGTCCGCCCCGCCGGCCAGCCAGTGCAGGGCGTGCGTCGTCCACCGATTGTTGCACCGCACGTGGCGCAGGTTCGTGGGGCAGCCGTCGGCCGAGCCGTTGAACACGAAGTCCGCGGTCCCTCCGGCAAGGAATCCGGCGAGCCACGCCTCGGTGGCGCGGACGCTGCCGCGAAAGCCCGGCTCCATGTCGTTGGCCCCGGCGATCTGCACGTCGGGGGCGTGCTGCTGGCACCACACCGCGAGCGGCCGGACGACGCGGCGCGCCCAGACGATCCCCTCCGCGCGGGAGACGATGCCGTCGTTGTTGGTGCCCACGGCGATGATCGCCGGCGCGGCGGGGCGTTGGTGCGAGACGTAGCCGGCCAGATAGGCCTCCAGCGCGCCGACGAGCTCGCCGTAGGTGACGTACCGGACCGTTGCGGACAGCACGACGCCGCCGCGGGCCTGCGCGCCGATGTCCTGCAGGACCAGGTAGCGGTGGTTCGGGCGATTGCGGGCGGCGTCCACCGCGCCCATGCGGCGCATCACTGGGTAGTCATGCGCCGGATGGCCGTTGAGCATCCGCAGGTAGTGGCTCCGGGCGACAGGGGCCGGCGTGCGTTGCGGCGGGATGGACGGCTGTGTGCCGGTGACCGCCCCGCTCGGTGGTGATCCCGGAGCGGCGTCCGCGGGAACCGCGATCGACGCGATGAAGAGGGTTGCGAGAGCTGTCAGGACAACGGCCACGGCGGAGCGCCGGAGGCGATTCGGTGTGAAATTCATACGACCTGGGGTGGGGCAGCGGGCAAAACACAGCGAGGCTGACACGGACCAAGGGCCCGGGTCGAATGGACCTTGGCGCCCACTGTCCGGGTCGTTGGTCCCTCCGCTCGTGGCGCCGGGCGGGCCGAACGCCGGTGGCTGCACCGGCCTCGCGACCTGCATGATTTCTTCGAGCGGCGCCGATCCGCCTGTACATCGCGCATGGACGGACGTGACTGCACGGATGCCTGGTAGAGGGCCGGTGCCGGGAACACCGGCCTATTCGGACGGCCCCGGTTTCGCGTCAGGTTGGCGCGGAGCAACCGCGTTGTTGCGCGGTCCGCTGCGCACGCTGCTGCTCGGGCAGTCGCTCGGCCAGCTCGCCGACGGGCTCGCGCAGGTGTCGTTTGCGGGGTTCGTCCTGTTCGACATCGGCGCCGGTGCCACGCCCGCGCGTATCGCCGCGGTGCTCGCGGTGACCTTGTTGCCGTTCAGCGTCGTCGGACCGGTGGCCGGTGTGTTCATCGACCGTTGGGACCGGCGGCGGACGCTGATCGCCACGTCGGTGTGCCGGGCTGTCGTAGGCATCCTGGCAGTCGCGGTCGTGGTGTTGCGATCGGAACCGTTGGCCTACGTGGGCGCCCTGCTGCTGCTCTCGCTGTCGCGATTCGTCCTCGATGCGAAGTCGGCGGCATTGCCCGCCACGGTCGCTCCTGCCGATCTCGTCCAGGCGAATGCGGTGTCCGCGTTCGCCGGGCTGGCCGCCACGTTCGTCGGTGCGGTCACCGGCGCGGTCGGGGCCGCAGCCGGAGCGGCCATCGGCTTCGTCGTGGCGGCCGCGTGCTATCTCGGCGCGGCAGCGGTGTTTGCACGACTACCGGACGTCGGCGGCGGCCATCCGCGAGACGCGCTGGCCGCCGGACTGGCCCGGACGCTCCGTGCTCTGGGGGTCGGCTTCCGAGCGATCGGCTCGACGCCGGACCTGCGGCGTCCGCTGCTGGCGGTCTGGGTGCACCGTGCGCTTCTCGGCGCCGGGTTCGTGTTGCTCGTGCTGGTAACGGACTCGCGCTACCACTTCCGTACCTCTGGGTATGCCTTGGCGTTGGGCGTCACCGGGGTTTCGACGGTCATCGGCACGTGGGTCGCCCCGTGGCTGGTCGGCCGGTGGCGGCCGCAGGCCCTGCTGGCGATGGCGTTCGTGCCGCCGGCAGCGGTGGCCGTGGTCGTCGGCTACTCCCCCGGGTTGGCCGGGCTGCTGGGGGCGCTGGCGGTGACGGCCGCGTCCTTCCAGATCCTCAAAGTGGTCTGTGACGCGCTCGTCGGCCGCACCGCTGCGGCTCGGCTGCGCGGGCGGGTCTTCGCGGTGTACGACGTTCTTTACAACGTCGCGTTCGTCGTCGCCGGGCTGGCGATGGTGCCGCTCTGGGACAGCGGGCGGGTACGCGGTTTGCTGTGGTGGCTCGCAGCGGCGTACGGCGCGGCATGGCTGGTGGTCGCCCGCAGCACGGGGTCGTGGCCGTTTCTGTCCACCCGCCCCGCCGCGGCCGTGCGAGTGGCGCGCCGGACGGCCTGGATCGTGCGCCTGGCAGCTCTCGTCGCAGGTGCGCTGCCGGTGTTCGCGTTTCCCCGCCCGGCGGTCTGGTGGCTGGCGTGGTTCGCCCTGGTGCCCTGGCTGCTGCTGATCCGCGCCGCGCCCACGTGGCGCGCCGCCGCCGACCGCGGCTGGTGGGCGGCGATGGGATTCCTGCTCGGCGTCCACTACTGGCTGCTGGGGTCCACGGGACCGTTCCTGCTGGTCATTGCCGTGCTGCTGGGCAGCCTGTGGGTGCCGTGGTCGATGCTCACGTGGTGGTTGCTGCGCGAGCACGCACCGCCGTGGCGCGGGGTCGCAGCGCTGGTCGCGGTGCCTGCCGGTTGGGTGCTCGTCGAGTCGGTCCGCTCGTGGTCGGCGCTGGGCGGGCCGTGGGGCCTGCTCGGCGCCAGCCAGTGGAACAGCCCGGCGCAATTGGCGCCGGCGTCGCTCGGCGGCGTGTGGCTCGTCAGCCTGCTCATCGTCACGGCGAACGTTGCGCTGGTCGACCTCCTCGTCCGGCCCCGGTTGCGTCGCCGGCTTGCGGTCGCCGGATGTCTCGTCGCGGTGTTGGCGGCCGGGCCGGGCTGGTACCACGTCGAAGGACGCGCGGAAGGCGCGCAGCGGCTGCGCGTGGCGATGGTTCAGCCTGGGGTGATCGCAGGTGCCGGGCCGCGTCTGGCACGCGAGATCGCGCTGACGCGGCGGGTCCGGCCCGGCAGCGTTGACCTGGTGTCTTGGGGTGAGAGCAGCGTCGGATACGACGTCTTCAGCCATCCCGGACTCCAGGCGGCGCTGGAGTCGCTGGCGCGCCACGAGGGTGCGGATCTGCTCGTGAACGTCGACGCCCGCACGCCGACCGGCGCCATCGAGAAGGTTGCGGTGCTCGTCGGGCCGAATGCGCTGCTGGGCAGCTACCAGAAGATGCGGCTCGTGCCGTTCGGTGAGTACATCCCGCTGCGCCCGGTGCTGGGCTGGCTGGCCGACGTGACCAAGGCGGCGGCCGTCAATCGCTCTCGCGGCACTCACCTCGTGGTCCTGCGCAGCTCCCAGGGAGTTCGGTTTGCGCCGCTCATCTGCTTCGAGATCGCCTTTCCCGACATGGCCCGCAACGACGTTCGCGCCGGCGCGCAGCTGCTCGTCTTCCAATCGGCGAGCAGCACCTTCCAGGGCAGTTGGGAGCCTGACCAGCAGGCCTCGCTCGCCGCGGTCCGCGCTGTGGAGACCGGCCGGCCGGCAGTGCAGTCGGCGCTGTCCGGCACGTCGGCGGCCTTCGCGCCGGACGGCACCCGGCTCGCCTGGTTCTCTTCCGACCGGCGCGGCGTCGTCGTCGTGACCGTCCCCCTCACCGCGCGCGCCACACCGTTCGAGCGTTTCGGGGACTGGGTGCTGCAATGGGCCTGGCTGGTGCTCGCTGCAACGGCGCTCGCCGCGTCCCTCGACGCCGCCCGGGTGCGCCCGTCCCCGGAGTCGACGGCTATCGACGCCACCGGCGAAACCGCAGTGTCGGCCGGCCATCCGCTCCGCCCGGGGTCGGCGGCCAGAAGCTGACCGCCCCCGCGCCCGGCGAGGCCGCCTGACCCGGTCCTGGGGAGGGGTGCGCCGGGAGTTTGCTCTGCTCAGCCGCGCTGAGCATGCGCGGTGTCAAGCGCACGGCTCCGCGCAGCGCTATGTGCAACAACCGGTTGAGACCCCGGCATGCTCAGTGCAGGTGAGCAGAGCAAAGGAGAGCGGAAAGGTGGTCCCTGGCGGGGTCGTCGGGCAGGCGGCACCCGGGCAGGCGGCACCCGGGCAGGCGGCGCCCGGCGCTCGCCTCAGCGCTCGATCCGGCGCTCGACCTGGCTGGCGATCGCGGCGATGTCCGGCGGTCCGACGCGGCAGCACCCACCGACCAGCCGCGCGCCGCGATCGATCCACAGGTCGACGTCCGACGCCGCCAGGCCGCCGCGGCCCGACCAGTCTCGCGCGGTCGCGTCCCATCCCTCGCCGCTGTTCGGGTAGGCGACGGCCGGTTTGCCGCTGGTGCGCGCCGCGAGCGCGACGGCGTCCGGCACATCGGCCGGCGCGGTGCAGTTCACGCCGACGCCGATCACGGCGGGGCACTCCCCCGCCATCGCGAACGCCTGCGCCAGCGGCTCTCCGGCGCGCGTCCGGTCGCCGCTGATGGTCAGCGACAGCCACGCGGGCACGTCGAGCGCGGTCAACTCCGCCACCAGCGCCTCGACCTCGATCAGGCAGGGAATCGTCTCGACCGCGAGCACGTCGGCGCCGGCGTCGGCGAGCGCCGAAAGCCTCGGCCGGTGAAAGCGGCGCAGCGCCTCGACGGTGAGCCCGTAGTCGCCGCGGTACTCCGAGCCGTCGGCCAGCACCGCGCCGTAGGGCCCCACCGACGCGGCGACCCAGCCCGCCCCGTGGTCGTCGCGCGCCTGCCGGGCGAGTTCCACACTGCGGCGCAGCATCTCGGCACCGTCGAGCCCGCGGGCGGCGAAGCCCTCCAGCGAAGCCTGATAGCTCGCCGCCGTCGCGACCTCTGCCCCCGCGGTGAAGTACGCGCGATGCGCCGCCCGGATGGCGTCCGGATCGTCGGCGAGCAGACGGGCCGACCACAACCCGGACGACAGGTCGAAGCCGCGCGATTCGAGTTCGGTGGCCAGCCCGCCGTCGAGCACCACGACGCGCTCGGCCAGGGCGTCGGCAAGTGACTGCACGTGGCCAGTCTGCCGCCTCGATCAGGACGAGACGTGCTCCAGGCGCCGGCTGCTCACCCGCGGCCCCAGCAGCGCGATGAGCCCGGCGAGCGCGCCGGTGACGCCGATGCCGGCGAAGCCGGCAAAGAACGAGATGGACGAGACCACGGTCGGCAGCACCAGTGCGCCCAGCGCGCCGCCGCCGTGGCCCAGCCCGTCCGACAGCGCGAACCCGCTGGCGCGGGCCCGGGTCGGGAAGCACTCCGCGGTGTAGGTGTAAGCGATCTGCAAGTAGAGGCCGAGGGCGAACGACGCGAGGAACGACCCGAAGATGAGCACCGCGTCGTTGGCGAGGGTGCCCACCAACAGCATGCCGGCGAGCCAGACCAGCGTGGCGCAGAAGATCAGCAACCGGCGCTCGACGCGGTCGGCGATGAGCGCCATCAGCCCGGCGCCCAGCGGGTAGCCGACGGCGCCGATGCCGAGATAGAGGATCGAGTTGCCGAGGTCGTGGCCCTGATCGGCGAACAGCGCCGCGCTGTCGCCGAGGAAGCCGTAGTTGCCGATGTACCAGAGGAACCACATCGGGATCAGCACCGCGAGCCGGCCTACATACGGGCGCTGCAGCAGGTCGGCGAACGCGAAGCGCCGGTACGCCGACGAGACCTCGGTCGGCTCCGCCTCCTCGAGCACCACGCCCCTCGCGCGTGCGGTGGCCTCCATCTGCTCGATGACCGCCTCGGCGTCGGCCTCCCTGCCGTGCAGCGCCAGCCACCGCGGCGACTCCGGCAGCTCGAAGCGCGCGACGAACGCGATGGTGGCGATGACACCGCCGATGACGAACAGCAACCGCCAGCCGTAGTCGTAGTTGGGTACCAGACCCAGCGCCACGAACGGCGTGACCGCCTGGCCGATGATGCCGACGATGAAGGTGACGTTGGCGATGCGGCCGCGCTTGGCGGCCGGCGCCAGTTCACCGACGTAGGTCGACACCAGGTTCAGGTCGGCGCCGACGCCCATGCCGGTCACGAAGCGCCACAGCGACAGGGTCACGAGTCCGGTGGACGTGGCGTCCAGGAACGACCCGAGCGCGGTCAGAGCGATCGTGAACAGCAGAACGCGGTAGCGGCCGAACCGGTCGGCGAGCGTGCCGATGACGATCGAACCGACGACGTAGCCGATGAGCCCGACCGACAGTGCCACGAAGGTGCCCTGAGAGCTCGTGAGATGGAACTGCTCGGCAATGGCGGGCAGCCCGTAGCCGATGTCGGCGATGTCGTAGAAGGTGAAGAAGTACCCGGCTCCGATGATGACCAGGTAGTAGCGCGGCAGTGCCCACACCGGGATGCGGTCCTGCCGGGCCAACAGCTCGGCAGCCGTGGCGGTGGTGGTCGAAGCACCGGCGGACGCTGTCATCTCGCCGGGGATTTTCACCCGATTCGCCCGGTTGCTAAACCGGCGTCGGACTGCTCAGTGCAAGTGGTCGCCGATGAGCGCGATCAGCACCACGTTGATCGCCACCACACCCATCAGTCCGTAGAAGGCCACGTGCGAGGCCGGTCGCGGCCACGCCAGGCGCAAGCCGACGGCCGCGGCGGCGATGTCGACCGCCAGTCCCACCCACGCCAGCGTCTGGGGTGCCCCGGCCGGACCGGAGATGATCAACACGGATGCCGCCACTGCCAGCACGGCCGCCAGCAGCAGCGACGGCCGCGCGCCCAATCGGTGCGCGAGACCACGGATACCGGTCGCTTCGTCGGCGTCGAGCTCCGGCAGCGGGTTGGTCAGGTTGGCAGTGATCCCCAGCAGCGCACCGGCCGCCACCACCCACGGCGCCGGCGCCGGGTGCGCAGCGAGCGCGAACGTCGCCACGCCGGGCAGCGCGCCGAAGGCAGCCGCGTAGGCCAGCCACGACCACCAGGTGCTCTTCACGCCGAGGTTGTAGATCCAGCCGCACGCCACCGCGAACAGGTGCAGCAGGCCGGCGCGCCAGCCGAGGGCCAGCGAGAACACGATGGTGGCGGCGAGTGCAGCCGCGATGGCGGTGTCGGCGCCGCGCAGCGTCAGCTCGCCCTGGGCCAGGGGCTTGTCGGTACGCCCCACCGACAGGTCACGGGCGGCGTCCAACCGGTCGTTGGACCACCCGATGGACAGCTGTCCGGCGAGGACGGCGGCCGCCAGCAGCGCACAGGTCCCCGCCGGGTTCCCAGCGGTCACGGCGAGGACGGTGGCGAACACGGTGACGGCGACGGTCGGCGCCGGATGGCAGGCGCGGGCGAGGGCGCTCACGGTGGCCCCGGCACGGCCCAGCGCTCCCTCGACGTCCGTCATCGCGGCGCTCCGGTGACCGACATCCGCACCAGGGCCGCCAGCGAACGCCGGTTGCGCCACAGCTGGAAGCGGCGAGTAAGCGGGCGGAACAGCAACGCGGCGCCGGTGACGACGCTTTCCCGCAGCACGATGCGGGTTCCGAAGGCGTCCGGCGCGAGCCGGATCGTCACCGCCACGGCCGCGAGCCGACCGACCCGGACGTCCAGCTCGAGCTGCCGCTGGTGCTGGCAGGCGGTCACGGTGCTGCGGTCGCGAAAGCGTGCCGGCCACACGCCCCACCTGTGCCGCAGCGACGAGCCGACGGCCGGCCAGTCGCCGGTCTCGCCACGACTCGTAGCGGTACCGGCCACCCAGTTCGCGTAGGTGCGGGGATCGGCGATGATCGCCCACACGTCGCTCGGCGCGGCTGCCGCCACGTCGCAGACCTCCACCGTGCACGGGGCCAGGCGCGAGGTCACCTCCCCATGATCCCGCGTGCGGAAGGCGACTAGCGGGTAGGTGGCTCTCGTGATCGACGTCATCGTGGCGGGCGGTGGGCCGGCCGGGCTGGTGACCGCGCTCTGCGCCGCGCGTGCCGGGCTGTCCGTCGTCGTCCTGGAGCCGCGCCCGGGTCCCGTCGACAAGGCCTGCGGCGAGGGCCTGCTGCCCGCTGCGCTGCGCGCGCTGGCGTCGCTCGACGTGCGGCCGCCGGGCGTCCCCTTCCACGGAATCCGTTACGTGCAGGGCGAGACCGTCGCGCAGGCCGAGTTCCGGTCCGGCTCCGGCATCGGCGTCCGCCGTACCCGCTTGCACGCCTGCCTGCAGGACGCCGCGACAGCTGCCGGGGTGACCATCCGGCAGCAACGCGTCCGGGACGTCCGGCAGGACGCCGACCGGGTGTATGTCGCGGGACTGACCGCGCGCCACCTCGTCGCCGCGGACGGCCTGCACTCCCCGCTGCGCAAGCAGGTGGCCGCACCGGCAGGCGCCCGGCGCGCCGGGGCTCGCCGCTGGGGAGTGCGTGCGCACTTCCCCGTCGCCCCGTGGTCGGACTTCGTCGAGGTGCACTGGAACGAGCACGCCGAGGCCTATGTCACCCCGGTCGGTCCCGACTGCGTCGGCGTCGCACTCCTGAGCGCGCATCCTGCGCCCTACGCCGAGACCCTCGCGTCCTTCCCCGCGCTCACGGCGCGCCTGCCGCAGGAGCCGATCGACGCGCCGCTCGGCGCGGGTCCGTTCCGACAGCGCGTGACCCGGCGCGTCGCCGGCCGGGTGCTTCTGGTCGGTGACGCGGCCGGTTACGTGGACGCGCTGACGGGCGAGGGCCTCGCGATCGCGTTCGCCTGCGGCGCGGCCCTCGTCGAACGGTTACTCGAGGGCAGGCCGCGCAAATACGAAGCCGACTACCGGCGCATCACCCGCCGCTACCGCGTGATCACGAGCGCCCTGCTGTGGGCGGCCGGGCAACCGCAACTGCGATCCCGCATCGTGCCCGCGGCGGCAGTGCATCCCGAATTGTTCGGCCGGGCGGTAGCCGCGCTCGGCAGCTGAACAGGCACCTGTCGTCCGGCCGTTGCGAGCGCTCGCCCGGCCGGCGCAGCATGAGTGACAACCTTGCTCTGGAGGTGTCCGCCGGAATGTCCCAGTCCACCGACGCCATCGACGCCGCCGCCCTGCGTAAGGTCCAGGCGCCCCTCAAGCAGCGCTACCGCAGCGACCCGCGCGCCGCACGCACGCCGATCGTCGCGGAGGCGGACTTCCGCGATCCCGGCATCACCTGCACGGTGCCGACCTGGGCCGGCCCGGTGCGGGCGGGACTGCACCGGGCCACGGGCGGCGATGGCGACGACGCGTGTTCCGGGGACATGCTGCTCCAGGCGCTCGTCGGCTGTGTCGGCGTGACGCTGCGCAGCGTGGCCACCGTGATGGGGATCGCGGTGCGCGCCGCGCGCCTGCGCGCCGAAGGCGCGTTCGATGCTCGCGGCACGCTCGGCGTCGACAAGGACGTACCCGTCGGGGTCACCGACGTCGTGGTCACCATCGAGGTGGACTGCGATGCGGACGACGCCCGACTGCAGCGGCTGGAGACGGCGACCGAGCGCTACTGCGTGGTCGGCCGCAGCCTGGCCCAGCCGCCGCGCATCGTCGTCCGGCGGATGGCCCCAGCGAGCTGATGCCCGGGCCGGGTCAGGAGCCGACGCGCGGAGAACCCGCGATGCTCCTTCGCGCCCCGTCGACTCCGTACCAGTCCAGGCACAGCGCGGTGGCGTCGTCACGCAACTCGCCGCCGCAGGCGTCGTGAACCGCGCGGGTGAGCGTCTGCAGCGCCTGGCGCGGGTGCGCGTCGCGGGTCTGCAGCACGAGTTCGCCGAGGTCGACGTTCCGGGCGTTGCGCTCGAGCATGCCGTCGGTGAGGAAGATCATCCGGTCACCCACCTGCAGGTCGCACGTCTGGGCGCGGTACTCGTAGTCGGGGATGACGCCGAGCGGCACGTCCGCACGAAGATCGAGCGGCTGCACCTGCTCGTTCCGGACCAGGATGGGCGTCGGGTGCCCGGCGTTGACGAGCGTCATCCGCCCGCTCGATAGGTCGACCGAGCCGAGCAGGCCTGTGACGAACGAGCCGCGGCGGTAGCCACGCACCTCCGCGCTCGCCCGGCGCGCCATCTCGGAGAGGTCCTCGCTCGCCCGGCGGCTGTTGCGCAACGCGGACACCGCCAGAGTGGCCAGCAAAGCGGCGTTCACCTGGTGCCCCATCGCGTCGGTGATCGACAGGTAGAAGCTGTGGTCGTCGAGGGCGTAGTCGAAGGAGTCGCCTCCGACGTTGCTGGCCGGCTCGAGCCACGCGCTGAGGGTCAGCGGCCCCGCCTCGCAGGTGAGCGAGCTGGGCAGCAGCCGCCGCTGGATCTCTGCGGCGAGTGAGACGGGACTGCTGCGCCGGCCCCATTCGTACAGATCGGTGTGCCGGCGCTCGGTGGTGATGACGTAGGCGAGCACGTGCGCCGCGCCTGCGACGACGTCCACCAAGTCGCCGGCTCCCGAGGCCGGCAGTACGAGTTCCAGCAGGCCGATGGCGTCACCGCGCGCGGTGACCGGCGCGAGCATGCGCACCCAGTTGCCCTCGGCAAACGCCTGGACCTCTTGGCTGATGAGCGCCCGGTGGTAGTCCGGATTCTCCTCGATCGAGACCTGTTCGACGCCGTCGGCCAGGGGCGGTCCCTCGGTGGAGGCGTGGCCCAGCCGTACGAGGGACTGCCCGTCGAAATCCGTGATCAGAAAGCTGACCTGCCGCGCGCCCAGGCGCTCGCGCAGTGCTTCCGCGAAGACGCGTACGGCCGCGGTGGGTGGAGCGGTTTCCACCGCGTCGAAGAATCGACTGAAGTCGAAGCCGTCTGGTCCCCGATACACTCCCAAACCGTATCCGGCCGCCCGAATGCGGCCCTAGCCGACTGTCAGTGCCCGCCGATGAGTTCGCCGAACAGGTCGACATACTGGATCAAGTGCCGGTCGCCGAGGAACTGGTCCTGAACGCGCTCGTGGGCGTTGCGACCGAGCCGCGCGCCCATCGACCCGTCCTCGAGCAACCAGCGCACCCGCTCGGCGAAGCCCTCGAAGTCGCGCGGGTCGGGCAGCAAGAGCCCGTCCGACCCGTCGGTGATCTGGTCGAGGATGCCGCCCACCGCGCTCGCCACCACGGGCCGGCTCTTCCACATGGCCTCGGCGACGGTCAGCCCGAACCCCTCCACCAGGCTCTTCTGGGCGACCATCGTGGCATGCCGCTGTAGGGCGTTGATCACGACGGCGTTCTCGTCGATGTCGTCCATCGGGATGGAGGCGAGATGGCACCGGGCGCGGATCGGCCCGGGCAGCGCCTGCCAGGTAGCGCGGCACGCGGCGAGGACCTCCCCGCCCTCCGGGTCGTCGCGGACGCCGGCCACGTCCGGGCCGGCGAGCATGAGGTGGACGTCCTGCCACTGGGGTGCGATGTGGTCGGCGAAGGCGCTCAGCACGCCCGCCATGTCCTTCAGCCGGTCCCACCGGCTCACCTGCACGATCAGCGGCGCCTCGGCGGGAGGTGGCTTCGTGCCGGACAACAGGTCGTCGTGCCGGCGCACGAGCCCGCTGCTGCCGTCGCGCCGGGTGAACTCGACGGCCTCCATGCCGTCGCCACCGGCGATCAGCCCGACGCGGCGCAGCACCCGACCGACCTCACCCTCGTCGAGGACGCGGTTCTTCGCCGCGAAGGGGTCGATCGACGGGGCGATGATCCGCAACCGGGGAGGCGGTATCCATTCCGGCGCGTACTGCAGGCGGGAGAAGACGAACGCGTCCGTGTCCTCGAGGTAGGGGCGCAGAAACCCCCACCCGCACTGGGTTTCCTCGTTCGGCTCGTCGCGGCCGATGTGGGAGCGCCAGATGACGTGGGCCCCGAGGTCGCGCACGCCGCGCACCAGCCCCGCGGTCTGCGGATCGTGCAGCAGGACGATGTCGCCCGGCCGGACGAACTCCCGCAGCGCAACCAGGTTCTCCTCGAGCACGCGTTCGTAGTGCCGGTGCTGCTCGGCGCCGAGCGGCGAGTGGTCCCCGGGCGACCCGTGCACAGCGTTGTGCACGCGCTTCGTGATGGCGAAGAAGCCGGGGTCGCCGGCGAGCACCAGCCAGCGGGTGTCCACGTCCGCGCCACGACCGTAGGCGAGCAGGGCCTGGAGCATCTCGGCGACGCCGCCGCCGGACGCCGTCGCGTTGACGTTCCACACCACCCGGCCGTCGAGCAGTTCCCGCGCGTGGACGCTGGTGGCCATGAACCGGTCGGCGCGCGCCGGGGTCAGCAGCCGCCCGAGCTTCTCCAGCGGCGCCGCCTGGATCTCGACCTGCTGCATGGCGTCATGATCCCATCCGGGTCGGCTTTCGTCTCCGCCCCGACGCGGTGCCGTTTCCGGAGGAAAACGCGCCATTGCGGACGGCGAGCCCGGCTTACGGATCCGATCGGGCCATCCGCCACGCGCCGGCGAGCAGGGTGAGCGCCGCGTAGGCGCCGAGCACGGCGAGCCCGTTCCACTCCGCGAACGCGTGTGGGCTCGGGTTGGCGGTGATCGCCTGCTGGCCGATCTGGGACGGCAGCCAACGGCCGACCAGATCGACGGTGCTCTGCGGCAGGATCTGCACGATCACCGGCGCGACCACCAGCAGCGACGCCAACCAGGTGATCGCCGAGGACGTCGACCGCAGCAAGGCGCCGAGCCCCACTCCCCACGCGCAGATCAACAGGAGATAGACGACCGCACCGCCGAGAGCCGAAGGCAGCCGTGGATCGCCCCACGTGTCGGACAGCCCGCCCGTGCCCAGCACCGCCTGGCCCGCTGCAAATGCCGCCAGGCACGCGACCACGGCGGCGACGCCCGCGACGGCCGCGTGTGTGGCGAGTTTCGCCGCGAGCACGCGCAGCCGCGAGGGGTGGGCCATGAACGTCGTGCGGATCATCCCGCTGCCGTACTCCCGGGTCACGGTCAGCACCCCGAACACACCCACGGCCAGCACCGCGGCGTTGACGCCCTGTAGCGAGACCCCCATCGAGTCGAAACCCAGCCGGTCCGATGCCGTCATGTGCGAGCCGTGCGCGGCCATCGCGGCCGCGACGACCGCGCTGACCACGACGGCCAGGGCGACCGCCACGCCCATGGTCCGGGACGTGCGATGCAACGGCAGCAGCTTCTGCCATTCCATCGTGAACGCGCTGATCACGCGGCCTCCGCAACGTGGTCGCGCATATCGGCGGTCAGGTGCATGAATGCCTCTTCGAGTGACGCTCGCTGCGGTGACAGTTCGTAGAGCACCGCGCCCAGCCGCATCGCGAGCGCGCCGATCTGCTCGATGCTGACTCCCACGACCTCCAGGAGATCCGCCGAGCGGACGACCGCCGCGCCCTCTTCCAACAACGCGGACTCCAGAGCGTCGAGCTGCGGGCTGCGCACGTGCACCGACATAGCGGCGCGCTCGGTGAAGTCGACGATGCTCTCGGCGGCGATGAGGCGACCGCGGCCGATGACCACCAGCTCGGAGGCGGTCATCGCCATCTCGCTCATCAAGTGGCTGGACAGGAACACGGTGCGGCCCTCGGCCGCGAGATTGCGGGTGAACCCGCGGATCCACTGGATGCCCTCCGGATCCAGGCCGTTGATCGGTTCGTCGAGAAGCAGCACGGGCGGGTCGCCGATGAGCGCCGCGGCGATGCCCAGCCGCTGCCGCATGCCGAGCGAGAAGCCGCCGACCCGGCGGCCGGCCGCGGAGGCCAGGCCGACCAGGCCGAGCACCTCCTCGGCGCGTGCCCGGGGAAGCCGGTTGGCGGCCGCGAGCCAGCGCAGGTGCTCGATCGCACTGCGTCTGGGGTCGACGCCGCCGGGATCGATGAGCGCCCCGACCTCGCGCAGAGGATGGCGCAGGTCGCAGTACCTGCGGCCGTTCACGGTCGCCGTCCCGCGGTCGGCTTCGGTCAGGCCGAGCAGGATGCGCGCCGTCGTGGTCTTGCCGCTTCCGTTCGGGCCGAGGAATCCGGTGACCACTCCGGGTTGGACGCTGAAGGAGAGTTCGTCGAGTACGGGGCGGGCGCCGTAGTACTTGGTCACGCCCGTCAGGTCGATCATCGCGCGGCGGGGCCCTTTCCGGGTGCGGTGCAACAACACGCCCAGCAACACCACTCGGGCCGTCCGCCGGGAGTCGTTAGCAAAACGGCCGGCAACAGATCACCGTTCCCGGCTGCGGGCCGATTCTCAGCCAACCCCGGGCGCGCCCGCGCCGGGTTCTCAGGCGGGCGCGCCGACACGCGCCTGGCCCATCGCCAGCCGGGCGGCCGTCAGCCCGGATGTCAGCGCCGGGTTCATACCTCCGGTGTTCGTCCACGCGCCGGCGAGAAAGAGGTTGGCGATCGGCGTCTGCTGCGGCAGCCAGCCGAATCCGGAGTTGGCGACCGAGTTCTCGTAGCCCTCGATGGCGCCGCGCGGGTTCCGCGTGTAGAAGTAGTTCGTCAGCGGCGTCGCCGCCTCGCGTTCACGGATCGCCGACTCGAGCTCCGGTAGGACGGCTGCGGCCCGGCCGATCAGCGCGTCGGCGGCGCGGTTCTTGGCCGCGAGATATCGCGGATTGCTGTGGTAGTCGGTCAGGTCGCCGCCGGTGCCCCACGTGTCGTCGTGGTCCCACGCCGCGGTCGCCGTCAGCACGAGCGCACAGTGCCCGGGCGGAGCGCATCCGGGGTCGACACGGGTGTAGTCGGTGATCGACAGGTCGGCGTGGATCCAGTCGCCCGCGAGCGCGGCGCGGTAACCGGTTTCCGGGTCGGCGGAGCCCGGCAGGAAGGTCTCGTGCGGAAGCCCGCGCTCGGCAGGCAGGTCGCGGTCGAGGCCGAGGAACACGCTGAAGGTCGTGTACGAGGGCATCGGCGTCGCCACTCGCGCCACGTAGTCCGCGGGCAGCCGGTCGCGCCCGACCAGCTCGAGCATGGTGGTCGGAGCGCTCGCGCCGGAGACGAAGACATCTGCCTCGATGCTCGACCCGTCCCCGGTCGTCACCGCGACGGCGTGCTCGCCCGCGGTTTGCACCGCGGTAACCGGCTGCCCGTAGCGGATCCGCCCACCCCGCAGGGCCACCGTCTCGGCCACCGCGTCGGTGAGCGCACGCGCCCCGCCGTCCGGGTACCAGCCGCCGTGCTCGTGGTAGCTGCCCACGAGCCCCGTCCCGACGACCGCCGAACACCGCGACGGCGGCAGGCCCACGTACCCCCACAGCGCGCCGAGTACCGTCTGGGCGCGCGGATCCGGCACGTGGCGACCGATCAGCTGGCCCCACGTCTCGTTCGCCGCCCGCGTCAGGGCCGGATAGCGCGAGGCAAACGCGGCGGCGCTGGGCATGCGCGCGAACTCCTGGTCCTCGGCCATCCGCCGGGTGTCGCGGTAGACGGCGAGGACCTCGTCGAGATACGCCCGCACGCCGGCAGCGGCCGCCGGCAGCGCGCCGATGAGTTCGGACTCGTACTGGAACAGGTCCGCGTGCGCCACGACGTCCCGGTCGGGGAGCCGCAACAGATAGAGCGGGTCGAGGCGGCGCAGCCGGATCCGGGTGTCGATGCCCAGCGCCCGGTAGACGAGATCCGCGCCGCCCCCCGGCGCGAGCCCGTTCAAGGCGTGCAGGCCGGTGTCGAAGCGGTACGCACCACGCCGGAACGACTGCGCGTACCCGCCGGGCTCGGCGGCCTGTTCCAGGACGAGAACCTCGCGTCCCGCGCCGGCCAGCGCCGCTGCCGCCGCCAGGCCGCCCAGTCCCGCCCCGATCACCACCGCGTCCACGTGCTCCGCCATGACGCTCCCCTTCTGCTGGTGCCGAACCTCCAACGCAACATCGCCGGGCGGGTGGCCTCAATGCATCGAAGGTCCTGAACCGCCGGACCCGACGGCACGCTCGGTCGGCGCATACGCGCAGCGCTCCGCCGCGATACGAATAGCGAGACGAATCGGCAAGCCTGATTTCCCGGCGCCGGGCAGAGTGTTACGGTTTGCGCGCTAACACCAGTCTCACCCGCTTTCGCAATTTCGACGTTTTGCGCTGCGGGAAGGAATCACATGCAATTGGCTGACCGGATAATCCGGGTGCGCGTTTCCCGCCGGCGCACTCGCATCCTCGGCGCCGGGCTCGCCGCACTCTGTCTTGCGGCCAGCGGGGCGGTCACCGGCGCCGCTGCCTCGGCGGCGACCACCGGCAGCGCCGTCCCGCCGTCGTGCCCTCCCCCGGCACCCGGGCAGGTCACCTGCTTCGCGATCTTCCATGCGCCCGCGGTACCAGCCGGCCGCGCCGCCGCGGCCGCCGCGGCCGGCGCGGTCGCCGGCTACGGCCCCACCGAGCTGGCCGCGGCGTATCAGATCCCGCCGAGCGACACGACCGCGGCGGTTGCTGTCGTCACGGCCTACAACGATCCGGACGTCGCCTCGAACCTCGCCGCCTACCGGAGACAATTCGGTCTCCCAGACTGCGCAACGGACTGCCTGCAGGTCGTCGACCAATACGGGCAGGCCAACCTGCCGACTGAGCAGGCGGCGGACTGGATCGGCGAGACCGACCTCGACGTCCAGATGATCGCGGCCGTGTGCCCCACCTGCCACATCACGGTGGTCGAGGCGAACAGCCAGTCGGCTCGCGACATGTACCAGGCGGTGCGAACGGCCTCGACCCTTTCGCATTACGTCGTGATGTCGTGGGGTTCGCCGGAATGGGGCCGGGTCGCGGCGAACAACCGGAGGAATTTCGGTGCTCGCGACGTCGCCTATGTCGCAGCGAGCGGCGACTACGGATGGGGCCGGGCGTATTACCCGGCGTCGTCGCCTTCCGTGCTCGCGGTCGGCGGCACGCGACTCGAGCGGTCGACGACCGATCCGCGCGGGTGGACGGAGACCGTGTGGAACTCCGACGACGGCCGGGCCACCGGCGCCGGGTGCTCCGGCTACTTCCCCCAGGCGTCCTGGCAGGCGCCCTCGGCCGCGGACGTCTGCACCGAGCGCGCGGTGGCCGACATCTCCCTGGTGGCCGATCCCGCCGATGGCGTGGCCGTCCTCACCGATCCCGCGCCCGGTACCGACTCCGGACCGACGTGGACCATCGCGGGCGGCACCTCGGTCGGCGCGCCGATCGCCGCAGCGATGTACGCGATCGCGGGCCAGCCCAGCGGCTACGCCCATCCGTCGGCCTACCCCTACTACAACCAGTACTACAACCCAGCCGCGCTCACCGACGTGGTCAGCGGGAACGACCTGTTCCTCGAGCCCGGGTGCGACCCGAGCGCGCAGTGCACCGCCCGCGCCGGGTACGACGCCCCGTCCGGACTCGGCACCCCGGCAGGCATCGCCGCCTTCGCTCCGGTGCCGTCCGTCCCTGTCTCGGTGGATCCGCACACCGACGTCACCGACTACCTGGGCACCGCCGCGGCAGTGCGCGTCAACGCCTCCACGAGCGACCCGCTGGCCCGGATCACTTACTCGGCGCCGACGCTGCCGCCGGGCATGCAGTTGAACCGGCGCACCGGCCGCATCACCGGCACGCCGACACAACCCGGCACGTACTCGGTGACGGTGCGGGCAACGTCGAGCGGCGGCACCCGTGCGAAGACATCGTTCCTGTGGCAGGTCCGCCAGCACCGCCTCGTGCCGGGGCGTGTGCCGCACCTCGTCGGCGCCGAGTCGCTCGGCTCGACGCTGCATGTCCGCTTCGGCAGGTGGCATCAGGACCGCGCCCACGGTGCGGTCGTCCAGCCGCAGTTGGCCTTCCGGTGGTTCGCCGACGGCCACCGCATCCGAAACGCCCACAGCGCCGCGTTCATCATCCCGCGCCGGCACCGCTGGTTGCACCGCCACCTCGAGGCCCGGGTGACCGCGCGCCTGCCCGACTACCTGCCGTACGCACAAACCACGCCGCGCAGCGACGCGATCCGGCGCGCGGCATGACGCCCGCCCGCCGCCTGCGGCCGCACCGGCTGGCCGCCGCCGGCCTCGCGGTGCTGCTGACGTTGTCGGCGTGCGCAAAGCTGCCCAGCGCCAGTGGGCCCGCCGGGAGCCGTCCGATCGCACCGGTCGGCGCACATCGCTGGACCGTCCCGGCTGCCCCGCCGCCGGGCACCGGCAAGCGGCGCAACATCGTGCTGATCCTCACCGACGACCTGTCGACGAACCTCGTCCCCTACATGCCGCACGTCCAGGCGATGATGGACGCGGGAATGAGCTTCACCAACTACACGGTGACCAACTCGCTGTGCTGCCCATCGCGGTCGTCGATCTTCACCGGCGAGTTCCCGCACAACACCGGCGTGCAGACGAACCTGGCACCCAACGGCGGCTACTACGCCTTCCAGGCCTACCACGACGAAACCCACACCTTCGCGGTCACCTTGCAGAAGGCGGGCTACCGCACCGGCTTCTACGGCAAGTACCTCAACGGCTACAGCCCGGTCCAGGAACCGGCGAACCCGCCTGGCTGGACCGACTGGGGCGGCGTCGACGGCGGTGGCTACGCCGAACACAATTTCAACATCTCCCTGAACGGCAAGATCGTCCACTACGGGTACGGGCCGCGGAACTACACGACCACCGTGCTCGACCGGCTGGGTCGCCGGTTCATCGACCACGCCGCGGCTGCGGGGAGCCCGTTCGCTCTCGAGATCTCCACGTTCGCGCCGCACCACCCGGCCGTCCCGGCCCGGCAGGACCGGTTCTCCTTCCCCGACGCCATCGCGCCGCGGACGCAGTCCTACGACGTGCACCCAACCGACGCTCCCCACTGGCTCGCCAAGCTGCCCCCGCTGTCGGAGACGAAGATCGCCCGCGGCGACAACATCTTCCGGCGCCGGGTGCGCTGCGTGCAGGCCGTCGATCGGCTCATCGGCCACATCGAGGACGAGCTCCGCGCGACACACCAGCTGAGCAACACCGTGCTGATCTTCAGCTCGGACAACGGCTTCCACATCGGCGAGCACGGCCTGTTCGCCGGCAAGCTCACCCCCTACGAGACCGACGTGAACGTCCCGCTCGTCGTGGACGGCCCCGGCATCGCGCCCGGCTCGGTCGACGCCCACGCGGTCGAGAACATCGACCTCGCCCCGACCTTCGACGAACTGGGCGAGTCCCCGATACCGGCCGACGTCGACGGGCACAGCTTCGTGCCGCTGCTCTACGGCGAGCAGGTCTCCTGGCGGACCCTGGCCGACGTCGAGCATGCCTACACCGGCGGCAACCCCCATGACCCGGACTTCCAGCCGTTCCCGTCCGGCCGCCTCCCTCCCTACCGGGCGCTGCGCTCTCCCACGTTCACCTACGTCGAGTACGCCGGCGGCGACCGCGAGTACTACGACCGGGTCAACGACCCCGAGGAGATGCACAACATCTACTCGTCGCTCTCGCCGGCGCGGGTCGCCGAGCTGCACGCCGAACTGGTGGCACTGTCGACGTGCGCGGGGTATGCGCAGTGTTGGAGCGCGGGGCTGCCGACCGGCTGAACCGGCGGCGGACGGCGGAACTGTCAGCCGTGGGCGGCGAGCAGGTGCCGCGACGAGGCGAAGGCGTCGAGGCTCACGTGCCGGCAGCGGGCGCACACCCAGACGCCGTCCGGAACCTTGAGACCGCGGCGGCGGACGTCCTCGGCCGCGCACAGCTGGCGATACAAGCGCGCCAACCGGCGCAGGAAAGACGTCACTGGGATAGCCCTCCGATTCGCTCGGCAAGACTATTTCAACTCGCGGCTGCTCGGAACGGCGGATTCCGCTCAGCCCCCCAACAGTCGTCCGCGAACGAAAGGGAACCCTCATGACGACCACGGCCGAGCTCATGCTGGACGGTTACGGGCGAGTCAAGGAGGCCGTGCACGAAGTGCTCGACGGTCTCGACGAGTCCGCGCTGACCGTGCGGCTGGACCCCGACGCCAACACGATCGCCTGGCTCATCTGGCACCTCACCCGCGTGCAGGACGATCACGTCGCCGCGGTGGCCGGCACGGAGCAGGTCTGGGCTACCCAGGGCTGGGCCGACCGGTTCGCGCTCCCGTTCGACCGCGCGGCCATCGGGTACGGGCACACCAGCGACGAGGTCGGGCAGGTGACCGGCGTCTCACCGGAGACACTGGCCGGCTATTACGACGACGTGCACGCCGCGACGGTCGCGTACGTGCAGGGGTTGGGCGACGCCGACCTCGACCGCGTCATCGACACTCGATGGGATCCGCCCGTGACGCTCGGCGTGCGGCTGGTGAGCGTGATCAGCGACGACCTGCAGCATGTCGGCCAGGCCGCGTTCCTGCGTGGCGTGATCGAGCGCAGCTGACCGGGAGCGGCCGGGCCTGACGGCCGGTCGGGCGGGCACGCCGACGTGCCCGCCCGATGCAGCCGAATCCCGGAGGCGGGGTCAGTTGTTCGCGTCGTCCAGCGCCGCGGCGATCCGCCGGTGCGCCGCCCAGATCTGCTCCGGCAGCCCGTCAAACTGCTCGAGGTGCTCGGTGCGGTGCTCCATCTCCTGACACCAGCGGGCGACGTCGATGGTGAGGATCCGGTGCAGGTCCTCGGCCGGCAGTTCGAGGCCCTCGAGGTTGAGCTCCTCCTCGGTGGGCACGATGCCCACGGGGGTCTCCCGTCCGGTGACCTCGCCGTTCTTCAGCTGCATCAGCCAGAGCAGCGGCCGCAGGTTCTCGCGGTAGCCCGGCCACAGGAAGTGGCCGTCCTGCGGGTCCCGCTGGAACCAGTTGACGTGCGCGAAGATCGGCTGCTCCTTCGCGGCGCCGACGATCTCTAGCCAGTGCTCGGCGTAGCGGCCTTCCGGATAGGACATGAACGGCCGCATCGACATCGGGTCGTAGCGCAGCACGCCCTCGGTGCCCTCGGCCGCGGCGGTGGCCTCGGCGCCGAGCGTGAGACCGTCGTACACGCCCTCGGCGAGGTCGTGGATCGCCCGGATCAGCGGTTCGCGGTCACGGGTGCGCCCGCCGAAGATGATGGCGTCGATCGGCACACCGTGCGGCTCGTTGAAGTCCGGCGCGATGTTCGGGACGTTGGTGAGGGTGGTGGTGAACCGGCTGTTCGGGTGCGCCCACGGCTCGGTGCTACCTGCCGGGCGCTCGGAGATGAGCTCACCCTTCCAGTCGCGCCAGCCCGTGAGGTCGGCCGGCGGCTCGGGGGTCTTGCCCTCCCACCAGACCTCGGCGGTGTTCTCGTTGTAGGCGACGTTGGTGAAGATCGCGCCGGTGCCCTCGTCGACGGAGTGCAGCGCGGTGGGGTTGGTGTTCTCGTTGGTGTCCTTCGCGACGCCGAAGACCCCGAACTCCGGGTTCATGCCGTAGAGCTTGCCGTCGTCGGGATCCACCCAAAGCCAGGCGATGTCGTCGCCGTAGAACGAGACGTGGTAGCGCTCGCCCAGGGCGTCCGGCGGCAGCATCATCGCGAGGTTGGTCTTGCCCGACGCGCTCGGGAACCCGCCGCAGATGTGGTAGGTCTTGCCGGTCTGCTTGTCGTCGATGCCGATGAGCATGAACTGCTCGGCGAGGTACTTGCCCGACGCCCACCCGTCGTAGGCCGCCTGCCGCAGGCCGTGGGCGATCTTGCCGAGCAACGCGTTGCCGCCGTAGGCGGAGCCGAAATGCAAGATGGTGCGCTCGTCGGCGACGGTGACGAAGTACCGCTGGTCGTCGGTCGTGCCGTGGCCGAGGGTGTGCAGCTCGCCGGTGACGTGCACGGCACGGACGAAACTGGCCGGGTCCTCGAGCTCCTCGACGAACTGCACGCCCACCCGGGCCATCCGGATCATGTGCAGAACGACGGTGCGGGCGTCGGTCAGCTCGACCCCGGCGGCGTAGCGCTCGAGCGGCGATCCGGGCGGCGCCATGAGGTAGGGCACCACGTACATCGTCTTGCCGACCGATTCGCCGCGCATCTGCTCCTCGAGCAGTGCCTTCATCTCCGAGGCGGGCCGCCAATTGTTGTAGACGCCCTTGTCCTCGGGGTTGTTCGTCGCCACGATGGTGCGCTCCTCGGAGCGCGCGGTGTCCTTCGGGTAGCTGCGCGAGTAGTACCGGCCCGGCCCGGCCGACACCAGCTCGCCGGCGTCGAGCGCCTCCTGGATCAGCCGGGCGTCGTCGGCCGCGCTGACGACCTCGATCCGCTCAGCGCCGGTCAGGTCTGCCCAGTACTGCACGTACTCGCGCACATGCGGGTTCTTCAGCCCCGCGTCGTCCAGAGCCTTGGCCACGTCTGCCATCGTCCGTTTTCGTCCCCTCAGGTTCTTCGCGAACACAGATCGGGCCGACAACTGCGGCACCCCCGAGCGCGGCGATGCACTACGGCCTTGCTAGCAGGCTACGGCCAGCTCGTTCAGGCTTTCCCAAGGGTCGAGAATTTGTGACCCAGCTCCTCGGGCCGGGTGCGCAGGTACAGCAGCGCGTTCGGCAACCGCAACCAGGTCAGACGAGTTCCGGCACGTGCAGGTGCGCGAGTTCGAGGTCGAACTCGCCGACATCCAGCACCTCCACAGCGGCCTGCCGGGCGCCCGTCTCGCGCACGTCGAGTGCCGGGCGGCGGCTCAGCTCCAGCGCGTGGCGGCTGTCGTAGCCGACGGTCACGACGGCGCGGCCGTCCGTCTGGTTGACCAGCAGGCTGGCGCTGCAGAATCCGGGCAGGTCCTCTATCGCCCTGATCGTCTCGAACTTGAAGCTGTCGACGGCCGCGTCGACGCGGGACGGATCCGTCCGCGTCCAAGTGGTCCGCATGCAGGTGCCCGGACGGGCGTGGTGCGCCCGGTGGAGCACCGCGATATGCCACTCCTCGACCTGCGCCGGCCCGCCGAACACCTTGGCGGCGTCGGCGCGGATGTCGTCGACGAGGCTGCGGCTCGCCTGCATGGCCTGTTCGGTGAGCCACGCGCTGGTGGCGATGCACCTGCCGCTCTCGCGGTCGACCATCAGCGACAGCCCGACGAAGCCGTCGACGTGGCTCATCCGCGGCATCACGGTGTCGCGGACGTGCGCGATGCCGGTGTCGATCAGTGGCGCCTGTGCATAGATCGTCGAGGAGCGAGCGAACATGCCCACCTCCGAAAGGGAGCTCGAGGCGGTGCCCTCGGCCGGCGCCGCCGGACCGCGCCCACGCTGCCCGCGCCACGAACGTCTGGCAACCCCACGGGCGGCCGCGCGTCAAGACTGCGCCGGGTTGCGCGGGGGCGGTCGCAGTCCTCCTGCACGGAGCAGTTCTCGGGGCGCCACCGGACGGTCGTCGGGGGGTCAGAGCGTCAGCGACCAGCCGGCTGCTGTCGTTGCGTGCGCGGCGCCGAGGCTCACCAAGGCGGAGAGGAACTCGGGTTGGAACAGCAGGAAGCTGAGCAGCTCGGCGCGCCCGCCGCCGGTGCCCCCGACGAGGTTCTCGAGCAGCCAGGCATCGGAGTCGGTCAGCAGGTCGACGTCGATGGCGCGGGCGAGATCGGCGATTGCGTGCGCCTGGTCGGCCGGTGGTCCGGTGAAGCGGACGTCGACCTCGCGGCGTCCACCCGACCGGCCGGCCGCGACCAGCGAGTTGACCTTCACAAGGGTTCGCAAATCCTCGATCATGTGGTCGACCAGCACTGCCTGCAGCACGACGGAAGCGGCCCCGAACACGTCAGGGCGCGGCCCTGGCCCGGCGTAGGGAAGCCAGCTCGACGGGTGGGTGGCGACCACGGCGAGGTGATCGCAGCCCAGCTTCAGCGCGGGCTTCAGGGGTGTGTTGAGCCGCACGCCGCCGTCGACGTACCAGTCGTCGGCGCCCGGCAGCTGAATAGGCGTGAAGGCCACCGGCACGGCGGCCGAGGCCAGCACGTGGTCGACGGTCAGTTGGGTCGCCACGTACGTGATGTTGCGGACGGCGTCGTAGGGCGGCAGGGCGACGCCCCGCCTCGCCTCGACGAACACGACGGTGCCTGCGGTCGAGGCCGACGTCGCCGCGACCGCGACCGCATCGACGGCCCCGTCGCGGATGTTCTCGTGCATCTTGTCGAGCGGGAGCAGCTGGCTGAGCGTCGCGCGCATCGGAGTCGTGTCCAGCAGGCTCACCAGCTCCGCCTTGCTGGTCAAGTAATGCCCCAGGTACGCGGCCACGTCCTTCCCGATGCTGCTCGGCACGTGCGCCACCTGGTCGAAGCGCACCGCCGACCACATCGCCGCCAGCTGCTGCGCCGCGTGAGCCCACCCGTCCTGAGCCCACCCGGCGAGTGCGACAGCGCTCAGCGCTCCGGCGCTGGTGCCCAACAGGCGGGTCGGCGCCCGGCCCTCCTCTGCCATCTGCGGCAACAGCACCGAGAGCGCGCCCGCCTCGTACGCGCCGTGCGCGCCACCGCCCGAGAGCACCACACCGACCACACCGTCGTTCGTCATGATCGCAGTGTCGCTGCGGGTCCTCGGGCCCGGAACGGCATTTCGACCCGATCGGATGCCATGATCCGTCCATGACTGCTGCGGGCTACCTCGACTACTCCGGCCGCGACGACGCCCTGAGCGGCGGAGCGCGCAAGATCCCCGTCGACACGCCGTCCGGCACCTTCTCCGTCTGGACCAAGCGGATCGGCGCTAACCCTCGGCTGAAGATGCTGCTCCTGCACGGCGGGCCGGGATCGACGCACGAGTACCTCGAGGCCTGCGACAGCTACCTGCCCGCCGCCGGCGTCGAGTACTACTACTACGACCAGCTCGGTTCCGGACACAGCGATCAGCCCGACGATCCCTCGCTGTGGGAGCTGGACCGGTTCGTCGACGAGGTCGAGCAGGTACGCGTCGCCCTCGGCCTGGATCGCGACAACTTCGTGCTGTACGGCCAGTCGTGGGGCGGCATCCTCGCGATCGAGTACGCGCTGCATCACCAGCAGCACCTCCGGGGGCTCGTCATCTCGAACATGATGGCGAGCGTTCCGGCCTACAACGCGTACGCGCAGGACGTCCTGATGCCGGAGATGGACCAGGACGCCCTCGCCGAGATCAAGGCCCTCGAGGCCGCAGGCGATATCGAGAAGCCGCGCTATCTCGAACTGCTCGTCGAGCAGCACTACGTCCATCACGTGCTGCGGATGCCTCCGGACGAGTGGCCGGACCCGGTGCAACGCGGGTTCGCGCACATCAATCCGGCGATCTACGTCAAGATGCAGGGCCCGAGCGAGCTCGGTATCAGCACCGATGCGACGCTCGCGGAGTGGGACCGGGTCGGCGACCTCGCCCGCATCGACGTCCCCGCCCTGGTGATCGGTGCGCGGCACGACACGATGGATCCCGCGCACATGCAGATGATGGCCGAGCAGCTTCCGCAGGGCCGCTACCACTACTGCCCGGACGGCAGTCACCTGGCGATGTACGACGACCAGCGGACCTACTTCGCGGGGCTGGTCGACTTCTTGCACTCGCTGTGATGCGAGCCCGGACGGCCGACTCGTCAGCGCCGACCGTCCCGCGCCCGCGTGCGCTAGGTTGAGCACGGGCGCGCGAGCGTCCGAGCGCGCCGCCGGCGAAGGCAGCCGGTGCGCGGGGCGGTAGCTCAGCTGGTCAGAGCCTCGAACTCATAATTCGATCGTCGTGGGTTCAAGTCCCACCCGCCCCACCGGATCCGGGACTGCGCACGGCACCCGGTCAGCCGGCGGCCCGGTGCCGGCCCGCGGTCGGCCGCTGCTGCTGCCGCTGGGGATAGACGAGCGTGACGTCGATGCAATCCCACGTCTCGGCCCACAGTTCGGGGTTGGCATTGCGCAGCTCGCGCAGTGTGCGCTGCTCCTCGTCGTAGCCGCGGATCAGCCGCGCCACGCGGGGGTCGCCCAGTAGCCGGACGACCTTGCAGCCGCGCTTGCCGCAGGCGCAGCGGTTCCCGCGGACGTGATGGACGGCGTCGATCTCTGACATGATCTTGACCAGCATCTCGCGGGTGCCGTAGGCGGCCTGCATCTGGTCGCGGTACACGTCGCGTTCGCTCTCGGCGAGGACGGCGTCGTTCTGCGCCTCGACCAGTGCGTGCTTGTACAGCTCGACGTGATCGCCGTCGCGACGGGCCACGGCCTCGACGCTGTCGCCGTCATGGCTGCGGCAGCGGACGCACCGCACGAGCGGGTAGCCGGGCGAGTTCTCGTCGATCAGCACCGGCTGTTCCAGGCCACAGCAGGAGCACCGAATCACGCGCGTGCCACGCAACGGCTCCCCCTCGTACCCGCTGTCTACGTCTGTCGTCTCCGCAGCCTGGCACCGATATCCGACTGCGCCCCACCCCGTCGGCGCCTGCTGGGGAGTCTGTCACCAGACGAGGCCGTTTTGCGGGACCCGCGGGTCCGTGTCGAGATTTTGGTCCGCAGCCGCCAAGCCGCGAGCCCACCCCCGATCGGGGTAGGTAAGAGATCACGCAAGCGTCTGGAGGACTCATGACGAACAGCTCGGCGAGCGGCGACGGTAGCCAGAACCCTGCTGCGGACGACGAACGCGTCGCTGCGCGGGCCGACCTGCTGCCCGAGGACGAGTCCGTCGGCAGCGACGATCCGCAGGCGCAGGCGGAGACGATCCTCGCCGACTCCGACGAACGCACCGCGCACCCCGAACAGACCCGACGCGAGTCGCCGCAGACCCCCGACTGAACCGGCCGGCGCCGGGAACGCATAGCGGCGGCAGGATGAGGGCCATGGCCAAGCAGAGCGACCGGGCACCGGAGGCAGGCGCGCCCGGCGACGACGAGCCGACGGCGCTCACTGCGGCCGCGCATGAGCTCTACAGCGTCGACCCGGAGCGCTTCGTGGACCGTCGGGCCGAGCTCGCGGCGCACGCGCGCGAGCAGGGTGATACGCACCTGGCCGGGCAGATCGCCAAGCTCCGCAAGCCGACAACCGCCGCCTGGGTCGTGAACCGCCTGGTGGACGAGGACGCCACGATCGTCAAGCGGCTGCTGGAATTGAACGACCGGCTGCGCGGCGCGCACGAGGACCTGGACGCCGAGCTGCTGCGCGCGCTGTCAGCCGAGCGGCGCGCGGTCGTCGACGGGTTGACACAGGCCGCGCTCGGCGCCGCTGGACGCGACGACGCGGCCGCGCAGCTGCGCGACGAGGTCCGGGCCACGTTCGACGCCGCCGTTGCGGACCCGTCCATCGCGATGTGCCTCGGTCGCCTGCAGCGCGCGCAGAGCTGGTCCGGCTTCGGCGTCGCGCCCGCCACCGGGCCGGCGTTGACGGTGCTGCGCGGCGGGCGGGACGCGCGGCGCACCAAGGCGTCCCGGCCCAAGACGCCGGCGCAGCGCGGGGCGGGCAAACCGGCGAAGCCGTCGCGCGCGCTGGTCGCCGCGCGTAAGGCGCTCTCCGACGCCGATGCCGCCGCGGATTCTGCCGGAGCCGAGCAGCGTGCCTGCACCGAGCGGGTCGACTCGCTCACGACGAGGTTGTCCGAACTCGAGGCCGAACTCAGCCGGGCGCAGGCCGCGCTCGATCAGGCGCGCAGTGCCGCCAAGGCTGCCCGAGCGCGGCAGAGGAAGGCGCAGACCGCGCTCAACCGCGCGGAGCGCGGCGCGAAGCAGTGACGCGCCGCGGGTGGCAGCCGCGTTGCTAGGGCTGCGGTCAGCGCGTCGCCGAATCGCGATGCGCGGACCGGTACGCACGCGGGCTCAGCCCGAACTCGCGCCGGAAGGCTCGGGAGAAGTACTCCGCGGAGGCGAACCCGCATTCGAGAGCTACCCGCTCGACCTGTCCGGGTCCACTGCGCGCCGCGAGTATCTCGGCGGCTCGTTCCAGCCGCCGCCGACGGATCCGAGCGGCCGGGCTCTCGGTGCCGTTGAACGCCCGGTACAGCTGGCGCAGGGAGATGTTCAGCTGGGCGGCGATGGCTGAGGGCGTCAGGTTGGGATCGGTCGCCTGCTCGTAGATGATCGCGTCCGTGCGCAGCCGAACCTGCTCGACCTGCGCGAGGTCCGGGGCGGGCTTGTGTACCGCGGTCCGCAGCAACAGGGCGGCGAGTGCGGCGAGGTAGCGGTCGACGCCGACCAGGCTGGAGGCGGTGCGCAACTCGTCGGCGCCGGTGACCAGCAGGCCCACGGCCGCGCGCAGCAACTGCGTCTGCAACGGGGTCAGGTCATAGGTCCGCTCGCGCATGTCGCGGATCGCCGCCGCGTCCATCCCCATGACCGCGATCGGGATGCTCAGCGTGTACAGGTGGGTGTTCACCGCGAACTGCTCGGCGATCTCGTCGACCGGCTCGTAGACGCGCATGATCCCGCCGGACTGCTCGACCGGGTCGAACACCGATCCGCTGCCCTCGATGCGGGCCAGGATCTGCACGCTGCCGTCGAACGGCGGCGGCACGCTCGCCCGCGCCGGCCGATACAGCTCGGCGCCGCTGACCGTCGAGGCCGCCCAGATGCAGCGCGTGCCGCGCAGCCGCGAGCCTTTGAAGAAGTACGGGGCGCGCCCGTGCCGCATCGGCGAGATCTGCAGCCCCAGGGGACCTGTGCGGAGTCGGCCGTTCCATGCGTCGGGGTTGTCCGGGGAGATGTCCAAGCGGGCAACCACGCCGGGCGCCGGCACCTCGTATCGACTCGCGCTTTGAGTCATCGTTCAGGTTCCTTTGCGACAAGAGCGCGGCCGGGCTGTCGTCGCTCCTGCACCGGATCGAGGGCTCTGACCCGCGCTTGCTGTGCCATTAGGCTAAGGAAACGCCCTGGTCCGGCGCAACCGTTCCGCACTTTGCGTGCCACATCGCACCACGGTCTCAGCCGCCGCCGGCGCCCGCAGAGCAGCTCGTCTGCGGTGCCGGGCTGCTGCTCGACGGCGATGTCGTCCCCGCGGATGCGGATCCCGCCGCGACGGCGTCGGCCGACTGGGCGGACGAAACCGAAGACGCCGGTGAACTCGGCGATCTCGATTTTTGCCGAGGAGGTGACGAACTGCTCGGCGGGCATTGTGCGGCACTTGTCGACGTCGTGCCAGACGTCGAGGCGGACGAGGGCGCGGGCACCGAGCTGGACGGCGCGGCGGAAGTGGACGAAGCCGACGACGAACTCGACGCCGACGAGGACGCCGACGACGATGCCGATGAGGACGCCGATGAGGACGCTGACGACGATGCCGACGACGACCGGCCGGGGCTCGACGGGCTCGTCGACGATGAACGCGGCGAGCGAGGAGACGTCGAGGAGCTCGGCGCGCCGGAGCTCGACGACGTCTTCGCCGAGCGTGGCTTGGCCGGTGAGCGGAGCCCGCGCGGCTTGCCCGGGTCGACCGGCGGCAGCGTCGGCGCGCTCGAGCGCGCCGGTCCGCCGACACCGACGCCGACGATCGGCACGTCGATGCCGACCTCGGCCGCGTAGATCCGTTCGAGCTGCAGCACGAGCTGGATGTAGCTGTCGGAGTCGTTGTAGCTGCGCACCGCCGCGACCTGTCCCGCCGCGCTCGTGAGATCGCGTCCCGCGGCGCAGAGGTAATCCGCGGCGGACGCGGCGGCGTCGAAGATATCGAACGGATTCGCGATTCCGTTGCCGTCGGCGTCGACCCCCCAACCGGCCCACGTCGACGGGATGAACTGCATGGGGCCGACCGCCCGGTCGTACACGGTGTCGCCGTCGAGCCGACCGTGGTCGGTGTCGAGGATCAGTGCGGTGCCGTGTCCGTCGAGCGGGATGCCGATGATCGGCGGGGTGGAAATCCCGTCCGAGTGCAGGGTCGCGCCCGCGAACCGACCGTGGTCGGATTCGACCCGACCGATGCCGGCGAGTAGCGGCCAGGTCAGTCCGCACGACGGCTGGATCCGCTGCTCCCGTGCAGCGGCCCGGCGGTAGGCGAGGTAGGCGGTGAGTGGGATGCCGTCCGCGGCGAGCGGGGACGCGGCGGTGTTGTCGACCGATCGGGCTGCCGATGCCGACCGGCTCTGCCCGTGCGTCGGAGGCACGGCCGAGGCCGCCAGCGCAGGTCGCAGCCAGTTGCCCGCGATGCCGTAGGTGCCCAGCTCCGCCACCGCGAGCGGGGCGCCGGGGGCCACGGCGGGCAGCGTCGCGCGGGCTGCCGCAGGCAGCGCTCCCGGCGGCGGGCCGGCGTCGGCCGGTCCCCCGGTGAGTGCCGCGCAGCCGACGACGGCCGCCGCAGTCAACGCCACCGCACCGGTACCGCCCAGGGTGAGCGTGACCCTGCGGCTGGGTGTCAGAAACGACGCGCCCGCGTGCCGGGGCCGCTCGGCTTGTCGGCTCTTGGCGCGCTGCAACGCAGCCGCAGCCGCTCGCCGCGACGGGAGTCGCAGTCGCTTCATCGGCCGTCCCCCTTCGCCGGGATGCTTTCGTTCCCGACGGCGAGGGGGCGATCACCACCGGGACGTTCACGGTATGTCGCCGGAAAACGATCGTCCACCTTCGGCCGGCGGAGAGCTCTCAGGCACCCGGCCGCTTCGCGCCCCAACCCGAATTGCGCCGAATAGGGCAAGCTACGAGACAGCGGCGACCGGCACTCGGCTCGGGCTACGCCGTCGGGTACGTACCGTGCGGGGCATGCGCCCTGCCGAGGAGGGAGCCCGCGTGACGCTTCGCCGCCTCCAGCTACCGGTGTACCGACCGGATCCCGACGGCACCCACCCGCTGCTGGACACACCCGACTACCGCAGCACCGAGCTCCGGCACCCGAACCGCCCCCTTCGCCTGCTCCCCCAGCGGCTGACCGAGATCACCGGGCCGCTGTTCGGCTCCGACCGGGTAGCCGACGGCGACGCCGACCTGACCCGACGCAACGGAGGCGAGGCCGTCGGGCAGCGCATCATCGTGCACGGCCGGGTGCTCGACTCGGACGGACGTCCCGTCCCGAACACCCTCGTCGAGGTGTGGCAGGCCAACGCCGGCGGCCGGTACCGGCACGTGGCCGACCAGTGGCCCGCGCCGCTCGACCCGCATTTCGACGGGCTGGGTCGCTGCGCCACCGACGACAACGGGCACTACAGGTTCACGACGATCAAGCCGGGCGCGTACCCGTGGCGCAACCACCACAATGCGTGGCGTCCTGCGCACATCCACTTCTCGCTGTTCGGCCGGGCGTTCACACAGCGGCTCGTGACGCAGATGTACTTCCCCGACGACCCGTTGTTCTTCCAGGACCCGATCTTCAACTCGGTGCCTGATCCGGCGGCCCGGAAGCGACTGATCTCGGCCTACGACCACGAGGTCACGACCGACCACTGGGCGCTCGGCTTCCGCTTCGACATCGTCCTGCGCGGCCGTGCGCAGACGCCCTTCGAGAGCGAACCGGACGATGACTGAACAGCTCGGCACCACCCCGTCCCAGACCGTCGGGCCGTTCCTGGCCATCGGGCTGCCGTGGCCGGACGGGCCGTCCCTGGTCGCCGAGGCCGAACCGGGCGCAGTCGAGATCCACGGGCAGGTGTTCGACGGTGCGGGTGCTCCCGTCCCCGACGCGCTCGTCGAGATCTGGCAGGCCGATCCGGAGGGCCGCTTCGACCACCCGGACGACCCGCGCGGCGCCGTCACCCATCCGGGGTTTCGCGGCTTCGGGCGGTGCCCCACCGACGCCGACGGCCGCTACCGGTTCCGCACGCTGCTGCCCGGTGCGGTGGACGACGAGCAGGCGCCGCACATCGACGTCACCGTCTTCGCACGCGGGCTGTTGCGCCACGTCATCACGCGCATCTACCTGCCCGAGGCGGCGCAGGCCAACGGCCGCGACCCGGTGTTGCAGTCACTCGACCCGAGCGAACGCGCTTTGCTGGTCGCGGTGGCCGAGAGTCCGGGGGTCTTGCGCTTCGACATCCGACTGCAGGGCGAGGACGAGACCCCGTTCTTCCGCTGCTGACCTTCGCACCACCCACGATCGGGTCACGCGGCGCGCGGGCCGGTCGGCTGCTCCAACCGGGCCCGCGTGGTCTGCATCGCCCGTTCGGCGACCTCGCAGCGGCGCGTCGGATCCATCAGGTTGACGCCCATGATCTCCAGATCGTCAGCGGTCGGCCCGAGCACGCGCACCGCCGTCCCACACGCCTCCAGCTGCGCCGTCTCGAAGCGCAGGCGGCGGGTGAACGCGTTGCGCAGCCGCCGATCGGCGAGCGCCAGCGACGACCGGCGCGGATCGTCCGGCGGGGCGAGCATCGGCGCCAGAATCAGCACCTCGTCCAGATTGGCGCGGCGGAGCACGTCGGCGTTGGTCATCGAGATGCCGCCGCCGTCGACGTAGCGGGCCGCGCCGATGCGCACCGGCGGGAAGAAACCCGGCGCCGAGCTCGACGCGATCACCGCGTCGGGAAGGGTCGCCACCGGCGCTCCGGAACGGCCGAACACGATCCGCCGCCCGGTGTCGAAATCCATCGCCACGATCCACGTCGTCGGATGCAGCGGCCACCCGCCTGGCCCCTGTGCCTCACGGATGAAGTCGGCGAGCGGGGCAAGGTCACCGCGCCCGCGTGGGGCGAGCCCGGCGACCAGTGTCATGAAGGTGTGGCTGCGCGGACGTGTCACCGCCCGGGCGGCGAGCAGCAGGTTGCCGGGCAGCAGCTGCGGCCTGGGAATCGCGGCCAACGCGGCGTGCACGTCGAAGGGGTTCACCGCGCCCGTGCCTTCGACGTGCGGCGCGGTGGAGCCGTCGAGCCGGTCCAGCATCTCCTCGACGCTCACCTGCGAGGCGAGCAGGCTCGCCAGCACCGAACCAGCCGACGTGCCGACCAGCATGTCCACCGACCGGGGTTCGTAAGCCTCGACATCCCGCAGTGCCGACAGCGCACCGATCATCCACGCGGCGCCGAGCGCCCCACCGGCGCCGAGCACCAGTCCGCGGCTGAGGTGGGCAACGTAGGTCATGGCGCCCCGGCCTTGGTCAGCGAGACGGCGCCGGCGGCCGGGCGGCCCAGCTGCGCCAGCCGCATGGCCTGGATCAGCGAGAACTCGTCGACGATGCCCACCGGCCGGTTCCGGTCGTCCACGACCACCGCCGCGTGTCCGCGAACGTGGATCTTCGGCAGGACGTCGGCCAGCGGCGCGTCGGTCGTCACCAGCGGATACGGGACGCGCGGGCGCAACTCGTCCAACCGCGTCTCGCCCCGACCGGTGCGGATCGCCCGCTCGAGATCGCCGAGCGCCACTGCCCCGACGGCGCGGCCTTCCACGTCGGCCAGCGGGAAGATCGGCTGGGCGCTGCGCCGCGGGTCGATGAGCGTGAGCAGGTGCTGTGCCGTCCACCAGTGCGCAGCGACGAGCGGGTCGGGAACCATCACATCGGCCGCGGTCAGCCCGGCGAGCTGCCCGGCGCGTACGGCGAACTGCTCGCCGCTGGCACCGGCGATCACGAACCAGCCCACGAGCGCCAGCCACAGCCCGCCCGGATCGCCGGCGAACACCAGCAGCAGCCCCAGGCCGACGAACACGTAGCCGAGCACCCGGCCCACGTTCGCGGCGGCGATCGTCGCGCGCGCCTGGTCGCCGGTACGGCGCCACACGATCGCGCGCACCAGCCTGCCGCCGTCGAGCGGCGCGCCCGGCAGCAGGTTGAACACGGCGAGCAGGAAGCTGATCGCGGCGAGCCAGGCAAGGGCGGCGCCGAAGATGTTGTCGACACCCACCACCGCGGCGAGGCCGGCTGCGATGCCCCCGAAGACGATCGTGGCGACCGGTCCGGAAGCGGCGATCCACGCGTCGGCGCCCGGCGAGGGCGGCTCGCCGTCCAGTTCGGTCACGCCGCCGAGCATCCACAGGGTCAGCCGCTTCACCCGCATGCCGTACGAGCGCGCCACCACGGCGTGGGCGAGTTCGTGGCCGGCCAGCGAGACGAAGAACAGCGCAGCGGTGCCCGCCCCGACCAGCCAGTACACCGCGGTCGGCTCACCGGGGACGGCGGCCGGCAGTTCGCTCGCGGCGAGCAGGGCGGTGAGCAGTGCGACCAGGATGGCGACCGACCAGTGGGCGCTCACCTCGACGCCCGCGACCCGGCCGAGCTTGATGCCCCGGCCGAACGACGAATCAGTCACCGTTCCTCCTCGATCTAGGGCGACCCACCGGGCCATCGCGACCGCACCTGCTCGCGGTCGCGCCGTACCGAGTTGATGAGCGCCCCGGCAGCGAGCGCATCCTCCACGTCGGTGCGGGCCGCCGTCCGCAGCCAGGCCTCCGCGGCTGCCGCGTTGCGATGCCGCAGCAGCGGCCGCTGCAACCGGGTCGCCGACTCGACGACCCGCACGGCCGCGGTGCCCAGCACCGGCACGGCGGCGTCGGCGATGTGCTGCGCCCGCTCGGCCGCGCGGTGGACGCGGCGCAGTTCGGCATCGGACGGCCGGTGACCGCAACGCTGCAACGACCTGCGCAGGCGTCGCGACGCGCGCCGCATCAGATGTGTCATCAGCTCGCCGGCCGGCAGGGTCGCGAGCTGCCGGGCCCACGCCGAGCTGGCGAGCCGCGGCTGCCGGCACCCGTCGTCGAGTGCTTCGAGCAGCGCGTCGTAGCGGTCGCTGCGCAGCGCCGCCAGCAGTGTCTGTTCGGCGTCGTCGCGCTGCTGGTCGAGCCGGGCCAGCAGCCGCAGCCCCGACGGCCGGTCCTCCCCGGCGAGGTCGCGGCGCACGTGCGTCGTGAGCAGCGCCCGGATGGCGGTTGCGTCGTGCACGCTCGCCGCTGCTCCGGCGACCCAGGACAGCTCGCCGGCGAGGCGTTGTGCCCAGTCGTCGTCGAGCAGCTCGGCGAACGTTTGGAGGTCGGCGCGCAGCCGGGCCACCGACGCGCAGTAGTCGGACAGGTCCTCCGCGTCGCCCCCGAAACGCAGTTGCGCGTCGCAGGCCAGCAACCGGTCGAGCGAGCGCATCAGCACCTGGCCGACCATCGTCGCGACGGGTTCCCGGGCGTCGATCGCGCCGAGCAGCCGATCGGGCGCGATGCCGAGCACGCGAGTGAGCTTGGCCGTGGGTGGCGCGGGCCGGCATCCACTTGCGACGAGAGCGTCGTTGACGGCGCGGAACAGCCGGCTGCCGGACCGGTCCAGGTCCTTGACGTCGATCTTCACCTCGCGCACCCGGAGCTGCCGGCCGCCGTCGGCGGTGGCGGTCACGTCGTCGTCGACGACGTTGGCGAGGACGGTGTCGCCGCGGTCATGCAACGCGACGACGCGACGTGCGGTGCTCAACTCGGCGACCTGCCGCAGCGGGCGGCCGCGAATACGTGCCCGGAGCACGTCGAGCGCCTTTTCCGGGACGGCCTCGGCGGTGCCCGGCAGCCGCAGGGTCCGGCGGATGAGGCGGGACACGGTGGGCGCGGCGGGCAGCTGCACCGTCCATTCCGGTTCCACCGCGTCCTTCTCGTACCGCACGGTGATGCCCGCGCGGGTGAGCGCCTGGTCGGCGGTGTCGTAGTAGGCGATCGTGAAGCTCTCTTGCGCCGGCGGGCCCGGATGCACGTCGGGCACCAGGTCGTCCAGCGCCGGAGGCTCCCAGTCCGGCGGCGGGACCAGCCGTGCCTCGCGCAGCAACTCCTGCCGCACGGCACCGGTCGGCACCGTGCTCGGACGGGCTGCGCGGCTCTCGGGCTGTTCCCGTCGCCGCGCAGTGAGCGGCGAGCCGGTCATGCTTCGATCGTGGGACTTCGCAGGCAGCCCTCAGCAGGGTCACCCGGCCGGTCGGGTGCTGCCGTCCGGCACTGGCGAGCGGGTCGGGCGGCCTATAGGCGACGAAGTTCCCGTCCGGCGTGTCAGAACGCGGGCGCCAGCGCCGCGCGGGAGTGGCCGGCCGCGCGCAGCATCGGCAGCCGCGGCGGGCGGGCGCGGTCCGGGGCGTCGACGACCAGACAGCGGTCGCGGAACAGCGCCAACTGGCGCACGTCGGCGTACACGGGGCAGCCGGCGACGTGCGCGACGATCACGTCGCACGGCCCGGGCTGGTAGACCCCCGCGGGCAGGCAGGTGACCCCGCCCGGCCAGCAGACGTGCACGCACTGCGGACGGCCGTTGCGGCTGAGCTGGCGGATGACCGAGCGGGCGCGCAAGGTGAACAGCAGCCGCCCGGCGAGCCGCGCGGACGGCGCATTAGCAGTCGGAACGCTCGAACGGGCTGCAGGAGCCGGAGCGGGCGGAGTCGGGGTGGACGGGGGCGCGGTCGCGGGTGCCGACATCGTCGGGGTCTCCAAGAACATTTCGCCGGATTCGGTCGTGGTTCGAGTCTTTCGCGGCGGGTACCCGGCTCGTCCAGGGCCGAACGTCACGTGTGCCAGGCTGAAGGGCATGGACGCGGCGGCGCGCCGGGAGGGCTGTCCGAAGCGCATGGTGGTCGGACCGTGCGGCGGAGTGCAGGCGGACGGGCGCTGTGAGGTCGTCGAGCGGCCCTGCGTGTTCGACGACATCGTGCCGTGGCCAGACCCCGTCGCGGCTGCCCCGCTCCCCCGCGTCCCGCTCGTGCTCACCGACTTCACCAGCGAGCCTTACTCCGTGGCGGCGCTCGAGACGGTGGCCGGCATCCTCCGGCCGTCCTGCGACGCGGTGCTGGTCGGCGAGCACCAGAACCGGCCGGACTTCCCGCCGACGCTGTTCGCCGCGCTGCTGCAGCGCTCCGGCGTGCGGCCGTGGATCACCCTGGCGTGCCGCGACCGCAACCGTGTCGTGCTCGAACAGGAGCTCGTCGGGCTGCGACAGGTGGGTGTCGATGCTGTGCTCTGCGTGACCGGCGACGCCCGCGGCTACGGCGTGCGCTCCGACGTCACCCAGGTGTTCGACCTCGACGGCCCCCGCCTCGCGGCCCTGGCAGCGTCCTTCGGGGTCGCCGCCGCAGTGCCCGAGACGCCCACGGCCCCGCCGGCCGGCCGGCGGGCCGCGCGGCTGCTGCACAAGCAACGCGCCGGCGCGTCGGTGGCGGTGTTGAACCACGCCGACCCGGCGGTCGTCCGCGCGTTCGTGAACTCTGCCCGGCGGCAGGGTGTGACGGTGCCGGTGCTCGCCGCGGTCGCCGTCTACACCGACGCCCGCTCGGCAGCCGTGCTGGACGCGCTACCGGGGCTCGCGCTCGACCGGCCAGCCGTCCGCCGCGTGCTGGGCGCCGCCGATCCGGTACAGGCGGGCATCGCCACCGCGGTTGACGAGGCCGCCCGGCTGCTCGCGATCGACGGCGTCGTCGGGGTGAACCTGTCCGGCCTCGCCTCCGACCGCGGGTACGAGTTCGCCGCCCGGGTGAAGGCCGAGGTGGGGCAATTGGTCCGGGAGCGATGCGGGTTGGGCACACCGTCAGGATGAGCGAGCAGTCGGCGCAGGCCGCGGAGTTCGACACCGTCGCCGAGTGGACCGCCCGGGTCGCGCAACATCTGGGCCCGCAGTCGTATCTGGCCGCCGGCTGCCGGGGCAGCGGCAGCCCAGCAGCGCTCGACTGGTTGCTGACCGCACTCGCGGTCGGCCCGCACGACCGGATGATCGACGTCGGTGCCGGCGTCGGCGGGCCCGCGGCGTTCGCCCGGAAGAGCACCGGGGTGCGGCCGGTGCTCGCCGAGCCCGAGCGCGGCGCGTGCCGCGCCGCCGCCCGCCTGTTCGGGCTGCCCGTCGTCCGCGCCGACGCGGCGCAGATGCCGTTCGCCGACAGCACGTTCGACGTCGCCTGGTGCCTGGGGGTGCTGAGCACGGCGCCGGACGAGGGCGGCCAACTCGCGATGGTCCGCTCCCTGGCTCGTCTGGTGGGCGCGCGGGGACGCATCGGCCTGCTGGTCTTCGTGGCGGCGCAGGAGGAGCTGGCCGATCCACCGCAGGGCAACCGTTTCCCCACCGCGGACGCCCTCATCTCGTTGCTCGGGCGCAGCGGGCTGGACGTGGTCGCCCAGGCCGACGCGAAGACCCTGCCCGGCGCCTCCACCGAATGGCAGGAACAGGAGCAGGCGGTCGAGGACGAACTTCGCCGCCGCTACGGCGAGACGGAGCAGTGGCAGACAGCCCAGGATCAGGCCGACCGAATCGGACGGCTGCTCAGCGAAGGATCGCTGTCGGCCACGCTGCTGTCGGTGGTTCCGTCCGACGCGTCCCGGGCGGGATGACGCGTGCCGGAGGGTTCAGCCGCACGCCTCGTCGACGGAGTCGTGGATCGGAATGACCTCGGCAAGTCGCGTTATGCGGAACACCTTGGAGACCTGCGGCTGCGGGCAGGCGATCTTCAGTTCGCCGCTGTCGGAGTCAAGATCGCGCTGCACGCTGACCAGCAGCCCGAGCGCGGAGGAGTCGAGGAAGTCGACTCGGGCGAGGTCGACGACGATGTGCCGGTGCCCCTCGGCGCGCACGTCGTCCAGGCACTCGCGCAAAGCGGGGACGGTGTGCAGGTCTATGTCGCCTGCCGGGCTGACCACCTGCCAGTCGCCACGGACGGAGGTATCGATGTGCAACTCCATGGCAGACACCCCTCCTCAGGCCGCGTCGGCGTAGCGTCGAGCCGATACTGCCCTGCAGCGAACGACGCACAGCCTAACTGCCCATTCCTCCGTAGCGATGCTGCGTGGCGGCTAAGGTCGTTTCAAGAGTGTGACGGAGGGGCACGAGCATGACCGAACGCGACGCCGCCCCGGCGCCGGACGGCGTGCTGTTCGACCCCAGCACCCAGCTTGGTCGCGACCTCGCCGCGGTCGACTGGGCGGCGACTCCCCTGGGCGCGCCGGCGACGTGGCCGGCGAGCCTGCGCAGCGTCATTCGCCTGCTGCTCGGCTCCCGTTTCGCGATGTGGATGGCCTGGGGCAGCGAGTACACCTTCTTCTGCAACGACGCCTACCGGCGCAACACCTTGGGTGCGAAGTACCCGTGGGCGCTGGGCCGCCCGGCGAGCGAGGTGTGGGCCGAGATCTGGCCGGACATCGGCCCGCGCATCGAGTCGGTCATCAGCACCGGAAACGCCACCTGGGACGAGGATCTGCTGCTGTTCCTCGAACGCAGCGGCTACCCCGAGGAGACCTACCACACCTTTTCCTACAGCCCGATCTACGGCGACGACGGCACGGTGAGCGGGATGCTGTGCGTCGTCAGCGAGGAAACCGGCCGCGTCGTGAGCGAGCGCCGGATGCGCATCGTCCGCGACCTCGGCACCGCTCTCGCGGCAGCGGCCAGCGAGGCCGACGTCTGCGCCGCCGCCGGCCGGCAGTTGGGCCTGGACGCGCACAGCCTGCCGTTCACGCTCGGCTACCTGTTCTGTGAGGACGCCGACGAGGCCGGCCAGGCCGAACTCATGTGGGCGGCCGGCATCGACCGCACGCACGAGCTGGCGCCGGCCCGGATCGACCTGGACGACGAGAACCCCGTCTGGCCGGCCCGCGAGATCCTCGACGGCCGCGTGCACATCGTCGAGGACCTCGGCGAGCGCTTTTCCGACGTGCCTTCCGGCGCGTGGCCCGATCCTCCGGTGCACGGGATGCTCGTCCCGTTCACCCAGGTCGGCGAGGCCAAGCCGTTCGGCTTCCTCGTCATCGGCCTGAACCGCTACCGCCGCCTCGACGGCGACTACCAGGGCTTCATCGAACTCGTCGCAGGCCAGATCGCGGCCGCGGTCACCCGAGCACGCGCCTTCGAGCAGGAGCGCCGCCGCGCCGAGGATCTCGCCGAGCTCGACCGTGCCAAGACCGCGTTCTTCACCAACGTCAGCCACGAGCTGCGGACGCCACTGACCCTCCTGCTCGGCCCGGCCGCCGACGCGCTCGCCGACGGCGACGATCCGCTGCCCCCGGCCCAGCGGCAGCGCCTGGAAGTCATCGAACGCAACGGCGAGCGCCTGCTCAAGCTCGTCAACATGCTGCTCGACTTCTCCCGGATGGAGTCCGGGCGGATGCAGCCGCGCTTCGAAGCGCTGGATCTTGCCAAGCTGACGAGCGAGCTCGCGGCGATGTTCGACTCCGCCGCCACGCGCGCCGGCCTCACGCTGACCGTCGACTGCCGGCCGCTGCCACACCGCGCCCACATCGATCGCGAGATGTGGGCGAAAATCGTGCTCAACCTCGTCTCGAACGCGCTGAAGGCCACCTTCGCCGGCGGGATCACCGTGCGGCTGACCGAGCGCGACGGCGCCGCGGAGTTGCAGGTCGTCGACACCGGGGTGGGCATCCCGCCGGACGAGCAGCACCGCCTCTTCGAGCGCTTCCACCGCGTCAGCGGCGCGCGGCTGCGCAGCCACGAGGGCTCCGGAATAGGCCTGGCTCTGGTGTCCGAGCTGGCCGCGCTGCACGGCGGCACCGTCACCGTCGACAGCGAGCCGGACCGCGGCAGTACCTTCTCCGTCCGCATCCCGATCGGCACAGACCACCTGCCCCCGGAACTCGTCGCGAGCGCGCCGGCAACCGATGAGATCCCGCTGGAGAAGTACGGAGCCGGCTACGTCGCAGAAGCGACCCGCTGGCTGCGCTCCGAGAGCGACGCCGACGAGGTCTCGGACGAGAGAATGGTCAGCGGACGCCCCCGCATCCTGGTCGCCGACGACAACGCCGACATGCGCGACTACCTGCACGGGCTGCTCTCGCCCGCGTACGCGGTGCGCACCGCGGTGGACGGCCGTGCGGCGCTCGAGGCCGCTCTCGAGTGGCGGCCCGATCTCGTGCTGACCGACGTGATGATGCCCCGCCTCGACGGTTTCGGGCTGCTCCAGGCGTTGCGCGAGGCCCCGGAGACCATGCACGTCCCCGTGGTGATGCTCTCCGCCCGCTCCGGCGAGGAAGCAGCTGTCGAAGGACTGGAAGCCGGCGCCGACGACTACTTGGTCAAGCCGTTCAGCGCCCGCGAACTGCTCGCGCGGATCCGCGCGAACCTCGAACTCGACCGCGTGCGCCGGGTGGTCGACGAGCTCGACCGCAACCGCTCGCTGCTCGACCAGGCCGAGGAACTCGCCCACGTCGGCAGCTGGGAGCTCGACCTCGAGAACCACAGCATGCGCGCCTCTGCCGAATACGCCCGCATCTTCGGCATGTCCGCCGACGAGCTCGCCGAGCGGGGCTTGGCCGCCGCGCTGGACCGGGTGCGCGAGGACGACCGGCAACGGGTCCGCGACGCGTTGGCCGCGACGGCGCGCCTGGGCACCCCCCTCGACGTGGAGTTGCGCGTGGACGGGCTCGACGACACCCCGAGGATCGTTCGGGCACACGGTGTGTTGCATCGCGGACCCACAGGGATTGCCGAGTACATCCGCGGCAGCGTGCAGGACATCACCGACCAACGCGCCGCCGAGCTCGCGGTCGCCGCATCCGCCGCAGCCCGCGAGGCCGCCGCGCGGGAGCACTTCATCGCCGAAGAGCTGCAGCGCAGCATGCTGCCCGCCCGCACGCCGGCGGTCGGCGGGCTCGACATCGCCGCCTACTACGTGTCCGGTACCGAGGAGACCCAGGCCGGCGGCGACTGGTACGACGTGATCGAGCTCGGCGGCGGGCGCACCGCGCTGGTCATCGGCGACGTGATGGGCCGCGGCGTGCACGCTGCCGCCGTGATGGGACAGCTGCGTTCGGCGGTGCGCGCCTATGCGCTTCTCGACCTGCCGCCCGGCAAGATGCTGCAATTGCTCGACCGCAGCGTGCGCGACGGCAGCGACTCGACGATCGTGACCTGCGTCTACGCGGTCCACGACGCCGAGCAGAACACGCTCACCTATGCCAACGCCGGGCACATGCCGCCCCTGCTGGTGCCCCCCGGCGACGGCGTGCGCCGGCTGTCCGGGGGCGATCCGCCGCTGGGCACCGGGCGTTACACCGGCGACGTCGAGACCGTCCTCTGCCCGCCGGGAGCCCGGCTGATGCTCTACACCGACGGCCTGGTCGAACGACGCGGCAGCGACATCGACGCCGGCATCGACCGCCTGGCCGCGCTGCTGGCCGCCGAGCCGCTGCCGGCCGAAGCGTTGCCGAACGCCGTCGCCGCCGCGCTGCTGCCCGCCGACCCGGACGACGACGTCGCGATGCTGGTGGTGACGGCACGTCGTCCGGACACCCGCGAACTCTTCCTGCCCGTGGCTCCGGTCGAGACCAGTGTCGGCGAGGCACGCCGAGCCGCTGTGGCGGCGCTCGGCGAGTGGGGCGTCGCCGACGAGGTCATCGACGATGCGGCGCTGATCGTCAGCGAGCTGATCACCAACGCGCTGCGCTACGGCGACCCGCCTATCGAGTTCCGGCTGCGGCTGGCCTCGGCCGGCGCCGCCCCCTGCCTGGTCGTCGACGTCTCCGACGGCGCCAGCCCGCGGCCGCACCTGCGTGACATGGACCCCGCCGCGCCGAACGGCCGCGGGTTGCACCTGGTGGCTGCGCTCGCCGACCGCTGGGGCACCCGGCCGACCGGTGTCGGCAAGTCGGTGTGGTGCACGCTGCCCGCGCCCGCCGTCGGCTGAGGCGGCTCACAAGCGACGGATCGGCACCGCCAGCCGTCCTGCCAGCTCGGCGACCGGCGTGCCGAACGTCTCGAGCACGGCGACGGCCTCGGCGTCGGTGTCGATCGCGAAGACCGCCTGCTCGGTGTAGACCCGGATGACGCAGCCGAGCCCGGTCAGCGGGTACGTGCATCGCGGCACCAGCTTCGGTGACCCGTCCTTGGCGAACAGGCTCATCATCACGAACACGCTCTTCGCGCCGGTGGCGAGATCCATCGCCCCGCCGACCGCCGGGATCGCGGTGGGCTCGCCGGTGTGCCAGTTCGCGAGGTCACCGTTGGCGGCGACCTGAAAGGCACCGAGGACGCAGACGTCGAGATGGCCGCCCCGCATCATCGCGAACGAATCGGCGTGGTGGAAATACGCAGCACCCGGCAACTCGGTGACGGGGATCTTGCCCGCGTTGATCAGGTCGGGGTCGATGTCGTCGCCGGAGGCCTGCGGGCCCATGTTGAGCATGCCGTTCTCGGTGTGCAGGACGATGTGCTTGCCGGGGTCGAGGAAGTCACCAACCTGGGTCGGGCGGCCGATGCCGAGGTTGACGTAGGAGCCGGCCGGGATGTCCCGGGCCACCAGGCGGGCGATCTCTTCCTGTGCGAGCGGGCCACGGTCGAGATGCTCGACCGTCCCGCCGTACCCAACGGTACGGTCACCGGCTGCAGCATCGGACGGGGTCACGCGGCGTGCTCCGGTGCGGGCGCGTCGTTGACGACCACGCGGTGTACGTAGATGCCCGGCGTGACGACCGCCTCCGGATCGAGGGCGCCGGTGGGGACGAGTTCGCTGACCTCCGCGACCGTGAGCGTCGCCGCGGTTGCCATGATCGGGCCGAAGTTGCGTCCGGTCTTGCGGTACACGAGGTTGCCCATCCCGTCGGCGCGGTGTGCGCGGATCAGCGCCAGGTCGCCGCGGATCGGGTACTCGAGCAGGTAGTCGCGTCCGTCGATGCTGCGCACCTCCTTGCCCTCGGCGAGCGGTGTGCCGACACCGGTCGGGGTGTAGAAGGCGCCGATGCCGGCCCCTGCCGCGCGGATCCGTTCGGCGAGGTTGCCCTGTGGCACGAGTTCGAGCTCGATCCGTCCGGACCGGTAGAGCTCGTCGAACACGAAGGAATCGCTCTGCCGCGGGAACGAGCAGATGACCTTGCGCACCTGTCCCGCGGCGAGCAGCGCGGCGAGCCCGGTCGTCCCGTTCCCGGCGTTGTTGTTGACGACCACCAGGTCGCGGGCCCCGCTCCGGCACAGCGCGTCGATGAGCGCGAAAGGCAGACCCGCGCGCCCGAACCCGCCGATGAGCACGGTGGCGCCGTCGCGGACGCCGCGGACCGCCTCGTCCGGGTCGGCGGCCACCTCGATCACGAGCCGGCTGTCCCCGAGACGTTCTCCAGCACCACGGCGAGACCTTGGCCGACGCCGATGCAGATGGCCGCGAGCCCCCAGCGCGCCCGGCGTTCGCGCAGCACGTGGGCCAGGGTGCCGAGCACCCGTGCTCCTGATGCGCCGAGGGGGTGGCCGATGGCGATGGCGCCGCCTCTGGTGTTGACGAGTTCCGGGTCGACGTCCCACGCGTCGATGCAGGCGATCGACTGCACGGCGAACGCCTCGTTGAGTTCGACGGCACCGATGTCCGACCAGCCGATGCCCGCTGCGGCCAACGCGCGCTCTGCAGCGTGCACCGGGGCGTAGCCGAACATCTGCGGCTCGAGCGCGGCGGCACCGCGCCCGGCGATGCGGGCGAGCGGCGCCGCCCCGATGAACTCCGCGGCCCGCTCCGATCCGATCAGCGCGGCGGCGGCGCCGTCGTTGAGCGGCGAGGCATTGCCCGCGGTGATGGTGCCGTCCGGACGAAACGCCGGCTTCAGGCGGGCCAGCGTCTCCAGACTGCTGTCGGCCCGGATGCCCTCGTCGCGGGTGAGGTCGGCATCCGGCACAGGGGTTACGAGCTCGTCGTAGAAGCCGTCGCGCCACGCCTGGTCGGCGAGCCGGTGCGAACGCAGCGCGAACTCGTCCTGGCGCTCGCGGGTGATGCCGAACTTCTGTTGCAGCTGCTCGTTCGCCTCGCCGAGCGACACCGTCCATTCCTCGGGCATGCGCGGGTTGACCATCCGCCAGCCGAGCGCGGTGGAGAACAGCTCCGCGTTGCCGGGCGGGAAGGGCCGAACCGGCTTGGGAAGCACCCACGGCGCGCGGCTCATCGACTCGACGCCGCCGGTGACGACGACGTCGGCGTCTCCGGCCTCGACCGCCCGGGATCCGGCGATCGCGGCCTCCAGGCTGGAGCCGCACAGCCGGTTCACGGTCACCGCCGGAAGCGTCACCGGCAGCCCGGCGAGCAGGACGGCCATGCGCGCCACGTTGCGGTTGTCCTCGCCCGCGCCGTTGGCGCAGCCGAGCACTACGTCGTCGATGCGGTCGGGCTCCAGCGCCGGCGTCTTGGCCAGCAGGGCGGTCAGCGCCGTGGCGGCGAGGTCGTCAGGGCGCACTCCGGACAGCGCGCCGGCGTACCTGCCGAACGGGGTGCGTACAGCGCTGTAGACGAAGCTGCCCTTCGACGACTCGCTCACTGCGGCCTCGCTTGTCTCGATGCGGAAACGAACGGTTTCGACGATAGCGACGATTCGGACCCCGGCACGGGCCGCGGTCACCCGCCGGCCAACGGCGCCACGCCACCTCTCACCAGCATCGCAATGTAACCGTGACCCCGCCGCAACCCACCTGCCGCCTCCCGCGAACTAGGGTCGCGCGGCGAGGAGGACGCACGCTTGCTGCCGCTGCTGATCACGCTCGCTGTCGTGGCCGCCGTCCTGGTCGGGCGCCGGGTGGCGCGCCGCCGCCGCCGCGCCCGTGAGCGTCAGACCATGTTCGTCACCTCCGTCCCCTCCATCGAACTCGAGCAGCCGTACGGCGGCTGGGACGCCGACGCGTTCGACGCCTACACCGGCCACGGGGCGCCACGGGGCCACCTGTGCCTGTTGACCGGCTTCTCGGTGACCGGGCCGCCGCCCGGTCCCCCCTCGACCTGGGCTCGGCTGCCCTGACGCACCGTGCTGCGATGATCGGGGGTCATGAGCACCGCGCACGGCACACATGATCACGTCGAGGATCCCCGCAACGCCGAAATTCTGATCAACGTCAATGGCCGGCTGCTCCCCCGCGACCAGGCGGTCGTGAGCGTCTTCGACGCCGGCTTCGTCCTCGGCGATGGGGTGTGGGAGGGGCTGCGGGTCGCCGACGGACATCCGGCCTTCCTCGACCAGCATCTGGACCGGCTCGTCGAGGGTGCCGCGGCGATCGCGCTCGACATCGGCCGTACCCGGGACGAGCTGGCCGCCGAGATCTACCGCACGCTGGCAGCAAACGGCATGACCGGCGACGGCGTGCACGTGCGGCTGATGGTGACCCGCGGGCCGAAATCGACGCCCTACCAAGATCCGCGGATGTCGGCCGGGCCCGCGACGGTCGTGATCATCGCCGAGTACAAGGACCCGCTGCCCGCGATCGTGGAGCGGGGGCTGTCGCTGTTCACCGTGCACGTCCGCCGTGCGGCTCCCGACACGCTCGACCCCAAGCTGAACGCGCACAGCAAGCTCAACGACATCACGGCGTGCATCCAGGCCTACACGGCCGGCGCCGACGAGGCCCTGATGCTGGACCCGCACGGCTTCGTGGCCACGTGCAACTCCACGCACTTCTTCATCGTGCGCGGCGCCGAGGTCTGGACGTCCACCGGCATGTACTGCCTGGGCGGCATCACCCGCTCGAACGTGCTGCGGGTCTGCCGCGAGGCGGGTATCCCCGCCCACGAGAAGAGCTTCAGCCTCACCGAGGTCTACAGCGCCGACGAGGCCTTCGTGACCGGCACGTTCGCCGGGCTCGTCCCCGTGCACACCGTCGACGGCCGGCGGATCGGCAGCGGGCGCCGCGGGCCGATGGTCGAACGGCTCCAGGGGCTTTACCAGCAGCTGGTGCGCGCGGACGTCGCCGGGCGGCGAGTGCCGTGAGCGGTGTGCGGCTGGCGATGTGGTCCGGGCCGCGCAACATCTCCACGGCGTTGATGCGCTCCTGGGAGAACCGTCCGGACTGCCGGGTCGTCGACGAGCCCCTCTACGCCTACTACCTGGCCGAGACGGGCCTGGAGCACCCCGGCCGCGAGCAGGTCGTCGCGGCCGGAGAGACGTCGTGGCAGAAGGTGGTCGCCGAGCTCACCGCGCCGCTCAAGGCCGGGGTGTACTACCAGAAGCACATGACGCACCACCTGCTGCCGCAGCTGCCGCGCGACTGGACTCCGTCCCTCACGAACGTGCTGCTCATCCGCGACCCGGCCGAGGTCGTCGCCTCCTACGTCCGCTCCCGGGCCGACGTGGTCGCAGACGACATCGGACTGGTGCAGCAGAGCGAGCTGTACGACCAGCTCGACGGCGAGGTGCCGGTGATCGACGCTGCTGACTTCCTGCGCGATCCGGAGAGTTACCTGCGGTGGCTTTGCGAGTTCATCGGTGTCGCGTTCACCGACCGGATGCTGCACTGGCCCGCCGGCCCGCGCGACTCGGACGGCGTGTGGGCGCCGTACTGGTACGACGCCGTGCGCGCCTCGACCGGCTTCGCCCCGTACCGCGCACGCACGATCGAGCTGTCCGGCGCCGCGCTGGAGGCAGCCGAGCGCTGCCGTCCGTACTACGAGCGCCTGCACGCCGTGCGGGTCCGCCTTTCCTGACCTTCCTGCGCCCCTGCAGCCATCACCACCCCGCCGCAGGAACATCAACACGCCACACTGCCCGCGCCGCCGCCACCATCGCGCGCCGCATGACCTTCCTGCACCCCTGCAGCCATCACCACCCCGCCGCCGGAACATCAACACGCCACACTGCCCGCGCCGGAGTTCGTTCCCCCCGGTCGTGATTGGACCGCCGCGCGACGGGGCATTCTGTGCGGGTGTCCGGCGTCCGGTGCCGCGCACGCACCGATCCCGAGCCAGTGGAGGCCCGATGCCGCGTCCCGATGTCCTCGTCCTCGTACTGGCCGGCGGCGAGGGCTCGCGGCTGGAGCTGCTCACCGACAACCGCGCCAAACCGGCCACACCGTTCGTCGGTATGTACCGGCTGATCGACTTCCCGCTGTCCAACTGCCTGCACAGCGGCGTCTCCGACGTGTGGGTGCTGCAGCAGTACCAGCCGGCATCGCTGAACGACCACCTGGCCAACGGCCGGCCCTGGGATCTCGACCGGACGACCGGCGGCCTGCTCGTGCTCCCGCCGTACGAGGGCACGCGCCGCGAGGGCTTCGCACAGGGAACCGCCGACGGCCTGTGGCGCAACGCCGGCATGATCCGCCAGGCCGCTCCGCGCACCGTCGTCGTGGTCAGCGCCGATGCGGTGTATCGGCTCGACTACTCCGAGGTGGTGCGCGCTCACCAGGACTCGGGGGCAGCGCTCACCATGGTCACGGCCGAGGTCGACCCGAATGAAGCGGGCCGGTACGGGGTGGTGCAGGTGGACGGCGACAGTACCGGCAGCAAGGTCGTCGACTACGCCTACAAACCCGACGACCCGAAGGGCAACCTCGTCTCCAACGAGGTGTTCGTGTTCGAGCCCGGCCCGGTGCTCGACCTGCTCGACAAGATCGCCGACGAGGCGGACGACGTCGACGAGAACGGGCTCGGTGACCTGGGCGACGAGCTGCTTCCTCGCCTCGTCGAAAGCGGCGAGGTCGCCCAGTACCGCCACCGCGAGTACTGGCGCGACGTCGGCACCATCGACGCCTACTGGTCGGCCAACATGGACTTCCTCAGCGACCGGCCGCCGATCGACCTCGACGACGACGCATGGCCGATCCGCACCCAGGGTGGATTCCGGGCCCCGGCCTGGCTCGCCGATACCGCCTCCGTGAGCCGGAGCCTGGTCTGCTCGGCAGCGTCGGTCGCCGGCGAGGTCGTCGAGAGCGTGCTCGCTCCCGGCGTGGTGGTCGAAGAAGGCGCCCGCGTGGAAGCCAGCGTGCTGCTGCCGGGGGTGGTGGTCCGGCGCGGCGCGACCGTGCGGCGCGCGGTGGTCGACGACTCCGTCGAGATCGGCGCCAATGCGCAGGTGGGGGGCGCCGGCGACATCACGGTGCTCGGCGGTCAGGCGAAGGTGCCGGACGGTGCGCGAATCGGCGCAGGCGCGCGGTTTCCCGACGACGCGGACTGAGCGGTTTCAGGCGTCGGAGAGATCGCGAGGACGCCCCCGCAGCTGCGATTTCAGCACCTCGAGCGCGAGAGCCCGGCGGGTGGGCGTTGCACCCGTCGCGTTGCGCACCCGACGCCATTCCACACCGGCCAGCAACTCGCCGACCACCGACGCGACGAGCTGCTGCGTGGCGCGCTCGGCGTCGCTCGGGGTCGGGAACGCTTCGAGCGTCCGGTACGCCTCCACCTCGCCGACGGTGACGACGCCCACGAAACCCCAAACTGTCGCTGGCCGTTTCCGCACCGATATCGATCGATACCTGCGACATGCCGTCCTCAGGAATCTGGGCCGAGCCGGGTCGAACGACCGGGCGTAGGGCAACGGTAGGTGCAAAAAGGGCGTCGAACCAGGGCTTAGGTCCCGGTCCGGCACGACCCACAGGCGAGTGCCAGCCTCCCCTGCCGGGGGCACGCGCGGTTCGGAAATTCAGCCCTTTTCCACCGCGATCCGCTTGACGCTCGGGGCCGCTTCGGCGACCGGGACGCGGATCTCGAGGATGCCGTCCTTGTAGTTCGCCTTCACGTCGGCCTCGGACGCTCCTTCCGGCAGCGGGATCACGCGGCGGAAGCTGCCGTAGCGGAACTCCGAGCGGTAGCCCTCGGGCAGCTCCTCCTTCTTGCGCTCCTCGCGGTGGGCCCGCAGGTTCAGCACGCCCTCCCGGACGGTGACCTCGACGTCCTTCTCCGGATCGATACCGGGCAGCTCGGCGCGGATGACGCAGGTGCCGTCCTCGATGAACTCCTCGACGTGCAGGGGGCTCGCCATGCCCTGCGCGAACCGCTCGGCGAGTGCGCTGCTGGCGAAGACGTCGCGGAACATGTCGCGCATGATCCGGTCGAACGCGTCGTCCGGCCACATGATCTCGGTCTCGGGGAACTTGCGCGGTTCATGCTTCATCAGGCTCATGACTCTCTCCCTCGTTCGGCGCGATGCGTCCCTGACCGTGCTCATGGCTTCCTCTCGTTCCAGGACACGCGGACACGGTGCCGGCTTGCGCGGCAGCTTCAGCATCGGCCGCCGCACATCCGCGGCGAAGTGCCATGGGGCCCGCATCCTGCGGCCGATGGGCCGAAGCCGCGCGTTCCGGGCGCGGCAGACCGTCGGCCCGTCCGAAAGAGGTGGACCTCAGCGCGGCAGGGAGTCGCTGCGCATGCCCACGAGCATCTGCCGCACTCGCCGGGCGGAGGTTTGCAGCCCGTCGGCGCCCGGCTGCCCCTCCTCGGCCAGCGCGCCGGCGAGTTCGTCCACAGCGGTGACCAGCGTGTCGCACACCATGCGCAGCCTGCGCAGTTCGGCCGCTGTGGCGGCGCCGTAGTCGAAGCCGGCCTTCGGCATGGCGAACTGCAGCTTCTCGACCGGTTCGCGCAATTGCTCGGTCATGCTGGGATCCGTTCCTCTCGAAAGGTTGCCGGGCAGGCGGACGGCTGGGCGGGATCGCGCGTCAGACGAAGGACCGGACGGCGCCGGGACGCGCGGCCTCACGCCGCGCCCTCAGCCGCTGCCGGGCAAGGCGTTCCAGCAGTTCCGGCATCGCGCCGGGCGGCGAGCCCGCGAGATCGGCACGGCAGCGCCGGACCAGCGTCTCCAGTTCGGCGCGGCTCACTGCCGGCCCGGCGTCCCGCGCCAGGCTGTCCACCACGGCGAGATCGGTGGCCATACCGAGATCGCCACGGAGAGCCGGGAACTGGGTGCGGCCCATGGGAACGCATTGCGTCACGGTGTACTCCCGAGATTCGACCGAATGGGCCCGCGCGCAACCAGGCGCACAACGCTGAGCCGCCGATACCGCGGAAACCCATTTCGACTCCGCCATCGTGCAAAGTCGATCGGTCCGGTTTGGAGAGGCGAAGGGCCCGAAGTAGGGGTGACGCGGCGTCAGCCGGCAGCCGTGGCCCGCGGCGGGCTCAGTCGACCAGGCGGCCGAGCGGGCCGAGGTCGATGTTGAGGTCCTCGCGCCGCAGCCCGTAGCGCTCCCGCAGCTCGGTCATCGCCGCATCCAACCGCATCAGGGCGGTGCCGAGTGCCTCGACGGTGTCGTCGTCGAGTTGATCCATGCGCCGGATCGCCTGGCGTTCCATCAGCTGACGGATCAGCTCCACCAGGGTCAGCACCAGCCGGAACAGGTCGCGCTCCACGGAGTCGGCATCGCTTTCGATGCGTTCCGGGAGGGCCCGCAGTTCGTCGGTCACGTCGGTTCACTCCGCCTCGCGCACGCTGGTGATGAGCGCGCGCAGCTTGACGGTGACAAGGTCCACCCCGGCGAGGCTGATCGTCACGTCCCCGGAAAGCACCACGCCCACGCCCAGCAACCGGTCGAGCAGGTCGACGAGCGACGCCTGTTGCGCGGGCAGCTCGAACTGCTCGATGGCGGTCACACGGCCGTCCCGGCGAAGGAGTAGGGCGCCCAGGGTCCGGTCAGCACGATGCTGTCGTCGCGCCGCTGCGCGGCCAGCTCGGCCGCCGCTGCGCGGAAGGCGTGGGCGTCGGTGCGGCGGACCAGGAACGCGGCGTTGAGCAGCATGGCTTCGCGGCGGCCGGCCAGCCGCGGATCCTGAGGACGATGCTTGACGTCGTCGACCGCGTGCTGCGCCAGCGCACGGTAGACCGACTCCGCCTCCGCCGCTGCGGCCGCGGCGGCGTCGCCGCTGCGCATCATCTCGGCCTGGCGGCGGCGCAGGTACTCGGCGCCGCTCGTCGGCGCGTCGGTGTCGGCAGGCACCGGGGCCCGTGCTCCGCCCGAGGACTCGAAGACCTTCACGCCCCATTCGTCGCAGCCGTCGAGACGGTCCAAGGTCTGCTCGGCCTCCTCGGCGATATCACCGAGGCGCTGCTCGGCCGAACGGTCGTCGACGTAGATCGTGGCCAGGCGCAAGGGCATCGCGACCCCCGCGCGGTGACACGCCTGCACGACCGCGTCGTGGCGGCGGGCGACCCGCTCGAGCCACGCGAGGTCTTCGAGGTGCCCGCGCAGCGCCTCCTCAGCGAACTCGGCGGCGGGCACATCGCTGACGACGGCGCCGACGTTCCCCAGCCGCAGCATACGCAGCGGGCGCTCGCCGATACCGGGTTCGTCCGGCAGCGCGGCCGTGGCGCGCGTGAGCCCGTACAAGTAGGTCAGCGACGCCCTGCTCACTCCCGGCTCTCCTCCCGTTCCGCCGCACCGTTGAGCTGGGCCGAGCCGTTCGACCGCCGTTCGAGTTCGGCTATGCGAGTCCGCAGCTGGCGGTTCTCGGCGGCGAGATCACGCTCGCCCACCGACAACGTGGGGTCGTGCTCCCACCAGTCGATGCCCATCTCGCGTGCCTTGTCGACGGACGCGATCAGCAGCCGGATCTTGATGGTCAGCAGCTCGATGTCGAGCAGGTTGATCCGGATGTCGCCGGCGATCACCATGCCCTTGTCGAGCACGCGTTCCAGGACGTCGGCGAGGCCGGCGGGTTCGGGGCGACCCGTCATCGGCGAGGCCGCGGCCCGATGCGCGGGCGACGTCATCGACCGTCCTCCGGTCGGCCCCGCAGGTAGCGCCGGACGCGGTGGTAGCCGACGAGCCCGCCGCTGCGGTCAGTATCGACGGAGTACTCCACGAGTACGTCCGCTGTCTCGGGGATGCGTCGGACGTCCACGAACTCCACACCGACCCGCCATCCGTCATCCGTCCGCTCGACGGAGACGATGCCCTCCGGCTCGCGATCCAGCAGGTCGGCGAGCTCGTCACTCGCCCGCCGCGCGACCGATCCGGCCGACGGCGGCTTCTTGCGCGGGGCTTGCTTGGAGTCTGCGCCGGCAGAGCGGCGGGTTCGCTGCTCGGTCACCAACTCACCTCCGAGTTCTGCGGCAGCAGGCGCGCGACGAGGTCATCCTGCAGGTCGTCGCGTTCGGCGGCCGTGAGCTGCCCGGCTTCGAAAGCCGCGTCGACCTCCGCGATCTGCCGGCGGACCGAGGCGGGGTCACGCCATTGCCGGTCTGCTTCCCGCTCGATCTGTTCGGCCAGCCAGACCACCCCGCGGACGGGTGCCAGCGGCAGGGTCAGCAGGCCGGTGAACAGGCCCACCGCGCTCACCCGCTCCCGACGAAGTCGTAGGCGGGCGACGGCCCGACCAGCCGGACCTGCAGACGCGCCTGGTGCCGGCGGGCGATCGAGCCGACCCGGCGCTCGAACCCCTTCGCATCGCGCCGCGGGATCAGGAAGGCGGCGTCGAGCACCTCTTCGGGAGCCGCGAGCTGCCGGAACGACACCTCGCCGGCGTCGCCGAGTTCGTCCAGCAGCCGCTCGGCGTCGGCAGGCCGACGGGCCTCGAGCGCGCGCACGATCAGCTCACCCAGGCCGAGACGCCGTTCGAACGTGGCCTCGTCATCGCCGTAGCCCGCGCGACGCAGCCGCTCGATCTCCGGGTTGTCGGCCAGCACCTCGCGCAGCACCACGTCTTCGACGTAACGCACCTTCACCGTGTACTGGACGTGATCGCGCACCGCGTCGAGTGCGGCACGGAATTCCTGCTCGTGCACCGCGAGGAGCTCGTCGACCACTGCGTGCTCGTCGGCGAGCACCGCCCCGAAGCGCATCGGCAGCACCGGGGTGCCGCCCGCCGCGAGGTCGGCCAACACCCGGTCGTGCTCCAGCAGGTCGGACGCCCGGCCCAGGCTGCGGTCGGTCGGCGGGCTGCCGACGACCGCGGCGATGTCGCCGCACTCAACGAGCCGCAGCCGATTCGACAGACCGGTGCCCGGCGGGTTGAGCCGCGCCCCTGCCGGCACGACACCGAAGACGTAGCACCAGCTGTCGACCGCGGTGGTCACTCGTCCTCCTCCTCCGAGCGCCGCGAGCGCCGGCGCGTCGAGCCGGACGACGAACCTTGCCGGGAACGTTCACGCGGGCGCCGGCGCGGCTGCTCGTCGTCGTCGGAACCGCCGATCAGCTCGCTCACCTTCTCCTTGGCACCGCCCAGCGCACCCTTCGTCTTGCCGCGTGCGCCGCCCTCGGCCAGGCCCTCCATCAGCTCCGGAAGGTCCTTGCCGCCCTTCTCGTAGAGGTCGAGACGGTTGGTTGCCTCGGCGAAGCGAAGGTAGGTGTCGACGCTCGCGATGACGATGCGGGCGTCGATGGTCAGCAGCTCGATGCCGACCAGGGAGACCCGGACGTAGGCGTCGATCACCAGGCCCTTGTCGAGGATCATCTCGACGACGTCGGCCAGACCGCTCGGGGCGGGACGGCCGACGTAGCCGCTACCCCCGCCGCGTTGCTGCAATGCGCTGGTCACCGTCGATCACCGCCGTCCAGCGCCGGCGCGGCGACGGGATCGACGGGCAGGAGGTGGCTCTTCCTCGTCCTCGTCTTCCTCGTCCTCGTCGTCGTACTCGTCCTCGGCCTCGTCGTCCTCGTCGTACTCGTCATCGGGCTCGTCGTCCTCGTCCTCGTCCGATTCCTCGTCGTCTTCGTCCTCGGCCTCGTCGTACTCGTCCTCGGCCTCGTCGTCCTCGTCGTACTCGTCTTCGGCGCCGTCCGAGCCCTCGTCTTCCTCGTTCTCCTCGGAATCCTCGGAATTCTCGTCTTCCTGCTCGGCCATCGCGTCCTCGTGGCTCTTCGTGACTTCGCTGTCGTGGATCTCGCCACGCCAGCCCTCGAGCTCGTCGGGATGCAGCATCGTCTCGGTCATCACGTGCCGGCGGAAGTGCTTGAGCTCCAGCCGCACGCGGCGCCCCTGAGCGCGCCAGATGTTGCCAGTGCGCTCGAACAGGCCCTGCGGGTGGTACTCGAGCACGACGAGCACCCGGGTGAGATCCGGCGCGAGCTCGTGGAAGGTCACGGCGCCGTCGACGTGCCCCTTCTGGCCGGACGATCGCCAGACGATGTGCTTCTCGGGCACCTGGTCGATGATCGTCGCCTTCCATTCCCGGTGCGACCACAACACCTGCGCCTTGAAGGTGACCTGTTCCTCCTCCTCCTGGTTGACGTTCTCGACCTTCTTCATGAAGCCGGAGAAGTCCTGGAACTGGGTCCACTGGTTGTAGACGACGTCGATCGGTGCGCCGATGTCGATCTCTTCGATGATGTTGGTGACCTTGAGCTTCTTGCCGCCACCCTTGCCCTTGCCGCCGCCACCGCCGAAGATGCCGCTGACCTTGGACTTGATGCCCTCGACACCTGCCGACAAACCCGCCGAGAGCGGCGACTTGCCTTCGGACAGCTTTTCGCCGGCCTTGCTGACTGCCTTGCCGGTCGGGCCGCTCGCGCCGTTGGCATTGCCGGTCAGCTTCTCGGTGAAATCGCCGACCTTGTCGGTGGCTCCCGACATGACACGCCCGGCGAGGACGGTCATCAGGTGTTTGAACTCGTCGCTCAACTCCTGGGTCGGCGCCTCGGCGACGCCGCCCTTCGACTTCTGGTCAGCCATTGCGGCCTCCTCGGCTGCGGGAGCCGGTGGCGCGCGAGCTCGAACCGCGGGATCCGGAACTGCGCGACGACGACCGGCTGGAGCTACTCGCCTGCTTGCGGGCCGGCGCCTTCTTCGCGGCCTTCTTGGCGGTCGAGCCACGCGACGACGACTTCTTCGCCGGAGCCTTGCTGGTGGCGCTCTTCTTCGCCGACGACTTGGCCGGCGAGGACTTCTTCGCGGGCTTCTTGGCGCTTGCCTTGCTCGTGCTCGACTTGCGCGGCTGCGACTTGCGAGCTGACGACTGGCGAGACCGTGACGAGCGGGCTGCTGGCTGCTCGTCCTCCTCGGCCTCGTCCTCGTCCTCCTCGGCCGAGTCCTCTTCTTCGTCCTCCGCGCCGTCGGCCTGATCCTCGGCGCCTTCGTCCTCGTCCTCGTCCTCGACGCCCTCGTCCTCGGCGTCTTCGGATTCGTCGAAGTCCTCGGCCTCGTCCTCGGCGCCTTCGTCGTCGTAGTCGTCCAGTTCGTCCTCGGGCTCTTCGCTCTCGTTGCCACCCCCACCGAGCAGAGCGGTGGCCTTCTTGCCGCCGCCGGACTCGAGGCGGTCGGAGAGCTGACCGAGCCGGCCGGCAGCGGCGGAAACCGCGGCCGAACGCCCGGCGCCCATCAACTGGTCGCGCAGGCGGTCGAATTCGGGCGAGTCGCGAAGTGCGCCGAGACTGGACTCGAGCAACGCGCCGGTGTTCAGGCGCTTTCCGGCGACGAGGCCGGCCAGGGTCATGGCGAACCTGAGCTTCTTCGTACGGCCGAGGAGGTAGCCACCTCCGACGGCCAGTGCAACGCGTGCAGGCGTTTGCATGTGGGTCCCTTCCTGTCACGAACGAGCGTGAGCGCAACCTCCGGCTGGTTGCGGATAGCCCTCGGATACCCACCTGTAGCGGTGATCACACATAAGAGTCACTCAGCGTCATGTTCGCGATCCGCCCTGGAACTCGAAACACAGACCGTCTGCCGGCGAGCCTGGAGCCGACTGTTTACGGGTTCCCCACGCGTTCGTCGGACTCAGCGGAAAGAGACCGAAATCGAGTGCGGGGCCCCGAGATGCCGCGCGAACCACCCTTCGGCCAGTTCGGCAGCCTTGGTCAACGTGCCGGGTTCCTCGAACAGGTGAGTGGCCCCGGGCACGATGTCGAGCCGGTTGGCGCACTTCAGCCGCAGTTGGGCGGCGCGGTTGAGTTCGAGCACGAGTTCGTCGTCCCCGCCGACGATCAGCAACGTGGGGGCACGGACCTCACTCAGCGCCGAGCCGGCGAGATCCGGGCGTCCACCGCGCGAGACCACCGCGCCTACGTCGCTGCCGGGACGGGCCGCGGCGACCAATGCTGCCGCCGCACCGGTGCTCGCCCCGAAGTACCCGACGCGAGTTTGCGGGCCGTATTTCGGCCGTAGCCATGTGGTGACCGCGGCCAACCTTTCGGCGAGCAACTCGATGTCGAAGACGTTGCGCCGGTCCTGTTCCTCGGACGGCGTGAGGAGGTCGAAGAGGAGGGTGCCGAGCCCGGCCTGGTTGAGGATGGACGCGACGTACTGATTGCGCGGGCTGTGCCGGGAGCTGCCGCTGCCGTGCACGAAGACGACGATCCCCGAGGCCGTCGCCGGCACGGTGAAGTGGCCGGGCAACGTCGCACCGGGCACGGGAATCGACACATCCTCGTCGCGCGCCGGTGGATCGTCCTCCTCGGCTGGTGGGTCGATCGCGCCGGTGGGCGTCCTCGCGTGCTCGAGCAGATGCCGCACTTGCGTGTCGGTCAACTGCCGAAAATCCCGATAGAACTCGCCGATGCCGAAGAAGCCCTGCGGCGTGGCAAGGCAGACGACGTCGTCAGCCACATCCCGGAAGCGCTCGGTCACCCCGGGCGGCGCGACCGGCGTGGCGAGCAGGACGCGGGAGGCTCCCCGAGCCCGGGCGACGAGGCATGCGGCGCGGGCGGTCGATCCGGTGGCGATGCCGTCGTCGACGATGACGACCGGCCGGCCGGCGAGTGGGATCGGCCCGCGGACGCCACGCAACTGGGCGACGCGGCGTTCGATCTCGGCCTGCTCGCGTTGCTCGACCGCAGCGAGTTCGTCGTCGCTGATCCGCAGCCGGGTGACCAGCTCGTAGTCGACCACTCGGACGCCGCCCTCGCCGAGCGCGCCCATCGCGAGTTCCGGCTGAAAGGGCACGCCCAGCTTGCGGACGACGATGACGTCCAACGGCGCGCCGACCGCCTCGGCGACCTCGACGGCCACCGGCACGCCGCCGCGCGGCAACCCGACGACGACGGCGTTGCGCTCGACGCGGCCGCGCAGCATCTTGCCGAGTTGACGCCCCGCGTCGGTTCGGTCCGCAAAGAGCATCTTCGCCTCCCAACAGCGCCATTCAGGCAACCCCGATGATCCCCGACTGCGAAGGGCCATTGGTCGCCGTGGGCAGGCCCTTCGCCGGAAACGGAGCCGGCACCGGTCGCGCGCGGAGGGCGGACGGCACCGGTCCGAACGTCCTGTCCGCGTGGGTCGAGCGCCCGCTGCCGGGACCTTCGACCGCTCGTAACTTCGATCCCGGGACGCCTCATCACCGAAGTTCGGAGCCTGCCATGACCGTCGTCTGGATCGTGGTCCTCGTCATCGTCCTGTTGCTGGTGGTCGGCGCCATCTGGGCGTTCAACGGCATGGTGCGCCGCAAGCAGCGCGTGGCCGAGGCGTGGTCGCAGATCGATGTCGAACTCAAGCGCCGGCACGACCTGATCCCGCGGGTGGTCGAGACGGTGAAGGGTTATGCGGCGCACGAGCGCGGCGTCTTCGACGAGGTGACCCAGGCGCGGGCGGCGGCGATCAGCGCGGGGCGCGACGGAAACGCTGCGGATGTCGCCGCAGCCGAGAACACGCTGTCCACGACGTTGCGTTCGCTGTTCGCGGTGGCCGAGAACTATCCGGCGCTGCGCGCGGTGCAGAGCTTCCTCGATCTCCAGGAACAGCTGATGGCCACCGAGGACAAGATCGAGTACGCACGGCGTTACTACAACGGCAGCGCCCGCGACTACAACAGCGCGATCCAGAGCTTCCCCCGCGTTCTGATCGCCCGACCGCTGGGATTCACCCCGGTCGGCTACTACGCCGGAACCGAGGCAGACCGGGAGGCGCCCGCCGTCGACTTCGCGCCGCCGCCCGCGGGTCCGACCGGTTGACGGGCACGATGGGCGGAGTGCGCCGTGTACGAGCAGATCGCGCGGAACAAGCGGCGCAGCGTCGTACTCGTCATCGCGTTCATGCTTGTCTGGCTCGGCGCCGGTGCGCTGATCGGCTGGCTCGTCGCGACCACAACGCACCAACCCGGCGCAGCGGCGCCCGTGGCGGCGGATCTCGCCACCGCGACCGCAGCGGCCGGCGTTCTCGCTCTGCTCGCCGTGGTGTTCAGCCTCACCTCCGGCTCCAACCTGGTGCTGGCCGTTGCCGGCGCGACGCCGGCCGATCCTCAACGCCATCGCCGGGTCTACGACCTCGTTTCCGCTCTCGCGATCGGTGACGGCCTGCCGATGCCCGCGGTGTACGTGGTGGACGACCCGTCGCCGAACGCGTTCGCCACCGGGGTCAGCCCGCAGCGTGCCGCGATCACCGTGACCACCGGCCTGCTGGCCGTCATGGACCGAGAGGAGCTCGAGGGCGTCCTCGGTCACGAGATGAGCCACATCAAGAACTACGACACGCGGCTGCTGCTCATCGTCACCACACTGATCGGTATGGCAGGGCTGCTGGCCAGTGTCGTGTGGCGCAGCGCGTTCTTCGTCCGCGGCCGTAGTCGCGAAGGCGCGAGCGTCACCCTCGTCGTCCTCGCTGCGGGGCTGCTGCTCGCCGTCGTCGGCTTCCTGGTCGGGCCGGTCATCCGGCTCGCCGTCTCGCGGCGGCGCGAATCGCTCGCCGACGCGAGTAGCGTCCAGCTCACCCGCAATCCCGTCGGCCTGATCCGCGCTCTTCGTGAACTCCAGGCCAACGACCGACCACTGGCACGCACCAACCACGCGACGGCGGCGATGTGCATCGACGATCCGCTTCAGCATCACGAGGGGGCCATCCACCGCCTCTTCGACACGCACCCGCCGATCGAGGAACGCATCGCCGCGCTCGAGCGGATGGCCGAGGGCATGTCGGTGTGACCTACCGATCCGGCCGACGGAGCCCGAGATGAGCACGGCACAGGCGCAGCAGTCCATACCGCGCGCGCCGACGACAACCGCCGGCACCTCGCCGGTCAGCGACCTGGCCCGAGCTGCGTCGCAGGAGATCCCGGAAGTCTTGCGCCGGCTCGGTGTCGCGTCCGCCGACAGCGGGCTCTCCGAGGCCGAAGCCGCCCGGCGACGCGACCGTTTCGGACCGAACGCGGTCGCCTCGCACCGGGCCCGTTTGCTCGCCGTGTTGTGGCACCAAATGCGTTCGCCGCTGCTCGGCCTGCTCGTGGCTGCCGCGATCGCCTCCGCGTTCGTCGGCGAACACACCAACGCGATCATCATCGTCGTCATCGTCGGCCTCTCGGTCGGATTGGGCTTCGCGAACGAGTACCGGGCCGAGAAGGCCGCCGAGGCGCTGCACTCCCAGATGCGGCAGCGCGCGGTGGTCGTGCGCGACGCCCGGCAAGCGGAACTGGACGTCACCGACCTCGTACCGGGCGACGTCCTGCAGCTCAAGCTCGGCGACATCGTGCCGGCCGACGTGCGGCTGCTCGACGTGGCGGCCCTGCAGTGCGACGAATCGGTGCTGACCGGTGAATCACTGCCCGTCGACAAGCAGACCGCTCCGGTGCCGGCGGGTACGGTGCTCGCCGAGCTGTCCAGCTGCGCGCTCATGGGCACGGTCGTGCACGCCGGGTCCGGCCGCGCGCTGGTGATCAGCACCGGCGCGCGCACCGAGTTCGGCGCGATCGCCGCCGGGCTGGCCACTCGCCAACTGGACACCGAGTTCCAGATCGGGCTGCGCCAGTTCTCGATGTTGTTGGTCTACGTCGCGGGCGCGCTCACCACGGCGATCTTCGCCATCAACGTCGCGCTGCACAAGCCGGTGCTCGACGCGCTGCTGTTCTCGCTGGCCATCGCCGTGGGGATCACGCCGCAGCTGCTGCCGGCCGTCGTCTCCACCAGCCTCGCCGCGGGTTCCCGGCAACTGAGCCGGCGCAAAGTGCTCGTCAAGCGTCTGGTGTGCATCGAGGATCTCGGCGACGTCGACACGCTGTTAACCGACAAGACCGGCACGCTCACGCAGGGGCGCATCGACTACATGCGCACGGTGCCCGAGTCGGGCCGGCCCGCCGAGCAAGTGCTGCGTTGGGGACTGCTGTGCACTGAGAACGCCGTCGCCGGCCAACCGGGCGTCGGCGGCAACCCGCTCGACCAGGCACTGTGGGACTCCCCCGCGGCCGCCGAGCAGCGCAACGCCCTGCTCGGCTTCACGAGGCTCGCGGTATGCCCCTTCGACCACGACCGGATGCTCGTGTCCGTGCTCGTTCGCGGACCGGACGGCGCGCTGACGCAGGTCACCAAGGGCGCGCCGGAGGCGGTGCTCGCCCGGTGTGCCGGCAGTTCGGAACAGAGCCGCGTAGCCCTGCAGCGCGAGTTCGACGACGGCAACCGGGTCGTCGCGGTCGCCGTGCGGCCAGTCGACGCGTCCGAACAGCACGCGAGACTCGACGAGCACGCGCTGGCGTTCGCCGGCCTGCTCGTGTTCCTCGACCGCCCCAAGCCGGACGCCGCCGAATCCCTACGCCGGCTCGCCGACCTCGGCATCGCGGTCAAGGTGGTCACTGGGGACAACCCGGCGGTGGCGGCGAAGGTGTGCGCCGAGCTGGGGCTCCCGGCCGGCGGCACGCTGACCGGCGCGCAGATCCAGCAGCTCGACGACGCCGCACTCGAGGAGGCGGTGGCGGCCACCACCGTCTTCGCGCGCACCAGCCCGGAGGACAAGGCGCGCATCGTGCGGACCCAGCGGCGCGAGGGCAAGGGCGTGGCGTTCCTCGGCGACGGCGTGAACGACGCGCTCGCCCTGCACGCCGCGGACGTCGGCATCTCCGTCGACTCGGCGACCGACGTGGCCAAGGACGCCGCGGACGTGATCCTGCTCGAGAAGAGCCTCGCGGTGCTGGCCGACGGCGTCGCCGAAGGCCGGCGCATCTTCGCCAACACCATCAAGTACGTGCTGATGGGGACCTCGAGCAACTTCGGCAACATGTTCTCGGCGGCCGGCGCCTCGCTGTTCCTGACGTTCCTGCCGATGCTGCCGTCGCAGATCTTGCTCAACAACCTGGCTCTACGACGCCAGCCAGCTCGCCATCCCCACCGACAACGTCGACGAGGAGCAACTGCGCCGACCCTCGCACTGGGACGTCCGGTTCATCCGGCGGTTCATGCTCGTGTTCGGCCCCATCAGCTCCATCTTCGACTTCGCCACCTTCGCCGTCATGCTCGGCGTCTTCCACGCCGGCGCGGCGGAGTTCCGGTCCGGCTGGTTCATCGAATCGCTCGCCACCCAGACCCTGGTGATCTTCGCGATCCGCACGCGCCGCTCGCCGTTCTTCCGCAGCCGCCCCAGCCTGCCGCTGACGCTGGCGGCGCTCACCGTGGTCGCGGTCGGCATGCTGCTGCCCGCGTCGGCCGCCGCATCCACACTCGGCTTCCAGCCCCTGCCGAGCGACTTCTTCGCCGTGCTCGTGGCGATGATCGTCTGCTATCTCGCGCTGATCGAGCTGGTGAAGCGGACGTTCTACCGGCTGGCGCCCGCGCCCCGGCCGCGTCGGCCGTTCCGGCACGCCCGGCGGGTCCGGCGGCGGGCCGGGCGGTTCAGCACCGCGCAGCGAATGGACCGGTCCGCGGCTGCCGGCGCCGCTCGGCGTACCTGAGCGGACCGCCATCGACGGACCCGCCCGGCTCGGGTGCTCGCTAGCCTGACCGGAATGGGCCATTTGAGCTTGTCGACCTCGCTCGCGGTGCACCTGTGGGTCGAGATTGCTGCGCTGTACGTGGTCGCGCGGGTCCTGGGCCTTGCCGCGCGCCGGTTCGGCCAGCCGGAGGTCGTGGGGTCGCTGCTCGCCGGCGTGCTGCTCGGGCCCTCGGTTCTCGGCGCGATCTGGCCGTCCGCAGGGCAGTTCATGATTCCCGCCGGCGAGGGCGCACACCTGCTCGGCGCGATCGCCGGCTTCAGCCTGCTGATCGTGTTGCTGGTGCTCGGTGCGGAGACCGACCTGCCGCTGCTGCGGCAGCTCGGCCGGCCCGCCGCATTCGTCTCGGCGAGCAGCATCGTCGTCCCGCTGGCGATCGGGAGCGTCGTCGTCTACGCCTTTGCCGACGAGCTGATCCCGGGCGACAACACGATCGCCAGCGCGGTGCTGCTCGGCGGCGCGCTCGCGGTCTCCTCGCTGCCGGTGATCGCCCGGCTGGTGTCGGAGCTGGGCGTCGGGCGGCGCAACTTCGGGCAGGTGGCGTTCGCCACCGCGACCGCGAACGACCTCTACGGGTTCCTGCTGCTCATCGTCGTGTCGGTCGCCGTCAACGGCTCGCTCGTCACCGGGGTGATCGTCCCGATCGGCGGTCTGCTCGTCCTGCTCGCGCTGTTCGCCGTCTTCGGGCAGCGGACGGTCGACCGGTTGCTGCGCGCTGCGCGCAAGGGCGGCCCCAACCCGGCAGGAGCGCTCTCGGTCGCCGTCGGTGTGGGCTTCGCCGCGGCGGCGGTGCTGCAGTCGGTGGAGGTCGAGGCCGCGCTGGGTGCGTTCTTCGCCGGCATCGCGCTCGGGCGGTCCCGCTTCCAGCACAGCGAGTCGATGCGACAGCTGGAGGTGATGTCGGGTGCGGTGTTCGCGCCGCTGTACTTCGCCACCGCGGGACTGCAGGTGGATCTCGGCAGCCTCGACTCGGCCGGCGCCATCGTCGCCCTCGTGGTGGTGTTCGTCGTTGCGATCGCCGCCAAGGCCGCGGGCGCCGCGTTGGGCGCACGGTTCGCCCGCATGGAACGCAAGGAGAGCGTCGCCCTGGCGGTGCTGCTGAACGGCCGCGGCGCGATGCAGGTGATCATCGGGACCGCTGGCCTGCGGCTGGGTCTGCTGTCGGAGACCTCGTACACCGTGCTTCTGGTGGTGTCGATCGTGTCCTCGTCGCTGGTGGCCCCGTTCCTGCGGCGGCTCGTCGGCAGCTGGCCGGGCAGCGAGACCGAACAGCAGCGGCTCGCACACGAGCACCGGCTGCGCACCAACGCGTTCGTGCGCGCCCAGCGGCTGCTGGTTCCGTTGCTCGACGGCAGCTCGCCGCTGGACGCCATCCGGCTTCTCGACCGGGCCTGGCCGGCCGAGGCGGAACTGACGACCATCAGCACACCGTCGTCTCCCGCGGCGGCGCTGCCGTGTGCGCAAGCGACGTCGCGACGGCTGCGCCAGCTCTCCGTCGACACCGACGACCTCACCGCCGCGACACTCACCGAGGCCAAGCTCGGTTACGGCGTCATCGCCGTCGGCCTGCCCGAGAACGACCCGGCGCACGGCGGACGCCGGTGGCTGCCCGACGAACTGCTCAACTCGACACCGCTGCCGACGGTGCTCGTCCGGCGGGGCCGGGGCTTCGGGCAGGCGGTCGGCGCCCCGCTGCGCGTGGCCGTCGCGGTGAACGGCACGGTCGCGTCGCAATCGGCCGAGGAGTTGGCGCACGGTCTCGCCGACCACCTCGACGCCGACCTGCTCGTCGTCCACGTCACGCCGTCGGATGTCACCCCGGCAGACGAGCCGACGGCGCAACCGAACCGCGCCGCAGCCCGACCGCTGCCCGCCCTGCAGCCGCGCGCGCAGGCGGTGCTCGTGGCCGCCGAGGAGCGCGCGAGCAACGCCGGTATCGCCAGCCAGCTCACCGACGTGGCCGCCGCCCGGCCGCTGGACGGGCTGGCCGACATGGTCGACCGCGAGCGGGTGGACGTCCTGGTACTCGGCACCCGGCTGCGCCGCGTCGCCGACCAGCCCTTCCTGGGGCACACCGCCGAGGGGGTGCTGGATGCCGTGGACGGGCCGGACCTCGTGATCGTGGCGCTGCCCGACGCCTCGCCGCCGGAGGCCACCAACGAGCCCTACGTCGACCGGCGGCAGAGCTGACCGGTCGTCAGCCTTGCGCGCCGCGCGGGCCGGCGGGCACGAACCGGATGACCACGGCGTGGGTGATCTCGATGAGCACCGCGGCCGCCGCACCGACCACGACGGCGACCGCGAACCGCTCCGGGGTGGGCTGCAGCAGCACGATCCCGGTGCCGATCGCCGGCACCAGCGTGATCACCGCAGCCAGGCCGGCCAGGCCGGCCAGCAGCGCGATCTTCCAGCCGGTGATCGGCCGGGCGAGGATGCCGAGCGTCCACAGCGAGGCGATCAGCACGGTGAACGTCGCCGTGGTGCGGGCTCCATCCACCCCGCCGGCGCGGTCGAGCAGCCGGATCGCGTAGTAGCCGAGATAGGCAGCGCTGCCGATGATCACCCCCGCCGGGATGGAGAACCGCAGCACGCGGGAGAGGAAGCCGGGCACGTACCGGCGCGTGTTCGGCGCGAGGGCCAGCACGAAACCCGGGATGCCGATTGTGAGCGCCGAGATCAAGGTCAGCTGGATCGGGGCGAGGGGGTACGCCGCGCGGGTGACGGCCACGATCAGCGCCAACTGCAGCGCGTAGACGTTCTTGACGATGAACAGGTTCGCCGCGCGCTCGATGTTGGCGATCACCCGGCGGCCCTCCGCCACGACGTCGGGCAGGTGCGCGAACCGCCCGTCCAGCAGCACCAGTTGCGCCACCGCGCGGCTGGCCGCCGAGCCGCTGCCCATCGCCACCCCGATGTCGGCGTCCTTGAGAGCGAGCGCGTCGTTGACACCGTCGCCGGTCATCGCCACCACATGCCCGTGGCGCTGCAGGGCGCCGACGATCGCCCGCTTCTGGTAGGGCGTCACCCGCCCGAAGGCGTCGGTCGTGCCGACGACCTCGTCGAACGTCGCACCCTCTTCCGGTAGCTGCCGGGCGTCCAACGCATCGTCGGCGTTCTCGACGCCGGGCACCCCGACCTTGCCGGCGACCGCCCCGACCGTGTGCGGGTTGTCGCCGGAGACTATCTTCACGCGCACGCCCTGCTCGGTGAAATAGCGCAGCGTCCGGGCGGCGTCCTCGCGGATGCGCTCGGCCAGCACCACGAGCGTCGCGGCCCGCAGTCCGTCCGGCAGCGGCAGGTCGGCTCGCACCTCGCTGCCCTCGGGGGCCCGGGCGAGCAGCAGCACCCGCTGGCCGCTCGCGGCGAGGTCGTCGGCCGCCCGGCGGGTCGCGGCGTCCGCGGCCGCTGCCACCAGTTCCGGCGCGCCCAGCACCCAGCTGCCCTGCCCGGCTGCGGTGACGGCCGACCACTTGCGCGCCGATGAGAACGGCACCGCCGCGGTCTGCTGCCAGGACGACTTCGGGAAAGCGGTGCGCAGCGCCGCCGCGGTGGGATTCGTCCCCGCTGCGGCGGCGAGCAGGGCGAGCGCCTGACCCGCGTCGTCCTCGCTCACCTCGCGGGGAGCCAGCGGCACCAGCCGGTCGAAGGCGGGATCGCCGTAGGTGAGGGTGCCGGTCTTGTCCAGGCAGACCACGTCGACCCGGGCGAGTCCCTCGACCGCGGGCAGCTCCTGGACGAGCGTGCCCCGACGGGCCAGGGTCAGCGTGCCGATCAGGAAGGCCAGCGTGGTCAGCAGCACCAGCCCCTCCGGGATCATCCCGACCAGCGCGGCGACGGTTCCGGTCACCGCGTCCTGCCAACCGTGGTTGTCGGGACTGTTGAACTGGCTCCACAGCAGCACCGGGCCGACCACCAGGATGATCACCGAGATCCCGCGGAGCACCCGGTTGATGCCCGACAGCAGCTCCGAGCGGGTGAGCGTGAACCGGCGGGCCTCCTCCGCCAGTCGCGCCGCGTAGGAGTCGCGCCCGACGGCGGTAGCGTGCGCCCGGCCCGCGCCGGCGACGACGATCGAACCGGAACGGAGCTCCTCGCCCGCCGTCTTCGCCACGGCCGCCGACTCGCCGGTGAGCATCGACTCGTCGACCTCCAGTCCGTCCGAGGCGACGACGCGGCCGTCGGCCGGCACCTGGTCGCCCGCGCCGAGGACCACCAGATCGTCGACCACGACGTCCTCGCGGGCGATCTCGCACACCTCGCCGTCGCGCACGACCCGCACCTGCGCCGCATGCAGCAGCGCCAGCCGGTCGAGGGTGCGCTTGGCGCGTAGCTCCTGCGTGACGCCGATCGCCGAGTTGACGACGACGACGATCCCGAACAGGCCGTTCTGCCACTGCCCGGTGGCGAGCGTCACCACGAACAGGCTGGCGAGCAGGGCATTGAAGACCGTGAAGACGTTCGCGCGCAGGATCTCGCCGACCGTGCGGCTGGTGCGCCGGGCGACGACGTTGGTCGCCCCCCGCGCCACCCGCTCGGCGACCTCGGCCGCGCACAACCCCTGCGAGTCGTAGGCCGGCGCGGCCCGGACCGCACCTGCGGAGTCCGCCCCAGGCGCGCCGTTCGTCTTCCCGGCGTTTGCCATCCGAGCCACTCCTCAGTCGCTCGCAAGGACGAAGTAGCTCTCCTCCTCCTGCACGTAGTGCAGGCGGAGGACCGCGTGCAGCCCGTAGAGGCACGCGAGCAGGTCGACCCGACGCTCGTCGTCGATGGTGTCGCCTGGGCCGAGCGCGTCGAGTTGGGTCGCGAAGCGGTGCGCCAGGCGGCCGATCTCGGCGTGCACCCGGCTCATCGGGGCGACAGCGTCACTCGTGCCGAGCGCCTGCGCCAGCATCGGGTAGAGCTCCTGCTCCTCGGCCTGCTCGTGCGGCACCAACCGGTCGTCCAACGCGCGGCGGGCCTGCTCGAGCAGCCCCCGCGCGCCCGGCGTCCCCGGCACGGCGAGGGCGTCGGCGGCCGCGCGCAACAGCGGCAGGACCTCGCGCAACTGCTCGTGTTCGGCGGCGAACCGCCGGAGCAGGGCATCGGTGTCCGGCGCGACGAGCACGCCTTCGGCCCGCCCGCCCCGGACGGCGCGCAACGCGTTCAGGATCACCGCGACGTCGATGCCCTCCTGCAGCAGCGCGCCGGCCGCGGGCGCGAGGAACCCGGCTGCTGCGACGCCCATGGCGATCAGCGACAGCGCCATGCCCACGCCGGCGCTCTGGATCGCGATGCGGCGAGACCGCCGCGCGATGTCCATGGCGTCGGCAACGTGGTCGACCCGGTCGGCGGTGAGCACCACGTCGGCTGCCTCGGACGACGCGGTCGCCCCGCGCGCCCCCATCGCCACGCCGACCGTTGCGGCGGCCAGCGCGGGGGCGTCGTTGAGCCCGTCGCCGACCATGACGGTGGGGGCCTTCGCCCGCTCGGCGCGCACGGCCTCGACCTTGCTCGTCGGCGTCTGCTGAGCCCGTACCTCCTCCAGGCCAAGGATCTCGCCGATCTCCTTCGCCGGTTCGGGCCGGTCGCCGGTGAGCATGACGAAGCGACGGATGCCGGCGCGACGCAGCCGCCGCAGCGTCCGGCTCGCGTCGCTGCGCAGCCGATCGCTGAGCAGCACGCAGCCGACGACCTCGCCGTCGACCGCGACCCAGGTCACGGCGCATCCGTCCAGAGCGGCGCGGCTGTCGGCGGCGCGCGCCCACATGGCATCCGGCACGCGGTCGCGCTTGCCGACCTCTACCCGCCGGCCGTCGACGAGCGCGCTGACCCCTCGGCCCGGCTGCTCGTCCACGTCCGCGGGGACCGACAGGCTGCACCCGCGCGCGGTCGCCTCCTCCAGCACCGCCTTGGCGAGCACGTGCGGCGACACGCGGTCGGCCGACGCCGCGACGCACAACACCTCACCGGGTGTCCAGCCGTCGCCGGCGATCACCTCGTCGACCCGCGGGCGGCCGAGCGTCAACGTGCCGGTCTTGTCCAGCACCATCGTGCTGGCCGCACCGAGGCTTTCCAGCGCGCGACCGGTGCGCACCACGACGCCGCGCCGCGAGGCGCGCGACAGGCCCGACACGATCGCGACCGGCGCGGCCAGCAGCAACGGGCACGGCGTCGCGACCACGAGCACCGCGACGGCCCGCACCGCCGACCCGGTCGCCCACCAGGCGGCGCCGGCGACGGCGAGGCTCAGCGGCAGGAACCACACGGCGAAGCGGTCGGCGAGCCGCACCACAGGAGCGCTCTCGGCGCCGGCCTGGCCGACGAGTGCGACGATGCCGGCGTAGGTGCTGTCCGCGGCCACGGCCGACGCCTGCAGCTCGAACGCGCCCCCGGCGTTGACCACGCCGCTGCGCACCTCGTCACCGGCCGTCCGTTCGACGAGTTCCGGCTCGCCCGACAGCGCGGATTCGTCGAGGACGGCGAGCCCGCCGCGGACGACGCCGTCGACCGGAACGACCTCGCCGGTGCCGACCAGGAGCCGGTCGCCGACGGCAACCTCGTCGACGCCGATCTCCTCGATGTCGCCGTTGCGGAGCCGCCGCGCCGAGCGCGGCGCGCGGTCCAGCAGGGCGCGCAGATCCCGACTTGCCCGGCGCTCGGCGGCCGCATCGAGCAGCCGACCGGTGGCGAGCATGACCGCGATGAGCGCCCCGGCCAGGTACTCCCCCACCGCGAAGGTGCCGACCAGCGAGAGGACGGCGATGAGGTCGACCCCCACCCGGCCGTGGCGCAAGGCGTCGGCGACCCACCAGATCGCGGGGGCCAGCGCGAGCAGCGTCGCTGCCGCCCACAACAAGTCGGCGAGCGAATGCCCGCCCGCCGCCCAGGCGACACCGCCGGCCGCGAGAAGCAGGACGGTCAGCGCGAACAGCGCCGGTTCGAACCATCCGCGGACCCGATCGAGCGTCCGGCGCACGCCGGCAACCCGCACGTCGGAACCCACCGCGCCCTCCAGCTGTCGACCGCTTCGCCTTCCTGGTCCAGCGTCCCTGCCCGGGCGGTGCCCGCGACACCGCGCGGCGGCCCGGCGCGGCTGGGACTTTCGTCCTGTATCGGGGGCATCTGCGGCCGGGTCCGGCCAACGGCGAATATTCCGTGTGCTGCACGGATGCGACCTGCGATCGGTAAGACTAGGTACGAAGTCCTGCGTCCTTCGACCCCGTCACTGCGAGCGCCTATGCCACTGCACAGCCGGGCCCTCAGCTGCGACGACAGCGCGCCGCGCCGCGCGCGGGCCTGGGTCGCCGAGCTCATGCGCGCCAGCGGGCGCTGGGGCGACGACACCGTGCACGACGCGATCCTGTGCGCGAGCGAGCTGGTCACCTCCGCACTCGTCGCGCACAGCACCACCATGGTGGTGCGCCTGCTGATCGACGACGCCGGGCTGCGGCTCTCCCTCGTCGACGACGGCGAGCTGCCCGACGACCAGGACGATCCCGCGCAGCGTGTGCAATGGATGGGCTTCCGGCTCGTCGACGCGGTGGCGGACCGGTGGGGTATCGACGCCACCAGCTCCGGCAGAGAGCTCTGGGTCGAGTTCCACGCCCAGGCCCCACAGCGCGGCTGAACATCACCGCGCGCCCGGCAGCGCCGTCCGGTTTGCGCTGCGCCACATCGGGGATAAGTGCCGAGGATGCCGCAACGTCTACCCGTCGGCCGGAGGGAGCAGCGGATGACCACCACGGAGGGCAAGCACGCGTCGGGAGTTGCGAGTCGGCTGGAGCGTTTCGACCGCTGGCAGCAGCACCGCTCGTGGACCGCGGTGCCACTGGCGGTAGTGAAGAAGTTCTCCGAGGACCAGTCGACCAACCTCGCGTCGATGGTCGCCTTCTGGGCCTTCTTCTCGATCTTCCCGCTGCTGCTCGTGCTGGTGACCCTGCTCGCCTACGTGATCCCGAGCGCGTCGACCAAGGCACAAGTGCTCCAGAACGTGTCGTCGTTCCTGCCGCTTCTGGATCCCAGCACGGTCCAGACGCTGTCCGGTTCGTGGTGGACCTTGCTGGTCGGCGTGTTCACCGCGCTGTGGAGCGGTCTGGCGGTCGTGAAGACGCTGCAGACGGCGTTCAACTCGGCGTGGGAGATCCCGTTCGTGCAACGCCCGAAGTTCGTCGAGAAGCTGAAGCGCTCGGCGCTGGTGCTCGCGACAGTCGGAGTCGGGCTCGTCGTCAGCACCGTGATCTCCGGCTACGTCACCGGCACGGCCACCGGGATCAACCTGGGCTGGTTCGGGCGGCTGATCGGCTACGTCATCGCCATCGCCCTCGACGTCGGGCTGTTCGTCGCGGCGTTCCGGATGCTGACCGACCGCGAGATCACCAGCCGGGACGTGCTACCCGGGGCCCTGTTCGCGGGGTGCGTGTTCTGGGTGCTGCAGCAGCTGTCGTCGTTCATCATCAGTCGTCACCTGCAGAGCGCGCAGAGCACCTACGGGCACTTCGCCACCGTCATCACCATGCTGTGGTGGTTCTACCTGCAGGGCCAGGTCACGTTGCTCGGCGCGCAGCTGAACGTCGTGCTCAAGAAGCGGTTGTGGCCGCGCAGCCTCATCGGCGGGCCGGACACCGAGGCCGACCACCGCGTGTACGAGGCGTATGCCGAGGAACGCACCTACCACGAGACCGAGGACGTCGACACGTCGTTCCGGCAGTGAGACCGGGGCGGCCGAGCGCGCGAGACGACCCACGCCGACGAGCGCCCCGCGGGAAAGATCGACTCCCGTAGGTCGCTGGAGTCGCGATCAAGTAAAGTCCACGAACAAAGGTGGCCGGGAGCGTTCGGGGGGATCCTCCCGGCTACCTTGCCGACTCTCGCGTCGCGTCGCCCGAGCGTCGGCCCCCGTACGAGTTCACCAACGCCTCGGCGACTCGCGCGGCATCGGCCTCGGCGATGTCCGCCGGGTACTCCGGAAGCAGGTCGTCCCACACGGGCAGCCACGATCCGTACAGCTGGGACTGCCCCTCGGGGCGGGCGAAGAACCAGACGTGCAGATGCGCGCCGCCATCGCCAATGCGGTACACGTGGGCCCGCGCGATATGCGCAAGCGCCTGAACGTGGCGCGCCAGGTGGCTGGTCAACACCCCGAGCTCGGCCGCGAGTTCGTCCGGGAGGTCATCCAGGTCGTAGTGGTCACGCGGATGGAGCATCAGCACCAGCGGCACGCCGACCCGAGGGATGCGGGTCAGCCGCCAGCGGTCGTCGAGCCAGATCCCGTCGTCGCGCCGTCGGCAGGACTCGCAACTCGAGGGATCTTCGCCCTGACGAGTGGGCTCGGGGACGACCGGCGGTCGAAGCGGCGTGACCCGCAGTCCCTCCTGCTCGAAGGGGCTGATGTCCCAGCCGGTCATGCGTGAGAGCGGGAGCCGACGATCATCGTCTGCCGCCGAGATCGCATGTCGGTAGAACTCGTCGGGGCTCAGCGGCATGCACGAAACCCTAGGCCACCCCGGGCGGGGTGATGATCGAGGATCAGAGCTCGCGTATGGGCGCCCCGTCGGCCCAGGCGATGATGTCCTCGACGACCTGGCCGAACCAGGTGCGGTAGTTGTCGGTCGTCACGTAGCCGATGTGCGGCAGCAGCAGCGTGTTGGGCAGCGAACGCAGGGGGTGCCCGGCTGATAGCGGTTCGACGTCGTAGACGTCGAGGCCGGCACCGGCGATGCGATGCTCGCGAAGCGCGGCGACCAGGGCCGCCTCGTCGACGATGGGACCGCGCGAGGTGTTGATCAGGTATGCGGTGGGCTGCATCAGTGCCAGCTCGCCGGCACCGATCAGGCCGCGGCTGGCGTCCGAGAGCGGCATGTGGATCGTCACGACGTCGGACTCCGCGAACAGGGTGCGCTTCTCGACAGCGCGCACGCCGTGCGGCTCGGCGCGCTCCTGCGTGAGGTGCGGTGACCAGGCGATCACCGACATCTCGAACGCCTGCGCGAGACGGGCGACCGGGATGCCCAACCGGCCGAGGCCGACCACACCGAGCGTGCGGCCGGCCAGGCCCGGCCCGATGGTGTGCTGCCAGCCGCCGGCCCGCACCGCCGCGTCCTCCTGCGCGAAGTTGCGCATCAGCGCGATCATCATGCCGATGGTGATCTCGGGCATCGCCGTGCCGGTGCCGATGGTGCCGCTGACCGTGACACCCTGCCGGTGCGCAGCGGTCACATCGATGGCCGCGTTCTTCGCCCCCGTCGTGACGAGCAGCCGGAGCTCGGGCAGCTGAGCGAGAAGCCGCGCGGGGAACGGGGTGCGCTCGCGCATCGCGACCACGACCGCGCTTCCTCGCAACCGCTGCACCAACTCGGCCTCGTCGTCGATGTGCTCGTTGACCACCTCGACGGTGAACCGCTCCTGCACCGGCGTCCAGTCCGCGCTGTTGAGCGCGACGTCCTGGTAGTCGTCGAGGATCGTCAGCCGTGCTGTGCTCGGCCGCGCGGCCTCGCTCATCGGCTCCTCCTGTGCCCTCGTCGCTGCCGGCAGTCGTCAACTGCTCCGCCGCATTGGATTGTGCACGCCGCGTGGCGTGAGCCGTGATCACTCGACCAGGTGGAACTCGATCCGGTAGAGCGTGTCGTTCTCGACGGGGCCGGCGTGCGCGGCGCGCCCACGGCACGAGGCTACGGAGGATCCCGCTGGAACTACTGCTCGCCGCGGCGCTGCGTGGGCGGCGGTGTGTCGCCGTGGACGACGAGCACCGGGCAGTGCGCACGCTCGGCGCAGTTGGCCGACACCGAGCCCAGCAGGAGCCCCGCGAACCCACCGTGCCCGCGGCTGCCGAGCACGAGCATGCGGGCGCTGCCGCTGGCATCGATGAGCGTCCGGGCGGCGTTTCCGCGGCACACGCTCACCCGCAGGCCGGTCGGCCGGCCGTCGGTGAAGACGTCATCGACGGCGGCTTCCACCGCCCGGCGGGCGTTCCCTTCGGGATCCCAGTTGTCGGGGACGTAGGCGCCGGCATCGCCGATGAACACCGGCAGGTCCCAGATGGTGATCACGTGTAGCGCGCAGTCCAGGGATTCGGCGAGGCTCGCTGCCCACTGCAATGCCAGTACGGACTGCGCTGATCCGTCGACGCCGACGAGCACCTCATCGGTGTCTGCCACCTCGCTCACGCCCCTTTCCGTCAGGCGACGTGATGGCGGACGTCGGCGCCGAGCACGGCGGCCTGCGTGCGGCGCTGCAGGCCGAGCTTGCCGAGCAGGCTGGAGACGTAGTTCTTCACCGTCTTCTCGGCCAGGTACAGGCGCTCGCCGATCTGGCGGTTCGTCAGGCCCTCGGCGATCAGGCTGAGAACCTCGCGCTCGCGATCGGTCAGCTCGGCGAGCCGCTTGTCGCTGCCGGCGCCGTCGCGCACCCGGTCCATGGCGGCGTGCAGGATCGCCGGGTCGCTCAGCGAGCGTCCCAGGGCCGCCTGCCGGATGGCGTCGACGAGTCCGGACGTGCGCACCTCCTTGAGCACGTAGCCCGATGCGCCGGCCAGCACCGAAGTCAACACCGCGTCCTCGTCGTCGTAGGAGGTCAGGATCAGGCAGTGGGTGTTCGGCATCGCCGCGCGGATGTCGCGACAAACGTCGATCCCGCTGCCGTCCGGCAGCCGCGCGTCGAGGACGGCAACGTCGGGCCGGCAGGCCAACGCGCGCGGCAGCGCCTCAGCCGCGGTGCCGGCTTCGCCAACGACGTGGAAGCCCTCGACGGTCTCGAGCAGTTCGGCGATGCCGCGGCGCACCACGGCGTGGTCGTCCAGCAGGAAGATGCGCAGTTCGCGGGGCACGGCGTCGCCGTTGGTCACAATCGCGTCTGTCATGCGGGGGGCGGTCGCGTGGACGGTCGTCATCGTTTCCTCGTATCTCTCTGGCTTGCTGGCTCCACCGGGCGGCGGCCGTTGCGGAACGCGGGGCCGATCAGGCTTGCTGTCCTGAGGCCCTTCGTCCGGAAACGGACATCGCAAGTCCAGATTCCTCCGGCGGGTCTTAGGTCATCAGGGACCTTCGCCCCATCCGACTCGGACCTACGATTCGAACGCCACAGGCCCTTCAGAGCATGGCTTTGTTTGCCCGGCTGGGCGTTCCGCTGGCAGGCGGCCGATCCGGTCAAGGACACCGCTAAATGGCCGATGTAGGGCGCATAGGAACCCCGGCGCACCGCCGAGAGGGCGAACTACCGACCGCCCGCGGAGGATTCGATGGCCATCGTCTCGCCCGCCGCAGACCACCCCGTCGCATCACACTGCGCACGGCCGCGCGCCGGCAGGCACGCCAAGCCGGTGCTCGACGACCCGAACGGAGGCTCCGCGCTCGCCGTCCTCGGATCGATCATCGCAGTGAGCGCGATCCTCACCGAGCTCGGGAACGTTGCTTTCGGCGACATCGGTGCCTTCGTGGGCGGCGGAATCTACGTCGTCGCCTCGGCCGTCGCCTGCACCGCCATGACCATCCGGGACGCCAGCAACGCGGGTCGGCGATAGACTGCGGGACGCCCCAGCGGCCCGCCCGAGACCCATCGAAACGGACCGCCGGGGCTGTCAACAGCGCCGTGGTCGAGGTTCGTCTGTCACCCGACCCCGACGCCACAGTCCATACAACCGGCTGCGACGCCGGCTCCGGAGAGGCCAACGCCACAGGCACGGCAAGCCGTTCGGGCCGTCGTACTTTTCGGGTGGCAGGCAGGAGTCCGGCATGCAGGCGGTCATCGCCGGGGCTGGGGTCGGTGGCCTCGCGGCCGCCGTTGCGCTGCACCGGCGAGGTGTCGACGTCACCGTGGTGGAACGCGCCGCCGCGGCGAACGCCTCGGGCGCGGCATTGAGCGTGTGGCCCAACGCGCTGCGCGCCCTCGACCGGCTCGGGATCGGCCAACAGGTGCGGCAGCACGCCGCCCTCGGCGGCAACAGCGGTATCCGGCGCCCGGACGGCCGATGGATCGCGCGCGCCGCACTGGGCGAAGCCCTCGAGGCGAGGTTCGGCGACCCGTTGGTCCTCGTCAATCGGGCTTCCCTCGCGCAGCTGCTCATGGACCAGCTGCCGCCGAATACCGTCAGGTACGGCGTGACCGCCCTTGGTCTGGACGGAGCGGGTGACGCGGCAGCCGTCCTGCATACGACGAAGGGTCCACTGACCGCGGACGTGGTCGTCGCCGCCGACGGCATCTGGTCGACGCTGCGCACTTCGTTGTTCCCCACCGCTCAGCCGCCCCGGTACGCCGGTTACACCGCCTGGCGAATGGTCGTGGGCGACCCCGGTGGCGCGGAACCGGCCGAGACCTGGGGACCGGGCGGCCAGCGGTTCGCGGTGTTGCCGATCGCGGGGGGCCAGTGTTACTGCTATGCCACCGCCGATGTCCCGGCCGGCACCCGCTACGACGACGACGCGGCAGAACTGCGCCGCCGCTTCGGCGCGTGGCACGAACCCATCGGCAAGCTGCTCGCTCCGCTGACCCCCGACGACGTTCTTCGCAACGACATCGAGGAACTCCCCCCGCTTCCGGCGATGCATCGCGACCGGGTCGCGCTCGTCGGCGATTCGGCCCACGCGATGAGCCCCGACCTCGGACAAGGTGCCTGCCAGGCGATCGAGGACGCGGTGGTACTCGCGGCTGTGATCGATCCGCACGACTCAGCAGCGATTCCGGAGGCTTTGCAGCGCTACAGCGAGCTGCGCCTGCCGCGGACTTCCGCAGTCGTACGCCGGTCCCGCAAGGCCGGTGCGCTCTATCACCGCCCGCTCCCGGTCCGACGCGCGGCCGCCCGGCTGATGAACATCGTCCCGCCGCGCGTCATCGCCCGCAGTCTGGCCCCGGTGCTGGACTGGCAACCGCCCGTCGCCCATCGAAGCGCCTGAACGGGCAGTCGCGCCCTGCGTGCAGTTCGGTCAGATATCGAAGCGCGCGACGACCGGCCGGTGGTCCGATGGCGGGTGAACGCGCGGCTGCAGCTGTGGTTGAGTGCCCATGTCGGGGACGTCGAGACGGAGCGTGGCGGCGTCGACGAGCTTGTCCACGAGAGCGTGCGAGACGAGCACGTGGTCGATCAGTTCTTCGTGGCCCTCGTCGATACGGGAGAAGTTGTCCGGCGGCACCATCTTGTAGCCGACGTCCCAGAGCCGTTGCGCGTCCCCGTGGTCAGGGTGCGGGAAGCCTGGGGTGCCGATCTGCGACCCGGGCGGCCCGAACAGCATCTGGGTGGTAGCGGCCTCCAGGGTGTCGTTGAGATCCCCGCAGACGAGCAATGGCCTGCCGGCCCAGTCCCCGGCAAGGCTGGCGGACACCCAGTCGCGCACAGCGGCGGATTCGACGGCGCGCCGATCGAGTGCGTACACGCCGTACCGGGCGCGTTGCGCTTCATCGTCGGTGTCGAACCTGCCGCCGGGGAAGCTGAGCAGCTTCGACTTCAGGTGGCAGGTGAGCGCCCGCACCGCGACGCCGGAGCCGGTGGTGTAGGTGACGGCCAGCGCGCCGCGCCCCAACCGCGTGATCGTGGTGCCCTCGTCGTCGACCCTGACCGGGGACAGTTCCGCGGGCAGATCGACGACCTCCTCGACGTCGGTGAGCGTGCCGCGGGTGAGCCAACCGACGCGGATCGCGTGCGAGGGCTCGAAGTGCGCGGCCAACTCGCCGGTCCAGTCGCCGCCGAGCTGCGCGCGCAGCGCATCGAACGCCTCCTGGTCGCCCACCTCCTGCAGCGCCACGAGATCCGGCGCAGCTGCGCTGATCACCGCCGCCAACGCCGCGACCTTGGCGTCGAACGCCGTCCGGTCCGGGTGATCCGGCGCGAAGAAGTTCTCCACATTCCAGGTCATGATCGTGAACATGCCGCATCGCCTCCAGGACCGGGTCTCACAGATCAAATAGAGCCGGGCGCCAGAGGGTCGCGCCAGAGGAGTTCGGCCTCGGTAGTCCGGCGGACCCGCCTCACCGACCTGCTCGATGCTCCGCGGCAGACTCGATCAGCAGGCTCAGATCCAGCGCGCGGGCAGAATGCGTCAAGGCGCCGACCGAAATCGCGTCCACGCCGGTGAGGGCGATCGACCGTACCGATTCCAAGGTGACATTGCCCGACGCCTCGAGCTGGATCCCGGCGTAGGCCGGCACGGCGTCGCGCAGACGAACGACGGCCTCGAGTTGACCAACGGTCATGTTGTCCAACAGGATCCAGTCGACTTCGCACTCGAGCGCCTGGCGCGCTTGCTCGACTGTGCTGACCTCGACCTCGATCTGGGTGTCAAGGATGCTGACCGGCAAATCCTCGACGCAGGCCACGTAGCTGGCGGCAGTGGTGGCGATTCCACTGAGTCGCTGCAGGAAGTTCAACGCGACGCGTTCCCCGGTCAAGATCGAACGCGCGGGTCCGGAGATCTCGACCACCCGCCGGCCGCGGGTGACTCGTTCGCCGTCTGCGACCAGAGCGCGCACGCGAACTTGGGCGTCCAGTTGCCGGTACACCTCTGCGAACACTGGCAGGCCTGCGATCGTGCCCGCCTCACGGGCCTCCACATAGCCGCGTGCGCGCAGTCCTGCCGGCACCGTCCACTGAGTCGTGAGGTCCGCTGCGGTGCAATCTTCTGCCAGCGCGCCGGTCACGGCGCGCGATGCTGCTTGGGCGGGCCAGGCAAACCGCGAGTCTTCTTCGGATTTCAAAGCGGCGAGTGTGAACATCAGCGAGACATCGCCTCGACGGCTTCCGGCAGCGCCGTGATCCGCCCGTCGGTGGTCAGCCGCACCCCGAGATGGCGCTGCCACCGCGGATCGGCGTGAGGGTGGTCGGTGCGCCAATGGCAGCCGCGGCTTTCGACGCGTGCAGTTGCTGCGGCGACGACGCTGCGAGCGACCAGGGCGAGGGAGCCGGCCGGCATCTCCGCCAGTTCTTCGGCGGCAGCGGCGAGCCCGGCCGCGTCACGACGGATGCCTGCGTACTTCGACAGGATCGCGCGGACGCGATCGGGCGCCGGGTCATCAAGCAACGGTGCACTGCTCACGGACGTCGCGGCCGGCGGCAAATCCAGCGTGAGCGCCGCCGCCACGCGGCGGCCGAAAACCATCCCTTCGAGCATGCTGTTGGAGGCAAGCCGGTTCGCGCCGTGGACGCCGGTGGCCGCCACTTCGCCGACTGCGTACAGCCCGGGCACATCGGTTGCTCCGTTTCGGTCGACGCGCACGCCACCGCACAGGAAGTGCTCGGCCGGCGCGACCGGGATGGGCTCGCGCGTCATGTCGACACCTATCTGCGCGCACGAGGTCATGACCGTCGGAAATCGCCGGCGCAGCACCTCGGCGGCTATGCCCGTGGCGTCCAACCACACATGCGGCGCCCGGTCGCGGCGCATGGTCGCCTCGATCTCACGGGCCACCACGTCCCGCGGCGCGAGGTCGGCGAGCCGGTGCCGGCCCGCCATGATGGCTCGCCCGGCGCCGTCGCGCAGCACCGCACCCTCCCCGCGCACCGCCTCGGTCACGAGCGGAAGCTGGCCGCGGGTCGCCCCCGTGTACAGCGCGGTCGGGTGGAACTGCACGAACTCCATGTCGACCAGCGTGGCGCCGGCGGCCAACGCAAGCGCCAACCCATCCCCGCGCACCGCCGGTGGGTTCGTGCTGGCGAGGTAAGCATTACCGATGCCACCGGTCGCCAGGACAACAGCTCGCGCCCGGACCTCGACTTCGGTGTTGCCGACGTCCACGACCGCGCCGGTGACGCCGCCTGCCGCGGACGTCGTCAGTGCCACGGCCCGTCCGGTCAGGAACTGGATCGACCGCTGGGCCGCGACTGACGACAACGTGCGGTGGACCTCCGCGCCGGTGGCGTCACCTCCGGCGTGCACCACCCGGGCCAGCCCGTGGCCGCCCTCGATGGTGCGCGACAGTGACCCGTCGGCACGCCGGTCAAGCGCGGCGCCGAGGGTGATCAGCTCGGCCACCCGGAGCGGGCCCTCCTCGACCAACGCCCGGGTGTTGCGCTCGTTGCACATGCCGACGCCGGCGATCGCGGTGTCGTGCTGGTGGTCGAGCGGGTCGTCGTCTCCGAACGCGGCCGCGACCCCTCCTTGCGCCCACGGCGAGCTGCCGTCGCCAGCGGTCAGCACCATGACCTCACGGGCACCGGCCAGGCCGAGGGCGGTGGAAAGCCCGGCGACGCCAGAGCCAATGACGAGGACGTCGACCGTGCGCGTCATTCGCCACCGCCTGGACTACCGATTGCGATCATCCGCTCGACCGCTCGGCGGGCCGGTTGCGCGATCTCGGGCGCGAGAGTGATCTCATCCCTTCCCTCGCGCAGGCAGCGGAGCAGCAGCTGCGGCGTGGTCATCTTCATGAATTGGCAGGACGCCTTCGGGTTCACCGGCAGGAATGTCGTCTGCCGGTTGGCCTTGGCGAGCTGGTGCAGCATGCCGATCTCGGTGGCGACGAGCGCGGTCTTCGCGGTCATTGTGCGTGCGGCGGCAAGCATGCCGCCGGTGGACAGGATGTGCGTGCGCTCGGCTGGTAGTTCGCCCTCGCCGGCCAACCACAGGGTCGAGGTCGCACATCCGCATTCGGGGTGGACGAGCAACTCGGCGTCCGGGTGGTCGGCGACCGTGGTGCGGATGTCGCGCGGGCTGATCCCGGCATGCACGTGGCACTCGCCCAGCCATACGGCGATGTTCGTGCGGCCGGTGCGCCGGCGCACGTGCTCGCCGAGGAACTGGTCAGGCAAGAACAACACGGGACGGTCGGGCGGGATCGACTCGACCACTTCGACCGCGTTGGACGAAGTGCAGCAGATGTCGGCTTCGGCCTTCACCGCCGCGCTCGTGTTGACGTAGGCGACGACGGCTGCGTCCGGGTGTTCCCGCTTCCATGCCCGTAGCTGGTCGGCGTCGATGGTGTCGGCCAGTGAGCAGCCGGCCCGCGCGTCGGGCATGAGGACGGTCTTGTCCGGGCTGAGCAGCTTGGCGGTCTCGGCCATGAAGTGCACGCCACAGAAGACGATCGTCGACGCGTCAGTGTGCGCGGCGATGCGCGACAGCGCGAGGGAGTCACCGACGTGGTGCGCGACGTCCTGAATTGCCGGTTCCTGGTAGTTGTGCGCGAGTATCACCGCGTCGCGTTCGCGGGCGAGCTCGTGCACCTGCTCCTGCCAGGTGGTCGCAGTCGCAGTGGCCATTGATTGCTCCCTCGGGTTCAAGGTTTTCGTCTTGTAGTCGATAACGTAGAACGTTAGCATCGACCCGATGGCGAAGTCAGCGGGGAGTGACGTGGTCAACTTCGCGAGCTACCCGCACGAGGTGCTCGCTGTCGTGCTGTCGGTTCGGGATGGCGAGCTGTCGGTGCTGTTGTGGAAGCGGGCGCAAGCTCCGTTCCGCGGCCGGTGGGCGCTACCTGGTGGTGGGGTCGCCGCGACCGAACGACTGCGCGATGCGATCTCCGGGCACCTGGCACAGAAGGTCGACGTGCACGAGGTGGCCTACATCGAGCAGCTGGCCACGCACAGCGCGGTGCGCCGCGACCCACGTGCCCGGGTGCTGGCGACGGCATATCTCGGACTGGTGCCGACCGATGTCACCCCGTTGCTGCCGCCAGATACTCGTTGGTATCCGGTGGCGGAGCTGCCGGCGACCGCGTTCGACCATCACTTTTTCATCGAGGCCGCGGTCGCGCGGCTGCGCGCCAAGCTCTCGTACACGAACATCGGGTTCGCGCTCGCGCCGGAGGAGTTCACGATCTCCGAGCTGCGCGAGCTGTTCAGCGCCGCGCTTGGCTATCAGATCGACCCGACGAACCTTGCTCGGGTGCTCACCAGACGGCAGGTGATCACCGCGACCAACCGCATCGCGCAGTCCGGTCGGTCGGGAGGCCGGCCGGCAACGGTGTACCGGTTCGTAACGCGCGAGCTGACGGTCACCGACCCGTTCGCCGTGCTCAAACCGCCTCGATAAGGCCCGTGTTGCGGGCGAAACGGCGCCCGAATCCGGCGAGGAGGGCCCCGATTAGCTCCCCCGACTGGACTCGAACCAGTAACCCTTCGATTAACAGTCGAATGCTCTGCCAATTGAGCTACGGGGGATCGCCGTGCAGTTGCCCGCGTGCGCGAAGCAACCGAGCCAGGATAGCCGACCCCCGCCATCGCGCGTCGCGGGGCTAGGGTTGACAACCGCACCGCGCGGCGACTCGGAGGGAAGCACGTTGAGACTGTCGAATCTCGTCTATGCGGCCATCGGCTACACCCTCGGCGCGCGTGCCGGCCGCGAGCGCTACGAGGACATCGTCCGGCTCGCGCGCCGCGTCGCGGGCAGTCAGACGGTCCAGTCGACCGCCGGCGTCGTGCAGGGCCGTTTCGACCAGTACGCGAGCCAGGCGCGCCAGCTGGTCGCCGCAAAGTTCTCGGGCAACCGCTCGTCGGGCCGGTCCAACGGCGTCAACGGCCACCAGAGCTGAGGGGCTGAGGGGCTGAGGCGCTGAGGGCCCAGCCTCAGTCCAGCTCCGACTCCGCCCGCAGCAGATCGATCCGCGCCCGGATCGCGGCGCGCAGCGGCGCGGTGTCCGGGGTCCCCGGCTCGAGACGCGCCCACCACACCGCGCCGTCACGACCCGGCTGCCGGCGGGCGACGATGCGCGCCGCTCCCCCGGTCACCTGGAGCAGTTCGCGGCGCACGATGTTGTTCTCCACCCGCCGCCGCACGACCGGTGGCAGATCGCGCGGCGTCGCCAGCCGCGCCGAGACGGCCGGACGGTCGACCAGGAGCAGGTCGTCGACGACGTCGGCCTCGGTGACCGAGATGATGCCGTCGCGCCAGACGACCTTGTCGACGAGCTGCCAGGGCATCCGCCGTGGCCCGTCCGGAAAGGGCCACCAGAGCCCGAGCGAACTCGCGAGCACGACGGTCTCGCCGACGGCGTCCGCCCACGACACCGCCCGCTCGGACGGCTCCAGCATGGCGAGCAGGTCCTCGGGCGGCCGCTCTCGCCGCCGAAACAGCGCCATCAGACGCCGCCGATGGCCCGCTCGAGGGCGTTGCGCCGGTAGCTCTCGAGGGCGATCAACTCGCCGAACAGGCGGGCGTGCTCGTCGGGCTGTTCCTGCGGGTTGATGCGCTGCAGCTTCGACTTCAAGCTCGCGATCTGCCGGGCGGCGACGACCTCGTGCATCCGCGCGAGCACGGCCCCGGCATAGCGCTCGACGCCGTCCGCGCCGGCGCGCAGCGGTTCGACGGCGAGTGCGTGTACCCCGCGCTTGATGCGGTCGTCGTCGAGGTGGGCGGTGATCGCGGCTGCCCACGCCGGACCGGTGACGCCGGCGCCGGTGCCGCCGGCGGCGGCGATGGCCGTGCGCACCTCGCGGTGCGCGGGCACGAGGAACGCCTCGGGGCCGAGCGCGTCGAACTCCGGGCCGGCCACCGCGGGCAGTTGCACGGCGACCTTCAGCGCCTCGCGCTCGACGGCGGCGACTGCCTCGTCGATCTGCACCCGGACCGCTTCCGGACGGCCGGGTGGCTGGGCGGCGGGCGCGCGCTCGGCTCCGGCGCGGCGGTCGTCCGAGCGCACCATCGCCCGAACGCGGTTGACGACCTGCTGCTCCTCGTCCGGGCTGCCGGTGAACCCGATCAAGCCGATCAGGCGGCGCGCGTACTCGTCACGCAGCCCGCGGTCCTTGATCCGCGCGACCAGCGGGATGCCGCGGTCCAGGGCGGCGCTACGTCCTTCGGCGGTGTCCAGGTCGAAGCGTGCCACCGTGGAGCGCAGCACGAACTCGACGAGCGGAATCCGTGCGGCAACCAGGTCGCGCACTGCGGCGTCGCCGGCCTTCATGCGCAGGTCGCACGGGTCCATGCCGGAACGCTCGATCGCGACGAAGGTCTGCGCCATGAACTTCTGGTCGTCACCGAAGGCGCGTTCTGCGGCGCGCATGCCGGCCTCGTCACCGTCGAACGTGAAGATCACGCGTCCGGTGAAGGTGTCCGAATCCATCAACAACCGACGCAGGAGCGACACGTGCTCGGAGCCGAACGCCGTGCCGCAGGTGGCGACCGCGGTGGGCACGCCCGCCAGGTGGCAGGCCATGACGTCGGTGTAGCCCTCGACGATGACGGCCTGGTGCTGTCGGGCAATCTCCTTCTTGGCCATGTCTGCGCCGTAGAGCAACTGGCTCTTCTTGTAGATCGGCGTCTCCGGGGTGTTGAGGTACTTGGCCTCGATCCGGTCGTCGTCGAAGAGCCGCCGCGCGCCGAAGCCGACCACGTCGCCGCCGACGTCGCGGATCGGCCACAGCAGCCGCCGGTGGAACCGGTCGATCAGCCCGCCGCGCCCGCCTTCCCGTGACAGCCCGGCCAGTACGAGTTCCTGCGGGCTGAACCGCCGGCCGAGCAGGTGCCGGGTCAGCGCGTCCCACCCGGACGGCGCATATCCGCAGCCGAACCGGGCCGCGACGTCGCGGTCGAAGCCGCGGCCGAGCAGGAACTCGCGCGCCGGTTCGGCCTCGGCGCTGCCGAGCTGCTCGGCGTAGAACGCGGCCGCGGCGGCGTGCGCCTCGATCAGCCGAGCCCGCTGGCCGTGCGTGCGCTGCCCGCTCGGCGCCGTCCCCTCGACATAGCGCAGTTGGATCTTCGCCCGGGCGGCGAGCCGCTCCACGGCGTCGGAGAAGTCGAGATGCTCGACGTCCTGGACGAACTTGATGACGTCGCCACCGGCGCCACAGCCGAAGCAGTAGAACAGCCCCCGCGCGGGCGTCACGTTGAACGACGGCGACTTCTCGTCGTGGAACGGGCAGAGCCCCTTGAGGTTGCCGCCACCGGCGTTGCGCAGCTGCAGGTGTTCGCCGATGACGTCGGCGATCGGTGACTTCTCGCGGACCAGGGCGATGTCCTCGTCCCGGATGCGGCCTGCCACGCGACGAGTCTAGGTCGCCGCCGCGCGTCGGAACCGGCGGCGTCGGGCTTTGTGGACGCGAGCGGACGCGACCGTCAGGCGACGACGTCCTTGTCGACGAAGCGGATGGTGACCCGGCCCTGTTTGGCGTAGTCGGTGCACCCCCTGAGATCGGGGTTGTCACGCAAGATGCCGCCCCAGTCCGCGAGCCGCTCGACCCGGTAGCCGTAGGCGTCGGTCATCATGCGGATGGCGGCGAGGTTCGGACGGCCGGAGATCACCGACTCGCCGTGCGAGTACCGGTCGAGCACAGCGGCGCTCTGCTTCTCGACATGCTCGCGGAACAGCGGCACCACCGGTTCCGGCTGCATCATCATCCGCGACTGGGTGTCGATGATGACGTGGCGGGCGCTCGTCCTGCGGATGCCGGCGAGCAGCTCGTTGTACCGGAGCGTGTGGTACAGAAAGCCCAGGCAGAGCACGACGTCTACGTCGAACGCCTCGCTGTTGAGCACCTCGTGAACGTCGCCGCAGACGAAGCGGTGCTGATCCGGGCCGTACCCGTAGCGTTCGAGGTTCACCACCGAGTGCTCGACCAGTTCGCTCCGTCCCTCGATACCGACAACCGACCTCGCGCCCGCGGCCAGCGCCGCCAGTGACCACCGGCCGTCGTGGCTGGCGATGTCGAGCACCCGGGCGCCGTCCAAGATGTCGCGGTTCTCGGCGATGATCGCCTCGTAACGCAGGTTCAGCCGGGCGCGGCTCGGCACCGTCTCGCTGGTCTCGTAGAAGCTGGGGTAGTCGTCGAAGAACATCGCCGCCTTGCGGGATCCGGGCGCCGACGCCGACTGCCGCACCAGGCCCGATTGCGGCCGGCGCCGGCGGGCGGTCCGCGCGGCGCCCGACGGGGCCCTGAGGGGACGGGCGGCCCGCGGCTGCGCCGCCGGAGTCGCCGGCGCATCGATGCGCGCGAGCACGCGGCGGAGCAGTTCAGCTGAGCGCGAGCGAAGAAACATGCCGCGGATGGTACCGATTGCCCCGGTAAGGCTCGCGTCAGCTTACGATAGCGGCGTTTCGCGACCGGTTGACACCGGTGGTCGAACTTGGCGCGGACGACCGGAAGCAGCTTGCCGGGTTTGTTGGCGAAAGTGCGGGGGTATCAGCCCGGACGATGCTTTCCCTCGCCGCGGCTGGCGCAAGCCTTGATCGCCGCCCGCTCGCCGGGTCCTACGGCACCGCGGTTGCATTGGCACTGCTCGCCCTCTCCCCCTTCATCGTCGTCTCGACGGCCGGCCAGCTGATCCAGCCGCAGTTGCTGGCCTCGCTGCACACGTCGACGTTCGGCATCGAGTTGACCAACGCCCTCGCGAACGCGGGCTATGCCTTCGGCGCGGTGCTCGCCGCCGACCTGATCCAGCGGCTGCCCGCGCGCCGCCTCTACCTGGCATGCGAAATCGCCTTCGTCGCCGGGTCCCTGCTGAGCGCGTTCTCCGGCAACCTGGCCGAGTTCCTGGTCGGGCGCGCCGTCCAGGGTCTCGCCACCGGCATGCTGCTCGTCGCCGCCCTGCCGCCGCTCGTCACCCGCTTCGGCGTCGGCAAGCTGCCGGCCACCGCGGCCGTCATCGATCTCGGGTTGTTCGGGATGGTCACCGTCGGCCCGCTGGTCGGCGCGCTCAGCGCCGGCGGCCAGCACTGGCGGGTGCTGTTCGTCGTGTTGGCCGGCCTCGCGGTGCTCGGCATCGTCTGCGGCCTGCTCGGTTTCTCCGGCGGCGAGCAGACCAGCGACATCGGCTTCGACTGGTCGGCCATCCCGGTCGCCTTCGCCGCTGCGGTGCTGCCGTTCCTGGGCGTTGCCTGGGCCGTGCGCGACGGATTCACGTCCCCCGGCTTCCTCGTCCCGGTGATCGTCGGCGTCCTCGTCCTGCTGCTGTTGCTGTTCCGGCAGTACCGCAAGGACGAGGCTCTGATGCCGTTGAAGATGATCGCCCACACCCTGCCGGTCACCGGAATCATCGTCGCCATGACCGCGGGCGCCGCGGTGACCGCGCTGGTCGAGCTGGATCTCGTCTACCTGCTCGAGGCGCAGAAAGAGACCCCGCTGACCGCGGGCGCGACCCTCACCACGCAGGTCGGCGGAGTGATCGCGGCCGCCTGGCTTTTCGCCCGGGCGATCAGGACGAGATGGCTGCCCGCGCTGGCGGTGCTCGGCCTGATCGTGGTCGGTGGCGGCGGCGCGCTGCTGTTGGCGCTGACTCCGGGCCGCGCCATCTGGCTCACGGCGCTCGTCGGGGTCCTGCTCGGCTTCGGTGCCGGAGCCGGCGTCTCACCCGCGCTGTTCATGGCCGGCCTGTCCGCACCGTCGGACCGGCTGGGCCCGACTTTCGCGCTGGTCGAGCTGCTCCGCTCGGAGGCGGCCTATCTCGTTGCGCCCGTCGTGCTGCAGATCGCGCTGCTGCAGCCCCACCTCGGCGACGGGGTGACGGTGGGTGCGCTGATCTCGATCGGCGTCTGCGTACTGGGCCTGGCCTGCGGGCTGCCCGTCCTGCTGCTCAGCGGCGTCCGCCCGCACGCGCCGGATCTCTCGCGCTGGCTGGACGAGCACGAGCCGGCGTACCACTCCCCGCCGGTGGCGGCTGCGGTGCGCGACGTCTGAGAGCTGAGTCAGCGGCGAGGACGCACGACCCGCTCGTGCCACGCGACCGCCGACGAATCGGTCAGCTGCGCCATCTGGTCGATCACGATGCGCAGCCGGTCGGCGTCGGATCCGGCGAGCCGCCACGCGGGGGCGAAGCCGCCATGCAAGGTGGCCGGCGCGCCCTCGGCGAGGGCCTCGACCAGCTCGGTCAGCAGCCGCCGCTGCTCGGCCTGTCGTTCGGCGGTGCCGGGACGGCGCATCACGTAGTGCACGGCCAGGGCCTTGAGCAGAGCGCATTCGGCCGCGGTGGCCGACGGGACGACGAGATCGGCGGAGTGCCGGGTCAACGGCCCGACCCCGTACCGCGCCCGGGTGGCCGCCACGGCGGCGCCGGCCAGTCGCCCGGTGAGCTCACTGGTCGCCCGCTTGGCCGCCGCCTGCGCGCGGTAGCTGCCGTCGTAGGCGGCAAGATCACGCAGTGTCGGCAGGTCGAGCAGCTCGTCCAGCACGGGCGCGAGGGCGACCGCCGGCGTCGGCGAGAACTCGGCGGCAATGCCGCACAAAGTTGCCCGGGCGTCGTCGTCCACGGCGCCGAGCCGGATCAGCCCGGCGTGGACTCCGTCCTCGACGTCGTGGACGGAGTACGCGACGTCGTCGGCCCAGTCCATCACCTGGGCCTCGATGCAGCGCCGGTTGTCGTCCAGCCCGGCGCGCATCCACTCGAACGCCGGCAGGTCTTCGGCGTAGACGCCGAACTTCGCGGTGCCCTCGCGGCGCAGCCAGGGGTATTTGCAGGTGGCGTCGAGCACGGCGCGGGTCAGGTTCAGGCCGGCCGGCTCGTCGGAGGCGTGCAGCACCTTGGCTTCGAGCCGGGTCAGGACGCGCAGCGTCTGCGCGTTCGCCTCGAAGCCGCCGCAGGGCCGCGCGACCTTGTCGAGTGCCTCCTCGCCGTTGTGCCCGAACGGCGGGTGGCCGATGTCGTGGGCCAGGCCGGCGGCGTCGACGATGTCGGGGTCGCAACCCAGCACGGTGCCGATCTCGCGCCCGATCTGCGCCACCTCGAGGGAATGGGTGAGCCGGGTGCGTGGGAAGTCGTCCTCGCCCGGGACGACGACCTGGGTCTTGTCAGCGAGTCGGCGGAAGGCGTACGAGTGCAGCACCCGGGCCCGGTCGCGGGCGAAGTCACTGCGCCGCTCGGCACCGGCCTGCGCGCCGGCCCTTTTGGGCGGCTCCACCGCCCACCGCTCGTGCGCTGCGGCGTCGTAGCCGCGGCGAACCTCGTCCCAGTCGGGAGAGCCGGTAGCGCCGATGGTCACGGCAGCGACCGTACCGCCGCGCTCAGACCTGGTCGTCGATCCACTCGGAGAACCGCAGCAGGCTGTCGATCCACAGCGCGACCGCGTTCTTCAGCTGCGCGCGGGTGGCGCCTTCGAAGTCGGCGCACTGCTCGGCGCAGATACCGACCATGCCGTTGTCCGGCAGGATCGTGTAGGCCTTGGCGAACAGCCGGGTGCGGTTCCATTCGTCGAGCACCAGCGCGAGCGCCCCGCGGTCCTCGACACTGAACCTCCGGTTGAGGTAAAGCCGGGCTTGCAGCACGTCGCGCTTCTCGCCGTAGAAGAAGAAATAGATGCTGCACTTCTCCCAACGGACGACGAGGTCGCCGTCGGCGTCGATGCTGTGCAGCAGACCGAACTCGTCGAGCAGCTGTTGTAGCAGCGGAATGGTGGGCAGCACCTCGGTGCCGCCTGTTGCCGGATGGCGCCGCTGGCCGGAGATCTCGCGGGCCTCGAAGCCGGAACCATCCCGAGACCTGCGGAACCACACACCAAGAAAACTACTCGGCCCCGGTGAGCCAAGGCTGGTAGTCCAAGGCAACGTTTCAACCGCCGCCCAAAGGGTGAAGGTGACAACAACAGAAGAGTCGCGGAGTGGCGGACTAGTGAGGCGGAACAGATGCGGGTTGCAGTACTGGGAACGGGCACGATGGGCGCGGGCATGGCGCGGACGATGCGCCGAGCGGGTCTCGACGTCGTCGCCTGGAACCGCACCCGGAAGAAGGCCGAACCGCTCGCCGACGACGGCATCGAGGTGGCCGACTCGGTCGGCGAGGCCGTGGGCGGCGCGGACGTGGTCCTGACCATCCTGCTCGACACCGACGCGGTGCTCGGCGTCACCGACGAGATCACCGCCGCCCTGGCGCCGGAGGCCGTCTGGATGCAGTCGGCGACGGTCGGCCCGGATGGCATCGCGCGGATCGCCGAAGCCGCCGGTGACGTCAGGTTGCTGGACGCTCCGGTGCTCGGCACCAAGAAGCCGGCCGAGGAGGGCAAGCTCGTCCCGATCGTCTCCGGCGAGTCGCGGTGGATCGAGGCGGTCGCCCCGGTGCTCGACGCGATCGGCACCAAGACGGTCCGGGCCGGCGACGAACTCGGTCAGGCGAGCGGGCTCAAGCTGGCCTGCAACGCCTGGATCTTCACGATCACCGCCGGAACCGCGCAGTCCATCGCGCTGGCAGAGCGCATGGGCATTTCCGGGCGGCTGTTCCTCGAGGCGATCGGCGGCGGCGGTACCGACAGCCCGTACGCGCAGCTGAAGGGCACCGCCATGCTCGAGGGGGACTTCACGCCGTCGTTCGGCCTGGACGGCGCGCGCAAGGATCTGGGCTTGATCGCCGAAGCCGGCCGCAGCGCCGGCCTGGACACCGGCGTGGTGGAGGCGCTTCGCGCGCTGTTCGGGCGTGCGTCGGAGAACGGGCACGGCGAGGACGACATGGCTGCCGTCTACACCGCGCTGCGGTAAAAACCGTTCAGGCGGAGCGGCCCGCCTCCAGCCGCGCCACGGGGACGCGGAACGGCGAGCAGGACACGTAGTCGAGCCCGACGCGCTCGAAGAAGTGCACGGAGTCCGGGTCACCGCCGTGCTCGCCGCAGATGCCGAGCTTGAGGCCGGGCCGGCGAGACCGTCCCTTCTCGGCGGCGATGCGCACCAGCTCGCCGACACCCTCGGTGTCAAGCGACTCGAACGGGCTGATGCCGAAGATGCCCTTCTCGAGGTAGGCGGAGAAGAACGCCGCCTCCACGTCGTCGCGGGAGAAGCCCCACGTCGTCTGGGTGAGGTCGTTGGTGCCGAAGGAGAAGAACTCCGCGGCCTCGGCGATCTGGTCGGCGGTCAGCGCCGCCCGGGGCAGCTCGATCATGGTCCCGACGAGGAACTCGAGGTGGACGCCGGTCTCGCTGCGCACCTCGCGGGCCACCTGGATGATGTCCTGCTTGACGGTCTCGAACTCCTGCACGTTCGCGACCAGCGGCACCATGATCTCGACCCGGGGCACCCCGCCGTCCTTGATCCGCTGCGCCGCGGCTTCGAGGATCGCCCGGGCCTGCATCTCGAACAGGCCGGGGATCACCACGCCGAGCCGCACCCCGCGCAGGCCGAGCATCGGGTTCTGCTCGTGCAGCTTGTGCACCGCCTGCAGCATGCGCAGGTCGCCCTCGCGCTTCTCACCGCGGGCCTCGGCGACGGCGACGCGCACCGACAGCTCGGTGATGTCGGGCAGGAACTCGTGCAGCGGCGGGTCGAGCAGCCGGATGGTGACCGGCAGCCCGTCCATCGCCTCGAGGATGCCGACGAAGTCCTCCCGCTGCAGCGGCAGCAACTCGGCCAGTTCGCGCTCGCGCTCCTCGTCGGTGTCGGCCAGGATCAGCTGCTCGACCAGGTGCCGCCGCTCGCCGAGGAACATGTGCTCGGTGCGGCACAGACCGATGCCCTGCGCGCCGAAGCGGCGGGCCCGCGCGGCGTCCTCGGGGGTGTCGGCGTTGGCGCGTACGGCCATGCGGCGGGCGCCGTCGGCGTGGCGCATGATCCGATCGACCGCGATCACGAGATCGTCGTCGGCCTCCTCCGGCGACATGCCGTCCAGGCCCTGCTCGAAGTACTTGACCACCGGCGAGTCGACCACCGGCACCGCGCCGCGATACACGTCGCCGGTGGTGCCGTCGATGGAGATGACGTCGCCCTCGTGTATCTCGTCGCCACCTCGGCTGCGCAGCACCCGCTGCTTGGTGTTGACATCGAGCGACTCGGCGCCGCACACCGCGGTCTTGCCCATGCCGCGGGCGACCACCGCGGCGTGCGAGGTCTTGCCGCCGCGGGAGGTCAGGATGCCCTTGGCCGCGATCATGCCGTTGAGGTCGTCGGGGTTCGTCTCGCGGCGGACGAGGATGACGTCCTCGCCCGAACGCGACCACTTCACCGCGGTGTAGGAGTCGAAGACGACCTTGCCGACCGCAGCGCCGGGCGAGGCGTTCATGCCCTGCGCGATGCGCACCTTCTCGGCATTGTCGTCGAAGCGGGGGAACATCAGCTGCGCCAGCTGTGCGCCGGTGACGCGCTGCACCGCTTCATCCATGTCGATCAGGCCCTGGTCGGCCAGCTGGGTGGCGATCCGGAACGCCGCGGCCGCGGTGCGCTTGCCGACGCGGGTCTGCAGCATCCACAGCTTGCCGCGCTCGATGGTGAACTCGATGTCACACAGGTCCTTGTAATGCTCCTCGAGCGTCCGCATGATGCCGAGCAGCTCGTCGTAGGACTTCTTGTCGAGCTTCTCCAGCTCGGCGAGCGGCACCGTGTTGCGGATGCCGGCCACGACGTCTTCACCCTGCGCGTTCTGCAGGTAGTCGCCGTAGATGCCCTGGGCGCCGGAGGCGGGGTCGCGGGTGAACGCGACGCCGGTTCCGGAGTTCATGTCGAGGTTGCCGAACACCATCGCCACCACGTTGACGGCGGTTCCCAGGTCGGCCGGGATGCGCTCCTGCCGCCGGTAGATGATCGCCCGCTCGGTGTTCCACGAGTCGAACACGGCGCGGATCGCGAGATCCATCTGCTCGCGCGGCTCCTGCGGGAACGGCCGCCCGGCCCGCTCGACGACGACGTCCTTGAACGTCTCGACGAGCTTGCGCATGTCCTCGGCGTCGAGGTCGAGGTCGGACTCGCTGCCCTTGGCGCGCTTGGCCTCGTCCATGGCGTCCTCGAAGTGGTCGCCGTCGATGCCCAGCACCGTCTTGCCGAACATCTGGATCAGCCGGCGGTAGGAGTCGAAGGCGAACCGCTCGTTGCCGGCCTGCTTGGCCAGGCCGCGCACCGACTGGTCGTTCAGGCCGATGTTGAGGACTGTCTCCATCATCCCGGGCATCGAGAACTTCGCACCCGAGCGCACCGACACCAGCAGCGGGTCGTCGGACTGGCCGAGCCGCTTGCCCATCGCCTTTTCGAGCGCGGCGAGATGCTCGCTGACCTCGCGTTCCAGCCCGTCCGGCTCCCGGCCGCTCTTCAGGTACGCCCGGCACGCCTCGGTCGTGATGGTGAACCCCGGCGGCACCGGCAACTTGAGGTTGGTCATCTCGGCGAGGTTCGCGCCCTTCCCGCCGAGCAGATCCTTCAGATCCTTGTGCCCCTCGCTGAAGTCGTAGACGTATTTGCTGGTGCTGGTGCTGGTGTCCATCGCGGTCATGCGTCGCCGTCCTCCCGGGAGAGCCTGCTCGTCGCAGACTGATCCGAGCCTAAGCCGCGCGGCGCCGGAACTTTCGCCCGGCAGCCGGATTAGCACCGACCGGCTTTGGATACACCGATTCGCAAAGAGCACGCCCGTTCAGTTGACACTCGTTCACTGAGGTGTTTGGGTCGATTTAAGCCGGACGTGGAGGGACTGATGGTCGAGACCGGCGCCACGCCGAAGGTGTCGCTGCTGCGGCGGCAGGTTTCGCGGATCGGCCGCGCGATGACCACCCCCCTGCTGCCCGACGACTACTTCGCCCTGATCAAGCCGCACTGGTCGACACGCGAGATGACGGGCACGGTCGTGCGGGTCCGCCCCCAACACGGCGACGCCGCGACCGTCGTCGTGAAGCCCGACTTCGCGTTCCCGCTGCACAAGCCGGGCCAGTACCTGCGCATCGGGATGGAGATCGACGGCATCCGGCACTGGCGCGCGTACACCATCACGTCCGACCCGAACCATCCCGAAGGGGTCGTCAGCATCACCGTGAAGTACACCGAGGGCGGCCGGATGTCGCCGGTGTTCACCCGGCAGGTGCAGCGTGGCCAGCGGGTGTACCTCGGCGAGGTCGAAGGCGAATTCACCCTGCCCGATCCACTGCCGAAGCAGACGCTGTTCGTGTCCGCGGGCAGCGGCATCACGCCGATCATGGCGATGTTGCGCGAGCTCGACCGCCGCGACGCGCTCGACGACGCCATCCACGTGCACAGCGCCCGCAGCGCTGACGACATGATCTTCGGTTCTATGTTGCGGCGGCTGGCCGAGCGGCGCCCCGGCTACAAGTTGATCGAGATCCACACCAGCGAGATGCCGCGTTTCGTCCCCGACGATCTCGACCAGCACTGCGCGAACTGGCGCGAGCGCGAGACGTTCCTGTCCGGGCCGCGAGCGATGATCGACGCGGTCGAGGAACGGTTCGAGAAGGAGCAGTGTTCGGATCGGCTGCACACCGAACGATTCCAACCGATCATCGGCAACGGCGGCGGTGACGGTTCCGGCGGCACGGTGCATTTCCGTGTCTCCGACTGTGAAGCGAAGTGCGACACCGGGGTGTCCATCCTCGTCGGTGGCGAGGAGTCCGGCGCGAAATTGCCGTTCGGCTGCCGGATGGGCATCTGCCACACGTGCGTCGGTCGCCTGCGCGACGGCGCCGTGCGCGACCTGCGCAACGGCTCGATCACCGAGGCGAGCGGGCAGATGGTTCGCACCTGCATCAACGCACCCGAAGGCCACGTGGAGATCGATCTGTAGATCGATCGCCGCAGGAAGGACGTACCCGTGCCCAAACCCCCCGCGAAGCCGTACGACCCGGAAAACCCGCTCTACAAGCTCTCCGACGAGCAGCTCGAGGCGATCGGCAAGGAGCTCGACGCGCTGCACGACGAGGTCTTCAACGACCTGGGCGAGGTCGACGCGCGCTACATCCGGAACATGATCACGTTGCAGCGCCGGCTCGCTGCGATCTCGCGCGCGGTGCTCGTCTTCTCCCGGTTCAAGCCCGCGTGGCTCCTCGGGACGGCCGGCCTGTCGATCGCCAAGATCCTGGAGAACATGGAGATCGGCCACAACGTGATGCACGGCCAGTGGGACTGGATGAACGACCCCAACATCCACTCCTCGACCTGGGACTGGGACACCGCCTCCCCCGCCGCGGCGTGGAAGCACTCCCATAACTACGTCCACCACACGTTCACGAACGTGATCGGCAAGGACAAGGACGTCGGTTACGAGATCATGCGGGTCGATGCCCGCCAGCCCTGGCACCCCGCGTACCTGCTGCAGCCGGTCTACAACGTCGTGCTGATGGCGCTGTTCGAGTGGGGCGTGGCGCTGCACGACCTGGACTTCGAGGCCATCCGGCAGGGCCGGAAGGACAAGAAGCAGCTGCTCGACGAGCTCAAGGCGATCGGGCAGAAGGCGCGGCGGCAGATCGTCAAGGACTATGTCGTGTACCCGGCGCTGTCGGGGCGCAAGAGCTTCAAGTCCACGCTGCTCGCCGACGTGGTCGCCAACATCGTGCGCAACGTGTGGTCGCACGCGATCATCTTCTGCGGCCACTTCCCCGACCAGACGTTCATGTTCACCGAGGAAGAGGTGCAGAACGAGTCGCGCGGTGCGTGGTACGTGCGGCAGCTGATCGGCGCGGCGAACATCGACGGCGGGCCGTTCTTCCACGTGATGAGCGGGAACCTGTCCTATCAGGTAGAGCACCACCTCTACCCGGACATGCCGAGCTCGCGGTACCAGCAGATCGCGCCGCGCGTCCGCGAGATCTGCGAGCGCTACGGCCTGCCCTACAACACCGGGCCGCTGCGCAAGCAGTGGGGCACCGTGCAGCGCACCATCCTGCGCCTGGCCTTCCCCGGCGGCGGGCCACGGCCGAAGCCGGGCCCGCACGTCATCCCGGAAGAAGAGAAGGCGCGGCAGCGACGGCTGAAGGAGCAGGTGCCCGCGTTCCCGTGACGGCCCGGCCACGGCGGGCGACGAGCACCACGGTCATCGCCACCGCCGCGGCGAGCACGTAGACCGGGAAGGCCAGCGCGGCCACCGACGCCGTGCCGACGGCGGCGATGCACAGGCCGTTGCCGGCGATGTCGGCCGACCACGACAGCAGCGACTCGGTGCCGGGCTGCCGCCAGCCGTCGCGCAGGGTGGGCCAGAGTGCCATCACCTCGCAGCCGACCGCGAGCAGCGCCGCGCCGGTGGTGTCCAGCGGGCCCGCGCGCCACAGGACCACGCCGGCGACGGCCACCGCTCCCAGGACGAGGTCGAGCCGGCTGCCGCCCTTCTTGCCGAGGCGCGGGTGCAGGCTCAGCACGAAGGTGACAGCGCAGGCGATGGCGTCGATGCCGGCGGCGTATGCGCCGGCGCCCGCGCCACCGGCGTCGGCGGAAGAAAAGCCGAGCAGACCGACCAGCGCCCAGACGGCCCACGACGTGCGCTGCG
>DASSEP010000054.1:0-30033 GCA_035695205.1 Jatrophihabitans sp. | reverse complement strand
ACGGTCTTCAGCTTGGGCAGCTCGTCGTCGGGGATCTTCACGCCGAACTTCTCCTCGGCGGCCATCGCGACCTCGACCATCGACAGCGAGTCGACGTCCAGGTCGTCGACGAAGCTCTTCTCGTCGCTGACGTCGGACGGGGTCACGTCGGCGACCTCTTCGAGGATGGAGGCGAGTCCTTCGCGGATCTCGTCGGCACTGGCCACTGGGTTTTCCTTTCCATCGGGTGTCCCGCCCGGATGGGCGGGATCTGGTGGGGTCGAACAATCAGGGGGCGAGCACGACCTGGCTCGCGTAGGCGAGACCGGAGCCGAAGCCGAGCAGCAGCACCGGCGCGCCGGAGGCGACTTCGCCGCGCTCGACCATGCGCGAGAGCGCCAGCGGGATGGTCGCCGCCGAGGTGTTGCCCGAGGTGACGATGTCGCGGGCGATGATCGCGTTGGGCAGGTTGATGCGCCGGGCAAGGGCGTCGATGATGCGCAGGTTCGCCTGGTGCGGGACGAACGCCGCGATGTCCTCGGGCGCGACACCGGCGCGCCGGCACGCCTCGATCGCGATGGGCGCCATTTTGCTGGTGGCCCACCGGTAGACGGCCTGACCCTCCTGCCGGAAGAAGCGGGAGGTCTCGTCGATGGCGACGGTGTCGTACTCCGCGCCGTCGCTGCCCCAAACGACCGGTCCGAGCCCGGGGGCGTCGGCCGGCCCGACCACCGCGGCGCCGGCGCCGTCGCCCAGGATGATGCAGGTGCTGCGGTCGTTCATGTCCAGCCAGCCGGAGAACCGCTCACTGGCGACGACGAGCACGTTGCGGGCCTGGCCGGTGAGCACCGCCGCGGCGGCGGCGTTGATCGCGTAGACGAAGCCGGAGCAGCCGGAGTTGACGTCGTAGGCCCCCGGCGCCTCGATGCCGAGCCGATCGGCGAGATGCGGGGCAGCGGCGGGCACCGGGGTGGGCATCGTGCACGTGGCCACGAGGACGAGATCGACGTCCGCGGTGGCGACGCCGCTGCTCGCCAGCGCTTTGCTGGCGGCCTGCTCGGCCATGTCGACGACGGTCTCGTCCGGATCGGCCCACCGCCGCTCGGCGATGCCCACCCGGGTCTTGATCCACTCGTCGTCGGTGTCGACGCCGCGGGCGATGAGGTCGTGGTTGGTGACGACGTTGCCGGGCCGGTAGTGGCCGAGGCCGAGGATGCGGACGGCGGGCACGCCCGTCGGCACGGTCAGCTGCATGTCAGAACTCCGAGCCGTCGGTGAGGCGGGCGACCGGCAGGCCGGCCGGCACGATGTCGCCGTCCTCGCGCAGCCACTCGGCGAGTACACCGGCGCGGGGGGCGGTGACCGCGTGTTCCTCGCGGTTCGTGCGCACGATGCCCAGCTGCGCGCCCGGGCTGACCTGCTCACCCACGCTCAGCGAGTCGACGCGGGTGAACACCCCCTTCGCCGGTGCGACGACGAGGCGCATCTCGGGGACGTGCTCGCCCTGGCCGTGTTGCGGGCGGCTCGCCACCAGCCGGCGCGCCGCGTCGATGTCGTCGGGCGTCTTGACGGCGAGCAGTTCGGCGCCGCGCAGCTCCCGCTTGGCGATGCCGGTGAGCACGCCCGCCGGGGCGAGCTCGATCGCGGCGGTGACCCCGAGTTCTGCGCACGAGCGCAGGCAGAGATCCCAGCGCACCGGCAGGGTGACCTGGCGGATCAGCCGTTCCAGCAGTTCCGGGCCGGTGCCGACGGCCGCCCCGTCGGCGTTGGAGAGCAGGATCGGCCGCGGATCGGCGGCGGTGAGGTTGCCGGCATAGTCGCGCAGCGCCTGCTCGGCCTCGCCCATGTAGTGGGTGTGGAACGCTCCGGCCACCGCGAGCGGCCGCACCCGCGCGCCGGCGGGCGGCTCGGCGGCGAGCTTCTCGAGGGCGTCCAACGCGCCCGCCGCGACGATCTGCCCGGCACCGTTGCGGTTGGCCGCGGTGAGGCCGGCGGCCTCGATACCGGCGACGACCTGCTCGGGATCGCCGCCGAGGACGGCCGACATGCCGGTCGGGGTCGCGGCGCACGCGGCCGCCATCGCCGCGCCGCGCCGGCCGGCGAAGGCGACGGCGTCGAGCGGCGACAACGCTTCGGCCACCGCGGCGGCGGTCAGCTCGCCGACGCTGTGCCCGGCGACCACTCGCTCGTCGGTCTGTTCCAGCCCGAGCTGGCCGGCGGCGATCACCCCGAGTGCGACGAGCAGCGGCTGGGTCACCGCGGTGTCCTTGATCTCGTCCGCGCCGGCGGTGGTGCCGAGCCGGACGAGGTCGAGCTGGGTGGCTTCGGAGAAGGCGGCGACCTTTTCGGCGACGCCCGGCAGCTCGAGCCAGGGGGCGAGCATGCCGGGCGCCTGGGCGCCCTGGCCGGGAGCGAATACGGCGATCACGGCTTTCACCCTCTCGTCCCGTCCGGGTCTCGCGCCACGACGACACGCACAGGGTTCCCGGAGGCCTGTTGTAGACATCCTCCAACATGTCAGCCCTGGTTAAGGCTGTGCGGCGGCGATTCGTTGTCGGTTAACTCATGATGTCGAGTCGTCCCCAGGCCAGGGCGAGCCGCAGGGCGAGCGCGCCGCGCGGGTCCGTGGGGGCGTATCCGCACAGGTCGGCGATCCGCCGCAGGCGGTACCGGACGGTGTTGGCGTGTACGTAGAGGGTCCGGGCAGTGGCCTCCAGGGCGCCGCCGGTGTCGAGGAACGCACTGATCGTCTCGATCAGCGACCCGTCGGCGTTGGTCAACGGCGTGTAGACCTGCTCGATCAGCAACGCGCGTGCCTCGAGGTCGCCGGCGAGTGCGCGTTCGGGCAGTAGTTCCTCGGCGTGCACCGGACGCGGCGCGTGCGGCCAGGCCGGCGCCGCGCGCAACGCGCTCAACGCCGTCTGAGTCACCGCGGCGGCGTCCGACAGATCCGCTGCCGGCGGGCCGATCACCACCGGGCCCTCGCCGAAGAGCGGCAGCAGCTCGCGGGCGAGCCTGTCCGCGTCGGACGCGCCGCCCACCACGACCACGAGCCGGTCGGCGTGCACGCCGGCCATCGCGTCGACGCCGAACTGCGCGGCCAGGCTGTGCACGGAGCCGAGCGCGGATTCCGCGGAGCCCTCGGGTGCGGAGCCGACGACCGAAACGATCGGCACCGCCTCGTGCCAGCCGAGGGCGGCGAGCCGGCTGGGAAGCGGGTCGCCGACCATCGAGCCGCTGACCAGGTTGTCGATGACCAGCGCCTCGAGGCGGCGATCCCACGAGCCGCGGTTCTCGGCGGCGCTCGCGTACACCCGGGCGGCCGCGAAGGCGATCTCGCGGCTGAAGCGCAACAGCTCCTCGCGCACCACGCGCTCGTCGGCCGGCCCGACCAGCGACGGCAGGTTCTCCTCGGCGACGGCGATCGCCGTGCGCACCAGCTCGACGGTCTGCTGCAGCGTCACGGTGCGGGCCATGGCCTGCGGCGCGGCCGCGAACACCTCGCCGGTCAGCCGCAGGACGTCGTCGGGGGAGCGCAGCCAGTCCACGTAGGACTGCAGCCCCGCCTGCGCCACGAGCGTCACCCACGACCGCTGGTCGGACGGCAGTTCGCGAAACCACGGCAGGTGCTCGTCCATGCGGGCGACGCTCTGCGTGGCCAGTCGCCCGGTCGCCTGCTCGATGTGGCGGATCGTCTCGGCGCTCAGCTCGGCCCGGCCGTCCGAGTCGGGCGCCTTGCCGGCAGCGTTGCGCGCTCTCACACCCGAAACACTGCCACGTCGCGGCGCTGGGGTAGTTGCGTTCGGCTTGGGTAGCGTCATCCGGGTGGGCAGCGCGCGAGACCCGGCCGCCGATCTGCGCCGGATCGCGTTCCTGCTCGAACGCAACCGGGAGCCGACGTTCCGGGTGCGCGCCTTCCGTACCGCCGCCGACGTCGTGGACGGCCTGGCCGGTGACGAGCTGCGCCGCCGTGACGAGTCCGGCTCGCTGACCGAGCTGGCCGGTATCGGGGCGACGACCGCACGCTGCATCAGCGAATCACTGGCCGGCGACGTCCCGGGCTATCTCGCCAAGCTGGAGCAGCAACGCTCCGGCGAGGACGATCTCGCGCCGGCGACGGCCGCGTTCCGCGCCGCCCTGCGCGGCGACTGCCATACCCACTCGGACTGGTCCGACGGCGGCTCGCCGATCGGCGAGATGGCCGACGCGGCGCGCGCCCTGGGCCACGACTACCTGGTGCTGACCGATCACTCGCCGCGGCTGAAGGTCGCCAACGGGCTGACCGCCGAGCGGTTGGAACGCCAGCTCGACGTCGTGGCCGAACTCAACGAGCGCTACGCCGACGACGGCGCCCGGCCGTTCCGGATCCTGACCGGCATCGAGGTCGACATCCTCGAGGACGGCACCCTCGACCAGAAGCCGTCGCTGCTGTCCCGTCTCGACCTGGTCGTGGCGAGCGTGCACTCCAAGCTGCGGATGCCGGCTGCGGAGATGACGCCGCGCATGGTCGCCGCGGTGTCCAACCCGCACACCGATGTGCTCGGCCACTGCACCGGCCGGCTCGTCGCGCCCCACCACGACGCTTCGCGTCGCGCCGGTGGCCCCGAAAAATCCACCAGCGGGCGTGGGACGCGTCCGGAGTCCGAGTTCGACGCCGAGATGGTCTTCGCGGCGTGCGCCCGGTTCGGCGTGGCGGTCGAGATCAACTCCCGCCCGGAGCGTCTCGACCCACCCACGCGGCTGCTCCGGATCGCCGTCGACTCGGGCTGCCTGTTCTCGATCGACACCGACGCGCACGCGCCCGGCCAACTCGACTGGCAGCCGAACGGCTGCGAACGCGCCGCCCGCTGCGACGTGCCGATGGAGTCGATCGTCAACACGTGGACGGCGGACGACCTGCTGGCCTGGACCGCCGATCACTCCGTCCGATCCGGATGAGTGGGCCGTGATCGACATCCGCCGGGCCGGCGAGCGGTTCCGTACCGAGGAGCCGGGCATCACCACCTGGCACTCCTTCTCGTCCGGCCCGCACTACGACCCGCACAACCTCTCGTTCGGACCGGTCGTGGCGTGCGACGAGCACCTCGTCGATCCCGGCGCCGGCTTCGCGCGCCACCCACACGCCCGCGTGGAGCTGATCAGCTGGGTGCTCGGCGGGACCCTGCTGCACGAAGGCAGCGCCGGGCGGGCCCGCATGATCGCGCCGCCCCAGGCGCAGTACCAGTTGGCCGGCACCGGCATCGAGCACGTCGAACGCAACCCGTCGAGCATCGAGCCGCTGCACTTCGTCCAGCTGTGGCTGCTGTCCGACGAGGACGTGCCTGACTACGACGTCGCCGAACCACCGCTTCGGCTGTGCGACGGCAAGTTCTCCGTGCTCCGGCGATGCCGGGACGAACGGCTGCACGCGCCACTGCTGCACCTGTACGTCGCGCGCGGCAACTTCCACCTCGCCGGACAGGACCTGGCCGCGGGCGACTCCGTCCGTGCGGCGAACGAGACGCTGGAACTGGACGGTGACGGCGAGTTGCTGGTCGTGGCTACGGTCGACGTATGACGATCCCGACCACCGATCTCGCTGGGCTGACCGTGTCCGCGCAGGGCCTCGGCTGCATGGGCATGAGCCAGAGCTACGGCAAGGGCGACTGGCACGAATCCATCGCCACGATCCATCGCGCCCTGGAACTGGGCGTGACGTTCCTCGACACCGCGAACGTGTACGGCGCCGGCCACAACGAGGTGCTCGTCGGCCGCGCGATCCACGACCGCCGCGACCAGGTGCAGCTCGCGACCAAGTTCGGCTTCGATTCCAGTGAGGGCGGAGGCAAGCGGCGGATCCGCGGGACGGCCGGCCACGTCAAGCAGGCCTGCGAGGACTCGCTGCTCCGGCTCGGGGTCGATCACATCGACCTGTACTACCTGCACCGACCGCCGGAGGACGCTGAGATCGAGGAGACCGTCGGCGCGATGGCCGAGCTCGTGCAGGAGGGCAAGGTGCGCTTCCTCGGCCTGTCGGAGGTCGACGACGCGCTGCTGCGCCGCGCCCACGCGGTACACCCGATCGCGGCGGTACAGAGCGAGTACTCGATCTGGACGCGGGATCCGGAGACCACCGTGCTGCCGGCGCTGCGCGACCTCGGCGTGGCCCTGGTGCCGTTCTCGCCGCTAGGCCGCGGCTTCCTCACCGGCACGCTCGATCGGTCGAGCCTGGGCGAGAAGGACTTCCGCGCCCGCAACCCGCGCTTCGTAGGCGAGGCCGGTGACGCCAACGAGAAGATCGCCGCCGCGGTGCGCGCCGTCGCCGAACGCAAGGGCGTCGCGGCCGCGCAGGTCGCGCTCGCGTGGGTGCACGGCCGGACTGCGGCGCTCGACGTCCCTGTCGTGCCGATCCCGGGCACCAAGCGGCGCAAGTGGCTGGAGCAGAACGTGGCCGCGCTCGACGTCGAGCTCGACCAGGACGACCTGGCCGAGCTGGATCCGCTGCACCAGCACGTGGCCGGTGCTCGGTACTGACCGTGGGTCGACCCGCGCGGGGGTAATCCAAACCCCCGCCGCTGGGTGTGTTCTCCAGCGCGTTTGCTCTGCTCAGTGCGAGTGAGCATGTGCCCACCGGCACTGAGCAAAGCAAGCAGCTCACCGAATCGACACAACCGGCTTGCTTTGCCCAGTCGGGCCGAGCATGTGCTCAGCGGCGCTGAGCAGAGCGAGCAGCTCACCGGATGGACACAACCGACTTGCTTTGCTCGGTCGGGCCGAGCATGTGCTCAGCGGCACTGAGCAGAGCAAACGCGCTGGGAATGAGGGTCCCCAGGCGGCGGGAACGCCCGCGGCGCTCGGGCGAATGCGGCTACCCGCGGGCGCCGCGCGGCTCAGTTGGTCACGGCTGTTTCGTAACTCCACAGCTCGCTGTGCACGCCGACCGGGCGGGGCGCGTCGCCGCCGTCGCGCTCGGCGGCCGACCGGTGTCCGTGGGCGAACGCCGGCGAGTTGATCCAGGCCTGGAACGACTCCTCGTCGCGCCAGCGGGTCAGCACCAGCCACGTCGCGCGGTCGTCGGTCGGCTTCAGCAGTTCGAAGCCCTCGAACCCGTCCTGGTCGTCGACTGCGCCGGCTCGCGCGGCGAACCGGTGCGCGAGCTCGTCGCCGCTGCCCTCCTCCACGGTGATTGCGTTGATCTTGATGACCGTCACGCGTCGCCGCCGATCGTGCCGACGCCGGCCGCGGTCACCGAGTCGAGCTGGTAGCGCTCGAACGCCTCTCGCGGCGCCTCGGCCTTGACGTCCCCGCTGCGGGCGAGCCGCTCCAGCACCGCGACCACGATCGACTGCGCGTCGACGTGGAAGTACCGGCGGGCCGCGCCGCGGGTGTCGGCGAAACCGAACCCGTCAGTACCCAGCGAGACGTAATCGTTGGGCACCCAGCGGGCGATCTGGTCGGGGACGGCGCGCATGAAGTCCGACACCGCCACCACGGGACCGCTCGTGTCGGCCAGCGACGAGGTGACGAACGGTACGGGCGCCTCCTCGCCGGGGTGCAGCAGGGCGTGCTCCTCGCACTGCACTGCGTCGCGCCGCAGCTCGTTCCACGACGTCACCGACCACACGTCGGCGTCCACGCCCCACGCCTCGCCCAGTAGGTGCTGCGCCTCGAGCGCCCACGGCATCGCCACGCCCGAGGCGAGCAGCTGCGCCCGCGGCCGGTCGTTGCCCGAGAGGCCGGGGGAGTAGCGGTACATGCCGCGCAGCAGCGCGTCGACGTCGAGGTCGGCGGGCTCGGCGGGCTGCACCATCGGCTCGTTGTAGATCGTCAGGTAGTAGAAGACGTCGTGGTCGGTGACCTCGGCGGTGTCGAACGCGCCGACGCCGTACATGCGCTTCAGGCCGGCCCTGACGATGTGCGCGATCTCGTACGCCCACGCCGGGTCGTACGCCACGCATGCCGGGTTGGACGACGCGAGCAGCAGCGAATGCCCGTCGGCGTGCTGCAACCCCTCGCCGGTCAGCGTGGTACGCCCGGCCGTGGCGCCCAGCACGAAGCCGCGGCCGAGCTGGTCGCCCAGCGCCCAGAACTGGTCGCCGGTGCGCTGGAAGCCGAACATCGAGTAGAAGATGTAGAAGGGGATCATCGGCGTAGCGTGCGTGGCGTAGGACGTCGCGGCCGCCGTCAGCGAGGCGGTGGAGCCGGCCTCGGAGATCCCCTCGTGCAGGATCTGCCCGGTCGTCGACTCCTTGTACGAGAGCAGCAGCTCGCGGTCGACGGCGTCGTACTCCTGGCCGTGCGGCGAGTAGATCTTCGCGGACGGGAAGATCGCGTCGAGCCCGAAGGTGCGCGCCTCGTCGGGAATGATCGGCACGAACCGCGCGCCGATCTCCTTGTCCTTGATGAGGTCCTTGAACAGCCGCACCGTCGCCATCGTCGTGGCGACCTGCTGCTTGCCGGACCCGCGGCGGAACTCCTCGTACACCTTGTCGCCGGGCTGCGGCAGCGGCTTGGCACGCACGACCCGCTTGGGCAGTGCGCCGCCGAGCGCGGCCCGCCGCTCCATCATGTACTGGATCTCGTCGGACTTCTCGCCCGGGTGGTAGTACGGCGGCAGGTCGGCCTCGAGCTCCTTGTCCGAGATCGGCAGGTACAGCCGGTCGCGGAACGCCTTGAGGTCGGCGGTGGTCAGCTTCTTCATCTGGTGGGTGGCGTTGCGGCCCTCGAAGGACTCCAGCGTCCACCCCTTGATGGTCTTGGCGAGGATCACGGTCGGCTGGCCGACGTGGTTGCGCGCCGCCTCGAACGCCGCATACACCTTGCGGTAGTCGTGCCCGCCGCGCGACAGCTTGCGCAGGTCGTCGTCGGAGAGGTCCTCGACCATCTTGCGCAGCCGCGGGTCGTCACCGAAGAAGTGCTCGCGGATGTAGGCGCCGCTCTCGACGCTGTAGGTCTGGTACTGGCCGTCCGGCGTGGTGTTCATCTTGTTGACCAGCACGCCGTCGCCGTCCTTGGCGAGCAGCGGATCCCAGTCGCGGCCCCAGATCACCTTGATGACGTTCCAGCCGGCGCCGCGGAAGTAGGCCTCCAGCTCCTGGATGATCTTGCCGTTGCCGCGCACCGGCCCGTCGAGGCGCTGCAGGTTGCAGTTGATGACGAACGTGAGGTTGTCCAGCTCCTCGCGGGCGGCGACGCCGATCGCGCCGAGCGACTCGATCTCGTCCATCTCGCCGTCGCCGAGGAAGGCCCAGACGTGCGAGCCGGACGTGTCGGCGAGGCCCCGGGCGTTCAGGTACCGGTTGAACCGGGCCTGGTAGATCGCGCCGATCGGGCCGATACCCATCGAGACGGTGGGGAACTCCCAGAACTGCGGCATGAGGCGCGGGTGCGGGTAGGACGACAGCCCGTACGGCGCGCGGGACTTCTCCTGCCGGAAGGCGTCGAGGTGCTGCTCGGTCAGCCGCCCCTCGAGGAACGCGCGGGCGTAGATGCCCGGGGCTGCGTGGCCCTGGAAGTACACCTGGTCGCCCATGCCGCCGGCGAGATCCTTGCCCCGAAAGAAGTGGTTGAACCCCACCTCGTACAGCGACGCGGCCGACGCGTAGGTGGCGATGTGGCCGCCGACGCCTACCATCTTGTTCGCCCGCGACACCGAGATCGCCGCGTTCCAGCGGATGTAGGCCCGGATACGCCTCTCGATGTGCTCGTCACCCGGAAACCACGGCTCACGCTCCGGCGCGATCGTGTTGATGTAGTCGGTGCTGCGCAGCCCGGGCACGCCGACCTGCCGTTCGCGGGCCCGTTCCAGGAGCTTCAGCATGAGGAAACGGGCGCGCTGCCTGCCGTCCGAGTCGATCGCGGCGTCCAGCGATTCGAGCCATTCGCGGGTCTCTTCGCGGTCGATGTCGGGGAGCTGGTTGGGCAGCCCGTCGGTGATGATGCTGTAACGGTCCCGGGTCACGGACGTTCTCCTTCTTGCCTTGCTCGTGGCATTGCTCCCTCCAGTCAACACCTTCGCCGAGCGGCTAGGGTCGGCTGGAGCGGCACCGATGGGTAATGCAGGATTACGGGGCGGGGAAATCGCCGCCTGTTGACCTAGGGAGGATCTCGCCAGTGAGCCCGACCTCCCCGCCCGGAAACGGAGCGGGTACGGCCGAGCGCTTGGGACTCAAGCCCGGCATGATCGTCATGGAGTCCGGCTACGACGACGACGTCGACGAGGATCTGCGCGGATCCGTCGTCGAGCGTATCGGCGAGGAGATGGTCGACGACGACACCGACGAGGTGGTCGACGTCGTGCTGCTCTGGTACCGCGACGGTGACGGCGATCTGGTCGACCTGCTCGTCGACTCGATCGCTCCGCTCGCCGACGACGGCTACATCTGGCTGCTCACCCCCAAACGCGGGCGAGACAACTATGTCGAGCCGTCCGACATCGCCGAGGCGGCCTCGATCGCCGGGTTGTCGCAGACCTCGATCGCCACGATCGGCGACGACTGGTCGGCGGCCCGGCTTGTCGGCCGCAGATCACCAGGAGGCAAGAAATGACCGATGCCGGAGCCGGCCTGAAGGTCGCCGTGGGCGACGAGGCCCCGGATTTCACGCTCAGGGACCAGAACAACGAACAGGTCACGCTCTCGTCGTTCCGCGGCAACAAGGCCGTCCTGATCGTCTTCTACCCGGCCGCGTTCACCGGGATCTGCACCGGCGAGCTGTGCCGGGTCCGGGACGAGTTGCCGACGTTCCAGAACGACGCCGTCCAGGTTTTGACGATCAGCGTCGACTCGGTGTACTCGCACAAGATCTTCGCCGAGCGCGAGGGCTACGAGTTCCCGCTGCTGTCCGACTTCTGGCCGCACGGTGCGGTGGCCCAGGCCTATGGCGCGTTCAACGAGAAGTCCGGCATCGCCAACCGCGGCACCTTCCTCGTCGACAAGGCCGGGATCGTGCGCTTCGCCGAGCTGAACATGCCGGGCGAGGGCCGCGACCCGGCCGCGTGGCAGGCGGCCATCAAGGCCCTCTGAACGGCGCCGCCTTCAGGCGGCCGGGGCCGGCGGCGCGGGCTCGGTCCGCGGAGGCCGCCGTCGGCGGCTGTCCAGGATGCCCAGGTAGGCCAGCCCGCCGACGGGCAGCGGCAACCAGAAGTTGAGCAGCCGCCAGCTCAGTACGCCGAGCACAGCCACCTCGGCGGAGGTGCCGAAACCCTCCAGCAGCGGGATCAGCGAGCTCTCGACCACGCCGAGACCCGCCGGGCTGATCAGCAACGAGGCGGCCACCTGGGCGACGCAGAAGGCCACGGTGAGCAGCACGCCCGACGGCGGGGCTCCGAAGGCGCGCAGCGCGGCCCACAGCGACAGCAGGTCGAACAGCCAGTGCCCGAGCGACCACACGCACGCCCAGCCGAGCCGCACCGGCGTCCTGATCAGCTCCCGCAGCCGCTCGGACAGCTCGCCGATCACACGGACCACGTCGTCGGGTTCCACCCGCGGGAGCCGGCCGAGCAGGGCGCCGGCGCCCTTCTGGATGGACGACGGCCGGTAGGCCAGCAGACCCGCGAAGCCGGCGACGAGCACGAGCAGCGCCCCGCCGGCCCCGGCCAGCGCGACGGCATCGGCCGACGGGCCGTAGAACACCAATCGGGCGAACAGCGAACCGGCGAGCAGAACTTCGAGCAGGACGCCGGACAGCAGCGACTGCGACACCTTGACGAATCCGGCCTGCACCGGGTCGACGCCCTCTTCGGTCAGCAGTTCGAAGCCCAACGCGGTGCCGGCCGCCGAGCCCACCGGCACCGAGTGGCTCAACGCGACGGTCACCAGGTCGAGCCGCAGCACCCGCCAGAAGCGCGGTCGCGCGCCGGGCACGAGCAGCGTCCAGGTGACCAGGCTGAAGGCGATCAGCGAGGCGATCTCGGCGCCGAGGGCGACCGACAGCCATCCCCAGTCCGCCCCGCCGAGCCGGTGCACTGATTGCAGGGCCTGGCTCGTGCGCGGCGCGAGGAACAAGCCGGCCACAACGAGGATGGCGACGAGCAGCGACCACCGCACCGGGTGCCGGCGCAGCCATGCTGGTAGCGCCACGCCGACAGCTCGCCCGATGGTTCAGTGGCCGAAGACGAGCTGCAGGCCCTCGCCACGCAGCGTCGCGCGGAACCACAGCGTGGACACCGCGATCCCGACCGCCAGGAGGCCGTAGGACACGACGGCGCGCAGCGCGAGGAACGAGCCGAGCGACTCGTGCAGCAACAGGAGCAGGCTCGCGCCGCCGTTGACAGCACAGACGAACGCCCACAGGACCGTCAACCGCATGAAGAACCGCCCGACCCGGGGATGGGCGTCCAAGCTCGCCGGCAGCGAGCAGAAGTCGTCGGCGAGCCGGCGCGTGAGCGGTTTGCCGGGCACCAGCGAGGCGAGGAGTAACAGCGCGACGCAGATGTTCGCGAGGCTGGGCTGGACGAAGTAGACGAAGGTGCTGTTCGCCCAGAGCGCCAGGCCGGTGCGCGCGGTGATCAGGCCGGCGCTGAGCAGCAGGACCCCGGGCACCCGCTCGCGCCGGGCCAGGCGGATGCCGATCACCAGATACGCCCAGAGCAGCGACGCGATCAGCGCCCAGCGCAGGCTGACGGTCTGCAGCACGGCATAGAAGGTCACGCCCGGGATCACGACGCCCTCGATCAGGTGCGATCCCGCCGTGCGGGCGCACCGCCCGATCGAGGGCATTTGGACGAGGTGGCGCGCTTCGGTCTGCGCTGCACCCTGAGGTGACTGGCGGGAAAGCGAAGGAGCAGACACCGCGGGCTCCGCGTCGATCGGGCCGGAGCGGGTTGCTGCTCGGCGTCGCTCGACAGTAACTGCCCGCAGCGGGCCGTTGAAGACCTTGTTCAGCGGCTGTTGGGTCGCGGCTCAGCCGGCGTTCATCGGCTGCGGCGGCCGGTGTGCCCGCAGCAGTGTGTCGATGGCCGGCCGCGGGGCGCCATCGACCGGACGCAGCACCTCACCGGCCTTGTCGATCACCAGGTCGGTGCCGGCGAGGTCGCCGGCGAGATCGGCCGCGGTGTACAGCACCCTCGGGTCCTGCGGGCCGCCGGTGCCGTCGGTCAGATTGCGGGAGTCGTGCGCGACGACGAGCAGCTCGCCACCGGGCGCCAGGGCGGACGCCGCCCGGCTGACCGCGGCACGACGCGCCTGCGGTGCCACCTGCAGGTAGCACAGCAGGGCCAGGTCAACGGGGGTGTCCGGCTGGAAGGTCGTCGCGTCGGCCACGCGCCAGTCGATGCGTTCCGGGTGATCCAGTTGGGCGGCACCGGCCCGGCCCTTCTCGACCGCGACGGCGGAGAAGTCCACCGCCACGACCGTCCACCCCCGCGAGGCGAGCCAGAGGGCATTGCGGCCCTCACCGCACGCCAGGTCGAGGGCCCGGCCGGGGCGAAGATCGGCCACCTCCTGCTCGACGAAGCGGTTCGGCGCGAGACCCCAGACGGTCGCCTTGTCGCGGTAGCGCTCGTCCCAGTAGGCGGCGTCGAATGCGGGCATGGCCCGATCCTGCCGCACTACTGCGCTCCGGTCGTGCGGGTCGGGAGTGTTCATCGCGGCCACCGTACGTGCCGGGCGCGCCAAAGGCGCTAGTACCCTGATCCGCGCGGCGCCTGAGGTGGGTAACAGTCGCGCAGGGGCGTTTAGCTCAGCGGGAGAGCACTCGGTTTACACCCGAGCGGTCACTGGTTCGATCCCAGTAACGCCCACCGTGCCTGCTGTTCGCAGCGGGCTGCGGCGAGGGGCTACTCCGTCCCGAGCAGGCGCCGCAGCACCAGAAGTGACACGTCGTCCTGCGGCTCGCGGTTCTGGAGCATGACCGACATGATCTCGGCGCAGGCGCCCTCGGCGGTGTGCAGTGACGGATCGGCGAGGGTGCGGCACAAACGCCCGAGATCCTCGTCGAGATCGCCGGCGCGGCGCTCCACGACACCGTCGGTGAACAGACACAGCAGGGCGTCCTCACCCACCGTGGCCTGGCCGAAGCGCCGCTTGGCGCCGCTGACGACGCCGATCGGCGGATCGATGGGCACGTCGATCAGCGCGGCGTGCTGATTGCCGGTGGTGAGCGCCGGCGGCAGGTGCCCGGCCGACGAGATGCGCAGCTCGCCGGTCTCCGGCTCGAGCATCCCGTACTCGACCGTGCCGATCAGCCCCGGTTCGAAGTGCTGCATCTTGCGGTCGAGGCGTTGCAGCACGCTGGCGGGGTTGTCGTCCTCGAGCGCATAGGAGCGCAGCGCGCTGCGTACCCGGCCCATGACGGTGGCCGCGTGCAGGCCGTGGCCCATCACATCGCCCATGGTGATGCCGATGGCGCCGCCCTGGGGCAGCACGAACACGTCGTACCAGTCGCCGCCGACGCCGTACTGGCTGCCGGGGACGTAGCGGGCGGCGAGCTCGATGCCGGGGATGTCGGGAAGTCGCGGGGCGAGGCTGTTCTGCAGCGCGCGGGCCGCCGTGCGGTCGACGAAGCTGCGGTGGCGCACGATCACGTCGGCCACTCGTTCGCCGGCCCGGGTGAGCGTCGCGACGTCCTCGTTGACGAACTGCCGTGCGTGCAGCACGCCAACGTGCAGGACGCCGAGCAGCTGCCCGTCGGACATCAGCGGGACGCCCAGCATCGAGACGATGCCCCGGCGCAGCAGCAGCGGGTTGACGACGTTGGAGGTGGCGACGCGGTCGATGATCACCGGGCGCCGCTCGGCCGCGATGCGCCCCGCGAAGCCCAGCCCGGCGCGTACCCGGACGCCCTGCCGGACCTCTTCCTCGATACCGCGGGCCGCGGTGGCGACGAGGAACTGCTCCGATTCGTCCAGGAGGAGGATGGCGGCAGTGTCGACGTCGAGCAGCTTGCGGATGTCGTCGAGCAGCGTTTCCATGGCCGCGTCGGTGACGATCTGCGACTGCTGCTCCTCAGACCCAGCGTCGGAGAGCTGGGAACGGGTCATGTCATCGCCTCGGACGGCTCTGCACCCTGCTGCACGGCGCGGCAGGCGGGAGCGTCAGGGGCTCGAGCCGGTCGGCCGCGCGCGCCGGCGGCCGGCGGCTCATGCCGTCGGCGCAGGGGGCTCGTCCTGCTGAACATCTCGACCCTTTTCTTCGGCGCGTCGTCGCTGCTCTTCAGCACGGGCACGCAGTCCAGCGAGGAATTGTTCATCATCGTCCGGGGCGACCGGACGGGTGGGGGTGCGCGAGGGCAACTTCGCGGGATGCGCTGCCGACGGGGACAGTGACCTGGCAGGCCACGGCCGTCCCGCGACCAGCCACACGATGCTGCCGATGTCGGCGAACAACAACACGATCAGCAGCCACACGAGTTTCGGCAGGTTGCGCGCCTGGTGCTCGGGGGTGGTGATCACGTCGACGATGCAGAAGATCCACACGGCGAGGGCGAGCAGGCCCAGCGCCCCGTCGAACAGCAGCATCGTTCCTCCTGGCCTCGGTGACCGCACACAGGCTACGCGCTCGGGCGCGCTTCGGCGGGCTCGCGGTAGGTTCGCGTGCGTGCGCGGCGCGATCCGGATCGGCGATGTGATCGAGGCCCTCGACGGCTGGTTCGACCCCCGCTGGGCGGAGCCGTGGGACGCGGTGGGGCTGGTGTGCGGCGATCCGGACGAGCCGGTCGAGCGGATCCTGCTCGCCGTCGACCCGGTGCCGGCGACGGTCGACGAGGCAATCGGCATCGGCGCCCAACTGCTCGTGACACACCACCCGCTGCTGCTCACCGGGGTGCACGGCGTCCCCGCGGACGACCCCAAGGGCGCCCTGGTGCACCGCATGGTGCGCGCCGGCGTCGCGCACTTCGTGGCCCACACGAACGCCGACGTCGCCGCCCCGGGCGTCTCCGACGCGCTCGCGGAACGATTCGGGCTGCGCGATCTCCGTCCTCTGCAGCACGCCGACGACGAACCGTTGGACAAGCTGGTCGCGTTCGTTCCGGTCGACGATGCCGAGCGGTTGGTGGACGCGCTCGCCGCGGCAGGCGCGGGACGACTGGGGAACTACGAGCGGTGCGCGTGGACGACGCAGGGCACCGGCACGTTCCGGCCCCTCGACGGCGCGCAGCCGGCGATCGGCGAGGTGGGCGCGGTCGAGCGGGTCGCCGAGACCCGGGTCGAGATGGTGCTCGCGCGCCGGCTGCGCGGCACGGTGCTCGCCGCCCTGCGCGCAGCGCACCCGTACGAGGAACCCGCCTTCGACCTGTTCGCCCAGGCCCCGTTGCCCGGCGCCCGCGGCATCGGCCGGGTCGGCGAGCTGGCCGAGTCGACGACCCTCGCCCGGTTCGTCGACGACGCGGCTCGCCTGCTGCCGGCCACCGCTTGGGGAGTGCGCGCCGCCGGCGATCCCGACCGGCGGGTGCACACCGTCGCCGTCGCGGGCGGTTCCTGCGGGTCGTTGGCCGAACTCGCCCGCGCCGCCGGCGTGGACGCCTTCCTCACCGCGGACCTCAAGCACCACCACGTCGTCGAGGCAGTCACCGAGCGCGGCAGAGCCGGCATGGCGCTGGTCGACGCGGCGCACTGGGCCACCGAGGCACCGTGGCTCGACGCGCTGGCCACAGCCCTACGCGAGCGCTTCGGCACTACGGTGGAACCTGCCGACATCCGGGTGTCCACGACGGTCACCGATCCCTGGACCCTGCACGCCCCGTCCTTGTCCTTCGAGAAGTGAGCCGACTCAGCACGTGAACGCCGACCCCGCCATCCAGCTGCGCCTGCTCGACCTGCAGGCCGCCGACACCGCCCTCGCCCAGCTCGCCCACCGGCGCCGGCACCTCCCCGAGCTCGCGGCCATCGCCGAACACGAGAAGAACGCCGCGGCGCTGCACAACGAGGTGATCGACGCGCAGACCGCCGCTGCCGACGCCGATCTCGAGCAGCGACGGCTGGAAAGCGACGTGGAGACGGTCCGGAACCGCGCCAGCCGGGACGAGGCGCGGCTGCAGGCCGGGGGGTTGCCGGCGCGGGAGCTGGAGGGTTTGCAGCACGAGATCGCGACTCTGGCCCGCCGCCAGTCGACGCTCGAGGACGAGCTGCTCGACGTGATGGAACGTGCCGAGGAGGCGGCCACCGTGCTCGCCGGGGCGCAGCAGCGCCACCAGGCCGTGCTCGCCGAACAGCGCGAACTCGAGGGCCGCCGCGACGCCGCGCTCGCCGAGATCGACGCGGCAACGGCCGAGCGCCTGCCGGAACGGGAACGTATCGCCGCCGAACTGCCCGCCGAGCTGCTCGCGCTCTACGAGCGGGCGCGGGCGCACAGCGGCACCGGCGCCGCGATGCTCAAGCAGCGCCGGTGCGAGGGGTGCCACATCGAGCTATCCGGCAGCGAGCTGTCCGCCCTGCGCACGGCCGCGCCTGATGCCGTGGTGCGCTGCGACAACTGTCGCGCCGTCCTGGTCCGCACCGGCGAATCCGGCCTGTGACACGGGTGGAGCACGTCGTCGTCGAGGCCGACGGCGGTTCGCGCGGGAACCCCGGACCGGCGGGTTACGGCGCCGTCGTCGTCGATCCGGCCACCGGGGACGTCCTCGCCGAGCGCAGCGAGTCGATCGGAACCACCACGAACAACGTCGCCGAGTACCGCGGGCTGATCGCCGGGCTCACCGCTGCCCGCGAGCTGGGAGCGCAGCGGGTTGCCGTGCGTATGGACTCGAAGCTTGTCGTGGAACAGATGTCCGGACGCTGGCAGGTGAAGCACCCGTCGATGCGCCCGCTCGCCCGGGAGGCGGCCGAGCTGGCTCGCGGATTCGACGACGTCACCTACGAGTGGATCCCTCGCGAGCGCAACACGCACGCCGACCGCCTCGCGAACGAGGCGATGGATCGCGCCGCCGGGAAACCGGTCGACGCCAGGAAGCCGGCGCCCGGCGTCCCGGCCAACTGGGTGCCGCCGGGCGGCCCGCCCACGCGACTCGTGCTCGTCCGGCACGGCGCGACGGCGCACTCGGCCGAGAAGCGGTTCTCCGGACGCAACGACCTGCCGCTCGACGAAACCGGCCGCACTCAGGCCCGTGCGCTCGCCGAGCGAGTCGCCCTGCTGCCCGGCGTGGCCGCCGTGGTGAGCTCACCGCTGTCGCGGGCGCTGCAGACCGCGGAACTGATCGCGGAACGGCTCCACCTGCCCGTGCGCGAGGTGGACGATCTCGCCGAGACCGATTTCGGGGCCTTCGAAGGGCTCACCGTCGCAGAAGCGCGGGCCCGCTACCCCGAGGAGTTCGCCGCCTGGACGTCCTCGCCCGACGTCGCACCGCCGCGGGGCGAGTCGTTCGCCGCGGTAGCCCGGCGGGTGCGCCGCGCGCGGGAGGCGGTGATCGCAGAGCACTCCGAGCAGACCGTCGTGGCAGTCACCCACGTGACCCCGATCAAGACGCTCCTCCGGCTGGCGCTCGACGCGCCGCCGAGCGCGCTGTTCCGCATCCACCTCGATACGGCGTCGATCTCGACGCTGGACTACTTCGCCGACGGCAGCTCGTCGGTGCGGCTGGTCAACGACACCGGCCACCTCGACCACCTCTGGTGACCCGGGCGGGTCAGGTGCCGATCGCCCGCAGCCCGGCCCACAGCGCCACCGTCGCGATCACCAGCAGCACCGGGACGGTCAGCCAGCCGAGCAGGTGGAACTGGGCGGCGCGGGGCTTGTCGGCGGCCGGCAGCAGACGCCGCCACAGCAAGGTGGCCAGCGACCCCGGGTAGGTGGCGTTCGGGCCGATGTTCACCCCGATCAGCACGGCCAGCACCGCGGCCGGGTTCGCGGCCACGATCGGCACCAGCGCGAGGGTGGCCGGCAGGTTGTTGACCAGGTTGGCGAGCGCGGCCGCCAGCGCGGCGACGCCGAGCAGGGCGAGCAAGGTCGCGCCGGACGGGACGAGGTGGCCCAGTGCTGCGCCGAGCCCGTGCCGCGTCACCCCGTCCACGACGACGGCGAGCGCCAGCACGAACAGGCAGAAGCCGGGGGCGGCCTCGGCAACCAGCCGTCGCGGCGACACGTCCCGGCGCTGCACCACCCGCGGCACGAGCAGCGCGACGCAGCCGGCCAGCGCCGCCCAGGCCGGTGAGACGTGCAGCGAGGACGCCAGCACGAACAGCGCCACGGTGGTGACGAGCACGCCGAGCGCGTAGCGGGGTGCCGCCCGGCTCGCGGCCGGCTCGGGGCGCCGGCCGTTGCCGGCAACGTCGGCGTCCAGGTCACTACGGAAGAACAAGCGCAGCCCGAGCCACTCGGCCGCGCACACGAGCACCCAGGGCAGCGCCATGAGGGCGGTGAACCGCCCGAAGGACAGCCCCGCGGCGGCGAACGCGAGCAGGTTGGTCAGGTTCGACACCGGCAGCAGCAGCGAACCGCTGTTGGCGAGCCGGGTGCAGGCATATGCATGCGGGCGTGCCGGCACCGCCAATCTCGCGGTCGTCGCCAGCACGACGGGGGTGAGCAGCACAACTGTCGCGTCGAGGGTGAGAGTCGCCGTGGTCGCGGCGGCCAGCACCACCACGAGCAGTAGCAGCCGTTGCGGCAGGCCGCGGCTGGCGACCGCTGCCCGCCCGGCGAGGTAGTCGAACACGCCGGCCTCGGCGCACAGGTGCCCGAACAGCAGGATGGCGGCCAGGAACCCGACGGTGGGGCCGATCTCGCGCAGCCTCTCGCCCGCCGCGCCGAGCGGGACGATGCCGAGCGCGACGAGCAGCGCCGCACTGGGCACCGCCACGACCGCCTCGCTGTACCCGTGCGGGCGCAACACGGCGAAGCCGAGGGTGAGTGCGAGCAGCACGACCGCGATGACCTCCGCGGCCGCACCGGGCACTACAGCAGCTCGCTTCCCTCGAAGTGGCCGAGCACCTCGCGGTACAGCTCGATGCCCATGCCGTTCGGGTCGCGGAAGTACAGGGAGTCGTCGGCGCCGCGGTCCGGGCCGAGATAGGCCACACCGCGCTCCTCGAGCTTGGTCCGGGCTGCCTCGAACTGCTCGGAGGTCACCGAGATCGCGAGATGCTGCAGAGCGCCGATCGTCTCCTTGTACGGCTCGTGCTCGTGGCCGGGGAAGTCGAAGAAGCCGAGCAGGTTGCCGTTGCCGATGTCGAAGAAGAAGTGGCTGGAGCCGGCATAGTCGCGGTTCTCGACGAGTTCCACCAGCGGGAAGCCGAGGAAGTCCTGGTAGAAGCGGATCGTCTCCTCGACGTCCCCGCACACGAACGCGGCGTGGTGGATGCCCCGGGCGGTCGTGGCCGGACGCTCGGGTTTCGGCCGTAGGTACTTGTCGCGCAGCTGCGCGCGCCGTTCGCGGACGGCGGCGAGGGCGCTCCCGGTGGGTTCAGGCATGGCCTCAATCTAGTGACCCGACGGCGATCTGATCGCGGATCGTGTCGCCCGCACGGCGCGTTGTGCGATCGGAGGGCCCGCGCGCGGTCGGCAGTAGTATTTCGATTGCGGCGGACGAGCCGACCGGACGGCCGCGGTAGCGCCCCAGTGGCGGTGTCGAGGAAAGTCCGGACTCCACAGGGCAGGGTGGTTGCCAACAGCAACCCGGGGCGACCCGCGGGAAAGTGCCACAGAAAACAGACCGCCGGCGGCTGGGCAACCGGCAGCCGGTAAGGGTGAAACGGCGGTGTAAGAGACCACCAGCGTTCCGGGTGACCGGAGCGGCTCGGTAAACCCCACCCGGAGCAAGATCAAGAAGAGCCGGTTCGCCGGCTCGCGCAGGCGTTCGAGGGCGGCCCGTCCGAGCCTGCGGGTAGATCGCTCGAGCCTGTCGGCGACGGCAGGCCTAGATGGATGGCCGTCCCCCGGTTCGCCGGGGACAGGATCCGGCTTACAGGTCGACTCGTCCGCCGCCCTTCCCACACCGGCGACGCCCGAGGGCGCTGCCGGTGCGAGAAGGGGTCGCTCGAGATCAGGCGGTGCCGGTGGCCGGGCCGCTGCCCGGGACCGAACTGCTCGGGACGGGCGCCGTCACGCTGCACCCGTTGTCGAAGATCGTCTTGCCGGCGGCGTTGTCGCTGTAGTTCAGCTGGTAGCTCTGGCCCCTGTAGGTGAACGGCGCGATGATGTCGCCCCACTTGGGCTTCTTGGGGTGCGTCGGCGACCAGACACCGTCGCCCTGGTGCTTCAGGTAGTGCCCGTGGTACGCAGCGTTCGCCGACACCACGATCTTGACGTAAGGGTTGGTCTCGGAGTCGGTGCGGTGGCACACCGTCACCTTGGCCGCCGGGACCGCGGAGCTGTCGACCACGACAGGTGTGACGATCGCTGCGGCCACACCCAGGGTGGCGGCGAAACCGATCAGGTAGCCGCGGCGCTTGCCGCGCGACGAGTCATTGTCGGTCATTCTTCGATCCCCCGATTCGAAAATGCGCCGCCGCACGGTGCGACCGGCGCGTGGCAGAACGAGTTCTACCAGGGGGCACGGACCCGGACAAGCACCCGGGTCAGCGGTGTCGCCAATACCTGCCGTCACGCTCGAGCAGGTCGATCGCCTCGCGCGGGCCCCAGGTCGCCGCCTGGTACTGGGGGATGGGGGAGGTGTCGTCGGTCCAGTAACGCAGTATCGGATCCACGATCCGCCACGACCGACCCACCTCGTCGGCGCGGATGAACAACGTCGGGTCGCCGCGCAGCGCGTCGAGGATCACGCGCTCGTAGGCCTCCGGGTAGTGCCCCTCGAAGCCGGCGTTGTAGGAGAAGTCCATCGACGCCTTGCGCAGTTCGTAGGCCAGCCCTGGCACCTTGGCGCCGAAGCGGAGGCTCAACCCCTCCTCGGGCTGCAACTGGACGACCAGGGCGTCCGGTTCCTCGGCCGCTTCGCTGCGCGGGAACAACGGAAGCTGCGGCGGCCGCTGGAAGTGCATCGCCACCTCGGTGATCCGCCGTGGCAGCCGCTTGCCCGTCCGCACGTAGATCGGGACGCCGGCCCAGCGCCAGTTGTCGATGAACAGCCGCAGCGCCACGAAGGTCTCCGTGGCGCTGAGCGGGTCGACTCCGGGTTCCTCGCGATATCCCGGCATCAACTCGTCGCGGGTGCCGCCCCTGGTGTACTGGCCGCGCACCGCGTTCGCGGCGATCTCCGCCGGCTCGTCCCAGGTGCGGATCGCGCGCAGCAGCTTCACCTTCTCGTCGCGGATCGCCTCCGGGTGGAACGACGTCGGCGGCTCCATGAGGAACAGCGACAACACCTGCAGGACGTGGTTCTGGACGATGTCGCGCATCGCCCCGGCCTTCTCGTAGAAGCCGCCGCGCTCGCCGACGCCGAGGGTCTCGGCCACCGTGATCTGCACGTGGTCGACCCACGTCCTGTTCCAGATCGGCTCGAAGATCGTGTTCGCGAAACGCAGCGCGAGCAGGTTCTGGACGGTGTCCTTGGCGAGGTAGTGGTCGATGCGGAAGATGCGGTTCTCGGAAAACGCGCTCGCGATGTCGACGTAGAGCTGGCGGGAGGACGCCTCGTCCCAGCCGAACGGCTTCTCCACCACGATGCGTGCCCACCCGTCGCCGCCGCCGACGTTCAGCCCCGCCTTGCCGAGATTCACCGACACCTCGGCGAACAGGTTCGGCGGGGTGGCCAGGTAGAACGCCCGGTTGCCCTGCGTGCCGGCGCTGCGATCCAGCTCCTCCAGCACGCCGGCGAGGGTCGCGTAGGTCTGCGGATCGTCGTAGCCGCCGCTGACGTAGCGGGCACCCGAGACCAGCCGCTCCCACCGGGCCGACGGCCCCTCGGGGCGCTTGGCGGCATCGCGGCAACGGGAGCGGAACTCCGCATCGGTCATCTGGCTGCGCGCCACCCCGACCAGCGCGAACGCCTCCGGAAGCCGGTCGAACGTCGCCAGGCGCTCGATGGCCGGCACCAGCTTGCGCGCCGTCAGATCCCCGGACGCGCCGAAGATCACGAGCGTGCACGGGGGAACCAGCTCACTGCTGTCGGGCATGTGCGCAACTGTTGCCGACATCGCCGCGGCGAGCAAGGCGGCGGCATGCCGATGGTCCGTGGACAACAGGGCAGGGACGGGCCAAGCTGTGCGGCATGTCCGACCTTTGTCACCCGCAGCGCCTTTTGCGCCGCCTCTTCGTACTCCTGTTCGCCGTGTGCGTCGCTGTGGTCCCGATGATCGTCGCCGCGCCGGCGGGTGCCGCCGGAGCTGGGCTGTCGACTCAGAAGCCGCTGGAGACGGTCGTGGTGCACTCGAACCACCACCGCTACGTGCTGAAGGTCTGGGCGCGCAAGAAGGCCAAGAGATGCCTTCCGAATGCCTACGGCGCGCCGGTCCGGCACTTCCTGCGGCGCCATCACTGCACCGGCCTCACCCGGTGGCTGGTCACGACGAGGGTGAACGGGCGCGGCGTCGGCTTCGCCCAGAGCGCGACCGGATTCGTCGGGCGCACCCCCACGGCGAGCTACCGGCTGGCCGGGCGCTTCGGCGCGCTGGTGACCCAGAACGGCACCGGCAACTTCTACAGCCTGTTCCACGACGGCTACGGCACGCCCGCGGGTCCCCAGTACGTGCCCAGCCCGGACGCGTTCAACGCGCTGACCCAGGACAACGGCGTGACGATCGACGACGTCTGGTACCTGCACGGGAGGACGCCGCCCAACGCGAAACCGCTGGAGCGGCTGACCCGCGACATCTACCTGCAGTGGTGGTGAGCGAGCCGGGGTCGCTGGTGCGGCCGGTGCCGGAGCCAACAGCGGTTGGGCGAACTGACCGGCGGCGTCTGATTTTCCTGCGCAGCGGGTAGGACGGGGGCGTGCTGCCGACCGAGACCGCCACCACTGCACGCATCGACGACCTGCTGCGCGAGGCGCGCCGCGGCTGGCAGCGGATGAGTCCCGAGCAGGCCCGCCGAGCGCAGCTCGCCGGGGCACTGCTGGTGGACACCCGAACGCCTTGGCAGCGGGCGGACCAGGGCGAGTTACCGGGTGCGCTGGTCATCGACCGCACCGTGCTCGAGTGGCGGCTCGACCCGGGCGGCGACGCGTGCATCCCGGAGGCCGCCGGCGGGGCCACCGTGATCATCGCGTGCCGGCAGGGGTACAGCTCGAGTCTGGCCGCGCGCACCCTGCGTGATCTGGGGCTCGACGCCACGGACATCGTCGGCGGCGTCGAAGCGTGGCTCGCCGCCGGGCTGCCGGTGCATCGCGGCTCGGTGGACGAACGCCGCTGAACCCAAGAATTCACGGTGCTTCGCCTCAGCGCGCTTCGCGATTCCCAGCGAATTCCTGGGTAGGTAGGAGCCGACCGTATCCGGCGTCCGATGCTGCCTGGAGATGTATGTGTGTGTCCGCCACCACCAAGTTGCCCTGCGTGCCCGAATCCGCGCGGGTCGCGCGGGACTGGGTGTCCGCTGAGCTAGCGGGGATGTACGCGTCGCTCGACACTCAGGTGGACGACGTCTCGCTGGTGGTGTCCGAACTGGTCACCAACTGCGTGCGCACCGAGGCGCACTACTTCGCCCTCGACGTCGACGGGCACCGAGCACGGGTGACCGTGGCAACCACCGACGACGCGCCCGGCATGCCGAGCCCGAAGAAGGCAAGTCCCGGAGACGCGCACGGCCGGGGCCTCGCGATCGTCGACGCGCTTGCCGATCAGTGGGGCGTCGACCGGCACTCGCACTGCAAGACGGTGTGGGCCGACCTCGCCGTCCCGACGAGCGCCGGCCCGACGTTCGACTGCGGGGAGTGAGCCCGCTGCGCCCAACTCAGCCGGCGCGCAGGATTTCCATAACCCGTCGATCGACCCACGACGAGTCCTCGGCCACGCGCATCTCGTAGTTCTGCGTACCCACCCACGCGGCGAAGTCGGCGGCGCCGAGCGCGCGGGCGCGCTCGTCGAGTTCGGCAGCCAGCTCGGCGTCCACGGCCACGCGATCCGCAGGCGGCGGCACCGAGAGGTAGAAGTCGCTGAGGTCGAGCAGCCGGGCGAGTTCGGTGACCGGCTCGACGTGATCGTCGACGCGCAGGTCGACGGCCACATCGTCCAGCCCGCCGTAGCCGGCACCGTCGCGCACCACGAGCAGGGCGGCCGACTGCCGGCCCCGCCGGTCGCCGCCGGCCGCGTCCCCGGCGGCCAACGACGCGAGCAGGCGGTGGGCGAGCGGCTGCCCGCCGGTGGCGTCCCAGGACTGCTTCATCGCCTCGACGACCCGCGATCCGACGAGGATGTTGCCCTGGATCGCCACGCCCGGTTCGGCGATGCCGCCGGCCCAGTCGAGACACTCGCCGCCGGTGTGCGTGGCGGAGCCGCCCGTCGCGTCGACGACACCGATCTGGCGATGCGCGCTCTTCTCGTCCTCGTCCACGAGACGCTGCACGACCTGCCGGGCCGGCATGCCCTCCTGGAGCAGTGACATCCCGGCGGGCTTCCACGCCACGTTGGCCTCGGCCTGGGTGGCGAGCGCGCCGACGCCGGCGTGCGCGGCGGGCACGACCTGCCCGACGGCGAGAAACTTCGAGGCAACCGCCACGCCCCACGACTCGCCGTCGTCGGAGCGGGCCACGATGGAAAACGTCATTTCCGTACCGTAACGGGGCCCCGACTCAACCCGAGGGCGACGGCGCCGGCAGCGCCTTGCCGGTGAGCCACGACAGCACCTGCAGCTCGTCGGACAGCGTCCAGGCGTGCGGGCTCGGGTGCTTCAGGTTCTCGTGCCCGGTGTCGTTCATGTACCGGGCGATCGCCCGCGGCACCGGCGCTCCGGCCGCGACGTGCGGAATGCCGTCCAGCACGAAGCGCTCGTGCCCGGCGGCGTTGATGAAGAAGACGTCGTCCGAATGCGTCAGGTCATAGGTCAGCGGCGCGCCGGTCCGCCAGTTCTTCGGCAACGGCGGCTTGTCGCGCGTCTTCTGGATGTAGACGCCGAGCGTGTTCCAGATGCGTCGCAGAACGTCAGGCGGAGCCGTGGCCACCGTCCAGTTCGGGGGAGCGGGCTCGTACAGGGCGCGGTAGGCGGCGAGCTGGGCTCGCGTGTCGCGGGCGGGGTCGATGGTGAGGCTGACGAACTCGACCCGATCGGCCAGCCCGGCCCGGTCGACCGCCCGAGCGGCGGCGACCACGTTGGCGGTGTCGAGCGGGCACGACTCCTGGCACAAGGTCATCATGTCCGAGAGAACGATCACCTTGTTCAGCGAGCCGAGGTTGAACCAGTGGCCGGACGACGACACCAGCGGCGCCTGCAGCACCGAGACAGGCAGCTTCGCGTCGAGCGGTTGACCGACCCCGGGTCCGGGGGCGGTGGGCGGCGAACTCCCGCTGCACCCGGACAGCACGAGTGCCGCGATCGCAGTCACCGCGCCGAGCGCGAATCCGCGCCGTGTAGGAGTCATCACTGCGAACAGTCGCCGCAGCGCCCGTCCGGGTTCCCGGCGTGGCTCGGATCTCACCGCCGGGCCGCTCAGGCGAGCCCGCGCACGCTGCGCGCCGGCTGTCGACTGCCTCTGATCGAGGCGACCATATCCAGCGTCTGACGCGTCTCGGCGACGTTGTGCGCGCGGAAGACACGCGCGCCCAACCACGCGCTGACCGCCGTCGTGGCAAGCGTGCCGACGAGCCGGCCGCCGACCGGCCGGTCGAGCGTCTCGCCCACGAAGTCCTTGTTCGACAGCGAGACGAGCACGGGCCAGCCCGTGGCGACCAACTCGCCCAGCCGGCGGGTGGTCTCCAACGAATGGCGGGTGTTCTTGCCGAAGTCGTGGCCGGGGTCGATGAGCACCCGCTCGCGGTCGACGCCCTGGGCCACGGCCCGTTCGGCCTCGCCGACGGTTCGGGTGAGGATGTCGGCGACGACGTCGTCGTAGGCGATCCGATGCGGACGGGTCCGCGGCTCGACGCCGCCGGCGTGCGTGCACACCAACCCCGCGCCGTGGCGGGCGGCGACGCCGGCCAGCGCCGGGTCCCAGCCGCCCCAGGCGTCGTTGAGCAGGTCGGCGCCGGCCTGGCAGGCGGCCTCGCCGACCTCGGCGCGCCAGGTGTCCACGCTGATGACGATGTCCGGGAACTCGGCTCGTACCGCGGCGACGAACGACGCGGTGCGCTCGATCTCCTCCTCGACGCTGACCGCCGCGCCGGGGGCAGCTTTGACGCCGCCGATATCGACGATCTCGGCGCCCTCACCGACGACCTGGTGCACCCGCTGCAGCGCGACATCGAACTCGAACGTGGCGCCCTTGTCGTAGAAGGAGTCCGGGGTGCGGTTGACGATGGCCATGACGAGCAGGGCGTCGTCGTCGAACACCCGGCGTCCGAGACGGAGCATCAGGCGCCCATCTGCGCCGCCGGCGGGCGCTCCTGGACGGGAATCTTGCGGGAGCGCCACGGAGGCGTCGCCGCCCGGTCGAACTGCCACAGCTGCGCAACCCGCTCGTCAGGGACGGGACCCGCGCCTCGGCGGGCCGCGACCGCGATGATCTCCGCGGCCATCACGCCGAGGTCGTGCACCGATTGGTGGGTGTGCGCGCGGGCGCCGAGGTCCACCTGGGCGACCGCGGGGAGTCCGGCCCGGCTGTACACGTCGAGCAGCGTAGCCATTTCGACGCCGTAGCCGACCGGAACGGCGAGCTGCGCGAACACGCCACGCCGAATCGCCCATTCGCCAGCCAGGGGCTGCACCACGTGCGCGAGCTCGGGCCAGAACAGATTCAGCAGCGGACGGGCGACGAGTTCCGTCACCCGCCCGCCCTGCGGCGCCTGGGCCCCGCTGCCGTCGTCAAGCACGCGATCGTAATAGCCCTTGACGAGCTCGACCCGCGGATCGGCCAGCAGGGGGCCGACCAGCCCGGTGACGAAGTGGGTGCCCCAGCCGGTCAGGTCGGCGTCGATGAACACGAGCAGGTCGCCGCCGGTGACGAACAGCGACTTCCACAGCGCCTCGCCCTTACCCGGAAAGCTGCCGAGGTCGGGACGGATCTCACGGGCCGCGTAGACCTTCGCACCGTGGTCGGCGGCGATGTCGGCGGTCTCATCGCGGGAGTCCGAATCGATCACCACGAGCTCATCGACCAGAGGCGTCTTCAGCACGAGATCCTCGCGGATCGCCTCCACGATGCCGCCGATCGTCGCCGCCTCGTCCCGGGCCGGGATCACCACGCTGATCCGCCGGCCGGCCTTGGCCTCGACGAGGTCGGCGACGGGCCAGCGGCTCCAGTGGCTGGTGGCGGCGTCGAAGCGCGAATCGACGGGCGGGTGCACGGTTGCCACGCTAGCCATCGGAGCGCAGAGCCCGCGCGATCGCGGCGACCGCGTCGGCGGGGGAGGCGGCAACGTCGAGCGCGACCGGGGCGCCGGCCGCGTCGAGCACCTGCCAGCCGCGCAGACAGACGACGGGCGTGCCGGTGCGGCGGGCCAGCGCGATCTCGCTCAAGGTGCCCCAGCTGCCGCCCACGGCGAGCAGCGCATCGGCCGCGGCGACGACCAGCGCGTTGCGGGCCTGGCCGAGTCCGGTGGGCAGCGCGACGTCGAGAGGGCTGAGGTGCTCGCCGGCGTCGGCCCGGTCGCCGCCGGGCAGCAGCCCGATGACCAGCCCGCCTTCTCGGCGCGCTCCGAGTGCGGCTGCGGCCATCACCCCGCCCAGCCCGCCGGTCACCACCGCGAAGCCGTTCTGGGCCAGCAGCCTGCCCGCTTCTCGCGCGAGCTCGAGTAGCTCCGGCGGCACGTCGGCGTCTCCCGGGCCCACCACGGCGACGACCGGACGCGGCGGCATGGGGATCAGCCCACGTAGCGGGCGGGGACGTGCATGCTGACGACCCAGTTCGGCGCGTCGACGATCTCTGATGCCCGCAGCTCGCCGACCAGGCTCAGCAGGAGGTAGGCGTCGATGGGGGCCAGGGTGGTGCGGGCGGCCACGAGATCCACCGCGCGGCGCGTCGCCTCGACCGCGGCCGCGAACAGGTCCGGGCCGATGCCGGTGGTCGCCACCCAGCGGGCTCCGTCCGGTGCCGCGCGGCGGCCGGCGTGCTCCTCCCACTCGTACCAGGGCGACGGCGTGCCCGCGCCGGTGCGCAGCTCGAGCCGGACGTGCAGGGTGGCGGCGGTCTCCGCGCCGGTGCCGCACACCTCGCCGTCGCCCTGCACGCTGTGGGCATCACCGGCCGAGAAGAGCGCGCCCGGCACCGCGACCGGCAGGTGCAGCGCGGTGCCCGCGTTTACCTGCGCGATGTCCATGTTGCCGCCGGATGTGGTCGGCACGAGCAGCGGAGCCGGGCCGGGCGTGCCCGGCGCCACCCCGATGGTGCCGATCATCGGCCGGGCGGGGATCTCGACGCCGGAGGGCAGGGTGACGAGTCCGTCGCGGATCGTCGAGATCCGCAACGCCGGATCGGGGAAGTCGGCGGCGAGCAGGCCGAAGTGCGGGATGTTGGCAGTCCAGGCCCAGTCGCGCACCGCGATGTCGAAGATGGTCACCACGAGTTCGTCGCCCGGAGCGGCACCAACCACGTGGACGGGGCCGGTGCACGGATTCACCTCGGCCATGTCCAGCCGGGCGACCGCGGCGTCGTCATCGTCGCGGCTGAGCTGGTCGCCCGACGAGTCCCGAAGCTCCAGGGTGATCTCGTCGCCCGGGGCGACCGTGACGGCGGGAGCGATGCTGTTGTCCCACACCAGGTGCCGCTGCTCGGCAGCCAGATGGAATGAGCGCACGCGGCACCTCCGGGGTCGGTGCGGCCGATCATTTCACTTCGGGAAAGTCGCTGTCGGAGCGCCGACACTCGGGGGAGTGGACCCGCCGGGACTTTCGTCCTGCGGTGTCGGTAAAGTACGAGTAAGGTCTTACCTGTACTTAACGCGATGCCGGTCCGCGCGGCCCGGCGCCCGAAGCGCGAGGTCCTTGCTGTGGTTTCTGCACGCCGAACCCTCGGTTCGGTCGGTCTTGCCGTGGTGGCGCTGTTCGCCTACGGCGGGGTCGCGCATGCCGCGCCGCAGAGCCCCTACTCATCGGTCGCGGCCAGCTCCGGCCACGGCGTCGGCCACGGGCACAGCGTCGGCCACGGGCACCGCGTCGGCCACGGGCACAGCGTCGGCCACGGGCACAGCGTCGGCCACGGGCACAGCGTCGGCCACGGGCACAG